>JASKKR010000034.1 GCA_030154085.1 Candidatus Cloacimonadota bacterium | reverse complement strand
TGAATTTTCTATACGATACAATACGTTTTCCAGCTTCAGATCCTTATGCAGAATCTTCTGGCTGTGTAAGGCGTGAAGGGCGTAGCTAATCTGCACAATAAGATCATAAATTAAGTTGATCCTGGACTTAGTAAATCGAAACTGCGCTAAGGTTTTTCCCTCAAAGAACTCACTTATATAATATATATGATCACCCACATGTCCAAAATCCACAACATGTGATAGATTGGGATGTTCAATCTTAGTGATGTGGTGCATATCTTCCGCGCTAAAATAGCGATATAGTTCTTCTGAAGATAGATATTGGAATAATTTGAGAGTGTAAAGTTTGTTGGAACGGATGTCCCTTACCTTATATACATTTGCCCAGGAGCCAGAGCCCAAGCTTTCGATTACTTCATAGCGATGATCTATATACATTGATTTCTCCAATCTGCTATAGTTCTACCATTTTTAAGCGCTGGGACTAGCTGTCAATCTATATCTTCAAACATATCATAGGCATGCTTCCATCGCTTATGCACCCAAAACCAGTGTTCTGGATATTGATTGATATATTTTTCTGTGACACGAATAATCTGAGCAAGTATAGCAGGGTAATTCTCTTCTTTATCTTCCAAGTCCGGTTCATAGATGATAGGTGAAAACTCGAATACTAAATTGTCGTTTTTATCACGCACCACAAAAGCCGGAAGGATCGGAATCTTGTATCGCAGCGAAAGCTTGGCAACTCCCTTCCAATGAGAAGCTGGATAACCCATGAAATCCAGAATCATCCCTTTGGAACCTGCATTCTGATCCGCTAATAATGCCACTATCCGGTTTTGTTTGAGATCGGTTATGATATCTCTTAGACCATGCTTCATATCTATTATATGTAGCCCATTGCGTTCTCGGATAGAATTTGTGTAGTTATCAAAAAGTGTATTACGCTGTTTTTTCGCAATCGCAGACATATTCAAACCTTTTAGAGGGAGGATCCTAGCCGCTTCCCAATTACCAAAATGAGCAGTTGCTAGGATCACCCCGCGTCCAAAAGAAAGTGCATGATCTATATTCTCCTGACCTTTGATACTGCTTTTTTGTAACAGCTTTTGATCGTCCAGCACATACTCTTCCAAAATGCTCAAGGCCATCTGTTGATAAACGCCCTTTATTATAGCTTTTAATTTTGCTTCAGAATATTGTGGATATACTTTCTTCAGCTGCGTATATGCCACCTTTTTGCGGATACCAATCCGATAGCCAAAAAAGCTAAACAATCCCACCACTATGATCTTGCTCAATCTATAGGGCAAGATTCTGAGAATCGCTATCAGTCCTCGAAAGGGATAATACTCCAGTGCGTTTAAGATAGCTTTCTGGCGCAACTGATTCTCTTAGTTAGTCCAGTGCTGCAATCTTATTTTGAAGGACATTTTTGGACACTACTCCAATGGAGCTGTCCTTTAGCTGACCATCCTTAAAAAAGAGTAACATGGGTATACTCATCACACCATGTTTCCCAGCTAAATCAGGATTGTCGTCAACATTAACTTTGCCAATAGTTAAACCTTCGGAGCTTGTGTCCAATTCTTCCAAAATAGGGCTAAGCATTTTACAAGGACCGCACCAAGGCGCCCAAAAGTCTATCACAACCTTGCCTTTCTTTACCACTTCTTCGAAATTTTCATTATTTACTTCTATAATCATGTTAAACTCCTTTCATTTTTAAAGACAAGATAAGGCTACTGAGCGCTCTGGGCAAATCCCTTTCTTAATTTTAATAATAGAGATCCCGTTTCCCGGCCTTAAGTTCAGTTAGCTTTTCGGAAACGGAGTTGCGCATTTTAAGATCTTCGATCTTTGTTAGCTCATTTTCAATTAGATTTAGTCCTATCTTCTTGGTACGCTCGGAAGCGTAATCATATAGATATTCAGCAAAGGTTAGCAGTGCATTGGGAGTGCAAAATCTCTTCACAAAGCCAGGGATGGCAAACTCCATGAAGTGCTCGCCTGTGCGTCCAGCTCGGTAACAGGATGTGCAAAATGAAGGGATGTATCCATTTTGTGCCAATTCGTATATCACATCGTCCAAGGATCTTGTGTCCCCCAAAACAAATTGGGATTTTTTGCGCGATTCATCATTTTTGTGTGAATAATCTCCAACTCCAATGGAACTACCGGCATCTATCTGAGATATTCCATAGCGTAAGACTTCATTGCGGATCTCTATTGGTTCTCGAGCAGTGAGAATCAACCCTGTATATGGCACACTCAGGCGAATGATTGCAACCAAAAGTTTAAAATCATCATCAGAGACTTTAAATGGTGGATGCTGCGTAAAATCTGTCCCAATGGCAGGCTCAATTCTCGGAAAGGAGATTGTGTGGGGACCAACTCCAAAAGTATCTTCCAAATGGATTGTGTGATACAAGAGCGCCATGACTTCAAAACGCCAGTCATACAATCCCATCAAAGCGCCAATACCAAGATCATCAATCCCTGCTTTCATGGCTCTATCCAAACCGTCCAATCTCCATAAGAAATTGCTTTTAGGTCCGCTGGGATGCAACTTCTCATAAGTCTTTTGGTGATAGGTCTCTTGAAAGATCTGGTAGGTGCCGATACCAGCAGATTTTACGATCCGATAGCCCTCGATATCCATGGGTGCAGCATTGATGTTCACCCGGCGGATCTCTCCATTTTCATACTTTGTGTCATACACTGTCTGCACAGTATCCGCAATAAACTTTGCATCATACATCGGGTGTTCGCCATATACCATGATCAAGCGTTTATGCCCTACTTTTACTAATGATTTAGTTTCTTCGACTAAATCTTGATGGCTCAAGGTCGAACGTTCGCATTCGCTATTTGAGATCCTAAAGCCACAATACACACAGTCATTTACACACTCATTGCCAACATATAAGGGAGCAAACAACACGATTCGATTGCCATAGATGCGCTCTTTGAGCTCGTGAGCGCCATCGAAGATCATCTGCTTAAGTTCTGGATCCTTAACGCTGATGAGTGCTGCAGTCTCAGCAGGATCTAACCTATTTTTTCCCAGTGATTTTTGGATTATCTCACGGATTCTTTCCGCTGATGCATTTTTTTCACTCTCTAAAAGTGACTCAATCTCAGCATCCGGAATAAATGACTTCAAGCCTTCTGTGTTAATCTTCATTGCTATCTCCTTGATCAATTTTCAATGTCAGAGATTTCACTTTGACGCCTGGAATCATACCCAGTTTCCCGGAAAACGCTCCCATCTGAGAAGTTGTCATTTCAATCACTAAAAAGATCACTGACACTCCCCATTCACGCATAGGATAACCCACTCTTAAATGGATATATTTTGCATGAGCATGCAAGAGCTCGCTTACGGGCTGAAAAGCCTTATCGATATCGTCTATAACGATCGTTACAACATGTCTTTTCGGAGTCATAAGTAAAATCCTGTTTGCGAAAATTGATACAGTGGAGGCACTTCGGGGGAGGCTCATTCCACCCTTGATGCCAGAACGTATCTCTCATCGCAGGTTATTTTTTTCAATATTATAAACTGCATTAATTTTGGCAAGTAAAATCTTATAGCCTACGATTCATGCTAAGAATATGGTCGGATTACAAAAAATTCATCTCCAAAATAGCACCTCTTTCTGACGCTCTAAGTGCTTGAAAAAGATACTCACTTGATGCCTCCCCCGTTTCTCTCCCATTTGAGAAGTGAGCAAGAAACGAGAAAATAAGGAGTTACAGCGATGTGAAGTGCATTTTATCAGCTGATCTGTGCGGAAGGAATTTTCATAAAAAGACTCTTGCACATTATATGAGATCAGATTATATTTGGAAAGTAGACCATTTATCATTGTTTCATTTGATTTTATTGCCACCCAACTATCCCAAAGTATAGGGTTTTATCTTTGAGCATTGATAATACTCTGGCGGTATGCAGTATTATCGTTGAACAGTCAACTTACTGCACATTCCCAATGTTATAAAAAGAATTACGCTGCCCTTACGGTGTGATATCGTAAAAGACTCATATTAAGCAAACATACTCTGTATAAAAGTAACCCCCAAGATCGGTTTTGCCATTTCTTGGGGGAATTATCATGCAAACGGGATCAATTCAATTAAAAGTTGTAACTTCCTCCACCTTCCAGGGCTCTATAGCCTGGCAGTCGAAATCGGTATTTTAGCTCCTGAGTTTGTTCCCAAAAACTAAACGGAGCATCCAAAGTGCTTTGCCAATATGGTTTTTGCTTGTTATTTGTATATGAACTAACAGTTTCTGCGGTATATTGCATCAGATCCGGAAAATCAATCATCTCGGTTGTAATCTTCTCAAATAGAGTAAATGTAAAGACACTATAATTTTCACCTTGAGATTTTAACTGTTTTCCGGGTTCATTTGCCATGGCAAAGCCTTGGTTAGGTCGTAAGTAGATGATCTCTGCCAAGCCTTTATCTTTGTTACAAAGACTTTTGGGAAATGGCTTCCCAATTTGACGGTCTTCTAAAATCATAAATGATCTATAAGCGCGAGATATTGCTTCCAGGACAACATCCACACTGATCAGATGTTCATCCTCACTCTTGCTCTCAGAGTCTACATACGGCATTAGATAGTTTCGTCCGCCTTCTTGCTGAGTATAGCCAGAATAATAGAAGACAGCTACATCATTGATAGAAAGGGTTGCCTTAAAATCTTCAATAGCCTTTAGAAAGTCTGGGTAAACCAAATCTTTGTAAAGAGTAACATCATAGTCAATTGCTATTAAGGCATCTGCTGCCAATTGGGCATCGTTGAGACTGGTGTTCAGAGTGTGTTTACCATAACCACTATTACCGATTACCAGAGCTTTTCTTTGGGCAAAAGCCGAAACTGTCGCCAAACTTATGATCAATAGCAGAATGATGTATTTTTTCATACTCTCTCCCATGTAAATTTACTTTTTCTACAATAGTAAAAAGCTTTAATGTAAGTCAAGGTCTTTTTTTTGAGAAAAGACCTAGTATCGATAGGTGAATGTTCAAAAAGTACACCCATCTTAAACCAATTTCCCTTGTTTTCTGTGAGAAAAGCGAGTCAATTGAGAAGAAATCGTTTTTACAGCTATAACTGCTCACGATAAGAAAAAGATCTAAATATCAGGATTTATCTTGACGAAAAACGATTAGTATAAAATTGTTGATTTGTAACTAGAAACAATTTATAGAGCCATATGTACGGGTATTGGCAGCAGGCCATCCCATTCACTAAATAATCACAAGCGAGGTTATAGCTGTGAAAGAAGTATTCCAAATCTTGAGCCAGATTGATGGTGGTGTAGTTTTGGACGCTGCTACTGGTAAAGGCGAATTTATCAATGTTCTCAAAAAATATCTGAAAAGCTATACAAAAATAATTGGCATTGATATATCAGAAAAGAACGTTGACTATGCTCAGAAAGTTTTTCCGGAAAATGAAATAGAGATATATCGCATGGATCTGGAAGACTTACCCTTTAAAGATGGTGAGTTTGATACGGTCTGCACGGCAAATTCGTTACATCATTTCCGAAATATGGATAAAGTTTTTTCCGAGATGATGAGAGTTCTGAAACCATCAGGTACTTTTATTCTCACGGAGATGTATGCCGATGGAGAACAAAGCCCTGCTCAATATACACATATACTCATGCACCACTGGATCGCCAAAGTAGACAGTCTCAGTGGAATTTACCATAATCAAACCCTCAGCAAAGCTGAGTTAGAGAAAGCAATTCGCAAATTGCATTTGCAAGAGAAAAAGATCATAGATTTTTATCCGCAAGTTGATGATCCAAAGGACTCTAAAGTCTGCTCAGGACTCATTAATAATTGCCAAACTACCATAAAAAAACTGGAACACATGGATGCCCCTGCCGAACTGATTTCCGAAGGGCATGATATCATAAAACGCATCAATGATGTCGGTTGTGCAAGTGCTTCCAGATTACTTGTTATTGGACACAAGAAAAAAGGAGATACATGATGCTTCTCGAAGAAGATCTATTTGAATTAAACCAAGCGCAGCTTACCAAGCTCGCCAAAAAATTGTCAATACCTGGATACAGTCAATATAAAGGAATCGATCTTATCTTTAAGATGTATGAATTCCAAGCAGCACAAGAGGGTCTGGCATTTGTCACTGGATGCCTTGAAATCATGGATGATGGTTTTGGGTTTCTGCGCTTCCCAAATAACAGTTACCTGCCGGGTAGAGACGACGTATATGTGTCTTTAACCCAGATCCGCCGGTTTGGTCTTAAAAACGGTCATATGGTATCTGGTCCTGTTAGATCACCCAAAGATGGTGAGAAATATTTTGCCCTACTCCGAGTGGATGCAGTCAACTATATGTCGCCATCCAGTTTAGAGAATCTTAGGAAATTTGATGAACTAACCCCATATTACCCTACCGAGCGGTTGAATCTTGAATTTGATGCAAATAACTACAGTACCCGCATTATAAATCTCTTTACCCCAATCGGCAAAGGACAACGAGGTCTAATCGTGGCAGCTCCCAGGACTGGTAAGACAACTTTATTGCAGGATATAGCAAATGCTATTCTTAGCAACCATCCGGAAGTCTATCTCATCGTCCTTTTAGTAGATGAACGACCTGAAGAGGTCACTGAGATGAAAAAGGTTCTGAAGCCCGGAAATAGAGAAGTTATCTCATCCACATTTGATGAATCGCCCAAAAATCACACCAATGTAGCCGAGATTATCCTGGAAAAATCCAAACGAATGATCGAACTCGGACAGGATGTTGTAATCGTCTTGGATAGCATTACTCGTCTTGCCAGAGCATATAATAATATCACTCCCTCCAGTGGCAAGGTGCTTTCTGGTGGTATTGATGCCAATGGACTGATCAAACCCAAGAAATTCTTCGGTGCGGCTCGTAATACAGAAGAGGCTGGTAGCCTCACGATCATAGCTACCGCTCTTATCGACACCGGTTCCAAGATGGACCAAGTTATTTTTGAAGAGTTTAAAGGCACCGGGAATATGGAGCTTGTGCTTGATCGCAGCATTTCTGATATGCGCCTTTATCCAGCTATTGATCTTGTCAAATCCGGAACGCGCAGAGAAGAATTGCTACTAACCAAAAACGAGATCAACCGTATGTATGTACTCAGAAAATACCTCAAGACAATTAGCCCCATCCAAGGTATTGAGACTTTACGCAAACAAATGAAGGCTTCCAAAACAAACGACGAAATGCTGAATTCAATGAGCAATTAATGGAAATCACAGCCCCCGGTGGAGATCTGGAAAAAACCAAATATGCCATCCTTTATGGAGCTGATGGTGTGTATTGCGGTTACAAGCAATTTGGGCTCAGAGCAGCAGCCGGTAATCTGAACAAAGATGAACTGCAAGAAGCCATATCATTTGCTCACTCCCATGGCAGCCGACTATACCTCACTCTCAATGCATATCTCAGGAATGAAGATTTCGCTCAACTTCCAGATTTTATCCACTGGTTAGATGGAACTGATATTGATGCAGTTATTGTCTCTGATCCCGGAATATTCTCAACTGTCCGAGAACATAGCTCGATCCCAATCCACATTAGTACTCAGGCAAATATCACGTCCCTATATGCAGCAAAGTTTTGGTATGAACTCGGTGCCAAACGCATCGTCCCTGCGCGTGAGCTGAGCTTTAAAGAAATTTTGGCTATTAAAGAAGCACTCCCAGATCTTGAGATTGAGTGTTTTATTCATGGAGCCATGTGTGTAGCCTATTCTGGAAGGTGTCTTTTGAGCGCATACTTAAACAAGCGCAGTGCGAATAGTGGTGCTTGCACTCAGCCTTGCAGATGGAACTGGGCTTTGACAGAAGAGCAGCGACCGGGGCAGTATTTTCCTGTCGATGAAGATCAATATGGCTCTTACATCCTCAGCTCAAAAGACCTCTGTCTGTTGGATAAAATGCCAGAGATGGTATCTTCTGGAATTCATGCAGGTAAGATAGAAGGAAGGATGAAAAGCATATATTATGTAGCCCAAATCACCCGAATTTACAAAGCTGCTAAACAAGCCGATCCTTCCGATACAAAGCTATGGGCAAAACTCAACAAAGAGCTGCTCATGGTCTCACATCGCCCTTATTGGCAGGGGTTTTATGACTTTGACCACAGTTCAGCCGGCATCGTAGAAGCCTCACAGAGTCCTGCCTATACTTCAGAAAGTCAATATTGTGGAAAAGTAATTGCTCATCAAGAAGGTATGCTATACTTTGATGCTTTTCACAAGATAAATGTGGGAGATACAATCCAAGTGATATTCCCAGATATGGCTAATGATTTCAGCCTGAAGCTTGATAAGATATTTGATGATGACAAACAAGAAGTAACTCAAACCAAGCCAAACTATCGTTACGCTATTGAAACGCATAACATGGCAAACATGAATTATGAAGGAGCATTGATTAGAACATGTCAAAACTCTTAGTCATAGTCATGTTTTTTACCGCTGTAACGCTCTCGGCACAACCGAGACGAGACTTTGTCAAGCTGAAAGAGTACTATGATAGTGGGAACATCACGGAAGCTAAGAAAAGCCTAAATAAATTGAAGCCAAACCAGGATGAAGAACGCGCTATGCTTTTATATTATCGCGCGCTCTTACAGAGTTCAAGTCGAGAAGCACTCTCTGACTTCAATACCGCAATCGATATGTATCCTCAAACCCATTACGGACAACTTAGTATGCTGGAAGCAGCCAAAATTTATATCTTAGATCGTGAAATAACCACAGCACAGACTCTTTTGCGACGGATAAATTCAGCCGAGATCGTCCAGCGCTTCTATTGGCTAGCTGTCACTCATTTCTGGCTCGAGGACTATTCTGCTGCCATCGCAAATGCTGAAAACTATTTAAGGTTAAAGAATCCAGCTCCGCTCTCTGAATCTGCTCTGCACCTAATCGCTGATAGCTATATCGCTCAGAAGAAATATCAAAGTGCTCTTGCCAGCCTCCAGAAAATTAGTCGCCTTGATGATGTTGATCTTCAGTATCTTAAATACAAAGAAGGATACACATATGAGCTCATGGGTAATAGCACCGAAGCTCTTAAGAAATATAAAGAAGGCTATGAGATAAACAAATATTCACAAATTGCATTTGATATCGAAGAAAAGCTCTTTGCCTTAAAAAGCAAAGTCCCCTCACTCGATCTTAGTTTTTTGTATCCCTATGAAAAACTTCAGCTGGATCCCAAAACAACTACCATTGCAGAATCATCATGCAACACTGTCAGTGATACTGTCTTCGTCGCTGAGAATCATCTCTTCCCAACTATTGATGCAAATCTGCCCATAAAGCTGCTATTTAAGCCTACTCAGGGCCATTATCTTCAAGCGGGAAGATTCTCGGTCGAGACTAATGCTGAAAGACTAGTGCATAGTATCCGCGAAATGATGATTCCAGCCTCCTACTATGAAGATAATAGCCAGGGAAACACCACTTGGGTAGTACTCGCGGGTCCTTTTGCTAAAGCTGAAGAAATGAACATCGCCAGACGTATACTCTCAGATAACGATATCAATAACTTTGTGGTGCAATATTGATGGAAAGTCCGAAACTTACACCTATGCTTAAGCAATATATGGCTGTCAAAAATAGCCACCCGGACAAACTAATCCTTTTCCGCATGGGTGACTTTTATGAGACTTTCTTTGAAGATGCCGTGACAGCATCTAAAATCCTAAATATCACGCTAACTACTCGAAACAAAAATGATGCTAATCCAGTTCCCTTGGCAGGTTTCCCCTATCATGCCCTAGATACCTATCTGGATAAACTTATTAAAAGTGGCCTTAAGGTCGCTATCTGCGAACAAACTGAAGATCCCAAACAAGCAGTAGGTCTGGTTAGACGCGAAGTTACAGAAATTATCACGCCTGGAGCAGTTTTAGACCAAAACCTCTTGGAAGGCTCGGCAAACATCTATCTTTGTGCAATATATAGATCTGATAAGTTCAAGAATTCTGGTCTTGCACATTTGGACCTTTCAACCGGAGAATTCTATTTCACAGAACTCAAAGAAAGCGAACTCTCAAACGAACTGCATCGCCTACGTCCCGCCGAGGTCCTTGTAGATTGCTCTGTTAATGAAGCCTTCGTGAAAGACCTCAACTTAGAGTTTTCTCCGACCATCACTATATTCGATAATTGGCAATTTCAACCCTCCGAAGCCAAAGCTCTGCTAAAAAAACACTTTGGTGTTAGCACTTTGGAACCATTTGGAGCTCATGACAAACCAGCAGGAGCCACTGCTGCTGGAGCTGCTTTGGCTTATGTCATGGGTCTTTATAAAGTCCCTCTGACACATATTTCCGGACTTCGTTACTACTCTTTGTCAAGCTATATGCAGCTTGATGAAATTAGCCGACGGAATTTGGAACTTACTCGCAGCATTCGCTATGGAAACAAGCATGGCAGCTTGATCAGCATCTTGGATCAAACCCAGACGCCAATGGGAAGCCGGCTGCTCAATCAATGGCTTCTTCATCCCCTGCTTGATAAAACTGAGATCCAAACTCGACAAGATTTGATCGCTGCTTTCCTCACAAATACTGCCTATCTTAAGGATGTCAGATCGAGCCTGAGGGAAATCGGAGATATCTCTCGCATAGTTTCACGCTTAGGATCACTGAGGATCAATCCTCGCGAACTCCTGGCTTTGGATAGCTATCTGATCAGTGCAAAGGAACTTAAAACTCGTTTGCAAGCCTACTCTGAACCGCTCTTTGAGAAGTGGATATCTGTCTTGGATACATACGATGATATCAGCCAATTGATTGGATCATCAATCCGTGAGAAGCCCCCAACAACCATCACCGATGGCGGAATCTTCAAAAAAGGGTATAATAAAGACCTGGATGAGCTTTTGGAAATCATTCACGATGGGAAAAGCTGGATTGCCCGTCTGGAAGAAGATGAAAAGCAAAAGACTGGCATCCCTAGCCTAAAAGTAGGATACAACCGTGTGTTTGGGTACTACATTGAAGTAACGTCTACGCATAAAGACAAAGTGCCTGACTATTATATGCCTAAACAAACTTTGGTCAATTCTCAACGCTATATTTCGCCCAGACTAAAAGAATTTGAAGCCAAGGTGCTTTCTAGTGAAGAAAAAATCAAAAATCTGGAATATGAGCTTTACAAAGAGCTCAGACAAGAGATTGCTTCCCATTTACCACGACTACAAAACTTAGGAGAAGTACTTTCTGAGATTGATGTCTTCAGTGCGTTAGCCTTTTTGGCATGGCAAAATCGATATACTCGACCTCAGTTTTGCTCTGAGCGGAATTTGAAGATTGAATCAGGGCGTCATCCAGTAATTGAGAAGCTGATGGGTGAGGCAGAATTTATCCCAAATGATACTGTCCTGGATTATCCGGAGACGATGATTGCCTTAATTACCGGACCTAATATGGCAGGTAAATCTACATATTTGAGGCAGGTAGGACTTTTGGTTATACTCGCTCAGATGGGTTCATTTGTCCCTGCAGAAAGCATGCGCTTGCCGATCTTTGATCGGGTATTCACCAGAGTTGGCGCTTCGGATAATCTTGCTCAGGGTCAGAGCACTTTCCTCGTCGAGATGATTGAAACTGCCAATATTCTAAACTCAGCAACCAATAATTCTCTAATTCTGCTTGATGAGATTGGCAGAGGAACTTCTACTTTTGATGGGTTGAGCCTCGCTTGGGCTATAATAGAACATATCCATCACAAGATCAAAGCCCTTACTCTATTTGCTACCCACTATCATGAGCTTACTGAGCTTGAAAACATCTATCCCGAAATAAAAAACTACAATGTTGCAGTAAAACTCTATAATGAACAGATGATTTTCATCCGCAAGATTGAGCGCGGTGGTGCTGATCAAAGCTATGGCATCCAGGTTGCCAGATTGGCAGGAATCCCAAATCAAGTAATCAAAAGAGCTCAAGACATTCTCAAAAACTTGGAAGAACATGAGATCAGCCCTCAGGGACTTACGGCTAGCCTTCGCAAGAAACTTAGTAGTACTGCACCACAGTTAGAGATCTTCGAAGTAATGATAGACAAAGCATATGAACATGAGGATGTCATTAGAAAGCTAAAAGAGCTGGATCTTGAAGAGACCAGTCCGATCCAAGCATGGCAAATCCTCTCTGAGATACAAAACGATATTTTAGGAGAATCATGAGACGCATTCTTTTTCTAATCCTACTAGGAATCATATTGGTTTCCTGCTCCGGTCCCCAAGGTGAGAACGCTGGAATCATCAACGGTCAACGCATCACTTATCCGGAATTTGTTAGATCCTATCGAGGACATACAGCAAATTTCCAATTGCGAGCTCAACGTGCTCCAACTAATGAAGAACGCATAGCCATCTTTAATGAGACCTGGGAAAACATTACAAAACATGTTATCCTCACTGAAAACTACAAAAAATACGATATCAAAGTGACAGATCAGGAAGTCATTGACACCCTTCTTACAAACATACCGCCATACCTGCAAGACACTCCAGCCTTAAAGGTAAATGGTGAATTTGACTATGATCTCTACTACCAATCTATTCGCTATGATAGCCCCGTAAACATGAGCCCTGTACGCCGGCACTATTACGAGTACTATATTCCCATTCAAAAACTAAAAGAAGAACTGATCGATGAAAACGTGCAAAAATCCCGCCGTGCCAAACGCATTAATGAAATCGCTGTCAGTCGTGCTGATTTTGACCTTTTAGTATTCGATCCCGAAGACATGACACCAGTTATTGGCGATAATGAAATTGAAGCCTATTATCAGCGAAATATGGAACAGTTTGCCCTCGAACCTATATATGGAGTTCAATACATCAGCATCCCAATAGATCCCGATGAATCAGATCAGATTTATACACAAGCGGTCACCGATAGCATCTACATTGAGATCATTCAAGGCAAGCAGTTTGAAACAATCGTCTCTGAGAGACAAGCTTACATTCCTGAATTGAATATATTCAGTTCTGGTTTTGTGAGAGTGGAGAATGTTGATAGACAGCTTTTGGACATCCTCGAATACATACCAAGTGATGCATATAGCAAGCCCATCAAAGTAGGAAATGGATATACTATCTACCAAAAACTCCAACGCACTAAATCCATGATCAGCTACCGAGCACTTCAGATCCCCCCAATTTTATCACCTGCAACGGTCAATGCCCAATACAGTAAAGCAGTAGGAGCAATCAAACTTGCCCGGAAATTAGGCATGGAAGAAACTGCTCGTGAGCTGGATCTGGAAATGATCGAATTGAATCGACTCAGTCTTAACGACATCTGGTATCCAGATCTTAGAGTTGTGGAAAGAGTAAATGCGCAGCTGTATACTCACAAAAAGGGCGATTTTATTGATCCAATATACTCTAATCTCAGTGGCAGTTGGATTGTATTCTATCTAACAGAAAACAAAGTAAATCGTGTGCGTCCTCTCGCAGATGTGAGGGATTCCATTTTAGAAACTCTGATAGAAGAGCGCAAACACCACCTCGCTGCCCAAAAAGCAAAAGAATTTATCAATGTTCACCCTGATTTGAAGATTCCAGAAGAACCAGGGGATTATATTCATCTACGCTACAATCGGGGTGGAATCTTTAGCAAATATAAAGATCATTCTTTAGATATAGCTTATGTCAATGCAATCAGCCGATACTTGGACAATAAACCGCCCCAAGTAGATAAGATTGGAGATTACTACATAATCATTATACCAAGAGAATACTATAAAAATAGCAAAGATAAATTAGAACCAGGAAAGCTTCGCGAGCTATATGTGAAACAATTGGATCCGGATTGGTTTGACCAATGGATGCAGGAGAGAATGGACAAAGCAAAGATTCAGATTTTCGTAAAACCATGACCGATGAATATTACATGAATATTGCCCTGGAAGAGGCAAAAAAAGCTGCTTCCGAAGATGAAATCCCGGTTGGTGCTTGCTTGGTCAAAGATGGTAAGATCATCTACCGGGATCACAATCGGACTCGTCAGCTTCAGAGCCCTTTTGCACATGCCGAAAAGCTGATCCTGGATCAGGCTATTGCAAATGGCATCAAATATCTAACTGATTACAGTCTATACATAACTCTTGAGCCCTGCTTGATGTGCAGTGGCATGATAATCCTTTCCAGAATAGGAAGAGTGGTCTATGCTTCGGCTGACCCCAAAGCCGGTGCCGCTGGATCTATATATCACTCTTTAAAAGATAAAAGTTTTAATCACAGCCCAGAGCTATCCCGGGGGATACTCGCCGATGACTGCTCTTTGCTCTTGACAGATTTCTTCCGCAAGAAACGTTGAACAGATAGCGGAGAGTTGCCGGAGCGGTTGAACGGGGCGGTCTCGAAAACCGTTGTGCCCTTATGGGTACCCAGGGTTCGAATCCCTGACTCTCCGCCATTTATTTTGGAGGTAATATGCCGGATATTTATAGCAGAGCAGTGCAATATGCTGCCGATATTTTTGGCTTTGACCAGCCTGGAAAATTCTTTGCAAAGTGCCACACCCATTCCGCCGCTTCCATCTACCTCTATACAAAAGCTGATACTGAATATCTCTGCAAGATAGATTGTTCTCCTACTGCACGCAGTTATTCTGCCATGCTCCAAAGATTTGAATTTGCAGAATATCTCCACCAAAAAGGAATCCACGTTCTATCCCCACTCCGCTCACCACAGGGAAAAATCATCGAATGCTTTCACCTTGATGAGGGAGATTGTATGCTATATGCTTGGACAAAGATCCCAGGACAGGTGCTCTCTGACATAGATCCCATGGATTTAAGGGACTTCTACCAAGATTGGGCAAAGTTGTTGGCTGATATCCACCGCCTTACCAAAGAATATCCAAATACAGCAACTCTTAAACAGGATCATAATCCGGATTATCTATATTGGCATCAGGAGTGGGAAGATGTGTACAATGCTCTCCGCGAACCCCAGATGAGGAATCTCTGGCAGGACATCAAAGAAGAGTTGGATTTGTTTCCAATATCAATTGATAATTTTGGGATGATTCACAATGATGTTCACTCCCAAAACCTACTCATAACTGATAGTGGACTTCATTTGATAGATTTTGATCGATCTACTCGACACTTTTTTGTACAAGACATTGCCAATGCTATCTATAGCGAATATTCTCGCATTGCTTATCACTCAAATCACAAATCCAGATTGCCAATGCTTGATAAGCTATTTCTGCAGCCTTTCATCTCTACATATCTTGAGCATTATCCTTTGGAAAATCATGAATTCGACCGAATCGAAAGCTTTATACTCTACCGCAGAATATTAATGTATTCCATATTCCAAGAAGAGCTTGAGTCCCAAAGCCCCAAAATCAAAAAGAAACTGGCTCAAGATATCATCCACCGAACACCATTCCTACAGCGCAGCATTAATGATCTTCTGGAGCTCTAAACTTCAAAAAGCTTCGACATTCTTGTCCCTTTGCCAAGATCAACTAACTCGTTCGCTATCACCTTATCTTATTAAAAAGTATGAATCCAAAATTAATTCAGGAAATCATCGCATATACTCATGCAAGATTTAGTCCCCAAAAAGGGATTACATTGCAGATTGATCCTTCATTTCTCGGATAAAGCAAATGGTAGTTTTCTCTGAAACTATATTTATACAATTTTCCACCTAACATAGGAAAAATTCAGCGCCATAAATGCCTGCAAAAGATGCGCTCTAGACGCCTCCCCCGTTTCTCGCCCATTTGAGAAGTGAGCAAGAAACGGGAAAATAAGGAGTTACAGCTTTG
>JASKKR010000013.1 GCA_030154085.1 Candidatus Cloacimonadota bacterium | reverse complement strand
TCTATCTTCAGATGAGGTGTCTGGCTTTCAACATCAAACGGGGCATGAAATTAATTTATTTTGACCCGGCATCGGGAAATGCGTCCAGATTCTGTGAATGGGGATTACAAAAGGGCAAAACAGGGTCGAAGGTGAACAAAATCCTGGTAATCACAGCGATTTTCTAATTCCGCTAACTCAGATTAAGTTAAATTGGATAACAAACCAGATTGCTGCTTTACAATGCTGGTTTGAGGCAATTACCTAAAGGCCTTACTGAGTTTGAGAAGGGATGTATTGAGTCGGATGAGAGGATATTTTATTGCCGCTACAAGTTTGGACTTGATATTCTTTTTTGGTTAGGCGCGCAACGCACTTCACAAAGCTGTAACTCCTTAGTTTCCCGTTTCTTGCTCACTTCTCAAATGAGAGAGAAACGGGGGAGGCATGAGAACTGCATATATTTCAGAGGGTTAGGTTTGGCAAAATAGCGACAAAAATGTGATTTAGAAATAAAAGACTTTACAAAAACTGCTAATTTAAAATCGTGGGATTCTCAATAGTCGTTAGGAGTTACATATGTCAGACAAGGTGCGTGAAACCAGCAGCAAAGCTGCTTTAAAAGAAATGAAGGAAGATTATCTTCGTATGCTCGAAGATTCCTTTGAAAACACAGCAGAGATCAAAAAAGGCGATGTTGTCGAAGCTCCAGTGGTGACGATCACGGATAATTACCTGATCGTGAACCTTGGTGGCAAGTTCGATGCATATGCTGATATCAGCGAATATTCCGATGAAAAAGGCAATCTCACACTCGGTGTGGGAGACACACTCAAAGGTTATGTAGTAGATCAAAATGATCAAGGCTACGTAGTTGGCAAAAGCCTCACCAAGCAGCACGTAGACAAGCAGTCTATACGTGATGCCTACGAAAAGAAGATTCCGGTGCAAGGCAAGATATATTCTGTCACCAAGGGTGGATTCAATGTGGACATTCTAGGTGCTCGAGCTTTTTGCCCGGCTTCGCAGATTTCAGCTCGTCCGGTAGAAGACAATACTGTTTTCATTGGTCAAACGCTGGATTTTGTGGTGATTGAGTGTTCGGAAAATTGTCGCAGGCTCGTGGTTTCCCACCGGCAATTGGAAGAACAGGAAGCTCAACAAAGAAGACAAGAAGTATTGTCCAAGCTTCATGTAGGAGATGTGGTACCTGGCAAGGTCATGCGAATGACATCCTTTGGAGCGTTCATCGATATTGGTGGCGTAGAAGGATTGATGCATGTATCTGAGATATCTTGGCAGCATGTGATTAAGCCTCAGGATGTACTGAGTATAGGTCAAGAGCTGGATGTTAAGATATTGGCAATCAAGGGCGACAAGGTTGCTCTATCATTGAAAGCTATGCAAGAGAATCCCTTCTTGCAAGCTATGAGTGAAATTAAAGAAGGTGACGAAGTTGATTGCCGCATACTACGTTTGCATAGTTTTGGTGCTTTTGCCGAGATTAAGCCAGGCGTGGAAGGATTGATTCCTGTATCTGAGATGAGTCGCAACCGCAATATTGGTCATCCGCGTGAAGTTCTCAAAGAGGGTGATTATGTGCGTGTGCAGATTTTGCGAATAGATCCTGACACTCAGAAGATCTCATTGTCCCTTAAAGCATTACAGCCTGATCCTTGGGATAATATTGAAGATGTGGTCAAGCTGGAAGAACCTTTTGAGGGCATCGTGGAATCTTCAACGAATTTTGGCGTATTTGTGACCATCAGCGATGGGATTACCGGTCTATTGCCGCGTTCAAGAGTTCGCAGAACTGATGAATTCAAGAGTGGTGACAGGGTAAAATTGATGGTGACAGCCATTGATAAGGATAATCATCGTATTACCTTGGATTATACAGATCGGACACCAGAAGAGATCGCAGCAGCCTCGCGTCCGCGTCAGCAACAAGAACGTGCTCCGCGTGAAAATAGCGGTAGAGACAGCTATCGTGATCGTGATAATTATGGTGGAGGTCGTCGTGGTGGACGCCGGGATGAAGAATGGCGTAAATATGCCAACGAGAAGAACACCTTGATAGAGGACAATCCTTTTAAAGATCTGTTTTAATAATGTCAGAAAATCAATTTATAAAGCTCCGTAAAGAGAAGCTGGCGAAGATCCGTGCTTTAGGTATAGATCCATACCCAGTAGAAAGCGGGCGCACCCACAAGGTAGCAGATCTTTTTGAAGATCGGCAAACTTGGGTGGATAGAGCTGAAAGTATTACCCTGGCGGGGCGCCTCGTGGCAATGCGTCGCCAGGGCAAACTTGGCTTTGGCAATTTAGAAGATGATAGCGGGAAGATCCAGCTTTACGTTTCCAAAAGTGAGATTGGTGAAGAAAATTATGAGCTTTTTAAGCTCTGTGATGCTGGAGACTTTATCGAAGCTACTGGTATTCCTTTTTTTACAAATAGTGGGGAATATTCCATCCGGTGCAGCAAGATTCGGCTTTTGTGTAAGAACATCCGTCCTTTGCCAGCCGTTAAGGAGCGCGTCGAAAATGGGAAGACTATCCGCTATGATGAGTTTTCCGATATTGAATTGCGCTATCGCAAAAGATATTTGGATTTGCTATTGAATCCTGAACACCGAAAAGTGTTTAAGCTGAGATCCCAGATCATCCGCGAGATTCGATCATATTTGAATGATCGCGGCTATATGGAAGTGGAAACTCCCATCTTGCAACCTCTTTATGGAGGAGCTAATGCACGACCCTTTATCACTCATCACAACACTTTGGATGTGGATCTCTATCTCCGGATAGCATTAGAACTTTATCTGAAGCGCCTAATAGTGGGCGGATTTGAGCGAGTCTATGAGATCGGTAAAAACTTTCGTAATGAGGGTATGGACCGGACTCACAATCCCGAATTTACAATGCTGGAATCCTATGAGGCATATTCTGATTTGCGCGGGATGATGGACTTGGTGGAGGGGATGATCAAACATCTTGCCAAGAATGTCATCGGCAAAGGAGAATATATCTATCAAGGGCATAAGGTCAATCTTTTGGGTGAGTGGCGGCGAGCCGGCATGGCTGAGCTTGTGCAAGAAAAGATTGGCGTAGACGTTCTCGGAGAAAGCGAAGAGAACCTGATTGCACTTTGCAAAGAATACGAGTTAGAGCTTCCCGTGGGTGCAGCCAAAGGCAAGATCATTGCGGTGCTTTTTGAAAACTTTGTGGAGCATACTTTGATTCAGCCGACATTTGTTTGTGATTTTCCCAAAGAGATTTCACCCCTGGCAAAAGCAAAACCGGGAGATCCGCTTTTGGCAGATAGATTTGAATTGATCATAGCCGGAGGAGAATTTGCTAATGCCTTTAGTGAGCTCAATGATCCCTTGGATCAGAGAGAACGGCTTGAAGCACAGGCAGCTCTCAGAGATTTGGGAGATGATGAAGCAAATGTAGTTGATGAAGATTTTTTGGAAGCTCTGGAATATGGCATGCCCCCGATGGGAGGTCAAGGAATAGGAGTTGATCGTCTGGTGATGCTCCTGACCGAGAATGACTCGATCAAAGAAGTAATACTTTTTCCTCAAATGAAGCCCGGGATTTAATCCCGGTATTTTTTTGTCCCAAACCCTTTCGGAACTGTGTGACTGAAGCAGTTCTCAGCATCCAGTTATAATCTATCAGCTGGGGAGCAGGTCCAGGGAAGGGAACACAATCAGCATATATGAATCAAGCCTCAAAGGGACGAGACTAAGTTTAAGGAATGCAGTTGTATCCTAAATCGTAAGATTTACCTGAAGGTAGTATATGAGGTTTGTCAGCACAGTTCGCATGAAAATATCTTACTCTAATCGAATGATCCTCCTCAAGAGGGTTGAGTTTGGAAAAGTAGCCTGGAATGTCAAAGAAAAGCTTGACTTTAAAGGCTCTGTATCAGAAATGAAGCTATCACAGTAAAAGGATTCTCAGAGATATGTCTATATTACAGGTTATCAATTTCTTTGGAGGCTTGGCACTGTTTA
Source organism: Candidatus Cloacimonadota bacterium (assembly GCA_030154085.1). Taxonomy (GTDB): domain Bacteria; phylum Cloacimonadota; class Cloacimonadia; order Cloacimonadales; family Cloacimonadaceae; genus UBA5456. The sequence continues at coordinate 47,204 of JASKKR010000013.1, read as the reverse complement.
TCTTCGGGATGAACAAGATGAGTGACAATCTGCAGGCCGTGGCAGGCAATGAGATGCGCAGGATACTGAAGATGCTCACCAATACTCCGCTCAAGGGAGTGATCGTGGGACTCTCGGTTACCGCAATGGTGCAGAGTTCTTCCGCTACTACGGTAATGATGATAGGCTTTGTAAATGCTGGGATCATGACATTATCACAGGCTGTGGGCGTGGTGATGGGTGCAAATATCGGAACTACCATCACAGCGCAATTGATAGCATTTAATATTGGACAATATGCCTTTGCTTTTATCATTTTGGGAGTAACCTTTCTGCTCATCCGTAGAAGCCGCAAGATGGAGCGCTGGAGTCAGATTATAATCGGTTTTGGTTTGCTCTTTATCGGTCTGAATGTGATGTCCTCGGCTGTGATTCCGCTTAAAGAATCTCAGGTTGTCAGGGATATCATGGTGCGAATTGCAGGCAATCCACTCTTGGGCATACTGACGGGAACCATCTTTACGATGCTCATTCAAAGCTCATCAGCATCTGTAGGGATCGTGATTGTACTTGCCAGCAATGGATTGATTCCCTTTGAAGGTGCTTTGTATCTAGTTTTTGGAGATAACATTGGTACCACTATTACGGCATGGTTAGCAGGGATCGGGACAAACTACAACGCGCGTAGAGTGGCAATGGTGCATACCCTGTTTAACTCATTTGGCACGATACTCTTTGGGCTTTTAACATATTTCGGATTGTATACAGCTTTGATCAATCGTCTCACACCCGGAGATGTGTTATTAGGCGAGAATTTGGCTCGTCACGTCGCCAACGGGCATACTTTTTTTAATGTATTTAACACCATGATCTGTCTTCCTTTTGCTGGGGTTTTTGCTAAGGTGGCAACTAAGCTTATACCCAAGGACAAGATTGATACAGTCAATCTGGGTGAGCCCAAGCATCTCAACTATCATTTGATTTCTGATAGCGAGTTGGCTATTGAGCAATCCCTCAAAGAGATGCGGGAAATGTTGCGATTGGTGAGATTGGGACTTGAGGTGAGCTATGAAGCATTTAAAGATAAGAGCTATAAAAAGCAGATTCGGGTCAGCAAGATCGAAGCAGCAATAGATCATCTCCAACGCGAGATAACCCTGTATCTGGTTGCAGTAAACACAAAGACAAATGCGGATGATATCATCCAAAAGATTCCAGCTCTGTTACACACCGTGAATGACATCGAAAAGATCGGTGACTTTACCGAAGAAGTAAATAACATCTTAAATTATCAGATAGCTGCTCAGAAAAATCCTCTGGCAGAAGAATATGTCACTATGATCGATGATCTCCATACCAAAATCATGTATATGCTGGATCTATGTCTGGAATATATGGAAAACCTCAAAGAAGACTGTAGCTTCAAGATCATCGAGATGGAAGGCAGAATAAATGAACAACACTTTAACCTACGTTCCAAAATCCTCACACAAATCCAAAATGCGGAATGCGACCCTGCCGGTGGGTTGAATACCATCGATTATATCGACCAAGTGGAAGTGATTGCAGATAAGCTCAAGAATGTAGTTAAAGCTGGCAGTCACAAATTTATCTATTCTCGTCAATTGGCAGGTGAATTGGATGACGATGAAGAAGAAGAAGAGATCTTGGTTACAAGAGAAGCGGGTTAGCCCCGGGTTACTTCCATCACCAGGTCGATGAGTTCGTCATCCAAGGTGGAATCAAGACCTAAGACCAAAAGACGATCACCATAGGCAGATTCCAGCTTTGGTGCATCTTTGGCAGTGCACATCAGATATCGTGCCGATTCCTGTTTGAGAAGCTCTATAGTCTGAGGATCCGAGAAATGATGATGATCTGGGAAGATATGATGTGCTGAGAAGCTTATGCCCTTTTCTCTCACGCTTTTTTCAAATGATTGAGGCTGCGCAATGGCAGAAACTAAGGCAATGCTCTGACCTTTGAGAGATTCGGGATCTATTTCTTTGCCTTGATGAGTGATGGTGGAATTTTGACTTTGAGCATGAAAGATTCTTTGATGTCTTTTCCTGAGGCGTTCTTCCAGCATGGGATTTGGGGCTTCATGGGGTTTTTGATGTAAGATAGAGACGCATTTGGGAGTTAGAGCCGAAAGACCTTCACGCAAAAATCCTGCTGGGATGACAAAACCATTCCCCAGGGCAATTTGAGTATCAAAGACCACTAGATCCAAATCCCGGTGCACCTTAAGATGCTGAAAAGCATCATCCAAGACCATAAGATCCAGGTCAAGATCTCTGGCAATTCTGAGCACGTCACTACGGCGTTTTCCGCAAAAGACAGGGACATTTCCCAAGCTCCTTGCTGCCATTACCGCTTCATCTCCAGCTTTATCGATGGGAAACAAAAATTTCTTACCATCATAGAGTAGATAAGCCCCATTCTCCAGAGCAGATTTATAGCCTCGAGAGGCATAGGCAACCTTGAATCCCCTTAGTTTAAGTGCTTTTAGCAGAGCGATGGCAATCGGACTTTTGCCGCTGCCTCCGATTGTAAGATTCCCGACGCTGATCACAGTGAAGTCAGCTTGGTAAGGGATTGGATGGAGCACTCGGCGCCTAAAAAACATATACCCAGCATACACGAGGGATGCCGGGTATAGAAGATAGCTTAGAATGCTGCGATTTATAAGGTTTTTTTGGATGAAGTTTTGTCGAGTCACTTATCCAGTTTACTATCAATAAGCTCAACGAGCTTTTCTACGTCAAATGGTTTGAAGATTACATCTTTGAGGCCATCAACCTTAGCGCGCACCAAGACATGGTTTGGATCATAACCAAAACCAGTCATCATGATTACTGGAATCTTCTCGTCGTAATCTTTCACGCGCCAAAAAAGCTCGTAGCCGTCCATGTCTGGCATAGCGATGTCGGTCAGAACTGCATCGACCTTGCCACTCATGATTTCTTGCAAAGCTCTCAGCCCATCACAGTAGGCATGGATTTCCCAATCTGGGCGAAGTTCTTTGATCTCTCTTTTGAGATTTTCTACTAATTCTTCTTCATCGTCGACGATGCAGATCAGTTTTTTCATGTGAGTTCATTTCCTGTAATGATTTTGTATATTTTTAAATATTTTTCTCTGGTTTTGTCGATTACTTCTTGTGGAAGTTCGGGGGCTGGAGGCTGTTTGTCCCAGTCAGTTTGGTTGATATAATCTCTTATATACTGTTTGTCAAAGCTCTTTGGTGTATGACCGACCTGGTAGCTGTCCATTTCCCAAAAGCGGGAAGAATCCGGGGTCAGGCACTCATCGATGAGGATGATTTGGTCACCGATCGTGCCAAACTCGAACTTAGTGTCAGCAACGATGATGCCTTTTTTCTTGAGGAGCTCATGAGCATAGGAATATAGGGCAATAGACTTGTCCCTGAGATATCTGGCTATCCACTCGTCCATATGAGCCATCATTTCGCGAAAAGAGATGTTAACATCATGTCCATCTGTGGCTTTGGTAGATGGAGTGAATAGGGGCTTTGCAAAGGCTTGGCTTTCTTCCATGTCTTCAGCGATCATCATGCTGCCGACGGCGCCGGTTCGTTTGTATTCGTTCCACGCGGAACCAGTGATATAGCCACGCACGATACATTCAAAGGGGATCACACGGGTCTTTTTAACTAACATTGAGCGTCCCTCAAGATAATCCTTGAAGGGATGTAGCTCGGCAGGGTATTCCTCTACTTGATCTGTTATAAAGTGGTTAGGAGCGATATCGGCTGTACTTTTAAAAAAATGTACCGAGATGCCATTGAGCACCTTGCCTTTGTCAGGAATCAGATTGGGAAATACCACATCAAAAGCAGAAACGCGGTCGCTGGTGACGATCAGGAGATTTTCCCCAAGATCGTAGATATCACGCACTTTGCCGTGCGAGGATTTTTGTATGAGAGCAAGTTCTTTAAGTTTCTCATGCATGAGAGAGCTCCTTTATATAGTCGTAGATAATCTTTGCTTCGTCCAGGCGGTTGAGAGGAAGAGCCAATTTTTCATTTTCTCTATGTTCAGTGCTATCGATGTGGAAATTATAAGTTTTTCCATTTAATTCTGCCCTGGCAAGCTGCCCTTTGCGGATGGTTATTTTCGAGTTCTCGAAATCTAATTCTTTGGTCACATAGAGAAAATTGAGCCAGTCCCTGTATTTTGAGAGCAAATTGATCTCATCATCCAAGAGATCAGCTTTAGCAAATTCTAGGTTGTTAAAATAGTTGTCGCGTTCTTTTTGTACCATTTCCAAGATACCATTGTTAGGATGCAAAAAGGTCTCTTTAATGAGAGTATCCAATTTATCAAGATCATGCTCAAGCTTTGTCTCTTTGGCGGGAGCCAGGGCTAGACACCAACCACGGCAGATGCCACGTTCAAATTTGTCGCATGGATAGGTTCCCGTCTCACAATATGGAAGTTTCAGGATACGACTGAGGCTATCTAGCAAGTCTATCAAAAAGAAACGGCTACGGAAAGGTCCTAGATAGTTCCACTCATCATTAGTATGTTGCTGGATAGTGATGAAAGGGAAGCGGTGGCTATCAAGAGCGAGATATACATATTCCGCCCAGGGTTGAAGACGTTGTTGATAGCTGGGATAATTGTCAAAAAGAAAAGTCTTTAGCATGATCAAAGCAGACATGGAGTCAGGCATGGGTTGGTAGTCCAGATACTTGGCTTTCGACATCAGCTCAGCTATAAGGCTATCATCTTGGCGTTTTTGCCAAAAATTCTTGAGCCGAGCTCCAAGGTTGACACTCACTGAGGCATAGAGATATTCAGTCTCGCTTCGTAGTGCATAAAATACCCATGAGCGAGGTAAGCTATCAAGCTCATCAATAAAGTCTTTAGTTAACTTCATACTAATCATGCGACCATGCTTTTAGACCTGCCATTTGTGTCAAATGAAATTCTAAATCTAAGTTATACGCTGGTATGAGGCTAAAATCAGCTAAATACGGGAGAGTTAAGCGAATTGAGTAGGCATGAATATATGTGGATATTTGGCAATTAATTGCAATCGGTGGGAAGGGATGCTACAATCCTGAAAGGCTAGATATAGGCTTCGCAGCCGGATACATGATGTCCTCTGCTATTAAAATGGTAGCTGATACGCTTATTAATCTTGCTTACAAAGAGTAACGGCATGAGATTATCACGCAATATGCTATGATGCTTACAAAGCCGAGATCAAGATCTTGCGGATACGTTTGGTAATGACAACCAGAAACAGTGTGAATCCTATCATCAAGGTGGATAGGGCATTGATCGTAGTGATCGTTCCCCGGCGGATCGTGCCTTCCACATAGATAGGAAGAGTGTCAAATCCTCTCCCTGAGGTAAAGAATGTGATTATGAAGTCATCTATCGAAAGAGTAAAAGCCAAAAGCGCTGCAGCGATTATCCCGGGGAGCATCAAAGGGAACTTAATCCGCCAAAAGATATAATGGGGCTTTGCTCCGAGATCCGCAGCAGCTTCTACCAAGGAATAATCAAAACCTTCTAGACGGGATTGAATGACGATCACGGTGTAGGATATACAGAAAGTAACATGGGCGATCAGGACGGTCACCATTCCAGTGTTGATTCTGGTGAAATTGAAAAGTAGCGCCAAGGAGACACCCATAAGGATATCCGGAATCACGAGTGGTGTATAGATCAACGCTAAAAGTCCTTTACGTGCTTTGAACTGTTTGTTCTCTAACCCCAAAGCGGCCATGATTCCCAAAGTGGTGGAGATGACGGTGCTAAGTCCGGCAATCAGCATAGTATTGCGAAAAGCCTCTCCGATGGCTGGATTGTGGAAAAGCTGAATATAGTATTTGAACGTAAACCCCTGCCATCCAGAGATGATGCGGGAGTCATTGAAGCTAAATACGATCAGGATCAAGATCGGGATATACAAAAAGATCATCACCAAACTAAAAGCGGTGAGATTGAGTCCCTTATACACTTTAGTAGGGGAGAGTTTCATCAGGAGCTCCTCTTAGCAAGGTGGTGCCTATATATCGCATAAATGATCAAAAGCATAATTGCTACCATAAAGAGCAGAGTCAGTGAAAGGGCAGAGGCCATAGGCCAGTTACGGGGAATATTCTTGACCTTGTAGGTGATGACTTGCCCGATATATAGAGATTGCTGATTGCCCACGAGCTGCGGGATCAGATAAGCTCCCAGCGCAGGGATGAAGACCAAAAGAGATCCTGCAAAGATCCCTTCTATCGCTAAAGGCAAAGTGATCAGAAAGAACGATTTGATCTCGTTCGCTCCCAGATCCATAGCTGCATTGAGCAGTGTGAAATCGAGCTTTTCCAATACGCTGTACAGGGGTAGGATCATATAGGGTAGATAGACATAGACCATCACCAAGATTACCGCCAGATTTGTGCGTAGAATTTCTATCGGTTGCGAAATGAGCCCCAGTTTCATCAGCACTCCATTCAGCACTCCGCTATAGGAGAGAAAGATGCGCCAAGAGAAGATGCGAATAATCAGGTTTGTCCAAAAAGGAATGATAATCAGAATCAAAAGCGTGTTTTTTAGTTTATCGTTGGCTCGAGCCATGTAATATGCCACCGGAAAGCCCAAAAGCAGGCAGATGACTACTGTGTATATCGCCAGCTTGAAAGACAAGAAGAAAGGCTGTAAATAGCCATTAGTGAAGATCTGTCGATAGGCATCCAAAGAAAATTCAAACTTCACATCATAGATATCCTGAGTTAGGAAGCTATAGAAAACTACGATCAAATAGGGCACCAAAAAGAAAAATGCCAGCCAGATCATTGACGGCAAGCTCAAAAGCCAGCTGCTGAGATTCTTTTTCTTTTCTTGCAATACTTCGCGACTGGAAAGCATCAGACCTTGCTCCGTTTTACATATCGTTGTAGATTGCCATTATCATCCAACTCGGCATCGGTAAGAATATCAAGGGGATTATCCTCGATCAACCAGGTATCGGTATCATGCCAAAATAGCCATACTTCCTCTTCCCAATCTAGCGCTTTATCATCAAAATATACTCGCTTATGTTGAGAGAAGACTCTGAATTTTAGTTTGCCGACCCGCACGATGTATTGAGTGTGCGAGCCAAGATACAGGATATCTTCAATCTGTCCTTTGATGATGTTGATATCGTCTTGAGGACGCGGTTTGAAGCGGGAGATGGCGATCTTTTCCGGTCGTAATGAGAGAGTGATGCGGGTTCCTTCCGAGACTGGTTTGTGAAAGCTGCTATCCAGCTTTAGCATCTTCCCAGTTCCATCGGGGCAATGCAATTCCAGATAATCGTCATAAACCTTGTATACATCTCCCGTAATAAGGTTTGTTTCTCCGATAAAATAAGCTGAGAAGATGCTGGTGGGGCGTTCATAGATGTCGTCTGGAGGTCCTTCCTGTACGATCTTTCCTTGATTCATCACAGCTAGCCGATCCGAGATGCTCATTGCTTCGCCTTGGTCATGGGTGACGTAAATAAAGGTGATACCTACTGCATCGTGGATATCCATCAGCTCGATGAGCATATGTTGCCGCAGTTTGAGATCTAGTGCAGCGAGTGGTTCATCCAAGAGTAGAACCCGAGGTTTGTTGATCAAGGCTCGGGCGATGGCTATGCGTTGTTTTTGCCCTCCTGAGATCTGATCAGGATATTTATTGGCTTGATCTTCCATTTTCACCAACTTGAGCATTTCGTGCACTCTATCTTTGATTTCGGTTTTCGGGCGTTTTTTGATCTTAAGCCCAAAAGCGACGTTGTCAAAGACAGTCATATGTGGAAAGAGTGAATAGTTTTGAAAGATGGTATTTACTTCCCGCTTATAAGGTGGGAGATCGGAAATGTTTTTATCTCCCAGATAGATTGAACCTTCAGTGGGTGTTTCAAATCCAGCGATCATGCGTAAGAGAGTGGTCTTGCCGCAACCGCTTGGTCCCAAAAAGGAGAAGAGCTCCCCGCTTTTGATGGTGAGATTCACTCCATCAACAGCTCGAAATGTGCCAAAATCTTTACTGATATTATGCAATATGATATTTTCCAAGTCTTTTCCTCAGTTTAGGTCTAATGATTTTTGGGATGGTGCTCAGTCTGTGATGCCTGCCTGGATAGATCTGAAGTTCATGGGAGGAGGTCAGCAGATCGTTATATTTTCTCGGTTGGTAGAAAGCAAGGTCAGCTTTGAGGTTTCGATATCCTACAAATATATTTCGGGAAGCTTCTGATCTGTAACTCACCGACCACGTGGTGGATGCTATCTTACCTAAGACGAGCGAAATCAAGAGTAGATATAGTGAGCTCATAACTTGTCCCTATAACAATTCTGTGGGTAAAAAAATACAGTGGGGAATACCGGGCGGTATCCCCACTGTTCGGAGGGCATTCTATGTAGGGTCTGTAGGCTAATTACAATATCTCCGACATCCTCTCTGATGTCAAGAGAAAAGTGAGGATTTTTTTCTATATTGTAGTTGATATTACGCAACACTTCCTCATTTTGCTATAATTAACTTGCAGTTAGCTACTCTGCCACCAGATTCAATTCTTAGAAAATAAATGCCATTTGTGGTGTTTTGTCCACGATTGTCGCGTCCATTCCATTCTAATATCCCCTTACTGGCATGCATATCTTGCTCATAAATGAGCTGACCTCGGATGTTGTAGATCGTGAGACGTGATCTTCCAGGTTCGGCGCCATCAAAATCAAGTTTGAGCTTATCACTTCTGCGCAACGGATTGGGATAGACGCTCAGAGTCAAAAGGGGTGGACTTTGGATATCGTCCGTGATGCCAACTGGTATGATCGGAACGCTATACCATGGTGCATCAACCGGCAAATGGGCGACATTGCCGTAACTATCTTCGGCGGTGATGCGATAGAAAAAGTTCTTGGCGTCATCATCAAAATTCGGATAGAGGCTATAAATATAGATGCCATTTCCGGCGTTGATCATGATATTACTGATGATATTGGAATCATCTACTCGATATTCGAGCTCGACCTGAGTGATCTGGGATTCATCTTCGGTGCTCACGGTGAAAGTTACTTCGTCATCAGATATACTTTCGATGGGAAAGTGAGTAAGTTGGGGTGGGGAAGCATCGCCTTCGACCACGAATATATGCGGATCAGCAGCAGCGAAGTCTGGATGTGTACGGTGTCTTCCGCTTTGATCTGCTGCGTTGATAAAGTAGCGGATAGTATCCCCTGGAGCATAACCTGAGATGTAACCGATATAGCTATCATTATCCAGAGAGTTGAGGCTGCTCATCTGCCAGTCTGTGCTATTTATTTGGTAGGCGACATACAGTGAATCTATGATCAATCCAGAGGAGCTGTTATCCACGATATCTGCCAAGAGAACATATTCTTCCGCAAAATCCTGATTCCCATAATATGGCATATGAGCTATGTGCAGCATATCGGGATCTGGGATCTCATGTACACGGCAATGCAGAGCGTCAGTACTTTGCCAGGGCTCATAATAACTTCCGTTTACAGGAACTATATCATAGCCAGGCATCGCTTCTTGATATGCCTGCAGAGCGTCGTCATCCCAAGGACTATTCATGACTGGGACAAACACGCGTTTGTTTAGAATAAGTGAATTTGTATAAGGTTGATCTTGTGGAGTATCCACCCGATATACTCGATATGGATAGCCCCAAGCGGAGATCTGGTTAGCAAAGTAATTTGCAGTAGCTTCGAGAGATGTATATTGGGGGTGATTGCTTGGTACTCGACGAATCAGAATCTTGTCCGGTGATAAGAATTTTCCCCAACAGTCCACGTGATCGATGTAAGTATTATTTGGATCCTGCACCACGTGGTAATTGGATATTCCCAGATATTCCAGCATCCGATTGTCCACATGAGCTTGGTCGTTCCCATTTTCTGTGTAGGCGATGTGACTTTGCACGGCAGTTCCCAAGCCGTCAGTCATATAATTACCCCCGGTTTGATAGAGATCCATCCCAAAGTAAGGCAGATCAAATTCTGCGGCAAAAAGTTCCGGGATCATATTATCATTGGGGCGTGGGCGGTTATAGAGAAAATCAACAATGCTATATTCTCCCTCTCCATCGTAGACAAACAGAGGTCCATAGTCCCTGGTCCAATAACTGTCTGTAGATGCGATCATAAAGCTTACCCGATCCATGTTTACTCCAGCGCTCGTGAAGGAATTGCTGGCATTATTGAGCTGAGAATTGCTCCCCACCAGACAGATCACGTCCACCGTATTTGCCAGTTCCACTACCAATGATGTGGGTATTCCCAAAGGATAGCGGATAAGCGCCGCGCTTGCAGGCTCAAACTCTGCAATAGCGCGCACCGGTGCGAGCGGGGCAGGAGTCTGAGTAAATCTCTGCAAGATAATATCATCAAAAGCCCCATCATCACGATTGACTGTCTCAGCCAAACTAAAACCAAAGATCAGGCTCATGATCATAAGGATGATACAGTGTCTAAATTTCATTTATTTTCTCCAAATTCAACGAGATATTCCTTACTCTTCCTATACACAAGCTGCAAAAAGCAGCATCATGTCAAGCTCAAAATAATTCATCCCGATCAGCTCGACTTTATTTTGAGAAAAAAGCCCCCATCCACAGATGGGGGCATGATTTAGTTAGTTGTTATCCAAGGTATCCAAGAAGAGTTGCAAGAGTATTGTCACAACCAGCTCGAAAAAGATCTGCTCGTTTTCTTCGTTAACCAAGGGTATGTTTACTATTTTATTGACACGATCGGCAAGATCGCGTACCAAGGGGTTATAGATATCGTTATCCATTGTAATCCTCCTTACATGCTGGCGGTTAGAAGCTCAGCACCCACCACACTGGGCAGATATCCTGCTTCGACCGCTTGTGCTATGCTGGTGATCTCAGGGAAGAGACTTGTTAAATCACCCAAAGATAGTGTTTTGAGATCTACAGTAGCCTCATTAGCATCCCTGAAAGCATAGAATTGTTTAATGAAGTGGCAATAAGAATTAGGCGCTAACTTGCCGGCTTCCTTGTTTTGAGTACGATAAAGATAAGCATATGTGCGGAGATCGGATTTATATTCCTCACTGCATTCAGAATAAATCTGACTCAGATTCTTGGATACCGAACCCAGCTCAACATTATTATCGCTCAAAGTAGGCATTACCCATTTGCGAGCAATGCAGATGCGTCCATTATCATAGCTAGAGAAGGTGATCTCGTCGATAGTGCCGCTGTATGCGGAAATTCCATACTTGAGTTTAGTTTTCATGATTTGTACCTCGTTTGTTTTTTGGCATCCGGATAGCCTCTACTCTTATATAGCTTCACATTCTGGTCACAAATTGGATATTTTTTGAACCCTATTTGCCATATGTTAGCCGGTGGTTACTTTAATCCTATGGTAGATAAGATTATAACCATAGAACTGCGAAGTATGATCAAGAACATACAGTGATGCCTAGAGAGACCGCTTTATCGAAATGAAGGAGGTAGGATATTAACTTCAAAAGCAGCTTGATCAAAAGATGTGGGAAGGTTCGGTTAACCGCTCCTATTACCGATGGTTAAAACCAACCGGAATTCATCTTGGCTTGCACAGCTTAATCCGGAGCACGGTGGTTAAAACCACCGCCTATCATCTTAATCTCCCTTTCTTACCTTTTCACCCCTAGTATCAATAACATCTATCGCTGATGATAATACTCACCTTTTTACCTTCTTATCATCTCACCCTCTACCTTCTCACTTTTTACTATCTTATCCCTCACTATTTTACCATTTTCCATATCTCTTTACCGGATTTCATTTTGGCTTGTAATCCTAAATCACTATCTAACATATTGACCTGCTGTTATCAAAGAAAACAAGGTAAAACCTTGGCGTAAATGCATCAAGCAAGACTGAAATCAGCCATGGTTATCTCGTCTGTTCTCATGGCAAACTCACTCGATATGGTAAAGTGACAAAAAGAATAGATATCTAACACATTAAGAATCAGTTGTGAGTTCAAAAACTATATCTGTGGATCGTTGTATTCCAACAACAGACTGTCGGGGAATGATCTATCTACAATGTCCTTAGTCATTTAATCTTAGATTAATTGTGAGTAATAAAGGATATCCGATGCCTCCCCCGTTTCTCGCCCCTTTGAGAAACGTGCAAGAAACGGGAAAATAAGGAGTTACGGGGATGTGATTTGATGTTTGTTTCGCTAAAAAAGTGAAATAGTGTTATGGAGATCAATTAAGTGACATAAAAAATATTCGGTCTATTTCGGCTTGATCAGCTCTGACAAAGAGGTTATGGAGATCGCCATTAAGCTATCCAAATAAAAAACCCTCTCTAAAGTAAAGCTGTTTTAAAGAGGGTAATATTGATATTTTTGGGGTTTATTCTTTGGATTCTTTGTCTTTATCGTTGCTTCTATTATTTTCGCGTTTGATCTTCTCAACTTGGGGTTTTACATGGGCTTCATAGCAGTCTGGGCAGATAGAATGGGAAAACATCGTGTCAGTGTGTTCAGAGATATAGCTTTCCACTTCCTGCCAATAGTTTTTATCCGCTCTGATTTTTTTGCAATATGAGCAAATGGGCAAAAGGGTTTCCAGGGAGCGGATTTGTTTGGCAGATTTTTCCAAGTCTTGACGCTGTTTTTCCATCCGTAATGCACTTTTAACACGTTGTACTAATTCCAGATTTGAAAAAGGTTTGCTGATATAGTCCATAGCTCCAAGTTCAAAGCTACGAGCCAGAGGTTCCATGTTTTCATCCAAGGCAGCAGCAGTGATCATGATGATTGGGATATCTTCAATATCAGGATCCTGTTTGATCCAGACTAAGACGTCATAACCGCTGAATCTCGGCATCATGATATCCAAGAGCAGAAGATCTGGGCGATTGTGAGTAAGCTCATTCATCATAGATTTGCCATCTAGGAAGAGCTTGACATTCTTGAACCCGGCTTGATTGAGCACGCTCTTGACAAGGCGGAGATTGATTTCATCATCATCCGCTACGAAGATGAGCATGTCTTTGATTTGATCGAAATTGTACATATGCCCCTACTTTTGTTGTTTTTTTAACTCTTCTGCATACTCAAACATCTCATCCAGATTGTTGAACCGATCAAAGAGAGAGATGGCTTTTTGCAGCTGGTTATCCTCTGAGATAGTAATTTTATAAGCCTGCAGATCGCCGTGTACTTTGCGCACGAGTTCGCTTTTGATGCTGTTTTCGATAAAGCTACGCGTGCTGTCGAGATCGGCTTGGGTGTAGGTAATGTCCTTGGACTTTGCATAATTAAGGAAGTCATTGATGATCTCAGGAGTAATTTCTGGGTTTAAGGAGATTTGGTGATTGTGATCCACTAGATAGTCTACAGCGTAATTGAAGAAGACGTTTTTGCGGCGCAGTTCAACACCAAAGCGGGTCAAAAGATCATTATCAATTTCGATATCAGGAGTGATACCCCCGCCGCCGTACACTTTTCTTCCGCGAGAAGTATAGTAGACATTATTGTGGATTTCTTCATCTTCTTTTTTCAAATCTTCTTCCGTAAGATTTTCGCCCAAGAGCAATCGGTCATTGCTCATTTTATGGATGCAGCGTCCGCTTTTGATGTAATAATATGAGGTAGTGATCTTGATGCCACCGCCATTTGAGAGCGGAATAAGCTGTTGTACGCTGCCTTTGCCAAAGGTATTCTTTCCAACAACTAAGCCTTTATCCCAATCTTGGAGACTACCAGCGAAGATTTCGGAAGCAGAAGCAGATGCCTCATTGACCAAGACTACTATGGGGTAGTTACGTTCTTTAGTGTTATAACGGGTATAAATTGATTCTTGGCGCGTACGCCCCTTAGTCTCGACCACGAGTTTGTTGTAACCGATAAATTCATTAACAGTATTGACTGCTTGATCGAGGAGACCACCTGGATTGTAGCGCAAATCGATAATGAGTCCGCGGATTCCATCTGTCTCCAATTCATCCAGAGCAGTTCTGAGCTCAGTGGTTGTATTTTCATTGAATTGGCTGATACGGATATAGCCTACGCCATTGTCCAATTTAAAGCTATAGGGTACGCTCTTAATCTTGATGTTTTCACGTATGATAGTGTAATCAATAGGCTCGGTGATGCCGGGACGGGCGATTGTGATGACCACGGTGCTACCAACGGGACCTCTCATCTTTTTGATAGATTCGTCTGTGCTGATCCCAACGATACTTTCACCATCGACTTTGATGATGCGATCGCCAGCAGTAATGCCCATGCGATAAGCAGGAGTTCCTTCGATGGGGGAAACCACAGTTATGAATTCTCCAATCTTATCAATCTGAATGCCGAGACCGCCAAAGGATCCTCGCGTGCTGGTGGTAAACTCTTTAAACTGGTCTTTAGTAAAATATGTGGTATGTGGGTCTGTGGAGCCGAGCATACCATTGATGGCAGCTTCTATTAGTTCTTCATCGGAGAGATCGGTCACGTAATTTTGTTTTAGTTTTTGCAAAACTTCGCTAAATAGTTGGATCTGGCTGTAAATGTTCCCAGGTGCAGGACGCGACTGTGCGAAAGCATTTGAAGCGATCAAAAGTAAACAGGCGGATAGCAGCCAGACTCCTATGATAGTAATAAGTGCATTGCGTTGTTTTGGCATCATGCTTGTTCTCCTATTAAAAATTTAACTTCCGGAGAATCTCTTTATGGATCTCATCCGGAGGCTGGGTAGCATCGATTACAAGATATCTGGAGGGGGCTTTTTTGGCAATAAATAAAAACTGCTCACGCACTTTGTAGTGAAAGCTGAGCTTTTCTTGTTCCATACGATCCAGATTTCGTGAATTTATGCGTTTCATTCCTATTTCGACTGGGAGGTCTAGGAGGACGGTGAGATCTGGATTAGTGTGAAATGTAGCAAAATCAGTGAGGATATCAATGATGTTGAGATCCAGCTTTCTAGCCGCACCTTGATAAGCATAGCTACTGTCAAAATAACGATCAGAGATCACTATCTTGCCAGCTTTTAGCGCAGGAATGATCAATTCACCAGTGTGTTGAGCGCGAGAAGCGCAGTAAAGTAAGAGCTCGGTTTCAGGCAACATCTCTTTATGGGCAGGGTTGAGCAGAATCTGGCGGATAGCTTCGGCGATCGGAGTGCCACCAGGTTCTCGAGTCCTAATATGTGCGATGCCTTTTTCTTCCAAATATTTGGTCAATAGCTGGATCTGAGTACTCTTGCCGCTACCCTCGATTCCTTCAAAAGTGATGAATTTGCCTTGCATTGTCGCTCCCTAGATGATGGTGTCGTGTAAGAAATGTAGATCGTCACGAGTGGGATTGTCGATCAGGAAGTGAGCTCCGCGACTTTCTTTGCGGGTGAGCGCACTGCGGATCACTGCAATGGCGATCACAGCCATATTTCTGGTTTCTACCACTTCTTTGCGTACAGCATTGTGTTGGTAAAAGTTGTTAATTTCGTTGTATATATTTTCCAGTCTGGAAAGGGCATATTTGAGAAGGCGGCGCGAACGGCGAATGCCACAATAGCCTTGCATAATCGTGCCGATGATCTCGCGATTATGGCTGATAACCACCCATTCGTTTTCGTTGAAGTCTCCCATGAGCCGCCATGGAGGAATGTTTGGGAAGGTGGCTTTATCTTTGATGGTAGGATGATGAGCCGCATTGTATGCCACGACTAAGGCTTCCAAAAGAGAATTTGAGGCTAAGCGATTTGCGCCATGAAGACCGGTGCATGCAACTTCTCCAGCAGCAAAGAGATTGTGAATATCGGTCATCCCATCGATAGTCGAGATAACACCCCCACAAAAGTAGTGTGCTGCTGGGGCGACAGGGATGGGCTCTTTGGTGAAATCAATCCCCAGCTCTTGCAAACGACTGTCGATATAGGGGAAATGCTTGCGCAACTTATCGGCAGGAATGCCTGTAGCATCCAGCCAACAAAATTTTTCTCCGCGGCGCTTCAGTTCACTGTCAATGGCACGAGATACGACATCACGCGGGGCAAGACTGCCTTGCGGATGATAATTTTCCATGAAACTGCTTCCGTCAAGTAAGCGGAGGATAGCACCTTCTCCACGAAGAGCTTCGGAGATCAGGAAAGTGTCACCTTCAGGGCTCCAGAAGGCGGTTGGATGAAACTGGACAAACTCCATGTTTGCCAATCTACCTCCAGCAAGACGAACCATCGCCATGCCGTCACCAGTAGCAACATCAGGATTGGTATTGTGGGTATAAATTTGGGCAGCTCCACCAGTGGCGAGCATGGTCTTGTGAGCTTTGAAGATATCTACCTTATTAGTGGTGGTATCCATGACATATGCACCCCAGCATGCGATACCGGGGATGAAACCATCGTCATTGGAAACATGATGCTGAGTAATCAAGTCTATGGCTATATGATATTCAAAGATGTCTATGGATGGATTATCATGAACGCGGGTGATGAGAGCCTGCATGATCTGATGCCCAGTGCTATCTGCAGCATAGGCAACCCGGCGATGGGTGTGCCCCCCTTCCAGGGAGAGGGATAGATTTTCCAAGCGACGATCATAACTATCTTCACGACGAGTGAAATCAGTGCCTAAATCGATCAAGTATTGAATCAATTGGGGTCCTTGCTCGATGATTCTCCGGATTACTGCCTTTTTGCCAAGTTCTGCGCCAGCGATAAAAGTATCCTCGATGTGCTCATCAAAAGAATCTGCTACATCCAAAACGGCTGCAATTCCGCCCTGAGCATAATCCGTATTACAGTCATAAAGTCCGCTTTTGGTTACGATTGCGACTTTGCCATGAGCAGATACTTGCAAGGCAAAGATCAAGCCAGCGATACCGCTGCCAATCACTAAATAATCATATTCATGTGTCATGTCCGGTTCCTTGTGTTCCTATTCTCGGATCAGAGCCATAACTATGGCATTTTCAGTGGGCTCCGAATAGTAGTCTTTACGGATGCCTATTTTGCTGAAACCGTATTTTTGATAGAGACCAATGGCGGGTGCATTCGATTCCCGCACATCCAGATAAAAGATCCTGCTGCCCAAAGCTCTAAGTTCTTTGAGGCTTTCGGCAAAGAGGTAGTCTCCATGTCCAGCGCCGTGTAGAGTAGGATCTATAGCAAAATTGAGGACGACTGCTTCGTCCATGATAACGTGGCATAAGATATAACCAATCAGCTTGCCATCCAGCTCCAAGACGCGAGCATAGTGTGAAATGAGCTCATCAAAAGCCTGTTTTGGCCAAGGATGAGTGAAAGCCCGGTTTTCGATGTCGATCACCAGGCTCAAATCACTTTGTTTCATTGCACGCATCAAGCGGTTCATGCTATTACATCTTTTCCGGAGCCGATATTCCCATGAGGTCAAAAACTATGGCCATGACGTTCTTAGTAGTTTCCAAAAGCATCAATCTGGCTTGAGAAAGCTCTTTACTCTTTGGATTCACGATCTGGTAACGTGCGTAATATTTGTGAATCATGGCAGAAAGTTCTTCCATGTAGGTCGCCAGGCGATGGGGCTCACGGTGAATTGCGATCAATCTAAGCAGTTCTGGGAGGTCAGCGAGCTTTTGGATGATGGCGAGTTCTTCGGGTTTATTGAGTTTTACCAAGAGTTCTTTTTTGAAAGCTTTTGGCCAAATCTTTTCTTTCTTTGCTTTTTTGATGATGCTGGCGATCCGGGCATGAGCGTATTGGCAATAGTAAACTGGGTTCTCGTTGTTTTGTTTGAGCGCCAATTCAAGGTCAAAGTTCAGATGAGCGCTCGCCTTTCTGGCAATGAAGAAATATCTGGCGGCATCTTTGCCTACGACATCAATTAGATCATCCATTGTGACGATCTTGCCAGCGCGTTTGCTCATTTTGACTCGCTCACCACCTTCAAAGATGTTGACCTGCTGTAGGAAGATGATTTCGAGCATCTTTTCATCATATCCTAAGGCTTGGAAAGCAGCTCTGATGCGTGGGACGTAGCCGTGATGATCAGGACCAAAGATGTCAATCAAAGTGGTAAAACCACGCTGCAACTTGGTCAGATGGTAAGCAAGATCAGGCACAAAATAGGTGATAGAACCGTCGGACTTCATCAACACACGGTCTTTGTCGTCACCAAATTTGGAGGAAGCAAACCAGATGGCATCATCTTTTTCATAGGTGCAATCCGCTTCGGTGAGATAGGAGAGTACTTCTTCCACGACACCTTCAGCACGTAATGCCTTTTCCGAGACCCAACCATCAAAGACTACATCAAAACGCTCCAAAGAACTGCGCTGCATCTCTAAAATCTCAGAGAGGGCAAAATCCTTGAGGTGCTCCATGCGATCCTTTTCGGTCATCATAAATACTCTGACACCTTCGAGAGCGTTGAGTTTCTGAGCTAAGTGCTTCACATATTCGCCGTGATATGCTTCATAGGGAAATTCACCGATATTATCGCCGTGAAGCTCGCGTAGTCTAAGCTCCAAAGATTCTGCAAGAATATCCACTTGATTGCCGGCATCATTGATGTAAAATTCGCGCACAGGTGCAAAGCCAACCTTTTTCATGACCCTATAGAGAGTGTCACCAAAGGCAGCGGCACGTGCACTAACGATGTTGAGCGGTCCAGTAGGGTTTGCCGAGACAAATTCCAAAAGGATTTTTTCTTCAGCGCCAAAATCAGAATCGCCAAAGCTATTTTCTGCTTTGCGGATGTCCCAAAAGATCCTTTGGTAGAGAGCAGGAGAGAGAACGAAGTTGATAAAACCAGGTCCAGCAACTTCAACCTTTTTGAAGTCCTTATTTTTTTTGAGAGCTTTGCTTATCTTCTCTGCCAAGACCTTAGGGGAAGTTTTGTTTTCTTTGGCAAGGACCATTGCGCAATTGCTGGAATAATCTCCATACTCGGTGTTATTTGGGATCTCTACCGAGAATTCTTTTTCGTGGCTGATGCCCAAAGTTTCCAAACACTCAATCAATTGAGCGTGAATAATCTCTTTGATCATAGAATATCCTCATGTGGAACACGGTTTTTTACCTTTTCAAAAAGTTCATCTATCTTATAAAAATCACGAGTCTGGGGAAGGAAGATGTGCACAACGATATCTCCAATATCAATCAAGATCCACTGAGCGGAATCCACACCTTCTTTGCTGAGGACTCGGAATTTGTTGGCTTTTGCCATGTCTATCACATGACCTGCAATGGCTTTATTGTGCAGATCTGCTTGACCTTCACATACCACGATTACATCTGTGTAATCGGTTTTGCCTTCCACTTCATAGACGCGGATGTCTTCGGCGTTTTTTTCGGTGAGCCATTCCAAGATGGCTTTAAGTTTGATATTGTCTTGCAATATCGCCTCCACATTAATTCATAAACTGTTCAAAGTCACGTCCGACGATGATCTCAAAATCAGCACTGTAATATTCATTCACAGCGCTCGTCCAACGTTGGATGCCCGTCATTTTCTGAAGACGAGCAAGATCCTCTTTATCGCCTTTGCGGATTACGATGATGGATTTGTCGTAAACCGGGTGGGGAGTATTTCCCACGCTTATTACATCAATATTCTTACGAGAAAGATGTGCTGCAAATTCAGCTGCTAATTGCGAAATTCCACAACCGTTTAAAACCACCACTTTGATAGCGGGGAGCTGATCTTCTGCATATGAGAAGGTCTCGCTTTTGCTTCCCAAGCGACCACTGAGAGCTGCCCAGATGAACAGCCCAAGCACTAAAGCAAAAGCAAGCCAAAGCAACACAGCTTTTGAGAACCACTTTTTTGAAGGGGGCTTGTTTGTCAAATCCAACTCTTCATTATTTTATTTTAATCTGTTGCAAAATAGCAGTTCTAAGCTTCTTATAGCTTTCTTCAAATGCTTCAGGGATCACCCTTTCTCCGGCAATTACGGTCATAAAATTCGAATCTCCCTGCCATCGCGGAACCATGTGTACATGAAGATGTTCTGCTATTCCGGCTCCGGCTGCTGAACCGAGATTGATTCCCACATTTATGCCATCCACAGAGTATGTTTCGTGGTAAGCACTCTCGCAGATAGGGATCAGATCGCAAAGCTCATGCCAATCTGCTTGTTCCAGATCGCTAATCTTACTTTTATGGGCATAGGGAACTATCATTAGGTGACCATTGTTATAAGGGTAGCGATTCAGCATAATAAAGCAGTGTTTTCCACGATACATGATCAAGTTCTCCTCATCATGCTGATGATCTCTGGCTCTACACATCACGCAATCTCCGGGCTTTTCGCCCAGGATGTAGTCTATCCGCCAGGGGGAGTAGAGATAATTTCTTTTACTCATAATCTTCTTCTTCCAGTACTCGGGAACCGAATTCCAGGACTTCATGCTCTTTGATGAAGCTGTCAATCACGATATTGTGTCCGCAGAGGATACAGTCGTTTGAGATTACCGAGTTTTCTATGTAACAATTGGGTCCCAAGACCACCCCACTCTCAATGGTGCTGTGTCCTTTGATTACGCAGCTTTGTCCGATTTCCACATCCGCTTCGATCAGCACTTCATCTCCGATATGAATAGTGGCGGGGTTGTGCATCATGACTCCGCTGTTTAACCATTTGTTACGGATTTTATCCAGATAGATCTGTTCCAATTCTGCCAATTGTTGTTGTGAATTTACTCCGGAAACTTCCATGATATCATCCAGGATCATGCTCTCTATTTTCTGATTTTGCTCATAGAGAATGCTCAGAGTATCGGTCAGATAATATTCATTTTGCTCATTTTGGTTGCTGATCTTTTCCAGAGCACTAAAAAGAGCAGGTGCTTTGAAGCAATAGATTCCAGTATTGAATTCTTGGATCTTGCGTTCTTCCTCATTAGCGTCCTTATACTCGACTATTCCCTGGATTCGCCCGGCATTATCTCGTAGTATACGTCCATATTTGCCGGCGTCTTCGAGGATTGCAGACAGCACTGTGACTGCTGCATCTGTCTCAATATGGTGTTGATACAGCTTCCGCACGGTTTCCTCCGTGAGTAGAGGCACATCTCCACAGAGGATGAGCACATCCCCGTTAAATTCCCGATAGGATGGGGCTGCCATTTGTACTGCATGTCCTGTGCCCAGTTGTTCGTTCTGTTCGATAAAGTCCAGTCTTTCATCTTCTTCCAAGGCGGCAATTACAGAATCCTTTTTCCAGCCTACAATAACTGAGACTTTTAAGCAGTTCACTGCTAGAGCAGTATCAACCACTCTTTGGATCATCGCTTTGTCGGATATGGGGAATGTGACTTTGGCGCGTTCGGATTTCATCCGTGTGCCTTTGCCAGCAGCAAGTATTATCGCTGCAAGAGGTCTCATCGCTTTCCTCCGTGAGCTTGAACTTGTTCCAGAAGTTCATGCATAGTTTTGTTGTATATAGGATGCACTGCATCAGGGGCTATTTCGCAGATTAGTTCCAAAGCAAAAGCTCTGTTTTGCAGATCATAGTGTGGTGTCCTCAGTTGTTTTGTATTGATTATTTTATCTTCGATAAGCAGGATGTCGATATCTATTATTCTAGCTCCCCATTTTTCGCGGCGTACTCTACCCAGTTGGGACTCGATATCCAATAGTGCTTGCATCATTTCGAAAGGATCAAGACTTGAAGATATTTCCAGCACTTGGTTGTAAAAATCATTTTGATCTGTCTTACCATATGGCTTTGTCTTTTTCAGTGAAGATTGGTTTTTTATGGTGCTATTGGGCAGTTTACTGATCATTGAGATTGCTCTCTCGATCTGGAGCTTAGGTTCTGTCATGTTAGCTCCAAGAAGGAGGTGATAGGTCAATTGCGGGTCCGGCATATCTCCACTTCCACACTTTTGAGGCTACCCGGTATAGGGACAGAAGGTTTTTGGATGCAGATCATGAGTTTTTGGATGAGAGGGAAATCGCTAATTAGCTTGTCGGCGATTGTATTAGCGCAGTTTTCCAAGAGTTTAAACTGTTGGCTTTCCATGATCTCGCGGATGTCATCATAGACTTTTCGATAATCTACTGTATCTTCAAGTTCACGGATAATCTTGTCTTTAGAATGCTCAGTATACAAGGTAGCAGACACAATAAAGCGTTGTCCCAAGCTGCGTTCTTCGTCATGAATCCCATGAAAGCCATAGAATACCATCTCATTTAGTCTTATTGTCACAATTTCCTCACAATTTCGATCTTAACTTTATTTCCCCATTTTTTATCGCAATAGCGAACTACTAAAAAGCTAAGCGCCATTAGGGCAAAAGCAAAGACAATGCTGCCGAGTTCGCTCATGAAGAAGCTTGCCAATATGAATCCAATGATCATGCTTACTACTGGAAGTCCAAAGATCAAGAGACTTGCAGCAACTCTTCCTTCCGGGGAGATCATCAGCTCGACCTCGTCTCCTGGCTTTAGATCCAGATCACTTGGGAGGTGAAAAACGGCAGGTGTACTCTTAGAAAAGCAAAACCCGCGCATTGAGCAGTTCTTGCATCCGCCGCCTCGTTGCAATTCGACGGTGGCAATGCCTTTTTCAAATTTGGCTACGACTGCTTTATCGTTAACATCTTCGTTATCCATCTATCTTCCTCATTTTTGCTAATGTATTTGTGCTGGAAAGTCCTGCTGTAAAGGACAAGGAGCGCACTTCTCCTCCTTTCGCCAAAACGATATCAGATCCCACGATATCCTTGGGCTTCCAATCTCCGCCTTTGACTAAGACATCCGGTTGGATGATCTTGATGAGCTCAAGCGGAGTATCTTCTTGAAACACCACGATAAAATCCACCGCGCTCAACCCGGCAAGCACAATTGCCCGATTTTCCTGAGTATTGATGGGTCGTTCGTTGCCTTTGAGGCGTTTGACAGAAGCATCGCTATTTAGTCCTAAGATCAAGATATCGCCTAAGGACTTAGCTTGATCAAGATAGAGTACGTGTCCAGCATGAAGGATATCAAAACAGCCATTTGTAAAGACGATCTTCTTGCCTTTTTGATGCAGATGATCGGCGACTTCAGCGATCTTTCCCCAAGAGATGATCTTATCTGTGAGCACGATAGCTCTCCAAGATCTCTGTGGCATTAGCGCTTGCTGTACCCAATTTGCCACATACAACTGCGGCTGCGTGATTTGCGAAAGAGGCAGCCAGATCTATATCAGCACCACTGCAATAGGCAAGTCCGAGAGCGCTGATCACAGTATCGCCTGCGCCCGATACATCATAGACTTCCCGTGCATAACTGGGGAGATGTTTCATGGGCTGATCCTTGGAAAAGATAAACATTCCTTTCGCACCTCGAGTGACTACCAGATATTTACAGCGGATACGGCGTTGCAGTTCGTGGGCAGCTTCAAAGAAGTCATCGTCACTCTCAAAACTCTGTCCCAAATTTGTCATAAGTTCCTTATAATTTGGTTTGAAAATGTCCACATCAGTATAGCAAAAGAAATTTTTCTGCTTGGGATCTACTGCCACCGGGACACCATGATTTCGGCAAAGTTCCAGAGTTTTACGAATGAGATTCTCGGTCAAAAGCCCTTTATTATAGTCTTCTATGACCATTAGATCTGCGATTTTGATGCGTGGCTCCAAGCGCCCTAATATTTCGTCTTCTGCCTGTTCCGTGATCCACGAACTATCTTCGATATCAATGCGCACAATCTGTTGGTTTGCCGCTCCGATTCGCGTCTTAATGGTTGTCTTGCGGTCTTTTAACCTAACCAAACCTTCGATGTCCAAGCCACTCTGAGTAAAAATATTGACGATGATATCGCCATTTTGTTCTGCACCTATGACCCCAACTGGATATACTTCTGCCCCCAGAGCTGAAAGATTCAGCGCTACATTTGCAGCTCCACCCAAACGGTATTCTTCTCGATTGATCTCGATCACGGGAACTGGAGCTTCCGGCGATATGCGCTGGACCTTGCCCCATTGGTAGCTATCCAACATCATGTCACCCAGGACTACGGCTTTCTTAACCGCTATTTGTGCTAAGAGCTCTTGCATTGCTATTCTCCCGCTACTCCCAGAGGATAGTCCCCCGTAAAACAGGCGTAGCAATAGTCGTCTGGTTCTTTGACGCAGCTTCTCAGATCGGAGATATCCATAAATTTGATGCTATCGACCTTAGTGAGTTTGCGGATTTCTTCCAAGTTATGACGATTCGCAACCAATTCATCTCTAGATGGGGTATCGATGCCATAATAGCAGCTATATTTGACCTGTGGACTACCAATTCTCAGATGTACTTGATTTACTCCGGCTTTCTTGATTAAATTTACGATCTTATGGATGGTAGTGCCCCGGACTATACTGTCATCGATCAAGACGATATTCTTGCCTTTGAAGAAGTTCGGTAAGAGATTAAACTTTTGTCGAACACTTTCATCGCGGATAGTCTGTTCTGGTTTGATAAAGGTTCTGCCTATGTAGTGATTTCTGATCAAACCAAGGGAAAGCGGAATCTTGGATTGGTTGCTATAACCTAAACCGATGAAGTTTGAAGAATCTGGTACCGGCACTACATAATCGACATCAAGGTGCTCGTCTTTTTTAGCCAGAGCAGCACCAAGGCGTTCACGCACTCTAAAGACGTCTTCTCCAAAGTGGTGGCTATCAGGTCTTGAAAAATATATGTGCTCAAAGATGCAATGTTTGGCATTTGGCACTGCGCGATACAAATCAGGATCGTTTTCGATGACTCGGAGACCTTCTTTGCTCACTTTGATGATGCCAGCAGAGGGAATTTCTTCCCGCTCCATAGCCCCGAGAGTATCTAAAGCACAGCTTTCAGACGATACCACCACAGTGCCATCTTCCATCTTACCCCAGACCATCGGACGAATACTATACGGGTCTCGAAACATATACATCGCATCACGTGTGCAAAGCACAGTAGAATAAGCTCCTTTGATGTCTCGCATGAGATGTCGAATTGCTTCGATAATGCCTTCTCCCTGACGCATCACCTGATAGGCAATGTATTTGACCAATAGCTCGCCGTCGTTGTCGCTTTTGAAATATACATTGTTTTCTTCCAAATACCGGCGCATGGCATGATAATTCACCAAATCACCATTGGACGCTAAGGCATAAGTAGGTCCTGCCAAAGTTTCCACGAGATGAGGCTGTGTGTTAAATTCTGTAGCAGAGCCTTTGGTGGGATAGCGTACATGACCGATAGCTATCTCGCCAGGAAGCTCACCGAGTTCTGTATCGTTGAAAACTTCTTTGACCAAACCCATCTTTTTTCGCAGGCGGATCACTTTGCCGTCTGAAACAGCCATTCCACAACTTTCTTGTCCCCGATGCTGGATGGAAAAAAGTCCCAGAGAAGCCAGTCTTGAGGCATTAGGACTTCCAAATACACCGATAATTCCACACATTATTTATTTCCTTTTTTAGTAAAAGTCAGTCTGTTTTCTTTTCCTTGTAGCAGTCGTTCGATGTTTTGGCGATGATTGTAGATTATGACCAGAACCACCACAGTGATCAATAGAAGCTTAGACCAATTTTGAACTTCCTTTTGAAATTCTGAGATATAAACTACCACTCCAAAAGTGAGAGCAGCCAAGATAGATCCCAGGGATACATAGCGAGTAAGCACCACAACGATCACAAAAAGTCCAAAAGCTATGCCCAAGCTCAGGGGAGCCAAAGCTAAAAAGACTCCAGCCGCAGTGGCAACTCCTTTGCCGCCACGAAACTTAAGCCAGACAGGGAAGACGTGTCCCAAGATCGCCAGCAGTCCACACAGTGTAACCATACCTGATGCCATGCCAAAGATTCCTCCGGCGATGCGCACTACCAAGAAGCCTTTTAGCATATCAAGCAGTAAAACGATGATGCCGACCGAGGTCCCAAAGTTTCTTAGAGCATTCGTAGCTCCAATATTGCCGCTACCCTTAGTGCGAATATCTGTCTTGTAAAATACCTTCGATATTATCCATCCTACAGGAATGCTGCCGATAAAATAAGCTGCAATTGGCATCCAAAGATTAGCGCTGTTCATCCTCCACCTCCTCTTTGCTGCGTCCTTTAAAGATTAATTTAATCGAAACTCCTGAAAACTTGAAAACTTCGCGAAGTTGATTGTTCAAAAATTTACGATAGTTCTCGGTGATGAGACCCGGGGCATTGCAAAAAAAGATAAACACGGGAGGATTGACCGACGCTTGGGTGATATAATAAATCTTTACATGCCGTCCTGTGGGGTGGGTGGGAGGTCGGCGAGCGATGACGGTCTCCATAAATCGATTGAGTTCAGAGGTTGGAACTCGTTTCTGGCTTTCCTCTTCGATCAATGCTACTGTTTCCATCAATTTGTGTATGCGTTGATGAGTTTTGGCAGAAATAAAGATCACTGGAGCAAAGCGCAAGAAGGGCATCTGATAGTGTAATTCTTTGATGTATTTGCCGGTGGTTGAGGAGTCCTTATCGATCAAATCCCACTTATTATAGACGATCATGATCTGTTTCATTTTTCTCTGCGCGTAGGATGCAATCTTGAGATCCTGCCCTGAGATTTCCTCATCTGCAGTGAGCACCAAGACCACGATGTCTGCCCTGTCTACGGCTTCTATCGTGCGCATCACGCTAAAATACTCTACTCCGTAGCTCACTTTATTTTTCCGGCGCAATCCAGCTGTATCGATTAATATATATTCCTTGTTATTATAGCGAAAAGGGGTGTCGATACTATCACGAGTAGTGCCCGGGATGTCGGTCACGATCTGCTTATCATCTCCTATAAGAAGGTTTACAATTGACGATTTGCCCACATTTGGTTTGCCGACCACGGCGATGCGAGTACGCTGGGCAAGCGCGTCCTGTTCTTCATAATTTGCATCCATGGTATCTGGCATCATTTTCACCAGTTCATCCAAAAAGTCACCGGTATTGCGTCCATGCGATGCAGAGATGGGAAAGGCGTCCCCAAAGCCAAGTTGGAGAAAATCATAGACTTCCCATTCGTGCTTTTCACTATCAGCTTTGTTTGCGACCAAAATCACTTTATCCCGGTGGGGAAAGAGGAGCTTGGCTATCGCTTTGTCAAGGTCGGTGGTTCCGGTGTGGGCATCCACCATAAAGATGATTACATCACTTTCCTCAATTGCCAGAAGCGCTTGATACATGACCATCTTATCCATGGAGTCGTTGCTATCATAGATGATGCCGCCGGTATCCACCAGCTTGAAGACTTTGCCGTTCCATTCTACGTCTTCATATTTGCGATCTCGAGTGATGCCCGCTTCAAAATCGACTATGGCCATGCGTTTGCGGCATAGCCTGTTAAATAAGGTCGATTTGCCCACGTTTGGGCGTCCTAAGATCGATACTATGTATTTTCTCATTTATTACTGCCTTTAACTGCTATTTGTTCCAGTATTTTGATAAGGCTGATTTTGTCAATGGCTGTGTTTTAATATTTGTGTCCTTACCAAGCCAGCTTATATCGCCACACAAATCATTCCGGATCTTGGGTGTCTGTTTGCCTGATGGCAACTTCCTGGGTGCTCTTTCAGACCGGTTCAAGAAAGAATTACGAAGGGCAGAAAAGAAACAGAAGAAATTTCATGATCCATCCTTCCAGATTGAACTTCACAAAGCTGTAACTCCTTATTTTCCCATTTCTTGCTCACTTCTCAAATGAGCGAGAAACGGGGGAGGCATGAAGGAGCCTGCAAATGCGAGACTTAGAGCACTAAAGAAAAGAGCCCCGCAAGCGGAGCTCTTAGATATTTATTATAATCTGATTACATTATTTCATCATGATCATTTTGCGGGTAGAGCTGTATTTTCCGGATTTGAGACGGTAGAAATACAGACCACTGCTCACATTGCGACCATTGTCATCGGTGCCATTCCAGACGATTTTGTGTTCACCCGCATCCATTTTGGAATTGACCAAACTACGCACCTTCTGACCTCTTTGGTTGTATATATCCAGACTTACTTCACCAGCTTCTTTGAGGTTGAAACTTAGGGTAGTCTGGGGGTTAAAGGGGTTGGGGTATGCGCTATAAAGCTCAGTGTCTTTGATGGGGATCACGAGATCAATGTTTGGAGTGGGCTGAGCTATGTTTCCGGAACGGTTGTAGGTTCCAGTGAAGCATTCCCATTCGATGCTATCGATCTCACGTTTGATATCAATCACATTGTAATTGGAGTTGTCAGGAACAATGATATCCAGATCACTGTCATTATCCAAATCTGCTAAAGCAGCTGATACTCTGATGCTCCCACGGAGTTTAATAGGGAAGTTTGGAGATTCAGCGCCATCCAGACGCACAGAGTGCAAGTAGCCATTGCTGTCACCAAAGATGATTCCGGCATAGTCTGATCCATTATCAAATCTTGCAACTACAGGACTGGATTCCACAGTTGTACCTACAGCGATTGGTGTACCGGGAAGATTCTCACCTGTGTGGTTCATGATGTAGACATCACCATTGGCAGCGATGAGAATGATCTCAGTGTTCCCGTCGTTGTTTACGTCAGCAACCACGGGGCTGCTTTTGATCTGTCCGCCGATCGTCTTTTGGAAGTTTACTGAGCCGTCATGGTTGAAAGCATAGAAAAATCCGGAAGTACTGGCAGCGATGAGGATTTCAGGACTTAGATCTCCATCGATGTCGGCAATAGTGATAGAGTTTTGGCTGCCGCCTGTTATTTGAACTGGAAATCCGCTGATGTTTTCGCCGGTTAGGGGATTGATAGCGTATAAATAGCCGTTCAGACTGCAAGCGACGATTTCGAGATTGCCGTCGCCATTGAGATCTGCCACTGAAGGAGCAGAAAGGAAGGCTCCACCTAAAGCTGTAGGGAAGTTTTCTGCATTAGTGCCATCGCTATTTAGCACCAAAAGGTTGCCATTTTGGGTCACTACGATAACTTTAGCGCTTTGACCATCAATGATATTTGCGATAACCGGACCACTGCGAAGAATCCCACCTGCGGGATGGCTGAAGAGAATGTCACCGTTAGAATTGAAGGCAACAATGTTATTATTTACCAAGCTTGCCGCAAAATCGAAGCTACTATCAGTGTCGAGTTTGGCTTGAGCAATTGATCCGACGGTGCTCGCTCCCAGTGGTAGTGGGAATCCAGGAATTACGGACAAGCCATTGACGCTAAGTGCTTGGATGTTTGCTTCTTGATCGCCAAAGATGATTTCTCTCTGGTTGTCACCATTGAGATCGACCAAAACTGGTGAAGAAGAGGCAGCACCATGGCTATCGAAAGGCCAACCTTGTTGAATGAGGCTAAGCTCAACATTAAAGGGAATCACTTTGGAATAGGGGAATTCTTGATCAGCATTTGAAGTGATCACAAGTTCAAAGGGAATCGGTTCAGTTGGGAGATCGGAAACAGTGCTGAATTTGAATTCTTCTTGGTTCCAAGCAGTAGAACCTGCATAGAGATATCCGCTCTGTCCATATGTTGAAACGGAATCAATTATAGTCACACCAGGATAATTTGTTCTGATGGTGGCAGAAAGATCATTAGCATCCATCCAAAGTACGCCATTCCCAGTCATAGCATTGGCAAGACTGATGTTCAAACTAACTGTTTCTCCGGGGTTTGCAACTCCATCATTATCACCGACGATTTCATTAAAGTTAAATTCATCAATTTGGATATTTGGGATTTTGTCATACATGGTAGCGGTAAAGGCATTGATTCTGCCGGCACCAAGAAGCCCTGCATAATTGGGATTAATGTCATCAATTGGATCGGCTGTATACATGAGGCGATTGCGCAGATCCTGTGAGGACATATTGGGATGGAGAGATTTGACCAAAGCTGCAACGCCTGCTACCACAGGACTTGCCATGGAAGTCCCACTATAGGAGGCATATCCGTTATTGGCGATGACAGTTGAGAGGATGTTTTCTCCAGGTGCAGAGATGTCAATTGGTAGGCCATAATCTGAGAAACTTACCTTCATATCATTGTGGTTTGTAGCGGCTACATTGAAGGCATTGTCAGCGTCAGCCGGATAATCTTGATAGTTGGAGTTGTGCTCTATATTTTCATTACCTGCAGCAGCTACCACTGTCGAGCCCAAAGCTGTGACGTAATTTACAATGCTATTTGGATATGATCCGTTTCCTGGTCCACCCCAACTGGCGTTGATGATGTCAGCACCGACCTGTCCAGCATAGAGCATTTGGTCGTAAGCATTTTGTACACCTGTAGAGGGGCTATCGCTGGGGGCACCTTTGCAAGCCAGGATGGAAACATTCGGAGAAGTTCCCACTACCCCTATACCGTTGTTCCCAACTGCTCCTGCACATCCCGATACATGAGTGCCGTGGTCGTTTGCAGAGTAGTTTTGGTAAGGATTGTTGTCGTTGTCTACAAAGTCCCAACCAACGAGGTCGTCAGCCTTGCCGCCGCCTTCGCCTTCATCCAGACCGTTTCCGCCTAAGATCAGTCCATTTTCCCAGTCTATGCTCATTCCGGGAGATTCAGCTGGGTTAATCCAGATGTTCCCGATCAGGTCTGGGTGGTTCCACTTGACGCCGCTATCGGTGATAGCAACGATGATGTCGTGACTTCCGGTTACATAATCCCAAGCTTCGAAGCTTTGTAAAAGAGGATGAGTATATTGTTGAGGAAGCATCGGATCATCAGGAACAAATTTCTGATAGTTAATCGCTTCGAGCTCGGCATAGATCAAAGCCGGATCTTTGTGTAGAGCTAGGACAGCATCATCGATATTGTCGTCGCTTGCTAAAAAGAAACGGTAAGTATTTTGTATGTATAAGCCATTGTCATTCCATTCTGGCATAGTTATATAGGGATGGGCTTGTTGGAGATCAACAATCTGGTATTCTTGCGCTATGGCGTCGATGGTCTCAATGCCAGTATGAATGATTCCATCTTCGATTGTATATTCAAGCTTGCCATCTATATTCGGTATAGCTTCTTTGGTAAAGCAGCCGATGATAGTGCGGGATTTGAAGTAATAAGGATCAAATTTGACCCTATCCGCAAACACAGCTGTGCTGATTAAGATCAGCATGAATAATGTTATCAGCTTTTTCATGAGCACCTCAGTTTATAATTTGTTTCATTATCCTACTAGAGCAGATATCGTCAAGAGCTTTTTGTTGAATGAGAGGCATTAATATAGGATAAGACTCTCTTTCTGCTTGTACTTAGATAAGTATATGATTCTTAGTTTTTCGTGCTCTGGCTTGATCATTTGGAAGTCCTTATTGATAATTTCAAAAGCATCTTTTCGAGCTAAATTTAAGATTGATTGATCGGCAATGAGATTGGCAAAGCGAAATTGTGGAAGTCCAGATTGCTCGTATCCAAAAAACTCGCCGGGACCGCGAAGTTCAAGATCTTTCTCAGCTATGACAAAACCATCTGTGCTGCGGGTCATGATGTTTAGCCGTTCACGGGCCATAGCACTGAGAGGATGATGCCCGATCAGGAAACAGTATGCTTGATCTGCTCCCCTACCGACGCGTCCACGTAATTGATGCAATTGGGCAAGACCAAACCGCTCCGCATGCTCGATGACCATCACTGAGGCATTGGCGACATCTACGCCGACTTCGATCACAGTCGTTGTAACTAAGATTTTGATCTCACCAGCCTTGAAGCGTTGCATGATGGCATCCTTTTCTTTGGCAGACATTCTACCATGCAGGAGCTCAATCGAATATGATGGATATATCTTGTCCTTGAGATGTGTATACAACCTCTGCGCATCCAAGAGCGCGAGTTTCTCACTCTCTTCTACCAAAGGACATACAAAATATGCCTGTCTACCATTTCTGAGTTCCCTTTCTACATCGGCAAACACGGTGTCCAGCTTTCGTTCAGAGCGGTAGTAGGTGATCACAGCTTTGCGATTGGGAGGCATCTCATCGATCTGGCTGACCTGCAAATCTCCATAAACCGTCATCGCCAGAGATCTTGGAATTGGAGTTGCCGAAATATAAAGCAGATCAGGATGACTATTCCCCTTCGCAAGCATCGCACGTTGTTCCACGCCAAAGCGGTGTTGCTCATCTACAGCCACAAAGCCGAGTTTGGCAAAATCCACATCTTTTTGAATCAAGGCATGGGTGCCCAAGATGATCTGAGCGCTACCATCTGCTATCTGCTTCTTTTGCTCGGTCTTCCCCTTGTAGCTACCGCCTTTGAGGAGGATGATCTTGATCCCCATCCCGTCCAGTAGCTTCTGGAAGTTTTGATAGTGCTGTTCTGCCAGAATCTCTGTGGGTGCCATTAAGGTGGCTTGATATCCATTTTCCACTGCCAAGAGCATGGCAAAGATGGTCACGATTGTCTTGCCGGAGCCTACGTCGCCTTGAATGAGGCGAGACATCTGTCGGGGTGAGCACATGTCTGCAAAGATCTCCCGGATAACCCGCTTTTGTGCACTAGTGAGTTTAAAGCTGAGTTTATTCTTGAGCTCAGTAGTTAGCTTTTTCTTGTTATCAAACTTAATGCCATAGCTATTCTGACTGTGATAGATTTTATGGCGAGCCCACAGGATCTGCGAGAAAAAGAATTCCTCATAAGCAAAACGACGCCGCGTCTTATCAGCAACTTCCCGCTTTTCAGTAAAATGCATTATCTGGAGCGCAACTCTGCGAGGAGCAAAGCCATACTTTTGCAGCAAGAAATCCGGCAAAACCTCCTCTATATATGAAGCATACTGCTCAAAACAGGAGTAGACTAATTTGCGCATCATGGTCTGAGTAAGACCCTCGGTCAGGGGATAGACCGGGAGCAGGAGCTTATTTTTCCAAAAGTCATGCTCATCAATTTCTTTGTCCAATATCTCAAATTCTGGGTGATTGATCTGTAGCTGACCATTGAAAGAGCTGAGAGTGCCACTGATCCAAATGGTGCTTCCTGGCTTGAAAATCTTGAGGTATGAAGGCGGATAGCGAAACCAAACACACTCGATTCCCAAAGCTTTGTCATTTACTCCTACATGCAGGATCTTTTTCCCGGTCGTGCTGGGACGTGCATCAACCCAAGATATCTCTGCCGTGAGCGCTACATTTTCTCCTACTTGCAGCTCCGCTAAGCTAGGGTTAACATTGCGGCTCAAATAGGTACGCGGGAAGAGTTCCATTAGATCCAGAACCGTGTGCACCCCTATCTTTGCCAAAAGTTTACTGCGATATTCCCCAACTCCCTTGAGATACATAACTGGGGTATCAAGCTTTTTTGAGTATTGCGTATTTGACATCATAAAGCTATTTAGTAAGGCTGTGGATTTTTGTCAATATCCTTGAACGATTTTGAACAAAAATATGGTCGGAAGCTTGAGACATTCCGACCATTGATTGATTATGGTGCCTAAACAGGATTAGGTGTCAAATCTGAGCACCGCAAACATCGGTATTTGATTGCGATTTAAGACATATAGCCGGATGGCTTTACGATTGTTATCTCTCATGTTTTGAATGGCATTCGATAGAGCTTCGGTGAATTCCTCGACACTATTGACGGTAGTGCCTTCCACTTGCAGGATGATCATTCCGGGTTGGAGTCCTGCACGATAAGCAGGGGAATTTAGCTCTACTGAACTGATAACTACGCCGTTTTCAGAGCTGATGTGCATCCGTCTGGCGAATTCGCTATCGATTTCTTCCACTGAGATTCCGGAGGAGAAAGAAGGTTCGCTGCTGTTTTCTACAGCTGCCGAATCGGTATTATCAGGGAAAGATTCAAGTTTAACTGTCAGTTGCATTTCTTTATTATCTCTGAGTATCTTGATCGGCACTTTTTGCCCAATCCGGGCTGTGGCAACTGCAATTCTAAACCGAGCTACGTTGCTCACTTTTTCACCATCAATTTCCAGGATGACATCTCCTGCTTGCAGACCACATTCTTCTGCTGGGCTGCCTTCTTCGACCTTGGCGACCAAGACGCCTGCCACTTCTTTAAGGTTAAAGGCTTCTACAAGGTCTGGCGTGATCTCTTGAGGAAGTATCCCGAGGTATGCACGCTGCACTTTCCCTGTTGCCACAAGGTCATCTACGACGCGCTTAGCGAGATTAATGGGAATGGCAAATCCTATTCCGATATTTCCTCCGCTAGTGCTGGCTATGGCTGTATTGATGCCTATGACTTCACCATTGATATTAAGGAGTGGTCCTCCGCTGTTACCAGGGTTGATGGCGGCATCGGTTTGGATAAAATCTTGATATAAAGGAGAGTTATTGCCCTGGATAATGCCATATCTTCCAAGTGCTGAGATAACACCCAAGGTGACAGTCCGATCTAAACCCTCAGCGAATGGATTCCCGATCGCGATTGCCCATTCTCCTATTTCGAGGGTAGAGGAGTCTCCTAAGGGGGCTACTGTTACTTTTTCATCCTCATCAACTTTGATTTTGATTACTGCAACGTCAGTATCGGGGTCCAATCCTACCACTTCGGCAGAGTAGATCTTTTTATCTGCCATGGTCACGGTGATAGTGCCATCTTGCCCGCGCTCTGCCACATGATTGTTGGTCATTATAAATGCTTCTCGAGAGGCTGGGTTGAATTCATATATAAATCCACTTCCCATAGAAGTCACATGACGCTCTCGCATCTGTGGATAGGGAAAGAAGAAACGGAAAAAATCATCATCGAAGAAGGGATTGCTGCGATAGCTCACTGTGGATTCTACTTTGATCTGTACCACTGCCTCGCGAACGTCTTTAACGACCTTGACTACTGGGCTTTTCCCATCTGGCATAAGCATAGTGTTAGTGGCAAATGCGTAGCTACTGAGGCTGATCAGCAACAGCAGCATGATAAGGCTTTTGGCTAATTTCATTCTGTACTCCTGTTCAAATAGTATTTTTAACCATGAAAAATATAAAAAGCCATATCAAATATAGTGGTTTAACAAACTTGAAAATATAATATCCTAACTAACTATACAAGTCAAGAAAAAAATATCATCGAATAAAGAAACTATTGTGCCAGATATTTCTCTGGATACAAGATGAATACATGGTAGTGCCACGAATAGCTGTAACTTGTATTGGCGCTTTTCACAGTCGAGAAACTGTATTATATTATAGACATATGACTGCATGGAGGTGGATATGAATCGAGAAAACAGTAAGACAAAGCTGGGACTTCCCCCGGGGACTATGGTATTTACCGGCAAAATTAAGATGAGCAATGTGGAGCTAAATCTCATTCAATACGACGAGCATACATTAATCAAAAGTCAACCTAAGAATGCCGAAGAAGCGGTACAGCTCATCCAAAATTATGACGGAATCTCATGGCTAAACATTGATGGTTTGCATGACCTAAAATTGATTGAAAAGATCTGCGATTATTTGGGTATGCACAAGCTTAGCAAAGAGGATATCACCAGTGTCGACCAAAGACCAAAACTTGAGGAATATGATGAGTATCTTCATCTTATTTTGCGGATGATATCCCGCGAGAATGGCGAATTTGAGCAAGTTAGTTTTGTGCTTAAAGACCGCCTTTTGGTGAGCTTCCAAGAGCAGAGTGGAGATACCTTCAGCCATGTCCGTAAAAGGCTGAATGATGACAAAGCGTTCATACGTAAAAAGGGAGCAGACTATCTACTATATACACTTTTAGATTCTATTGTAGATTATTATTTTGTATTGTTAGAGAGCTTTGGAGAAGAGATCACTGAGATCGAGACAGAGCTTTTGGGGAATCCGGATAAAGAAAGCTTGGCGAAGATCTATCAATCACGCAAGCGGATGCTAGAGCTGAGGCGCTGCATATATCCGATACGGGAGGTCTGTTCAAAATTGGAACGTACCGGCGAGCCTCTGATTACACCTGAGCTCAGTGTATATTTGGCTGATCTCTATGATCACACCATTCGTGTCGTGGATGGAATTGAGGGATATCGGGATACTGTTTCAAGTTTGGTAGATCTTTATATGAATAGCGTTTCAAACCACATGAATGAGATTATGAAAGTGCTAACTATCATTGCTACGATCTTTATTCCGCTCACTTTTATAGCTGGTATCTATGGCATGAATTTTGAATATATGCCGGAGCTACGCTATCGCTATGCCTATTTCGTAGTTTTGGGTGTAATGCTTTTGGTTGCTCTTGGGATGCTCTACTATTTCCGCCGTAAGAAGTGGCTGTAAATTAAAGATTGGCTGGAGACGCTGTTACCCAGGATTGAAGCACTCCTACAGTATGCTCTTCAGTATGGAATGCTACTTGCTCAATACATATTCTAGATCTTGGTTTTGGTGTATTTATTTCAAGGTTGAGCAGTTTTGGATTTGGATAGGATGCAGTTATTGGCTTTTGTATCTACTCATGCAATAGCTTGGATATAGCACAAACTGGTCATTTCTACTTGACACATTCTGCAATGTTTTATCTCCTGCACGAAAATCAAAATTGCAGGAAGGGAATTTGAAAAAGCTTCTGATTGTACTGCTGATGTCCGGGATGACATTGCTTGCTGCCAGCCCCACCAGAGCTATTGTATATTCAGCATTTATACCGGGTGGAGGGCAGTTGTATAACAAAGCCTATATCAAGGCTGGTGTGGTAATAGCAGTGCAGGGTTATCTAATCGGAAGCACAATCCATCTGGATAATAAGGTGGATGAATATCGCAAAAAAGCCAATGATGCTACTGATCCCATACTTATGCAGCTCTATTCTGAGCGTGTGGATGACTATAAAGAACGTCGCACCAGCAATATTTGGTGGATGGGAATTACTGCAGCTTTGAGCATGATGGACGCCTATGTAGATGCTCACTTGGCTGATTTTACAGAGGAGAAAGAGAAATTGCATCTAAGGTTTGAGGCTGAAACTTTAGGGCTGGAATTTAGATTCTAGATTGAAGAAATAAGGAGGATCAGTTTATGAAGCAAACAATGAGATTAGTTTGCATTGTAGTGTTGTTTGGGCTTGTTTTGCCGGTATTTGGCATGACGGTTCAGGAATTTGAATTTGAGGTCTTTCGCTTGACCAATATTGAACGCGAAAATCATTCTTTAAGCCCTCTTCAATATGAATATGGTTTAGCTGATATAGCGCGTATGCACTCAAATAATATGCTCAGGTTTGATTATTTTTCTCACAAAGACCATCTCGGAGATGAAGTTTTCGATCGCCAAAAAAGATATTATCCAGAATTAGTGGTTGCCTCAATTGGCGAAAATATCATCAAATTTAATAGCCATACTGGCACTTTTAATCCGCAAGAACTGGTAGACGGCTGGATGAATTCTGAACATCATAGAAAAAATATCCTTAATCCTGATTACACTCATATGGGAGTAGGGATAGGGCTGTCTGCGAATACATTATATGCCACTCAAAACTTTGCTAAACCTTTGGTGAAACTGCGCTCAATTTTACCGGATACTCTGGATCGACTGCGAATCTATCGGATATCTTTTGAATATATGGGTACAGATCCTATCAAAGATTTAACTTGCACCCTGATTTATCCTGATTCAGAACAAACTTATCAGATCTCAGACGAGCAGGAAATGGTCGGAGCTCAACCTATTAAAATAGATTGGCAAGATAAACAGATGTTTAGCGTTTTGGTACCTTTTTTAGCGGGAAGGGGTGATTATCAACTTTGCTTCGGATACAAAGGCAACTACTTCCCAGAGGGGATATTACTTAGGGCACGATGATCTCAACAAACACGGGGCAGTGATCCGAACCTAAGATATCTTGGCGAATGCCAGCATTGACGACCATGTTCCGATGTTCTTTGTCCACAAAAAAGTAGTCGATTCTCCACCCAACGTTTCGGGCTCGAGCTGCTGTGCGATAGCTCCACCATGTGTATTGCTCTCCGGCTGATTCAAAATCCCGGAAAGTATCGACCCATCCGTTGTCCACCAGCTTGTCCAACCATGCGCGTTCGACTGGCAAGAATCCTGATATATTCTCGTTTTCCTTGGGTCTGGCGAGGTCAATCTCTTTGTGTGCAGTATTATAATCTCCAGCCACAAGGACAGCTTTACCCGTCGCGCGCTTAGCCTGCATTACTTCAAAGGTCTTATCATAGAATCTCAGCTTATAATCCAGCCGTTCATCACTCATAGCCCCATTGGGGAAGTAGATGTTAAAGAGGAAAAAATCTTCATATTCAGCAATGTTGATTCTGCCTTCATTATCAAATTCTTCCACTCCAAAGCCATCCACAAAACTTATTGGCTTGATTTTGCTAAACAGAGCTGTTCCGGAATAGCCTTTACGCGCAGCATGAGACCAATATATATGATAACCCTGAAGCGCTTCTAACTCAGAAGGTATCTGATGTTCTTGGAGCTTTGTTTCCTGCAAGCCCAATATGTCCGGATCTTCGTTAATAATGGTTTGAATAAAGTCTTTTTTTAGAACGGCTCTGAGACCGTTTACATTCCAGCTCCAAATGGACAGCTTCATGGTGCTCCTCGCTTACTTTTTAAATACAATCTAAGCTAATCAAGGCGAAGTGGCAATAGGATTAGTGCAGAGGATTATCTTATCCTTCAATCATATTAGCAAAATCGAAACAGTGGCTGAAGGAATTGTTCATGAAAATCTACAATTCTATACCCAAATTAAACATTATCCGGAACGCACTTCACATCGCTGTAAGTCCTTATTTTCTCGTTTCTTGCTCACTTCTCAAATGAGAGACAAACGGGGGAGGCATGAAGTGACTATCTTTTTCAAGCACTTACGAAACTAAGATTTGGTCTTCTGGGAGGGAGTTTAGGCTCGCTTCCAAAGTTATCACGAGTGATGATAATTCGCTTGAATAAGCCCCATCATGGATCAATGTGATGTTTTAGAGTTCAAAATAAAAAAGTGACCCCTTTAAGAAAAGGGGTCACGAGGAGCAACAATACGATCGTGTCTTCTATTATTTTACTGGTAAAGTATCGGAATCTTGTATTGATTTTTGATTTATTTCATTGAGTCTCCAGGTGGTTCCATCAAAAGTGAGAGAGGTCACCGTCCAGATATCGTCTGTGTCATATAGGAATCCATAATAATTGTTGATAGTCTCATCTGGGCTACCTTCATTGATGCGGATGACGGTTGTGGCATTTGTGCTGATGGCGTTTTCATCGTCATGATCGCTATAATAATGCACTTGCACCAGGTAGTTTCCCGGGATGATGTTTGTAGTTGTGATGTTTTCGGGACCAAAGCCATTTGTGTCGTCAAAATCCAAAGTCAGTCCGGTTGCTGTTGTGGTATTACCATAGTAGCATTTTTCACCATTGGGATCTGTGACCCAAAGATCTACATCGGTGCCATTTGTATCCCAAGTGAGAGTAACACGCAGAGCAGTGGGTGGGATCTGAGATGTGAAGGTTTGCGAATCCGAGGCTTCCAGGCTTCCAGAAATAGCAGTAACTTCAACGGTATGTTCCTGCTCTTCATAGGAGCTACCGACTACGATAGTCTGATGGAACTGCCCATTATTTAGTTCCATATCATAGGCTTGTTGCACATCTCCATCCACGATCAAGCTGGCTCTATTGAGCTGCGGATTGGCAACAGTACCCATCACGGTGAGCACGCGTTCTTCCACGGGGGATGTGATGGGATTGATTTCAACATAAAAATCCACCGGGATCGAGATCGGTAGACTCATCATAACTGGATTTCCGGATTGATCTTGAACTAGGTAAGAAAATTCCAGTTTGGCATATTCTTGCGAAAATGTGGCAGGTAGCTGGACATTCGCAAGGAACTGCGCTGTCTCTCCGATGGGGATTTCAGCGGTGGACTGGTTGAACCCGACCTGGACTCCATCCACCCCGATGAAATTGGCGATGCCAACTAGGTCTGTGGCACCACTATTTGTAATGAAAAGCTCCAAAGTTGCTAATTCGCCAGGGTTGAACTTGTTGTCGTTAATTTGTTCTGCGGTGATCTCAAATTGATCAAAGGTGATGCTGGCATTGATGGCGGAGATGGTAATGGAGGCATGTTTAGTATTGTTGTAAGAGTCTGTTACTTCAACATCAATAGTATAATCACCTTCGTTTTGGGGGATGAAGCTGAGACGATTCTTATTTTTGTGTAAGCCGCCATACTCGCCGCCGGAGATGCTCCAGTCGAAATTTAGCTCTTGCCCGATGGAGCTGACGCAAGCGAGATTGATCTCTACAGTACTGCCAGTGGACACAACATCATTATTAGCCGAGATACCTTCAATGATGATAGCATTTTCGGCAAGCCTAAGCAGATTGTTGACCTGCTCTGTCACTTGTTGATAAGCGACCGTGACTGCCCCTTCGACATTGCGGATAAAGTCTTCTGCAGAAGCGATGATATTGTAGTCTCCAGTGGGAAGCTCAGCTACCAAAGTTTCAGAGGCATTGACGATGACGGTGACCCTGGGATCACTATCAGGAGTATTTACTTTGTCAATGATGATGGTTATAGGTTCTTCAATAGGTTGGTTTTCATCGTCTACGCTGCGAACCTCGATTTCCATGATGCCTTTGTCTGAGGGATCTTGACCTTGGCTTAAGTGTTGGTTTAGGACTTCATTGGTCCATTCTCCAGCTCCTCCGCCATAGGTATCACCAACAATCTTGACCCCAGTCTCGCCTAACTTTTTGACAGTGTTTGCGGTGCGAATTCTTTCATCTGCATCCCAGAACATCACATCACGACGAGCACCCATTTTAAGCGGATCTTCGTCAGAGAGATTTAGATAGGCATTGGCTTTTTCTTCAGGGGTATTCCCCGGCAAAGAGTTGATCGGCACCCAGCCGTCTTGACTGTCGTTTTCCAGAATTG
The DNA here is from genome assembly GCA_030154085.1 of Candidatus Cloacimonadota bacterium. GTDB lineage: Bacteria > Cloacimonadota > Cloacimonadia > Cloacimonadales > Cloacimonadaceae > UBA5456. The sequence goes on along the minus strand of JASKKR010000013.1, from coordinate 6,426 downwards.
CTTGCCGGATGGCAGCATCCCGCTCAGCATTGTGACGCTGAAGATCGGCAGCAAAGTTGGACACGATTGGGATTCCGGATTCGGGATCATTGAGTACTTGTCTGAGGCTTTGTCTTCCGCTGAGTACACGCCATCCGGAGCGTACCATTCTGCCACTGGAAATTACGGCATCTGAAGCCTTATTGTAGATTCCTTTGGCGATGTCACCAAAGATGTTTTTGTCGTCTCCATAGGGACGTATATTGTCTTCCAGGCTTTCCATATCGTCAAAGAATTCGGCTGCTTCATTACTTTGGGCAATATAACCATTTACCAAAGCATCAATTTCTTCGATGGCGTTTTTGGATTTTTTGTCTCCCAAACCAATAATGTTTTCTTGGATGGAATTCATTGTCGCATCACGATTCTCAAGACTTGCCGTAAGAGTGGTCTGGCTAGTCCAATAATTTGCGAAGGCTTGAGATGTCTCGGCAGGTTCTGCGCTGTCACTATCACTATCGCATGACGCAAGACCAAGGACGAGCATCAGTATCAAAAATATTTTAGCAGTTTGTTTCATATCTTCCTCCAAAGAAGTATATTATGGGTAGGAAGATAGAAAGCAACTATATTGTCAAGGGAAAAGCACTGAAAATCAGAGCTTTTCCCTAGTAAAATTCAGGTTTGTGTGTATTTTGTTCTACACATAGATTATATTTTGTCTCCATTCATGTAGCTCAATTGGCATGATTTCGTTTTTGATTCCAAAAGTTTCCAAAATTTCTTTGAGCTTCTGCAATGCTGGGTATTCAGTGTAAAAATGTCCGGCATCAATGATGGGAATATTGCTACGCAAGAAGCTGTGATAGGCGACATCTCCAGTGATCAAGAGATCGGCATACTTCTGAGCCAAAGGGAGTGAGTTCCCGCCAGATCCACCGCAAATTGCAATGCGGGAGACCTCCCTATCAACACTTGAACCAGCTGTCCACAATTTGATATATTTTGAGCCGAGCTGCTTCTTCACAAATTCAGCAAGCTCTTTGATTTTGATCGGAGATTTTGCTATGCAGATCAAGCCCATATCCTTGGCTTCAGGATTTCCCAGAGGTCTATCGACATCGAGATTCAGCTCTTCAGCAAGAGCGTGATTTACTCCTCCGATTGCAGCATCAAAATTTGTGTGCATGCAGATCAGGGAAATGTGGGATTCTATCATGCTTAGGATCACATTATCTGTGATACTTTTAAGGGGATGAAAGATGATGGGGTGATGAGTGAGGATAAGGTCATGACCCTTGCTCTTGGCATATTCGACAGCATTCTCGCTCGCATCCAAACTGATCAAGACGCTGTTGATCTTGCGGGATTTATCGCCGATAAGCAGGCCTACGTTATCCCAATCCTGTGCTAATTCAGGGGGTGCAAATTGTTCTAAGTGTTCCAGTATAGTGTTCAGTATCATTGCTGTTTCTCCCTTTATTTTATGAGTATTACAAATCATAGACGTCTGGTTAATAGCAAGAAGATTTATCACAAGTCTTTCCACACAGCACTACATATACTAAAGATAATTGATTCGCAACTAAAATCAAATACTATTCGTTGCCTTCTCCTTCTCTCTACAAGGACGGTGCTACATCTCTCCTTAAAAGGTATGTAAGGAAGGAATGCTCTAAGAATATAAGATTACAAACAGGAGGCTTTCACATCTTTGTAATATATTTCTTTCAGGATTACATACTTAAATTCATAACAATCACCGGACATAAGCGCAACAAAAAAGAAATAACTTGACAGATATGTCTATTAAATGAACAATAAAAAAAGGATCAATAATATGATTTTCAAGGAGCTGTTATGAACAAGAGAGCCCTACTAATATTATTGCCTATAATGCTTATCGGCGTTTTGGGTGCAGAGACTTTCGAATGGGGCATTCGCTATATGGGGGGAATTTCTTCTGCCTTTGGTGAGGATGACAGTCACACGTTGCGCTATGAGATAGATAATGCTGGAGTACATCTGGCATATTTGGAGACTGAATCAAATACTGCGGATTTAACCTATGCCCAAGGAGCCGGTTTTTATTTTATGCAGTGCATCAGCAAAGAAAAAGATTCTTTATGGTTTCAACCGGAATTGCTCTGGCAGCGCTATGGGGTGCGTTATGAATTTGAACAGGCTCCTTTAGTCGGCGATAATCCAGCTGTACTTGCAAATTTTGCCCCAACGATAAATGGACATATAGACTACACAAGCGATTATATAAGTGTTCCTCTTTTGCTCAGGCTTAAGCAAGAATTGCCGGAAGAACAGAAGCAAAACCAATACCAAGGTGCATATATTTATTTTGGTCCTGCTTATTCATACTTATTGCAGCAAAACAAAAGAATTAGGAGTGGGGTCAAGCTGCTTGATGAAGACATTGCCGCTTTTGTTTCTACAAATCCTGGATCCCATGCCGAGCTGCAGGAAAGTGGGATGGACAAGATTGTTACGCATCAACTCAGGTTAGTAGTGGGCACAGGTATCCAGCTGAAGGATGTCTTCAAACTTGGTCTTTATAAAGATACTTTTAACATAGATCTGAGAGCTGATATGAATATGTTTAAAGTTGGAGATGCAGGGCAGAGCAAAGATTTTAAATTGTATTCTGCAATGTTGAGCCTGGGATACAAACTATAGGCTTATTTGCTAAGCAGCTTTTGGACGATGTTCGTTATTTGACTAGGGTTGTCTACGAGGTAGTCTGGATCTTTACTGCTGAGGAGCTCTTGGGTATGGAATCCCCACGTGACTGATATTACGCGGATTCCGCACTTCTTAGCAGCGATTACATCCCGGATCTCATCTCCCACATAAATTACGTTCTCTTTCGTAAGCTTGTGCTTTTTCATCTGCTTACGGATGCTGCTATGTTTCTTTAAAATACCAGAAGTACCTTCTATCCAATTGAAATAATGCAGAGAGTGATGCTCTATAAAATACGATACGTTTTCGGATGTATTTGAAGAAATCAACGCCAATTCACAGCCCAGCTTACGCAGATCACAGAGCATTGTGTCGATTCCCGGATAGGGCTCCAATTCATGGATACGATGTCGATATTCCACTAATGCTAAGGCAATCGCTTTAGGAACTTTGTAAAAAGGGATCTTAAGATATTTGAGAGCCTTAGGAATGCTCATCGAGCGAACTTCTTCAAATTGCTTCTCTGTAAGTGGCTCAATGCCAAATTCAGGAGCTATTTTGTTTGCGATATTCAGACCCAGGTGGATCGAATCTGCCAAAGTGCCATCAAAATCAAAAAGTAATGTGAGTTTGTCCATTATTTGTTTTCTATCACAAAGGTATAAGCTTGCTTTTTTGAGATTCCATATCTATCAGCGATTTTAGTGGCAAGTTCTTTGCTGCTGAGCTCATTTTGCTGTTTTATCAGCTGATAGGCTTCTGCATCCGGGAAGCTGAGCGTTTCGGGCTCTGCTCTATCGATCACAATTACAAATTCTCCCTTTAGTACAATATCTTCTGAAGCTGCCAATTCACTAATCTCGCCGCGAATACATTCTTCGTGAAGTTTGGATATCTCCCGGGCAATGGCTATCTGACGCGGGGCAAGTGCCTTTGCCAGTTCTGCTAAAGTAGCACGAAGGTGGTGTACACTTTCATAGATTATGCTTGGGTGGGGATAGGTTCGCAGGGATTCAATGAGTTTGCGGCGATCTTTGTCTTTGGCAGGCAAAAAACCCAAAAATTGAAAGGATGAATTATCAAAACCGGAGATGCTGATTGCAGGGATCAACGCGGTAGCTCCGGGCAATGCTTCCACCTTATATCCAGCTTGGATGGCAGTATGCACGATTGCCTGGGCTGGATCCGAAATTGCTGGAGAGCCTGCATCGGAGACTATCCCAAGATCTTCCCCTGTATTCAAGTGAGCAAAGAGCATCTTCTCGCGGCTACGTTCATTGAATTTATGGAAACTTATCAGTTTAGGTGCGGGAATATTGTAGTGGGAAAGCAAAAATAGCGTCTTCCGAGTGTCTTCACAAGCGATCAAACTCAGCTGACGCAGGGTATCGAGCGCTCTCAGGGTGATATCTCCGAGGTTCCCGATGGGGACCGGTATCAGATATATCACCCCTTTGCGCATATAGTTGGAATGAGTTATTTTATGAGCTCAAGTTCTTTGCCGACCTTGATAAAAGCGGCTATAGTTTTGTCCAAATCTGCACGGCTGTGTGCGGCAGAGAGTTGCACTCTGATGCGCGCTTTGCCTTTGGGCACTACAGGATATACGAATCCGATCACATAAACGCCCTCTTCGAGCAACATGTCAGCCATCTTAATGGCCAAGGGTGCATCATATAGCATGACGGGGACGATAGCAGTATTGCCAGGAACGATGTCAAAACCGGCTTCTTCCATCTTAGTGCGGAAATATTTTGCATTTTCCCAGACCTTGTCTTGCAGATCGTTGGAGGCAGAAAGCATTTCGAGCACTTTCAAGGTTGCTCCTACAACGGCGGGAGCCAAGGTATTTGAGAAGAGATAGGGACGGCTGCGTTGACGCAAGAGCTCAATGATTTCTTTGCGTCCGCTTGTGCATCCACCATTGCCGCCACCCATTGCTTTACCAAAGGTAGTGGTGATGATATCGACTCTATCTGTCACCCCAAAGTGTTCGGGTGTTCCGCGTCCAGTCTTTCCAATGTATCCAGTAGCATGGCTATCGTCTACCATGACCAAGGCGTCATATTTATCTGCCAAGTCACAGATTTCATCCAGCTTTGCCATGTCTCCGTCCATTGAAAATACACCGTCTGTGCAGATGAGGCGATATTTCATGTCTTGAGAATCTTTCAAAGCTGCTTCTAATTCCTGCATATTGGAGTGTTTGTAGCGAAAGCGCTTGGCTTTGCAAAGACGCACGCCATCGATGATAGAAGCATGATTGAGTTCATCTGAGATCAGAGCACTATCTTCACCTAAAAGCGGCTCAAATACTCCGCCATTAGCGTCAAAACATGCAGCATAGAGGATGGTGTCTTCGGTGCCTAAAAACTTTGATACGGCCTTTTCCAGATCCTTATGAATCTTTTGAGTTCCGCAGATAAAACGTACAGAAGCTAGACCATAGCCCCAGTCATTCATGATGTTCTGAGCTGCCTTAATCACTTCTGGATGATTGCCCAAACCAAGATAATTGTTTGCGCAAAAATTCAAGGCTTTGGTGCCACCTTCGACTTCAATCTCAGCTCCTTGAGGAGTGGTGAGGATGCGTTCGGTTTTGTACAATCCCTGCTCTTTAAGTTCTTTAAACAGGTTTTGCAGATCTGTTTTCATTTTGTTGTAAGCCATTGGTTCTCCCTTTTGTGTGGATTCTTCTTTGTATGCGCATTAATCTCAGAATATGGAATTCAGTCAATAGAAAAAAGAGAAGTCACCCACGAAATACCCGCGGAGTCTCAATAGATCAATTCTCAGATCATTTCATCAGAAGATGCATCAGTCCTAAACCGAGAAATGTATAGATATGATTTCTATATGCCTATGCTAAATGCTTGTAAAATATGGGCATCTCATGCCCCCCTCACCGGTCGCTCACCGGTCGAACGTGCAAGCGGTGAGAAAATAAGGACTTAGGCGATTTGCGGCTGCGCCGAAAATCGAATCTACAATTTACGATGTATGATGTAAAATTGGGGTGTCGTAGTTGGCGCGGCAAATCGAATGCACAATCTACGATTTACGATTTAGAATTATGGTGTCGATGCGCACGATTAACTAGTGTTGAAGTGTTGGAGTGCTGAAGTTACGCGTTATGGGTTATACATCCCACCTCATCCCCAGACCAGTCATTCCGGAAAGTCGAGCGAAGTGAGGCTTATCCGGAATCCATAGAAACTACCTAGCAGCCTCACATTAGTCATTCCGGGCTTGACCCGGAATCCATAAGCTGTCCACGAATCTGCACTAAGGTTGAGAGGGCTTAGAGGCTAAAGAAGCAGTTCCAGGCCTCCTGCCCGGATGGGCTACTAATATTCACCCCTAGTCTGGGAGGTCGAGAGCAGCACGTATCTTGCGCAAGCCCATGTGGCAATATCGCAAAAGCACTACCCCAATGACAAAAATTAGCCTTCTCCGTATAAATCAAACAAGATACTTGACATGATATCCGAAGCTATTGATACTGATTCCGGTGCTTATCTGAACCTCATTGCTTTTGGCTAAACGCAACACCATCAGTGGTATAGTTCTGATATCCTGTTTGCTGTTAATATTAAGAAAGAAAAGAGATACTGCCCAAAAGCAGTAAATAAACGATCATCGATCAAGGAGAAGAAAGATGAAAACAAAAGTATTGATCACGCTGTTGCTGCTACTGATCTGCACTATGGTCTTCGCCAGTGAAGATGCCGGCGATGCCGCAGAGCACGCGCG
>JASKKR010000012.1 GCA_030154085.1 Candidatus Cloacimonadota bacterium | reverse complement strand
TTATTTTTTTCTTTTTTTACGTCCACTTTTGAAATAAGTCCCATCATATCTTCGTAATATCCTTTAACAAGTTTGTGCCATATTACTTTGCCATATTCAACTTCATCAAGTTGAGCTTCCATCTTAGCAGTAAATTTGACATTAAATAGGCTATCAAACTTATCTACCAAGAAAGTATTAACATCCATCCCCAATGGCGTAGGTTTAAAATTTTTTTTCTCTAAGACTACATACTTTCTATTTCTGATTGTACTCAAGATTGTTGCATATGTTGAAGGACGGCCAATACCTTTTGCCTCGAGCTCTTTGATTAAAGATGCTTCAGTAAAGCGAGATGGAGGTGAGGTGAAGTGTTGACTTTTTCTTAGAGCATCATGTTCGAGGACATCCGCTTTCCGATATCCCTTATCGATATTTTCACCGAGTTGAATATTCACGTGTGGATAGCATTTAAGGAATCCTTCAAAGGTAATTTGATTTCCACTGGCAGCAAAGACAGCATCTCCAATCTCGATTTTAGCCGTGCTCGTTTGCACTTTGGCTGGTTTCATTTGAGTAGCAACAAATCTTTGCCAAATGAGAGTATATAGTTTGAGCTGTTCTTTGGAAAGAAAGGGGCTAATACTTTCGGGAGTGCGAAAAGCATCGGTGGGACGAATTGCTTCATGGGCATCTTGGGCGCTTTGTTTGTTTTTATAAAGTCTAGTAGAATCATTCACTAAATCATTTCCAAAGCGCTCTGAGATTAGCTTTTTGCAATTATCTATCGCCTCAGATGCAATTCTAGTACTATCAGTACGCATATAGGTGATAAGACCTGTACTTTCACCTCCGATATCCACTCCCTCATAGAGCTGTTGTGCGATGCTCATGGTGCGTTGAGCTTGAAAGGATAGAATTTTTGATGCTTCTTGCTGCAAAGTACTAGTGATAAAAGGTGCTGGAGGCTCAACTGAACGAGTAGTCCGCTTTATATCAGCAAGAATGGCCTGCTTAGTTTTGAGATCGTCACTTATCTGAATAGCTTCCTTTTCGCTTTTAATCTCAACCTTTTTCCCTTGATAGCGCTCTATGACAGCTTTAAATTTTGGGAGATCGTCTTTCCAAAATTCTGTCTCTATCTTCCAAAACTCTTTAGGTACAAAAGCTTTGATTTCGTCTTCCCGCTCACATATTAAGCGTAAGGCGACTGATTGGACTCTTCCTGCGGAGAGATCCTTGGCAATAACCTTCCATAAAAGCGGTGAGATGCTATAGCCCACAACTCTATCGAGTATGCGGCGCGCTTGTTGAGCATCTACTTTTTGCATATCTATCTTGCCGGGTTGGGAAATAGCAGAATTGATTGCTTTTGCAGTGATTTCATTGAAGACTATCCGATACAAGGGCTTATCCTTGATTTCTTTTTCCAGCACCTTGCTAAGATGCCAAGCAATAGCTTCACCTTCTCGGTCATGGTCACTAGCCAGATAGATAGCATCGGCAGCTTTGGCGGCTTCACGTAATTCTGCTATGATCTTGCTTTTCTTTTTGTCAGTCACATACTTAGGGTCAAAATTATTTTCTACATCAACGCCCAAATCATGTTGAGGCAAATCTCTGATATGCCCCATCGAAGCCTTGACTATGTATTGGTTTTTGAGAAACTTTGTAATCGTATGCGCTTTGGCGGGTGATTCTACTATTATCAGTCCTTTTGCCATTATTATTACTCCTCACCTTCATGCATACCACAGCATTTTTTGTATTTCTTTCCACTTCCACACGGGCAAGGATCATTGCGACCTACTTTCTCCCCAACTTGCACTGGTCGTACTTTGGGGGTTGAACTGTTATTAGAATTGTTATATTGTGGAGCTTGCGTAGCAGAACTTTGATATGCTTGTTCCTGTGAGTTCACAAAGGAGCTAATGGCTTCATGTGTCATATTGGTTCCTTTGAGCATTTCTTGCATATTGTTAAGCTGCTCTCTGGTTAATATAAAGGTAGTATATACTCTTTTTGTAACGTTATCCTGAATCCGTGCAATTAATCCCTCAAACAGGGAATAACTTTCTTTTTTATATTCGATTAGCGGATCTTTATTTGCGTAGGATCTCAGGAATACACCTTCTTTAAGAAGATCCATCTCATGTAAGTGATCTCTCCATTCATTGTCAACCACTTCTAGAAGAGAACGACGTTCTATGTCTCTGAGCACATCACTGCCCAATTGCTTTTCCCTGCGTTCATAGGCTTTATCTGCAATCTCAATGAGAGAATTATACAACAACTCTTCATTGAGATGATCGCTCTGAAGATCTTCCTCATGAATGATGATATTGAGTCCTTTGAAAAAATCTATCGCTATTCCCAAATCCCATTCTTCTGCATATTTGGATTGCATTGAAATCTGGTGTGCTAAACGTGAGATACTATCTGAAATCATCTCCTTAATCTCATTCTTGATTTCATATCCCTTTAACACACTGCGGCGATAGCTGTAAATGACTTCGCGCTGTTGATTCATCACTTCATCATATTTAATGAGATTTTTACGAATCTCGAAATTGTGTTCTTCCACTCTTTTTTGTGCTCTTTCCACAGCTCTTGTCATCATGGGGTGGCGGATTGCTTCGCCTGGTTTAAGCCCAATTCTTTGCATGAGTGGTGCCATGCGATCTGAGCCAAATAGCCGCATTAGGTCATCTTCCAAAGAGAGGTAGAACCTTGATGTCCCAGGATCTCCTTGACGTCCAGCGCGTCCACGTAATTGGCGATCGATACGTCTGCTTTCATGACGTTCACTACCAATGATATGGAGACCATCCAAAGGTAAGCCATAGTAATATTCCTCAGTGCGCTGTTTGCTAAGTCCAAGATAGCTTTCTATAGGTTGAGTTACGACACCTTTGCCGAGCTTGATATCTGTTCCACGACCTGCCATATTGGTAGCAATCGTCACTGCGCCGGGTTCTCCAGCATTGGCGATAATCTCTGCTTCTCTTTGATGCTGACGAGCATTGAGGACATTGTGCGGAATCCCATGGCGTCTCAGTAATCGCGAGAGTACCTCAGAAACTTCGACACTAACTGTTCCGACTAGTACCGGTTTTTTGAGTTTGTGCCAGTAAATTACTTCATCGATAATAGCTTGGTATTTTTCATTTTTGGTAAGATATATTTCATCATCGTGGTCAATACGGGTTACAGGTTTATTTGTCGGTATGACTATCACCGGAAGCCCGTAGATCTCCATAAATTCGCCTTCTTCTGTTACAGCAGTACCAGTCATACCAGCAAGTTTTTCATACATACGAAAGTAATTCTGCAGGGTTATTGTCGCAAAGGTCTGAGTACCGGCCTCAATTGCTACATTTTCTTTTGCTTCAAGAGCTTGGTGTAACCCATCTGAGAATCGTCGACCGGGCATCTGACGACCAGTAAATTCATCCACAATTATTACTTTGTTGTCAATGACGACATATTCTTGGTTGTTTTCGAAGAGTGTGAAAGCCTTGAGAAGCTGTTTGATATTGTGCAGTTTTTCGCTTTTGTCCATAAAGTTACTAGTTGCTCTCTCTTTTTCTTGCATTTTGGCTTCATCACTAATATCAGGATTCTCGTCGATTTCCTGGATGATCTCATCTAAGCTCCTAACCACAAATAGATCAGGATCCTTGCGCGACAGCATGTCTCTTCCCTTATCACATAAATCTACGCTATTTTGCCTCTCATCAGTTACGAAAAAGAGTTCTTCATCCAGCTCATGCATTTTCTTATCTCGTAGATAGACGCCCTCTGTATCTTGTACCAAACGTTTGAGAGAAGCATCCTGCATCAGCTTTGTGAATGCTTTGTTTTTAGGAGCTCCCCGTTGAACTAACAAGAGGTTCTTTGCTAGTCGGCTATCCGTAGAAAAAGTGTTGTCTTTATTTTTATTTAGGTCTTCGCGAATCTCAGAAAGATAGCGAGAAATGAGAGCATTCTGAGCTTGCACCAATGAAGCAATTGCTGGTCGCAATTCGTGATAGAAATTTTTATCTTGGGCAATGGGACCACTGATTATGAGAGGCGTTCTTGCTTCATCAATAAGGATAGAGTCAACCTCATCCACAATCGCATAATAAAAGTCGCGTTGGACAAGTTGATTAGGACTGGTCGCCATATTGTCTCTAAGATAGTCAAAACCAAATTCGCTATTCATTCCATAGGTTACATCTGCCTCGTAAGCTTCTTTACGAGCAGCAAAATCCATACCGGTTGTGATGCAACCTACGCGCATCCCGTAAAAATTGAAGATGGGACTCATCCATTCTGCATCACGGCTGGCCAGATAGTCGTTTACGGTCACCAAGTGTGCACCTCGCCCTAAGAGGGCATTCAAAAAAAGAGGCATAGTTGCCACCAATGTTTTACCTTCTCCAGTAGCCATTTCAGCAATAGTTCCGTCATGGAGAGCCATCGCACCAATCAATTGGACATCAAAGGGTACCATATCCCACTTTTGCATATGACCTTTTACCTCAAACTCCTTTCCTAAGAGCCGGCGACAAGTGTCTTTTACGATGGCATAAACTTCTGGTAAATAGTCGTCTAAAGTATCCTTGTTAAGCTGTTTAAGCTTTTTTGTGACAATGTCTATTTGATTGTCAATACGGTTGCGATCGCTATCATCTGAGCTTTCGCGGTATTCTTGTTGCAGGTCTTCCAATTCTTTGCGTGTTGGCGCTAATTTGTCTGCAATCTCCTGTTTGATCTCAGCTATGCGTTCTCTAAGCTGATCGTCATCATATTGATGCAATCCTTCGTATATATTATTTATTTCAATCACACGCGGTTCATAGCGTTTGAGATCTTTGGTATTTTTATCACCGAATAGTTTCTTAAGAATTTTTTCGAGCATTGTTTACATCCTTCAGGTTCCCAATTCACGGCAAAAACCCACTGGGCACCCATTTTTTCCCTAGACTCCACAAATTACAGAACTGGAAATTATGTCAATCAAAACGTATTGAAGCTTCAGATTGTAAATGTCACAGAACCTACATTACAAGAGAAAGGTAGGTATACAGATAACATAGAATTTCCCACCATCTAAACAATTCACGGAGACTAATATACTGAATAATTTAGAAAAAGTACCGTTATAGACCTAATACGCAGTTCCCATCAGTGTAAATCCTTACTTCTTATTTCTTATTTCTTACTTCTAGCTATTTTTACGTCTGAACATAAAATAAGAATTGCCTATAAAGAGTGTTTACTTCAATCAGATAAGCAAATGCTTATTAATGGTATATGACTAAAATTGCCAGAATGTAATATAGAATCTTTTATTGCAATAGCAACTACTAGTTCATTTTCAGAAAAACGTTGTAAGAACAAACTTGACAAGTATGCGCTTGCCTTTAAATAGGGAACATGAATTCGAAAAATATGTTGATTATCATATTGACGGCCCTTGTGATCGTTGGTCTATTTCACTTATTTGCTGTAGGGCGATATAGTTATCCGGAGTTTAGGCTCCGCGTGGGACAAGTGTCTGAGAAGGAGATTATAGCTCCGTTTGACTTCCCTATAATTAAATCGCCAGAGCAGCTTAGTGCCGAGCAAGAAGAACGTCTCAAATCGATAGCTATGCCTTATCGCATGAATGACGAGCCCCTATTTGAGGCACTTAGTCTCTTAGATAGGATATGGGCAGTTTTCTATTCAAATGAAGGCAGTGATCCCGAGACCTTGAGTACTGAGCTTCAGAAACTGGACATACGAGTCGATCCTACAGTATTGGAATTTGCTAAAGATTCTGAAAAACGGGATGCTCTGTATGAGAATTTACGCAATAGGCTCAATGCGCTATATGCTCGCGGGATCTATCAAAATATCACCGAATCTGAGATCAGCTTGTGGCAAGCAGGGGAAGAAAAAAGGCTTCCTAAAGAAACTTTCTTGGAACTTTCTGCAGCGCGGGATTCTTTATTCACTGATCTAGAAGAAGCTGAAGGATTCTTAAAAGCTTTAGCTCCAAAGCTGGTTGTAACCAATATTCAAACTGATCAAGAAAAATATGCCGAACTGAGTCAAAACATCCTAAATGAGATTCCACAGACTCAGGGCATGGTATTGCAAAATGAAGTGATTGTTAGGAAAAACACCCGAGTTACCCAAGAAGATATCGATAAGCTAGCTTCTTTACAATCAGCATATCAATCACGAAATGTCCAAAGAACGCCTTTACAGCAAATGCTTATGTCATTTGGACTATTAATTTACATCTTCACTGTCTTGCTCTTGGCAAATCATTATTATGGAGCTACTCACTCTAAAGAGCAAAATGAGACTATGGATTATCTCCCAGTAAATTTGGGTTTTATCCTGCTAATACTATGCGCGTTGATTTCGAATCATCTACTAAACTTAAACAATCTAGTAATCCCTTTTGCTCTGACTACAGTTGCGGCCACAATCCTAGTAACCGTGGACTATGGTATCCTCTACTCTGTATGCTCTGGTATGCTGCTCTCCCCCTTTATCAATTGGGACAGTCACCCTCTGGTAATATTCATCTTGGGAACTATCATAACTCTAGTGCTAATAAAACGCCAAAAAGCTCAACATGAGTATTTGACAATATGGTTTTACTTATTGATAAGTTATTCGGTGATTAGCTTATCGCTTTCGATATACAATAATGACCCCATTGCAAATTTATTTCAGAATATTGGTTTTTTGATTATATCAAGTTCACTTAGTATCATGGGGATCATCATGATCGTACCATACTATGAGAAGAAGTGGAATAGGGCGACGAAACAGACCCTATTAGAACTTTTGGACTTTAATCACCCCCTACTCAAGAAGATGGCGACTTCTGCAGTGGGCACATACCACCATAGCCTTATCGTGGGAAATCTCACTGAGCGAGCCGCAGAAGCAATCGGGGCAAATCCATTGTTGGCGCGGGTTGGAAGCTATTACCATGATATTGGAAAGACCATCAATACTGAGATCTTTACAGAAAACAATGAAGAATCATCAGAAATACACGATGATCTCACACCTGATAAAAGTGCAGCACTGATCAAGAACCATGTCTCGGAAGGGATTGCGCTAGCAAAGAAGTATAAGATCCCGCAACCTGTGATTGACATCATTATGCAACATCATGGTAACACTACAATCCGTTATTTTTATGATCGTGCAGAAAAAATGCAACTGCCCCTGGATAGCAAGATATATCAATATCCTGGACCTAGACCGCAGACTAAGGAAGCAGCTTTGGTAATGATCGCTGACATAGTCGAAAGCACAACTAAAGCAAAGAACATCACTAGTGAGCAGGACATTGCAAAGATCATCGATGATACCATTTCTCGTCTCATCCGCGATGAGCAATTAAATGAGGCTCCAATCACCATGAAAGATCTGACTTTAATCAAGGAGGCTATGCTCCCGGTCTTGGGAAGCATATACCGCAAAAGATTGGACTATCCAGACGAAGATGACGAGTCTAAACATTCAGGGTGAGCTACCTCCTGGGATATCGAAAGACGTCCTAGAAGGCTTTGCTAAATATATCCTTACTCAAGAAGCTCCGGAAACGAACTTTGAGATATCTCTGCTATTGACCAATAGTGAATCCATGCGAGAATACAATCTCCGCTATAGGGGAGTAGATTCGCCCACAGACGTGCTCAGCTTTGAGAGTGAATGTCTTGATCTGGGCATGGGTTGTATGAAGATGTGCGATATTATCATTGACATAAATCAAGTATTTAAACAAAAGGGTGAAAACACTTACAAAGAGGAATTTTGTCAGGTTTTGGTCCATGCTTTGCTACACCTAGCCGGCTATGATCATATCAGACCTGCAGACAAAAAAAAGATGGAAGACGCAGAAGCTAATTACCGAAAGCAGATTCCGAGAGAGTTAGAATAGTGGATTCTAAAGCCTTATATTTGCTATTATTCGTTCTTCTCTCGGCCTTTTTTTCAGGAAGTGAAACAACTATGTTTTCACTTTCGCGAGTCTATTTAAAGAAATTAGAAAACAGTGGTAGCAAGAGCGGGAAAATGGTGATCCGGCTATTAACACGTCCTAAACGGCTCTTAGTGACCTTACTACTCTGCAATACTTTTGTTAATATGGCAATATCATCCTTTAGTACTCTCTTAGCCCTTCACCTGGCAGAAGTATATGGATGGAATATCTCATATACGATCACGATTCAGATCATTTTGGTGACGACCGTGATCTTGATCTTTGGCGAGATAGTTCCTAAACTAATAGCATTATCATTGGCCAATGAGATCTCTCTGTGGATTGCCTATCCCCTACACATTATTCAATTTATCCTTACGCCTGTAGTATGGATTTTTGAGAAACTAAGTGTTGCTATTTCTCGTAAGGGGAGTATCGATCCTCATGTAAACCAAAGATTCACCCATGAGGAATTTAATAATTTAATTCAAAGTGAAAGTACATCTGGCTCATTAGAAGAGCATGAAAAACGTATGTTAGTTGGTCTTTTCCGTTTCCGCGAAGCTGAAATTAGCGAGATCTACGTTCCTAGGGTAAAAATCACGGCTATTGAGGAAAATCAAAGTCTTGAAGAGCTTAAAGCTCTTGCTATATCCAGTGGATATTCTCGCATCCCAGTTTATAGAGACACTATTGACAATATCATTGGAATTATATATGTCAAAGATCTGTTGTTGTATCCCGAAAAAAAGAGCTTGACTGAACTCATGCGCCCGGCATGGTTTATCACTGAAAACATGAAAGTACAGAGTCTGTTAAATCAATTTAAGCTTAAAAAACTGCAGGTAGCCATCGTAGTTGATGAATATGGAGGCACATCAGGAATCATTTCATTGGAAGATATTTTGGAAGAGATAGTGGGCGAAATCCAGGATGAGTATGATTCAGATGAGATCCCTGAATTTACCAAAATCAGCGATGAAATCTATGAAATCAGCGGGAACTTTAGTGTACGTCAGTTTAATCAAGAATTTTCGCGAGAGATCTCGGTCGAAGAATACGACAATATGGCAGAATTTCTTCTAGCCCAATTCAACCACGTTCCTGAAGTCGGGGAAGAATATAGCCTTGACGAAAATCTTAAACTGGAAATATTAGATAGTGATGAACGCAGTATCAAAAAGATCAGAGTAAGGTGTTATCTATAACATGCTAAGAATTTTGCTGAGCTTATCAATGCTGCTTGCAATTTCAGTTTTACCTGCTCAAAAATTGAACTACAAGGTGAGCTCTATGTCATTGAAGGTGGCAGATCTGGTGATTGATATGGGACCTAGAACGATTGAAGTTAGAGTCCAAAACCAGGGTCGACTCAGCATCTTTCCACACCTGAATAATATCTACTGTGTCCAAATGAATGAAATGTCTTTGCCCACAAGCTATCAAAGGATTATCCATCAGGGCGAACTACGCGACTCCGTCCAGACAATTTACAATCATCCCAAAGCTGTTATGTATCGACAAAGTACGGGACAATCTCTGAAATATAAAATATCCAATAATAGCAGAGATTTTTTTAGCTTCCTGTATACTCTATGCGAAAACCCGAGCCCATCTAACAGCTATATCCTTGACGAGGATGGTAGACAATGGCGTGCATACGTAAGGGCTAAAGAACGCCAACGCATTCATACAGAAGTAGGGAACATTTACGCACGCTGCCTAGAGATTCAGCTTGAGCCTCTTAATGATCAGGAACATCCATATGTGGATATGTTGACTCATAACTTTTTTGATGAGGATATCAAAGTAACAATCTGGATATCAGATAATGGAGTCCCCCTCAAAGCTCATTTGAAAAAGAACTTTATTGGTATGAACTGGGAAATTATAGGAATCGACTAATGAAAATTAAACACTACCAATTGCTTTTTTGGGGATGGATGGTACTAATATGGATCTTATCCTCAATCCCTGGAAGTGGTATTCCAGATCTCAACAAACTGGGGGCAGATAAGTTTGCTCATTTTGGTATTTATTTTATGTGGGGTGTCTGGGCATCGCTTTATTTCTTGAAACGAGGAACTAAAACTGGTCATACTGTAGTTATCGTCGTCATAATGTTACTGCTGGCAGCTTTAGATGAATATCATCAGCACTTTATCCCTGGTAGGCAAGTCTATTTTGGAGATCTTTTAGCAAATTGGGCAGGACTTAGTATTGCATATCTGGGATATCGTCTCTACCTAAGAAGGAGAAGGGAACTCCAATGATTGCCATAAAAGGTCTGCGAATTAGTTTAGCAGGTCAAGAGATTCTCAAAGGGATCAATTTCGTTTTGCCATTCAACGAAAATCTCGTGATCCTCGGGAAAAGTGGCTCCGGGAAAACAGTCTTGATCAAGAGTATCTTGGGAATTTACCCACCAGATGAAGGCAGCATCATAATCGATGGTCACGATTTACATGATTCAAATCGGAAAGAGCTTGATGCACTAAAGAAAAGATTTGCAATGGTCTTTCAGCATGCTGCTCTTTTGGATTCCTTTACGATTTATCAGAATATCGCTCTACCTCTATATGAGCGAGGTGAAAAAAATGAAGACTACATTCTAGAACGTGTACTTGAATGTCTTAGATTGGTTGGGCTCGAGGATACTTTGAATAAATATCCTGCAGAGCTCAGCGGAGGTATGAGAAAGCGGATTGGAATCGCTAGGGCGTTGGTCTATAAACCTGACTACCTGATCTTTGATGAACCTGTATCAGGATTAGATCCCATTACAGCTGAAGAAACCCTGTATTACATGACCCAAATTATAAAGAACAATAGCGCCACTGTGATTACTATCACGCATGAAATCTCAAGCATCGAGAAGCTGGGGCAGAAAGTTCTCTTCATTGATAATGGTGAGCAGCTATATTACGGTTCATATCAAGGTCTTCTGCAAAGCAATAATGAGACTATTCGCAAGTATTTTTCCTAATGACGCAAAAAAACCTAAGCTTCCTTGCTTTTCTTACCGCAACTGCATCCGTAATGCACATAGTGGAAAGTCTTATCTTCAGAGCAGTTCCAATTCCTTTTATCCGCTTGGGGCTATCCAATATTGTAGTCTTGTATCTTGTATGGAACAAGCAAATAGTATCTGCCTTTATAGTAGCCATCGTTAAATCCATCATAGGCGGAGTAGTGACCCTTACTCTTTTGAGCCCCGCTATTCTCCTATCCTTATCTGGAGGCATGGTCGCTGTGGTAATGATGAGCTTGGCTCTATTAGTCAGACCAAGATTTAGCCTTATCGGGATTAGTATTATTGGGGCTATCTCGCACAATCTTACTCAATTATGCATGGCACGACTTTTTATCATTACAAATGACAGTCTTTTTGTATTGACACCAATACTGCTTTTATTAGCGTTGATTAGCGGGATAATAACCGCGTATATTTGTTACTACTTGGAGAATAAAATTCCTGCATTAAAGGCTCATATATGATAAATAAAAGAAAGATTATGCCCAAGATACTGGGCTTTATAGCAATTGGAGCTTGCTTTTTGCTCGGAATAGTCTTGGGAACTATCTGGTTTTACTCCGATACATTACCACCTACAGAAGAGCTGCGCAATTTTACTATGCGAAGTGGATCAGAGGTTTATGATCGCAATGGGAATATGATCCATCTTTTCGCATTTGAGCAACGCAAGCTAGTATCTCTCAAAGAACTTCCACCCCATCTCATAGATGCTCTCATAGTCACTGAGGATAAGAATTTTTACCGGCATTCTGGTGTTGATATTATGGGCAATATCCGAGCTCTTGCTATAGATATCCTTCGTATGGATTTCTCTCAGGGGGCGAGCACTATAACCCAACAAATGGCAAGGAATATGTTCCTGTCCTTAGATAAGAGAATATCCAGAAAAATGAAAGAGATCATCCTAGCTTTTCGCATCGAACAAGAATTTAGCAAAGATGAAATCCTGGAAATCTATTTTAATAAAATTTTCTGGGGTGGACAGCTCCTGGGAGTTGAAGCAGCTGCTCTACATTATTATGGCAAACACGCTAGTGAGCTCAACTTGGCTGAATCAGCCACCTTGGTTGGAATGATCCAACGTCCAAACTACTTCAATCCCATTAAATATCCAGAACGTACTACTGCTCGTCGGAACCTCGTTTTGGAAAAAATGTATGAAGAAGGCAAGATTAATAAGGAAAGCTATGAGCAGGCATTAGCAGCCCCTTTGATAAGCGGGAACAGTTCCATGCGCCAAGCTGCATCAGATTATTTTATCGAACATATCAGAATTTATCTGGAACGTAAATATGGAACAGATCGCCTATTTGAAGGAGGACTACGGATCTATACAACACTCGATCAAGATCTTACTGTCTTTGCAGACTCTGTGCTCAACAACTATCTTACTGAGATTGAGAACCGCTATAATTATCCACACAAATTAAAAGACATCGAACCCAATACCTACAACATCAATACCCGCTACTTACAAGGTGGATTGGTGTTGATTGATAATGACACTGGACAAGTACGGGCCATGATCGGAGGGAGAAATTTTGCTCATAGCAAGTTCAACCGTATGACCCAAGCTCGCCGTCAACCAGGTAGCGCAATTAAACCAATTTACTATACGGCTGCTGTCGAAAAAGGCTATACTCCTGCAACAGTTATCAACGATGGACCAATATCCCTGGTAGCTGGAAATGGGAAAGTCTGGAGCCCTACAAATTATTCTCACAAGTACTACGGTTTTTCTAGAATGCGAACCGCTTTGGCGCACTCATATAACCTTTGGGCTGTAAAAGCTGCAATTGACATTGGTTTTGATGCTATGACGGATGCTTTTTACCGTTTTGGCATTCCGCGCCGAGTCACTGACTATGCTGCTGCCCTTGGGGCATATGAAGTTGTGCCTATGAATCTCATTACAGCATACACTACGTTCCCAAATCAAGGAACAAGAGTGAGCCCCGTATTCATCACCAGGGTAGAAGATACAAACGGGCGAATCTTAGAACGTGGTATTACGAGTAAGACCCGAGTGACATCTCCCGAAGTTGCATACATAATGACGAGTATGATGCAGAGCGTGACTACCTCTGGTACTGGAACCGCTGCCAGAAACAATTACTACTGGCAGGTAGCCGGCAAAACTGGCACATCCAGCGATCATCGTGATGCTTGGTTTATTGGCTTCAACAAAATGTTTACCCTGGGCATCTGGAATGGATTTGATAGCAATGCTAATATATCAGCTAGTGCAGTATGCGCACCTATTTGGGGAAAGATCATGACAGAATGCATCCGCTTGGATAATGGTGGGAAAATCCCTCGCGCGGATGATCAACGCTACAGTTTTGATAGACCAGATAAAATTGTAACTCGCATGATACATCCTAGGACTGGTTTTCAAACTGAATCCGGTGGAATAGAAGAAGTTTTTATCGAAGATAATGTTCCGCCAGTGATGGCTGACACATTGCATTTTAACTTTTATCCAACCCGCTGGGGTTATAACGATGAATTGGAGTTTTAGAGTCCCGTGCTATATAAAATTATTTACTATACTCTCTTAGTTCTCATAGCATCTGGGGCTTTGACATATATCACTTTTGTTATCCGCTTTTATTTCGGATGGAAACATTATAGTCCCAAACTAAATTTTAAAAAGCATCGGGTATCTATTGTTGTAGTAGCCAGAAATGAGGCCCAGCATTTACCACGGCTTATGACTTGCCTTTTATCGCAAGATTACCCCAAAGATCTTTATGAAATAGTTTTTGGGGATGACGATTCCGAAGATAACACTGAGGCCATCATCCAAAGCTATATTTCCCAAGGGCATAATATTCACTATATCAAGTCCTTGGGGAGGGGAAAGGTCATATCTCCCAAGAAACTAGCACTAAGCAGAGCTATCGAAGCGGCAAACGGAGATATCATCCTCACTACTGATGCTGATTGCATCGTGCCCGTCACATGGATTTCTAGCATGGTGGCTGCTTTTGCTGATGACGTTAGTATGGTAGCTGGTTACTCCCGAACCTTGATTCCCGAATGGAGCAAAGCCACTATCCTTCAGAAATATGAACATCTTGATTTTGCTCTAACCTATATGGTTTTAGGCGGAGGATATACAATAGGGAAAAGCTGGGCTTGTATTGGGCAAAACCTTGCTTATCGAAAGAGCGCTTGGCAGGATGTGGGTGGTTTTTCCAAGATCATGCACTTTATCTCGGGGGATGACGTGAATCTCCTGCAACTCATGCGCAGAAAAGGACACAAGATTATCTTCAACTTTTCTCCAGCATCTTTTGCTTACACTTATCCCATAAAAAGCTGGAAGCAGTTTATCAATCAACGCAGCCGTTGGGCATCAAACATGAAACATCAGCTTCGATTAAATCCTGAGTTCTTCTTCATTCTTTTTTCCATGGCCTGCCTTTATTGGGGCAGCATAATATTGATGTTTTTTAATCTCAAACTTGGATTAATAATTTTCGCCTATAGAATATTAATTGAGCTGGTCATGATCTCATATTCTCACAAACATTTTGAGGTCAGCAATCGTATGCTCCGTTTTTATCCTATTTGGCTTATAATTCAAACTTTCATGCTTGTCTTTACGATGATTATGGGTCAATTGGGCTTTTTCGTATGGCACGGTAAACGCCCTCCTAAAGGAGTAAAAAATGCATATAGTGATCTTTGATGATACACATAACAAGTCATTCTACCCCATTTCTCAAACTCGCAGTATTGGCGATCTGAGAGTAGGAATATTGAAGCTTAGACAACGTCTTGAATATGCCTTTGGAGCAGAGGATACTATTGTGCACATTGACCCTCGTCTCATGCCATTATACCAAGAGCGCCATCCAGAATGGCAGATCAATCAATGCCCAGAAGGCGATAAACTATATCTAAACTCGCGTATAAAAGTTGATAATGAAACTATAAAACTGATAAAAAATTTGGAAAGAGATCAATCTTTGATGCAGCGCGATGACTTTGTTGCAATCAGAAGTCATGCTGATCTTGATAGCTGTCTCAACGGCAAACATCGACTTGAAGTAAAGCAATGCCACATTCCCTTATATCAAAACTTCAGTGATATAATCCATGACAATCCGCGACTCATCTCTTGGGACTTTGATCAGATCTTCTATGAAGAGGATAATTTCTTTGAAACTGAGACTGGGGTGAGCGTTCTAAATCCCTATAATGTCTGGATAGCGGAGGATGTTAGGATCTCTCCAAACGTTGTTCTGGATGCTTCAGATGGACCAATCGTAATCGACTCTGGAGTCAGAATCATGGCAAATACAGTGATCTTGGGACCTACCTATATAGGAAAGAAATCTCTTGTAAAGATCGGAGCAAAAATCTACGGAGGAACCAGCATAGGACCAGTGTGCAAAGTAGGTGGAGAGATCGAAGGTAGCATAATCCAAGCTTATTCTAATAAGCAACATGATGGATTCTTAGGGCACTCTTATGTTGGTGAATGGGTAAATATAGGTGCTGATACAAACAACAGTGATCTAAAAAACACTTACAAAAATGTGCGTACTTATGATTATGCAAAGAATACCTTTGTTGATTGTGGGAGCCAATTCATGGGCTGCGTTTTGGGCGATCACACAAAGACAGGCATTAATGTGAGCCTAAATACGGGATTGGTAGTAGGGACAGGGTCGAATATCTTTGGCAGCAAGCTCTTTTGTGGATTTATCCCAGATTTTTCTTGGGGAGAAGCTGAACACTTGACAAAATATCGCTTCAATGAATTTTGCCAGACAGTAGAACTCGTTAAAAATCGCAGAGGACTTACCTTTTCTGAAACGGAGAAGAAGCTATTAAAAACAATCACTGGAGAATAAATGCAAGAATATATAGAAGTTGAATTTCGAACCGGAAGGATGGGATATTATAAAAACCCAGATAATCTTCCGATCCAACCTGAGGACCTCATCATAGTGGAAGTAGAACGAGGTGAAGACATTGCTCAGATCGTGCACATGGCTGTCACTCGCGAACAAACAGACCACAATGATATACCTCTCAAAGAATATAAAATCCGTCGTTTGGCAAATGAAACTGACCTCGATAAACTTCGCAACATTGGAACCGAAGAAGAAAAAGCCAGCAAAACCTTTAACGATGTTTTGAGTCGCTACCCATTTGTCATGAAACTGATCGAAACCGTTTATCAATTTGATGGGAACAAGTTAACTTTCTTCTTCACAGCCGAAGGTAGGATTGACTTCCGAACTTTTGTCCGTGAACTCGCAACCATCTTCAAAACTAGGATCGAACTTCATCAGACCACGGGACGCGACGAAGCTAAAAGGCTTGGTGGCTTCGGTATGTGTGGAAATCAATATTGCTGCAGCAGTTTCATAAAGAAGTTTAATCAAGTGACCATAAGAATGGCAAAAGATCAGAACCTTGCCGGGAACCTCTCCAAGATTTCAGGTCCATGCGGGAGATTGCTCTGCTGCCTCAATTTTGAAGAAGATTTTTATGTCGAAGCTGGAAAGGATTACCCCTTGATCGGAACGTGCGTTCTTCACAATGATCAAAAAGCAATGGTCTTTCGGATTGATGTCTTGGCACAGAAAATTTATCTTGCCCATGACGATCGCTCTATAGTAGAGATGAGTCTTGATCAATTTGCTAAGCTCGAGGTAATCAGTATCCCTGATCTGGAACAATGCTAGACAGTATCTTCTCGAAAAGACCAGAAGAGATCAAAAAGGATCTTGCTAAAACTTTTCCCGGTTACCGTTATCGCCAACTGATGAAATGGTTATATGAGAAGTTTGTCTTTGATCCCGATCAAATGACTGACCTACCAAATGATTTAAAGGACTATCTCAGAGGACGCTTTGATTTTGCCCTGCCCAAGATCATTACTACCCGCACGGCAAAAGATCAAACTACAAAGTATGTGCTGGGGTTGGCAGATGGATCAATCATCGAAATGGTTTTAATCCCTGATGGGAAAAAGCAGACCCTTTGTATTTCATCTCAAGTAGGATGCGCCAGAGCCTGCATCTTTTGTGCCACCGGGAAGATGGGTCTCGAAAGGAATCTTAATGTTCATGAGATTATAGGACAGATCTTGCTCGCTGCTCAGATTGTTGCACCCGCGCGCCTTACAAACTTGGTCTTTATGGGGATGGGAGAGCCAATGGACAATCTCGCCAATCTCATCCAAAGCCTCCAAATAATCCAAGATGAAGAAACCCTGAGCTTTAGTCCACGACGAACAACAATTTCTACATGTGG
Source organism: Candidatus Cloacimonadota bacterium (assembly GCA_030154085.1). Taxonomy (GTDB): domain Bacteria; phylum Cloacimonadota; class Cloacimonadia; order Cloacimonadales; family Cloacimonadaceae; genus UBA5456. The sequence goes on along the minus strand of JASKKR010000012.1, from coordinate 34,574 downwards.
CGTTCCCTCTGGCATCATTAGCCTAGCTGATAGCGGAATAAAAGCCAAGTTAGCTGTCTCACTCAATTCTGCGATTGATGAAAAACGAAATCTCTTGATGCCAATCAACCAAAAATATACCTTATCCCAGCTTAAACAAGCAATCTTATATTACTTAAGAAAAAGTAGTTTTAGGGTAACCTTCGAATACATCCTTATCCCTGAGATCAATATGGACCCTTTGGATATCAAAGCTCTGAAACGATTTGTAGGGGATCTTTCATGTAAGTTAAATTTTATCCCCTACAATGAAGTGCCAACTCTTCCCTATCGCAGCCCTACCGAGGTTGAAATTGAGAGTTTTTTGAAGACTGCCCAATCCATTAATCAAGCAATAACCCTCAGACGAAGCCGAGGAGCCGAAGTATGTGGAGCTTGTGGGCAGCTTTCGACATCTCACCAGTCACTCAATAAAACAAATACTCTTAAGGATTGAAGTTATGAAAGATATCGAAATAATCGCCCGTGATTTTTTTGGAGGTGAAGATCTTGCCCGTTGTGGAGGTGGACACACCATATGTCTGCACTGCGCAAAATGCCGTGCTGATGAAAATGACGAACTCTTTGATGAAGCCAAGGGCATCGCAGCACATATAGATGCCACTTTGCTCAAAGCAGAAGCAGCCCATTCTGATGTCAGCGCTTTGTGTCATACAGCAAACAAATATCAAACTGCTTCCGTATGCATCAATTCATACTATATCCCTCAGATCAAAAATGAGCTTGATGAAAGTATAAAAAGCTGCACTGTAGTCAATTTTCCTCTAGGTGCGGGAAGCAGATTAGCCGTCAAGAAAGAAGCCAGAGCAGTCTTGGAAGCCGGAGTAGATGAAGTAGATATGGTCCAAAACCTCGCCGCTTTCAAAAGCAAGGATTGGGATATGGTCATTGAAACCATAAAGGCTGTAGCCATCCAATGTATCGAATACAAGAAATTACTAAAAGTAATCCTTGAAACCTGTTATCTAAATCGTGATGAAATCATTCTTTCCTGCCTTATTGCAAAGAAAGCTGGAGCTAAGTATGTGAAAACTTCCACTGGATTTGGCAGTGCAGGAGCCAGAGTGGAAGACATAGTAGTGATGCGGGAAGTAGTAGGTCCCAAATTTGGAGTCAAGGCAAGCGGCGGAATCCGAGATGCTCAGAGCGCTAAAGCCATGTTGGAAGCAGGAGCTAGCCGAATTGGAGCTAGCAGTGTGGAAGCTCTCCTAACGGTCAAAACATCATGAAAATCCTTCTAGCCGGATATAATATAGATAGCAGTCTAATAAATAAACTTGACAGTCAAAGTGCAACTCCTGAAGTGATTTCCGCTGCATATGCGAGAATAAGCAGAAGTCAAAAACGGGTTGATCAGCTCCGCCAAGAAGCTCTCACGGAAGTTGCAAAAGCCCGGGAAACAAACCAAAAGATTATCTTTGATATGGGACATGCTTCTGTTGCAGAGCATGCTGTATTCAATTTTGATATCATTGATGTTTCAAGACTAATCACTGAGCAAATCCAACGCAGCCGACTTGCTTCTTTTACTGAAAAATCTCAAAGGTATGTAACCTTCAAGCAAAGCTGGGTAGTGCCATCAGAATTAAAAAACCGAGCAAAACTTAAAAAAGCTTACAATGAGCTAGTACAAGCTCTATTTGATGAATATTCCCAATGCGTATCAGTCTTAAGCCAAAAGTATGCAACTGAATTTCCTGAACTCAAAACCCGTGATAGAGAATCTCGTGCTAAGGAAGATGCACGCTATATCTTACCTCTTGCCACAAAAACGCAAATGGGTATGACCATGAATGCTCGCAATTTAGAAAACCTCCTGCAGCGCTTGAGTAAAAGCCCAATATCTGAAGCTCAGGAAATCAAAAAGAAAATCATACATGCCGTCAAACCAATAGCTCCATCCTTAGTAAAATATACAGAAAAGGATGAATTCACTGGTAAAATAGACATCCAAACTGTTGGTCTTAGTAGCTTCTTGCAACAAGATTTTCCTTGGGTGGCTGAACTTGACCTACAGACTAAAGTCCACCTTATCTCATACACCAAAAACGCTGATGATAAGATCCTTGCAGGAATTATCTACAGCCAAGGTGAACTGGCTTGGGACAGTAATCTTGAGGCCGTCTCACGTTTACAAAAAATCGCCAAAGAACAGCTCTGGCAACAGATCTTTAGAGGAATGAAAGTTTGGGACAAATGCCCTCGCGCTTTTGAATTAGCAGAATTTGAATTTGAGTTGATCATGAGTGAATCTTGCTGGGCACAATTTAAACGACATAGAATGTGTACTCTCCTCAAAAAAGGTGGAGAGTCAAATTATATGAACATCCCTTCTGCGATAGAGGAGATCAATAGGGCTGACATCTGGAAAGGACTTCAACATGATATTGATTGCCTATCGGATGCCATTCCTAACAAGATCAGCCACATTCGTGGTTATCTAAAGTTAAATGCAAATCTTTGTAGAATATACGCTAAAATGAACCTCAGGGAAATATATCATTTTGTACGTCTTCGCAGCGATAGCCATGCTCAATGGGAGATCCGCGAGCTCTCAAAAGATATTTGCAACACCGTTACAAATCTAGCTCCAAATGCTGCTCGTTTGCTCTGTGGCAAAAGCGAATTCAAGCAAATCTATTGACAGATTACCATCATGGAAAATCTATGAACACAGATTGCGTCCCTGTAGCTCAGCTGGATAGAGTGGCACCCTCCGAAGGTGAAGGTCAGGCGTTCGAATCGCCTCAGGGACGCCACTATCATTATCTTTGATTGATGGCAAACGAAGTAATCCTTACAGCTGAAAATGTCACCGTTGCATTTGGTGATAAAACTATCATCTCCGATGCCTCCTTTGGCATCCATGCCGGAGATAAGCTTGGCATCGTCGGTGTTAACGGTTGTGGAAAGACCACTCTTTTAAACGTACTTGGTTCTGCTATAATCCCCTCTTCCGGGCACATCACATATCGCAACGACCTAAAACTTGCCTACTTGCGTCAAAACCCTGAGTTTGATCCCAACCAGACCGTTTTGCAACACGTGATCCCCGAAGACCCGGCACAACGCAAAGAAATCTACCATTATAAGGCTGTCCTTAGCAAATTGGGAATGGAGTTCTATGATACACCTATGGGTCTTCTCTCTGGTGGGCAAAAGCGAAAAACGTCTTTGGCAAAAGTACTAGCTGCTGAACCAGACCTCTTGATCATGGATGAACCTACCAACCATCTGGATCTTGATAGCGTAGAATGGTTGCAAGACTATCTAATCCAAAGTAAAACTACTCTAATTTTTGTGACTCACGATCGTTACTTTCTAGATTCTATCTGCAACAAAATTCTCAATATAGAACACGGTAAACTCTTTTTTTATGATGGCAACTACAGCGAATACATCAAAGGTAAGATGCTTCGCGAACAAGATAATCTTCGCAAAGAAACACGACGCCAAGCTCAACTATCCAAAGAATTAAATTGGCTTGCTAGAGGTGCAAAAGCGCGAGCTTCTAAGCCAAAATATCATGTAGACAGAGTCAAAGAATTGCTTAGCAAAAGCTATCTCATCAATGAACAGGATCTTGACATATCTTTTCAGACTGATCGATTGGGCAGGACAATCCTTGAATTACACAAACTGAAAAAAACCTATTCTGGGGTAACTCTATTTGAAGACTTTGACCACAATTTTCAAGCTATGGAACGTATTGGTATTATCGGACCAAACGGATGTGGCAAGACTACCCTTTTGCGCATGATTGTAGGCGATGAAAAGCCTGATTCGGGTAGCATCCGTGTCGGTATAAACACTCACTTCGCGTACTATAAGCAAGAAGAAAATAGCTACGATCCAAAGCTGAGCGTCCATGAATATATTAGTCAATATGCCGATACTATCCGCACTGCCGATGGCTCCAAAGTGACCGCTACTGAGATGCTATCTCGTTTTCTCTTCGATGGCAAAATGCAGCAGATGAAACTTTCATCTCTGTCTGGCGGTGAACGTAAAAGACTATATCTACTAAAATCTCTTATGTTTGGTGCAAACTTTATCATTCTAGATGAGCCGACAAACGACCTTGATATCCAAACATTGGAAATTTTGGAAGATTACCTTGATGCCTTCAAAGGATGCCTCCTGGTGGTCTCTCATGATCGCTTTTTCCTGGATCGCACCATTGACTACCTCTTTATCTTCGAGAATGGCAAAATACGCAAATTTGCCGGTAATTATTCTGACTATTTATTGGTTAAGAAATATGAAGCAGAAGAAAAAGATAAGCTGCAAAAGCCTCCGAAGAATATCGGTCGTGCTAAACCAAACTCCAAAGGGCTCAATTATAACGAACAGCGTGAATTTTCCTTTCTCGGTGACCAGATCGAGAAATTGGAACATGACTTGGCTGAATGTGAAAACAAGCTAGCTCAAGCTCATCTTTCTCATGATGAATATGCAGCATTGGCGGAAAAAATTGAAAAACTTAATGAGCAACACGAGATTGCCTTATCTCGATGGATTGAACTCAGCGATAAAAGTCAAAAAAACTAATTTCCCCAGGAAATTACTGTAGCTAACTGTTTGGAAAGTATGTCGCCTTGAGGTCTCCCCCGTTTCTTCCTCATTTAAGAAGTGAGCAAGAAACGAGAAAATAAGGAGTTACAGCTTTGTGAACTGCATTCTTGTATTGAAATTCAATAAATTAAAATCACAGCTACTAACAAAAAACTTGACTCATATTTTTCTATATAAAATTATGATCCTGATTATGAATTTACATTGATTGTGAGTAATAAGTGATATCGGGTGCCCTCAAACAACCAGAGAAACAATGTGTTGGAATTTACATCAACGATTGGGACTCAACATTAAAATAATTGTTATTCTAAAAAACAGTCCTATAGGAGTGATCATGAACAAACTATTTTCTATAATACTTATTGCAACATTGTGTGGTTTTACCATGATGTTATTGCTTAGCGCTTGCAGTGACTCTACAACGGATCCGCAAACTACACCAACTGTTACCAGCGACGCTGCCGAATCCCTCGCTGGAGATTTAGCCTATTCCACAGGTGGGACTTTGGATCAACTGATGGATCTAAGTGCTTTTGCTACTGTAAACGGAATGGATGAACTTGATGCAAAGTATCCAGATACTCACTTTGATATTTCCAAGACCTACGATCCAGAAAATGGAGAATGGAGCATACATATTGAGCGTGAACGGGGTAGCATTGACTCAATTCCCTATGCTTTTATAAGCCGGGATTATACTCTGAAATATATGAATTCTCTGGATCAGCCCCAGCAGTATTATGTTGTAGATGCTGATACAGCACGCACAATTCAATTTAACGTAATCCAAGGTACGGGTGAGCATAAAACTCGAAGACTTTCGCAGCAATTGAACGAACTAAATGCAGAATGGATAGTTACCAATGCTAACCAAGATTATTTAATCATCGATGGAAATTATAATCGAGCTGCTATCGATACCATCCGCACTTGGAATCGCACGCGCACTTCGGATCACAATCTGCAACTGAATATCTCGGATATGTCTGTACCAAGAGGTGGACAGCCTTCCTTGCTAAACGCCATAAGTGGGCATATAACCGGGCATTTTCATGCTGAGATGACTTTTACTCACGGAGAATCATATAATGAACATATAATTGACCGAGATATTGATATTGTGATCGGCTCTGGCAGAGCAGAAATTGAAATTGGGCCAGAAAGCTTTACTGCAGATATGGAAAGCGGAGAACTAATAGAAGACTAACTAATTCAAAGATAAAGAAGCAGCGTGGGGCACGTGTCACAAGTACCCCCGCTGCATTTAATAACAAAACTTAAACTTTGCTTGTAACTTATGAATGTTTAGAGCATCTGTCTGATCTTATTCCGTAAAGCAATCTGCAAGGTTTCATCTATATTATCTGGAATCTCAATCCCCCCTTCAAAGCGCCCCTGTTTCATTACTTTGACTCTATCTGAGAGACGAATTGCTTCGTCTATGTCGTGAGTTACCAAAATCACACTAAGCCCAAGTTTGGGTACTATATCTTGCAACCAGCCCTGCAGAGAATTCCGCGTGAGCGCATCTAGATTAGCAAGCGGTTCGTCCAATAGCCAGACCTTACTGCCTGTCATATAAGTTCTGGCCAAAGCCACTCTCTGGCGCAATCCCCCGGAAAGCTGCCATGGTAAGTAATCTGCGTGATTTTCTAAGCCAAAAACTGGAAGCAAACTGAGAGCTTTCTTGCGAGCCAGCTTGATGTCTTCCCCTTTGATGCGGCACGGTAATAGGATATTATCAATAGCTTTCAGCCAAGGGAAAAGCAAGTCATTCTGTGGCATATAACCTAAGATTCCAGTCTTACCGGTTATAAGTTCGTTAAAATAGAAGATGTCCCCGCTATCCGGTTGCGTTATCCCTGCCAGCAACTCTAAGAGAGTAGTTTTGCCACATCCACTTGACCCAACTATGCTGACAAATTCACCTTCTTCCAGGGTAAGATCAATTTTCTCAAGAATAGTAGATAATTTATTCTTGAAGAGAAATGATTTCTTAATCGATTCACATCTGAGGATCTGCATCAGGCTCAATATAGATATTTGTAAAAGCTTTATCTACTTCGATTCCTTGGGGAATTAATCCCTCATCACTCATCCAATTTGCAAAGCTAAACCAAACGCTAGCATCCTGCTGTCCCCAGTATTCCGCATCGGCTTGATATTCATCTTTGAGATATATCATGCTGGCATAGACTTGATCTGCATCTAATTCTGGCACATGTTTTAAAAGAATCTCTGCAGCTTTTTGGGGCTCTGCAATGCAATAGTTATATCCTTTTCTGAGTGCTGTCATAAAACGCCTGCTAATCTCAGGATTATCTTTTAGGAAATCATCACTGCTTATAATCACTGGAGTATAATAATCAAAAATGGGATTAAGATCTCTGAGGGGAATATAATTTAACTCAATCCCCCTACTTTCAGCTATCACACCATCCCAGCCATAATAAATCCATTCAAAATCAGCATCTTTGCCAATCGTGGAGAAGAAGTCGTATACCCCTGAAATAATTTCTACTTTATCAATATTAGCGCCATGTGTCTTCATCACATTTTCCAAGATAGCCATCTCTGAAGGACTATCCCAGCTGCCATAACGCTTCCCCTCAAAGTCTTTTGGAGTGGTTATGTTGTCCTCTTTTAGAGAAGCAAAACCTGATGTATTGTGTTGGATCACAGCGGCAATCGATACCAAGGGGATACCTTCACTACGAGCACGAATTACATTCTCTTGGTAGCTTACTCCAAATTGGCTTCTTCCGGTAGCAACAATTTGATCAGTTATACCCTGTCCAGGTTGAAGAATTTGAACATCGAGACCTTCGTCAGCAAAGAAACCTAATTCCTTGGCTACATAGATTCCAGTGTGATTTGTATTTGGCGTCCAATCCAAAGTAATCGATATTTTGTCCTTATTATCTTGGGATCTGCCACAAGCACTGAGCGTAAAAATCCCTACTAAGATCATAATTATCACTCTTACTTTCATTATATCATCTCCTATACTTATACAATTTTTAATTATTCCTGCCTTCATGCTCTTGGGTGATACTGACGATGAGTTTCCACCAGCCAACGAATATCCACATGAGTGTAGATTTGGGTAGTATTGATGCTGGAATGACCCAGTAAACTTTGAACTATGCGCAGGTTTACCCCGGCTTCCAGAAGATGTGTGGCAAAGCTATGGCGAAAAGTGTGGGGACTAACATCCCGCTTGATCCCAGCTTTGATGACAGCTTGACGAAGTATCTTCCAGAATCCCATCCTGGAAAGAGGTTTCCCGTTACGATTCAAAAAGAGCATATCACTCTGCTGGATTCCTAAAAGAGCAGGACGATAGGTGTGCAGATACTTTTCTATAAGCGGATCAAGTGCTTTGATATATGGTACATATCGCTGTTTGCTACCCTTCCCACGGACTAATATCATGTGTTGTTCCCGATTTAGATCATGAATTGTAAGTCCCAAAAGCTCAGAAGATCGCATCCCGGTTGCGTAAAGCAATTCTAACATTACTTTGTTGCGAAAGCTAAGTCGATCATCCATGGGTAAACTGTCCAAGAGTTCTTGCATCTCTTCTACAGATAATGTATCAGGCAAATGCTTCCCTATCTGTATTTGCGGGACAAGGTCAAAATCTATTTTCAAAGGATAGTCATTTGTCATTAAATAGTCAAAGAACTGCTTTATCGCTACTCGCTTGCGCGCTATGGAACTATTTGCCATGCCAAGATCATGCAGCACTGTTAGATATTTTGTGAGATCTTCAGCTGAATAATCTATTACTTTCTTTAGGTCGAAGCTGAGAAAGTCACGGACATCATGCTCGTATGCTGCGATACTATTTACAGCCATACCTCTCTCTACCTTAAGATGATAGAGAAACTCTTGTAAGAGAGCTTCCGCAGAAGGATCAATCTCCGCTTTGATAGTTTGGTGTTTCTTTGGTAATGTGTACATCGTGTGGATGGGATTCCTTTAGTCCTGCGGTAGTAATCTCTACAAACTCAGCATTTTTACGAAGAGAAGCAAGGTTCTCTGCCCCTATGTAGCCCATTCCACTGCGCAGACCACCGACAAGTTGATAAATATACTCTTTGAGAGGGCCCTTGTAAGGCACCATGCCTTCGATACCCTCTGCCACAAGTTTGTTTTCTTCCGATGTACTTTGGAAATACCGGTCTTTACTGCCCAACTTCATAGCACTAATCGAGCCCATCCCTCGGTAACTTTTGAACCTTCTACCATTATAAATTATGGACTCTCCAGGGCTTTCATCGCAACCAGCAAAAAGAGATCCTATCATGACGGCTGCAGCACCACCAGCCATAGCCTTAACAATGTCTCCAGAGAACTTGATGCCACCATCTGCAATGATTCCGATTCCGGCTTTATCACCGATCTCAGCACAATCCAAGACTGCAGTTAGCTGGGGTACCCCTATCCCAGCAACTACGCGGGTAGTGCAAATTGATCCTGGACCTATGCCAACCTTAACGGCATCAGCCCCATTATCAATCAAGTATTGGCAAGCTTCTTTAGTCGCGACATTACCTGCCATCACCTCGACATTCACATGCGTTTTCAGCTTTTTAAGAGCATCTTGGAAGTGGATATGATGTCCATGCGCCGTATCCATGACAATAAGATCTACTCCAGCCTCGCTGAGAGCTTGCGCTCGTTCCAGGTAGTCTCCAGTCACTCCAATCGCAGCAGCCACCAATAGTCTGTTCCGACTATCCTGCACAGCTTGGGGAAAATTCTCGCGCTTCATAATATCCCGCACAGTTATCATACCCTTTAATCTTCCTTGACCGTCTGTCAAAAGGAGCTTCTCTATCCTGTTTTTCTGTAAAAGTGCAATTGCTTCGTCCCAAGGCACTCCTTCTGGGGCAGTGATAAGCCGCTGTTTGGGCGTCATAAGCTCTTTTACTTTGCGTTTTAGATTTGTCTCAAAGCGGATATCGCGATTTGTAAGAATCCCCACCAAGATGTCACCTTCCACAACTGGAAATCCGCCAACACGATAGCGTTCCTTAAACTCAATCACTGTGGCAAGCTCATCTTCTGGAGAAATAGTATAAGGATGGGAAACTATCCCGCTTTCGGCACGTTTTACCAATTGCACTTGGTGTGCTTGTTCTTCTATGCTCATGTTCTTGTGGATGACTCCCAATCCGCCTTCGCGAGCAATAGCGATGGCGGTGTCAGCCTCGGTGACAGTATCCATGGCAGCTGAAAGAAGTGGTATTTTAAGAGTAATCTTTGGAGTAATAGCAGTGGTAAGATCCACCGTGGCTGGTAATACCGCTGAGTGTTTTGGTATAAGAAGTACATCATCGAATGTGTATGATTTTCGGATTTTCATTTTTATCTCCATTTTTCTAAATACTTATTTGTGAAGCCGCTCGTTGTGAGATAATTTGACGGAATCGCGGTGAGAAGATGCTGTTAGGTCGAGTCTTCAAGAAATCTCGTGCTAGCCCTAGCCGATCTTTATCATCTGCCAGCAATGCTAGTTTTAAATAATAAGCATATTCACTAGCGAGTTCGTCCTCAAAAGGATGTTCTAAAAGTGCCATAGCTTTTTCTAGCTTACCCAAACCGATTGACCACTCAATTGCCAAGATAAGAAACTCTTCATCACCACTTACTTCGTAAAGATAGGTAAGACTATCGATTCCTGATGTTTGATACAGTTGCAATTGCTGCACAGAATGTGCAAAAGTAGCTTTTTGAGGCTCATTCAGATTTAAACTAAGCATATTCATGTATATCATATCGTTCGCCTTATCTGAACCAGGATAACGAATAATAAACTCATTCATTAGTGAGTCCGCATATGCACTTTGGATTTGGATGAAAGCAGAGAGAAAATAAAGATAGTCTCGTCTTTCTCCAAGATCAGGGATCCGCACTCTTCCTAAAGCAGCGCTAGCTTCGGCAAAGTCTCCAGAAAGGATTGCAAGACGTGCAAGATCAAGATCTAAGGCTTGCTTTTCTGAAGCAATGGTGCTAAACTGTTTGGTTTCACGTAGATTCTCTCTGATCTGTGCAATATCTATCCCCCTAGCTAGGTCATTCTCTGCTTTTAGCTTGCGTATGTTCACATACAGCTGATTCCGACGATTTACAACACTTTTTTCCCAAAAAGGATCTTCCAGAAGCTTCTCAATCTCAACTGCAGTAGAGTCATACATTGCCTCTTGAAAATAAATGCTTGCCAGTTCAAGACCATAATTAAGCCTTTGCATTTCCTGAGGCGCATTAGCTGCTAGGTATCTGAGTGCAGCTCGTGCAAGATCATATTTACCTCGTTTAACCTGTTCTCTTGCAAAGTCGCGCAATAGATTAATCGGCAGTTGCTTATAGACTTGCAGAGCTTCCTCGTCTTGCCCCAAAGAAATCAGTGATGCGGCATAAAGCTCTTTCAATGAGGTTTTATCACTTTTCTCAGAAGCTTCTCGTATTACCCTGATAAGCGACTCGTCGTGCTCGAGGATGACGGCTATTTGATTCTTAACAAAGAGATTCAGATTAGAGATTCTGGATAGATATGCCAGATATTCTGTTAAGGCCTCAGAGTATTGACTGGTACGCATATAGGCGTTACCGAGCTCTAGGGCAAACAGGTCTTCTGAGATCGCTTCGCGAGCTTTTTTGTACAATCTGATACTGCAATCAAAGTGACCACGCCGTTCAAAGTAACTCGCCAAAAGTTTATACTTACCTTGCAGTTCTGGATTACGTGCAAGATATGCCTCAGACTCCACAAGGGCTTGATCTATTTGCCCCTGCATGATCAAGAGTTGAATGCGCTGTTCGGTATATACTGCTTCCGGCATAAACCGCTGATAATCTCGTAGTAAGGTTTCTGCCTTGTCTGCTGCTGATAGGTTGAGATAGATCTGCATCAGCTGCATGATCGCATTTAGATCAGTTGGATTCTTCTCAAGGATCTGCAAAAAGATGTTTTCAGCTTGAAGATATTCTCTCCTAACTAAGTGTTGATTTGCCTGTTGCATTAGAATTTGGCGCTCATCATATTGAGCAAATACAGCACTCACCAGTAAGAGGAGGGTCAGGATGAGGATAGCTCTGTGCATGCTTATTCTCCTTCCTGCAATAGCTTAAGGTATTCCATTATCAATTGCTGATATTCCCGGGGATAATTTCTGAAGTCTTCGTCTCTCATCATAGCTCGGCGCAGACTATCATAATCCACTCCTGTAGCTTGAGCATCAGAAGGCAAACCAGATCCAGTCTGAGCACGGCGGCGTTCGCTGGTATCCCGTTTGGTGATAGATCGTTGAGCATCAAGAAGCCTGCTGAGGATATGTTCCTGCTGCTTCATCAACTCCGGAGTAAATTGGTTCTGGCGTAGATTTCTGGCAACTGCTTCAGCTTCTTCGATAATCTGTTTAAGGGTGTTTCCCTGTTTCTGAGCTTCGGGATCATTTTGCAGAGCACGTTTGAGATTCTCGGCTAGGCGTTCTTGATCAGTGGCAAGCTTTTGAATCTGTTTTTGCATTTCGGCGTCCATTTTCCCACCTTGGGCTTGCATCTGCATCATCAGCTGTTCGGCGAGCATATTCATCGCCATCTGCTCTTGCCCCATCTGTTCGAGCATTTGCATCAGGGATTGCATGCCCCCTCCACCACCTCCACCAGAAGATGTATTTTGCATCGCCAGCATCAGATCATATGCCATCAGGTTCAATCCGCTTTGAATTCCATCCAGCTCTTGATCTATCCTGGGTTGAATATTTTGTCCAAGGCCGGTAAAAATCTCACGATAGTGTCTTTGAGTATCGCTAGTATCAGTGTAGAATTTTGGTGGCAAGATCATGCTAACTTGAGGCTTACTAAAAAGGTTGTTCAAAGAAATCTGTATCCCCTCATAGGATGCGATGAGATCAGGAAGAATCGGGTATGGATCATTTTCATAACGTGCTTTAGTCTCTTCATGGTTCTTAGAAAAAATGAGCAATTCTCGGATTGCCCGTTCCACAGCATTCATCATATCCGATTGTGATCCAGAGCTCATGGATTCTTTCATCTCTCCTAGCTTAAGTGTGAATTTCCGCAGCTTTTTCATCGCTTCTTCTTGAGCTTGAGACGAAGATGAACGGTCGTTTGCTTGAAGTGCTTTCTGACTGCTCTGCATATCTTCATCTACAGAACTTTTCTGCATCTCTTGTAGTAGTTCTTCCAGGCTACGTTTTGCATTGGGATCTCCCTCGAGTTGATCTTTCAAAGCTTGCAATTCTTCTTCAAGATTTTTGTATTTGTCATAAATCTGTCCCTGTTCATCTGCCAGCTTGAGATGATTGTTTTCAGCCTCTGGTGTTTTTTTGCTGAGGGCATGCTGCATCTTTTCAATTTCTTCAGATATCTGCAATGCCTTTTGTATTGCCTGTTCATTTTTAATGCTTTCCAAAAGTGCAAGGGTCTGTTCGATCTTTTGGGCAAAATCTTCCATAGAAAACTGGAAGTTTTCCATCGCTTTGCGCAATTCTTCAGCATCCACATTTTTCATGGCATCTTCCATCTTGCGCAGGGCATCATATAGCTCGTCATTGGCAATCTCCTGCATAAGCTCTTGGATTTTCATCATCTTTTCCAGTGTATCTCGAGAGAGAGCGCTGTTTGCTTGCATCTTGGAAATGAGTTCCTGATAGTTGTCAGCTATATTTTCTACATCTTGTGCTAGATTCTCCTGTTGTTGCAGAATATTTTCAAGATGCTTTTGATCTTCCCAATCCAGCTCCGGATTCTTGAGAAGTTCCCTGCGTTTTTTTTCGAATTCTTCTTGGAGCTTTCTGCTTTTATCCAGATTCTCGGCAAGATCTTCTTTGCGTTGATCTTCTTGGCTTTCGATCTCAGCATAGATCTCTTCTATAGAGGGAAAGCGAGCATGATAGCGGATACTTTGTCCCTTCTGCGGAGTTGGGGCATTGTCATAGATTTCTGCCCAATATGTGACTACATCCCCAGGAAAGAGATCGAGTGATTGCAAATCCCAAAGATAGTCGGTATTGAATATTCTATTGGGAATGATGCTACTAATCTCTATAGATTGGCTTTCTTTTTGATTAATTGCAAAATGCAAGCTTGCGTTTGCCAAACCAAAATCGTCATCTGCTGATATGATCAGTGGTAAGATCAAGTTCTGATTTAAAGTCGTATCTTCACCGGGGAATGGAATACTAATCCGCGGAGCCTCATCCGGTAATATGCGAATGCTTTTGGGCTCCGGGCGGGAATTGCGCCCCAGGACATCTACTAATCTCATGTGCCATTGTCCAGGCTCTGTTATAATAAACTGCGTTACAAAATCTGTATCCTCTATTTTTGTAAGCTCCCGCTGACTGGCGTCGCTAAAAACCATAGCAGCACTTTCAAGAGCTACATTGCTGCGGATTCTCAGGGTCACCTGCGTACCGGAATACGCTTCAATATTGCCATAACTCATGCTATCTGTATATGTTTTCATCCCTGTATAAGCAGGATATAGATAGCTGATCTCCCATTTCTTCACGATCGGTTCATCTAGAACTCTGATCTGATATATTGGACTCTGATCAAAGGAGTTTTCCGCATAGTATTCGATACTATTCTGCAGCCTATCAAAAGTATAACTATTGTCAACTAATCCCAGCTCTCGCCAGTTCTCGCCAATCCGATAATAAAGACGATATTCCAACCTTGGATCAGGATCATCAACCCTGATTGTAACTTCTTGATTCTTACCAATCGTAAGATTACCAGGAATCAAACGAACATCTTCTTTATATTCAATTTGCGGGGCACGATTACTGTAAAACTGTTTAAAGGCATCTTTGAAATCCACACGGAATAAATACCAAAAGCTGGTCAGAGCAAAACACAACAACAATATACTAATAACATGGAAGCGCGAAAAAGCTTTGGGTATTGGATATTTGTTCTCGGAAAGACGTTTGATAGATTCAGCAACCAAGGCTTTACTGATCTGGCTATGAGGATCCTTGTGAAAAAGCTCCAACGTATTTTGGTAGAGATCATCACCTGCACCATGCGATAAATCTAAATATCTGGTCAGTTTGTGATAATCCCAAATATCTTTAAATCCCTGCCATACCACATATATGATTACCAGGGCTAAAGCCACACGTATAGCGATGTTTGCATAAAGTAAGGTGGGAGAATGAGCCCCTAAAATCAGCCATAATACGAAATACAGATGCAAAGCGCAGCCAAAGAGCAAAGCACTATGGACGATGGTTCTTATGATTATTCCCAGATTAATCCGGTTTAGATATCCTCTGAACAAGGCGATTAATTCATGCATCTGTTTCTCCCTTATCCCTGAGTAAAACAAAATGGGAGGCATTAGATGTCAAGGCAAAAAAGCGGAATACTTATCTAATAAAGAATATGACTCTCAGCATGAATGCTGGTTTACCTGGTTACTCTTGCAAATGCAGATATCTGAAAGTTCTGGCTGTTTGAAATAATTACTGCGCTAAACCATGATTTACTTCGTGATTCATATTCTAGTCCCAAATGGAGTTCACAAAGCTGTAACTCATTGATATCTCGTTTCTTGCTCATAGATCAAAGGGGGGAGAAACGGGTGAGAAGTCAAGGCTTCTGGCAGACAAAGAGTTAGAGCATTGCTTTAGAGCACAAAATGGCACTCTGAAGCAGGAAGTTCAAACACCGCCCCTCTGGGCAAAGATGCATCAATCTTGACTCTCAAGTAGTGATCACTAAGACTATCGCTCTGATCATTGTCAATATTTTCTATCACACCACGTAAAATCGGATTAAGAGCGTATAGATGATCTACATAAGTCTTCTTTTTTTGTTCCGAGAGTGCAGTTAGAATTGAGGATCTGCGGGATTTTTCCTGGTTTGAGACTTGTTGCTGCATAGACGCAGCTGGGGTGCCTTTTCGAGGTGAATAGGCAAATACATGTAGATAAGATATCGGCAAAGATTCCAAAAAGTTATAGGTATCTTCAAAATGCTCTTCCGACTCCCCAGGAAATCCACAAATAACATCAAAGCCGATTGCAGCATGCGGGATAAGTCTGAGAATCTCATCAACGAGCTTCCTCACCAGAGCAGTATCATAGTGCCTTCCCATGAGATTGAGGATTGTGTCGTTACCACTCTGCAAAGGAATATGAAAATGAGGGCAAAGCTTGGGATATTTTACTAAATTATGTAGCAGCTCTTCGCTGAGCAACTGAGGCTCGATCGATGATATCCGAATCAGATCAAGTCCATCAATCTCGGACATTGCAGCAACTACTTCTCCTAGTCCCTTGTCTCCGTCATGATACAAGCCAAGATTGACACCTCCCAAAACTATTTCCCTAAAGCCTTGGTCTACAAATATCTGCGCTTGAGTAACCACGTCCTCGAACTTAGCAGAACGGCTGTGCCCTCGAGCATAGGGTACAGCGCAATATTTACAATAGAAATCGCATCCATCCTGTATCTTTTGGAAGGCTCTAGTGTGATCCAACATATTTCTGACCGGTTTGAAAGCGAAACTATCAGCTTCCATAATATCACAAAAATCGTATTCTTTCCCGCTGATGATCTCGGCAATATCTAGTTTTGCCTGATTGTCAATAATGAAGTCTATATCACCCATACGAGCAATATCGTCCCGTGACCTTTGGGCAAAGCATCCTGTGACGACAACCTTTACATCGGGATTCAGCTCTTTTTTAGCTAATGCCTTGCGAATCAGGTTCCTGCTTTTATAGTCTGTACGATTTGTTACGGTGCAGCTATTGATGATATATATATCTGCATCGTCTTTGAAGTCAACTAATTCGACATCCTCAAAGCCTTGAATGATGCTAGCCGAATCATAAAAATTGGTCTTGCAACCAAGAGTGGCAATGGCAAGTTTAATTTTTTTGGAGTAAATCTGCGATAGTTTTTGCATAGATCTCATGCTCAACCTTGAGCACTTCCTCGGCGATTTCCTCTGGAGAAGAACAGTGGGCAATATTCACTTCTTTTTTGCACAATATCTCACCATGGTCATAGATACCATCCACACGATGAATCGTAGCTCCGGATATTTTTTCAGCTGCTTTGAATACTGCTTCATGTACAGCCATACCATACATCTTTCTGCCTCCATATTTGGGTAATAAGGCTGGATGAATGTTTAGCACAGGAATATCTACAGACCTCAAAAAGTCTTCACTTAGTAAGCGCATAAAGCCACACAATGCTATAAGATCAACTTTTTCTGAATATATCAACTGTTTAAGCCGAGTTTCAAATAACTTCATGTCCTTGGCAGGGATAACTAAGCATGGGATATTGAGGTCAATACAGTTCTGATAAGCAGGGGATTTATCATTTGTAAATACTGCAGTAACAATATCTATCGGAATATTATTGTCTCTAAAATAGCGGTAAATTGCCATGAGGTTTGAACCTCGCGATTTTCCGCTGCTCAAAGTGATTATTCGCTTCTTTTGAGGTGAAGTTCTTTCCATTGTTCCTCATCAATTTCAGAAGGAGCTTGATTCATGAGATCGGTTGCTTTAAGGGTCTTTGGAAAAGCAATTACGTCACGAATAGAATCGGCTTCGCAGAGAATCATAATCAAACGATCTAAACCCGGAGCAATGCCTCCGTGCGGCGGAGTGCCATACTTTAAGGCCTCTAAAAAAAATCCAAATCTCTTTTCAAGCTCATCTTCGGAAAAGCCAAGCACATCGAAAATCTTCTTTTGAATGTCATACCGATGACAACGAATGCTACCGCTGGATAACTCCATTCCGTTAACTACCAAGTCATAGAGCTGTCCCTTAATCTCACCTATTTTTTCCGAATTATCCAGCCATGGAATGTGCTCTTCTTTGGGTAAACTAAACATATGATGTGCAGGCTCCCATCCATTTCCATCCTCACTCTTCTTAAAGAGTGGGAAATCCACGATCCAACAAAAGGCAAGTTCACCTGGGTCATAGAGTTTCAATTCTGCAGCGAGATGATTTCTGAGACCAGCTAAGACTTTGGAGGCGGTTTCATAATCGTCTGCAACAATCGCCAAAAGATCACCAGGGACAGCATTTGAAGCAGTAATAATGGCTGTAGCTTCAGTTTTGGTGAGAAACTTAGAGATTCCTGCTTCCAGCCCACTATCCCCCACTTTCGCAAAGGCAACTCCCTTACCCCCAAGATGCTTGGCAAATTCTACCAAAGCATCTTGTTGCTTGCGGGAAAGACTCGCTGCTTGAGGGACACATAGCGCTTTGATCACCCCGCCACCGGCAAGACAGCCTTTGAAAACCTGAAATTCACTTTCCTTTAGAATCTGCGAAAGATCTATGAGTTCCAAAGAGAACCTTAAGTCCGGTTTATCACATCCAAAACGATTCATGGCTTCATTATAAGACAATCTGGGGAAAGGCACTGAAAGTTCTATGCCCTTGATTTCCGCGAATATGGTCTTCATCAACCGTTCTAAAAGGTCGAAGATCTGCTCTTGAGTTGCAAATGAAAGCTCTATGTCCAGTTGAGTAAATTCGGGCTGACGGTCTGCCCTGAGATCCTCATCACGAAAACAGCGTGCAATCTGATAATATCGATCAAAGCCGGAAATCATGAGAAGTTGCTTAAAGATTTGGGGACTCTGAGGCAAAGCATAGAATTTGCCGGGATGTACTCTGCTCGGTACCAGATAATCTCGAGCACCTTCAGGAGTGCTCTTCATAAGAATAGGAGTTTCTATCTCATAGAACCCTTCTGCATCCAAGAATCGGCGCATCAAAGAATTAACTTTGGCACGTGTAATAATGATGTTCTGAAGACGGGGACGTCTGAGATCAAGATACCTATATCTCAGCCGAAGATCTTCATCTGCCATAGCTGTGCCATCTATCTGAATAGGGAGTGGCTGAGTATCATTGAGGAGATAAAAGTTTCTCGCTATGATTTCCCATTTGCCTGTGGGCATGGTTTTGTTGACATTACCTTCCGTTCTCTCTGATAGGATGCCTGTTACGGCGATAACATACTCATTACGAACCTGTTCCGCAATAGCGAAGACTCCCTTTTCCTCAGGATGTATTACAATCTGGATGATACCTTTTACATCCCTGAGATCTATGAAGATCAAACCACCTAAGTCCCTACGACGGTGTACCCATCCCATCACAGTGACAGTAGTATTAAGATCTGATGCACTTAAATCTGTGCTGTAGTGGCTGCGTGCCAAAGAGCCAAGATTGTCCATTTATTATCCTTTAGTTCATTTTTATACTTTCATAAATCTGGTCGATACTGCGCACAGCATCACCCAAATATTCAATCATATAGCACTTATCAAGATATTCTTCATCGGGATTAATGATTTTGTTTTGAATAAATGCTTCGCCCATCATCTCCATTGCTGCTTTATTTGGAGTGGGATACATAATATATTCTGAATTACGCATTGAAACTTCCGCATCAAGAAGAAAATCGATGAACTTGTATGCCAGTTCTTTTTCCTGTGCAGATTTGAGTATCACCATATTGTCCATCCACATGGAAGCGCCTTCCTTGGGAAGAATAAATTGGAGATCAGGATTGGTCTGCATGAGCTGTACTGCGTCACCATTATATGCCTGAGCAAGCCAAGTGGTGCCATCCTGAACTTCGTTTTTGTAAGAATCGCTGTCAAACTGTGTGATATTGCGATCCCAGACCTTCAAGACGTTGTGGGCAGCAGCTAAGGCTTCCGGGGAGGTATCATTTACTGAATATCCGCTATAGATTAGAGCCGCACCAACAACTTCCCGAGCATCGTCTAACATGGTGATTTTGTTAATACCATTAAAGAAAGAATCTCCCAGGATATTCCACCCGCCAGAAGCAACTATCTCCTCAGGAACGTATTGCTTATTATACAAAAGGCCAGTGAGTCCCCATGCGTAGGGTATGGCATAACGATTATCAGGATCAAAGGATGTAGCCATCTTCAACAGGTTTGCATCGAGATTGGTATAGTTTGTCAGTTTAGACTTGTCCAGCTCCTCCAAAAGTCCTAGTTCATTAAGAATGGTCACATGATCTCCACTTGGAAAAAGGATATCAAAGGATTGAGTGGAACTCTTTACTTTAGTGAGCATGTTCTCATTGGAATCAAAAGTACTATATCGAATCCGACAATTGTTATCTAGCTCAAATTCTTTGAGTAAATCAGGATCTATGTAATCGCTCCAGTTAAAAATATAAAGAGTAGGCTTTTTCTTGCCACAGCCACTAATTAATAATACTGTGCCAAGGGCAACTATAACAAATACGATCATAAGGGATCTTTTCATGGTTTCCTCCATCAAGTATTGCAAGAGATAGTTCTTGCTGCATCTGTAATTCCTTTTTGGGGATTAACAAATCGCAGAGCGATCCAACCCGCCAAAAAGAACACAAATAATGATAAAATCGAGTAACGGATATTGCCAGTTTTATGCGCTATCCATCCATATAATATTGGTCCAATTATAGCAGACAGTCTACCTGTCAAGGTATAAAATCCAAAAAACTCCGCTTGCCGATCAATCGGAGTAAGCATGGAAAGCATCGTGCGACTATTTGATTGGCTGCTCCCGATGGCAAGTCCCGCTGTCAATCCTACAAAATAATACTCATATGCAGATCCACAGAAATATGCCCAGAAAACTACTATCATCCATATTATTAGCGAAATGGACAAAGAGACTTTGACCCCTTTTTTATCTGTAAGCCATCCAAATACAGCTGCTCCCAAAATTGATGTTACCTGCGCCAGGATGAAGTATACAAGCATATCCTGAGTAGTCATCCCAAAGCGCTGGATTCCATAGATCGAAGCAAAAACTATCACAGTGGTTATGGCATCATTATACACGAAATAACTCAGCAAAAACTTCAATAGTTGGGGATAATGTTTGATATTGACCAAAGAACTATATACTCTACGGTATGCTGTCTTGAAATAGTTTGTCCTTTTTGAGGGGAGCTGCACTTCCTTAAGCCAGAAAAATGTAAAGAGACTAAAAACAAAGAAATGAAATGATATCATGGGGAAAACCCAACGCACATCAGTATTGTTGATGATCACAAGTGAAATCACCAGAGATAAAAGCCCTCCCATATAGCCCAGAGCCCAACCAAATCCTGAAACCTTCCCAATGTTTTCATGCGTCGTAATCTCCGGCAGAAATGCATCATAAAAGACATTTGCGCTGTTAAACCCAAAATTTGCAATTATAAAAAAAAGTAGCCCCCGAAAAACCTGCCCTTCTCTTACAAAGAAAAGCAGGGCAGTAAAGATGACTGTAAGATAGCAATTGATAAAGAGAAACTTCTTTTTGGAACGAGAATAATCTGCCACTGCACCAAAGATCGGAGCTGTGAGGGCAACCATTGTCATTGAGATGCCTATTGCTCTTCCCCAGAGCATTTCGCCCAAGCCGGCCTCTCCTCCCACGACAGTATTGACAAAGTACACGCTATAAACCACAGTCACTATGATGGTCGTGAAAGCAGAATTTGCAAAGTCATACATCATCCAGCCCATGATCTGTTTACTTAGTTTCATGCGTCGTCACCTAATCTAATGACTTTCATTGACCCCCAGATATCCATAATATCTTCTTTGGGACTTGCTACGAAGATCTGATAATCCTTCGAGCTGAGATCTCTGATGCGTTCACTATGCCTACTATCAAGTTCGGCAAAGATATCGTCATAGAGCAGGATCGGTTTGATCCCGGTTTGACTGGTGACCAAACCTGCTTGGATCAATTTCAAAATGATGACTGCAATACGCTTCTGTCCTTGCGAGGCAAATGATCGCATATTATTACCATCCATATCAAACACAAAATCATCCAAATGAGCTCCATAAAGGCAGCGCTGGCAGAGAATCTCCTTATTATCCATAGCTTCCACATGTGCTTTAAGGGAATCAAACTTTTGGTTGAGGGCATCGCGAATAACTCCCACATAGCGTACCTGAACTTCTGAAAAATCACCCGACAAATGCGCAAACGAATGTGCAAGTTGGGAGTTGAGCATTTCGAGATAATGCTTCCGATAGGGATAAAGCGCATAGAGTGTCTCGACAAACCGGTGATCCCAAACCCTTTTTTCCGCTTTTTGGCAGGTTGTCTTTAAAAGCCGATTTCGTTGCTCAACTATGTGCAGATAATTCCTCAGGATTCCAAGATAGGCGGGAAAGATCTGGGAAATTGCCATATCAAAGTATTGACGCCGCACTCTCGGAGAACCGTTGATCAATCCTATATCATCTGGAGCACAATATATCACTTTGACCCGAGCAAACAGATCACTCAACTGCTTCATAAGTTCATCGTTTATCTTCAAGATCTTATGTTTGGAATCATAGGAAAGGTACACCTTGAGATTGGTCATAAGATCTGTCTGATATTCTCCGGTCAAAGCAAAAGCTGATGCACCGATCTGCACTAAATCATGATCAGAATGGTAGCGGATGGATTTGCCGATGGAAGTATAGGCTATAGCTTCCAATAGATTGGTCTTACCACTACCATTGGCTCCTATAAGCAGGTTTCCCGTTTGATCAAAATCAAAGCTGCGTTTTGTATAAGAACGGAAATTGCGCAGCTCGATGCTGTTTAGCTTCAAATTTGTGCTTTACGAGCGAAGAGGCATCAGCAGGAATGTTATCTCTTCATTTTCTCGATTCTTCTCATTGAATATCATCAACGGATCCTTGGATGTACCAAGTTTGATGACTACCTTTTCCGTATCTATTGCTTCAATGATGCTGAGCATATAGCGGTAATTAAATGATACTCCAGTGTGGCTGCCCTGGAAGTTATAATCTTCGAGGTTTTCCTTGGCATCTCCGGTGTCTCTATTTGAAGTGGTTACTTCAAAACTTTCACTATCGAGCTCAAAATGAATCCTGAGATTTTCATCTGGTGCAACCAGTGCAACACGCCGGATTGCATTTTTTAGGGTCTCTTTATCAATAACAAATTGGTTTTGCAAGTTAGTAACAAATGCTTTCTGATATTCTGGATATTTGTGTTCTATAATTTGGGATATGACCAAGTATTTACCATATACGAAGATAACCTTGCTATGTTCAATAAGGATTTGTAAGTCATGAGAACTGTTATCTAAGATTTTTTGCAAAAAGGAAAGAGTCTTCACGGGGATGATCTTTTCTATAGGAAGTTCTGTCGCTTCTTTATCCAAAGGAAGCTCAGAAAAAGTTTCCACATCGCCTTGTTCACTTTTAATAATGCTTTCTTTGATCTTAATTTCTGCCACTTTGCGACCATCAGTAGCTGCCATTAGATGCATATCTTCATAGATTTTCCAGCAAACCCCGGTAAGCACAGCACGATTGACATCGGTTGAGACAGCAAAGATAGTCTTGGAAATCATCCGTTCAAAAAGCTGAGCATCCACCTTCAAGGCTTTATCCAATTTGACTTCCGGCACTACTGGGAAAAGGGTATAGTCAGCTATCAGCAGATTAAAATCTATCTTTTGGCACTGGATCATGAGTAATTCATCATGCCGCCAAAAGCTGATCATTGCATCAGGCATATAGTTAATAATCTCATTAAAATGACGAGCAGACACTGCGATTGTGCCACTTTCACTCACGGCAGCAGAAAATTCTACCACTACCGTAATCTCCAAGTCGGATGTTGTGATGGAGACCATGCCCGTTTCCTGATTGGCATGAATCAGATAATTTGTAAGTATGGGAGAGGCATTTTTGGCAGGTGCTACGCTCACCAAATGTTGAACGCTTGATAAAAGTTCTTTCTTTTCTATGGCAAATCTCATGATAACCCCTATACGTCTAATATTTCTTTCAAGATTTTTTTGTTTTCAGATTCCGTCAATGATTTTTTTGCCAATATCCTCTCTTATACTTCAGCTAGGGTTTCCAGTTCTTTCTGAACTTGCCGTCTTTTGCTGATAGGAACTCCAATTTTAGCTAATATATCTATTTCATCAAGCAACTGTCCACATGTAACTACTGAGGCATTAATTAAGTCGCGTTTCTCGCTCTTATTGAGTTTGCTTAGGATAGTGATCGGATATATCTTTTCCTTTTCTATAACTCGCTTCAAGGCTTCTTCTCCGGGATAATCCCAGCCCATCAAACGGATCCCTTTTTTATTGCTATATTGGATCGAGTCGGGCGAAAAACGAGAATTAGTTACTACCCATGCTTCAAACTGAATATCACGATAACGTTCATCTTCACGCCATTTTTCCGCAATGTCTTGAACTCGAGAATTGACATAGAGGGGAACTTGGATGCTCACGCTATGACCTTGCTTCACAGAAAACTTGCACTCTGCCAAGATCTGCACATTATCTCGCAAAGCGAGTACATCCATTTCATGGCTAACAGATGCGCCTTGCACTATCTTCCCCACTTCCACCTCATAGCCTCTATGCCGAAAGATCTCTCCAATAAAGCGTTCAAATGGATAACCACTAGGACCAAGTTCAATAATCGCTTTTTTAAGTTTGTACAGCATTGCCCCGGATTTGCTGATTCGATTGAGTAAACTGTAAGCTCTGGAATATAGTTTATGTGTGCTAACACCGTCATAAACCCATTCTTCAATGTCATTCACAATCTCAGAAATAGCGTCTTCTTGAGCCCCAGCATTTTTGAGAGAAGCCTTTAATTTCTGAGGGTCAAATACTTCTAGGTCTCCGGAGGCTTTCTTTATCCGAATTTGATTGTTCTTCATTTCTTCTGACATGATCTTTCCTCTCTAGTGCTGATAAAACTATGCAGATGAGCAGAGGTATTTACTTTATGAACTACTACTCGAAACGTACTCACGCAAAACCCATCTTTTGCGCATCTTAAATTTTAGACCAAAGCTTGGCAAGCAGTTTTTTAACGTACTAGATAATTCACTGGAAACTAAAGTAGTAATGCTCCTGGGAAAAGTCATGCGCAATCCACCGGAACGCTTTTTATAAGAGTTGAAATAATGAGTATCCAGAATCTTCCAGAGTTGTTTAAAATAAGAACTTTGACATATCTAACATCCTGGATAGCGATAGACAAAGCTTGAGGCTATTACAGATCTTCAGAAATGGACTTGCTATTTATTGTCGCCAAATAGGATGCTAATTTCTCGCAAAGCGCTCTTAGCACTATCCGATGCGTGCGCTCCATTGTCTGTGATCCCGTTACCATACAGGGCTCGGATCGTTCCTGCTTTGCGTTTTTCTGGAATAACATCCCCAATTAGCTCACGGAGATCATGAATTGCGTTCTCTTTTTCCAGGACCATAGCGATAGTATCTCCTGAGCACATGAAACGCTCCAGCCGGGGATAAAACTCCTTATCTAAATGATCCTTATAAAACAAAGCGGAAAGCTCTTTATCAAAGCGAAACATGCGCATGGCTTTGATTTTGAAACCGACTTTTTCCAACATTGTGATGATTTCCCCAACATGCCCTTCTGCTACCGCATTGGGTTTGATCAAAAAAAGACTTTGCTCGATCATCTATGATTTATGATTATAGATTGTCTCGATATAATCCAAAGAGGCTACTTTGATAGCCAGGTCACGACCCAGGACTTTGCTCATTTTGATTTTATGCATGAGAATCTCAGTCCAAATATCATAGATCTCTTGAGTTTTGAATTCTAAACCGGTATAAAGCTTTAGCATATCTTGATAAAAATCGTCACGATCTGAATCTACGCGTGCTATAACTAGTTTGGGGGCATCACTGCAAAGATCATATTCTTTGTATCTGACGTCTATGACAGCATAGCCAAGCTTCAGCAGGCTTTCGAAATTAATCTGTAACTCTTGATTGTTCAGCATCTTAGTAAGCTCCCGAATTTATTTTTCTCGACAAATACTCATCTGCCGTGTTATTGGTATCCAAATTGAAATTGAGCTGTAAACAGTCAAGAAGAATTTCTTCAAACCGCATCAGCAGGGGGATTAATGTCTAACAAATTTAATCTGATTACCGAATATGAACCAAGTGGGGATCAACCTCAAGCCATAGATGCTTTATGCCGTGGAGTCGAAGAAGGCAAGCGCTTTCAAGTACTCTTAGGAGTTACCGGTAGTGGCAAGACTTTCACGATTGCTAATGTCATCCAAAGACTAAACCGCCCCACTTTAGTGCTCTCACATAATAAAACTCTTGCTGCCCAACTCTATGGTGAGCTCAAGCAGCTTTTCCCACACAATGCTGTGGAATACTTTATCTCCTATTATGATTATTACCAACCTGAAGCTTACATCCCTGGAAAAGATATATACATAGAAAAAGACTCGGACATCAATGAACAAATTGAGAAACTGCGCCTTCGTGCCACCATGAGCCTGATGGAAAGAAGGGATGTGATCATCGTAGCTTCGGTCTCGTGTATTTATGGCTTGGGTGTTCCTGAAGAATATCGTGAAGCTCTCATCCGCTTGAAAGTAGGTATGCATATGGAAAGGGACGAATTGCTTAAAAAACTTGTAGCTGCGCACTACTCCAGAAATGATATTGCTTTCGAACGTGGAGCTTTTCGCGTTCGCGGAGACACAGTGGACATATATCCAGCTTATCTTGAACATTGCCTTCGAGTAGAATTTTTTGGTGATGAAATCGTAAACTTGGAGAAACTCCACCCCATCTCATACCATAGTTTAGGAGCGGTGGAAGAATATCCTGTATATCCTGCCATCCACTTTATTATGAGTGAAGAGAAGATGTCCGCTGCGCTACATTCCATCGAAGCTGAACTTAATGAAAGAGTTAAATATTATCTGGATCACAACCGTTATTTAGAAGCAGAACGCATCAAGCAAAGAACTATGTTCGACTTGGAGATGCTTCGCGAATTGGGTTATTGTAGTGGCATCGAAAACTATAGCCGCCACCTCACCGGATTTGCTCCGGGTGAACCCCCAAATTGCCTATTGGACTACTTCCCCGAAGACTTCCTATTCATCATCGACGAGTCCCATGTCTCTATACCACAAGTACATGCTATGTATGGCGGCGACTATACTCGGAAGAAAAACCTCGTCGAGTATGGCTTTCGCCTACCCTCCGCTTTTGACAATCGACCCCTTAGATTTGAGGAATTTGAAAAATATCTCAAGACTGTTATCTTTGTTTCAGCCACTCCAGCAGCATATGAGTTGGAAAAGACCCAGGGCGAGGTCGTTGAACAAATAATCCGTCCAACTGGGCTTGTTGATCCTCAAATCGAAATCAAGCCCATTAAATACCAGGTTGATGATCTTATCACTCAAGCTAAGGAACGAGTCGCCAAAGGACACAAAGTCCTGGTGATGACACTCACCAAAAGAATGGCAGAAGATCTAACCACTTATCTCGTAAATGCCGGAATAAAAAGCAAATATCTCCATAGCGATATCGATAGTATCGAACGTGCCAAACTAATCCGAGAATTTCGCTTGGGAGAATTTGACGTGCTCGTGGGAGTCAACCTTTTGAGAGAAGGTCTAGATCTTCCCGAAGTATCTTTAGTGGCAATCCTTGACGCTGATAAGACTGGCTTTTTACGTTCCTCACGCAGTTTGATCCAGATCTCAGGACGCGCTGCTAGAAATGTGGAAGGCAAAGTGATCTTCTATGCCGATGTCATCACCGATGCCATTAAGCAAACTGTAGAGGAGACTAATCGTCGCAGAGAAAAACAACTTGCTTACAACCGTGAACACGGTATTACACCCAAAACAATCATGAAGACCGTTGAGCAAATTATGCAAGCAACATCGATTGCTGAAGGGTATGGAGACAAGCCGCAAAAGGAAGATCATAAACAACAAAAACAAGACTTTGCTGAATATCTCGAGTTAGACTCTGTAAACAAAGTCATAGAACTCCTCAAGAAAGAAATGAAAAAAGCAGCAGCAGATTTGAATTTTGAAAGAGCTGCCGAACTAAGAGATAGGATTTGGGAACTAGAAAATCCTGGTCAACAAATACTGAAAGATGATTAGACACCTTTTTTATAATCGCTTGCAAGCCAGGCAATCATCAATTTAAATAATGATCTCCAGCCATTTAGACAAGCGAATTAGGCTGCGAATCTTCATCGATAATCAGCACTCTAACTATTTATTTTGCAGGCTTCACAATGCCTCCCTCGTTTCTCGTTCATTTGAGCAATGGGCAAGAAACGAGAAAATAAGGAGTTAACCATATCCTACCAAAATGTGTAAACTAAGCGGAAATTTTGCGCACACTAAAGATAGACTGCTAAAGAATCGCGTTATATATTACTCGCGCCAAAAGTAAGATCATCGCCAGCACTAATACTTTGTGAATCAGCTTGTTGCCTCGCAGGACAACCATCTTTGAACCGACCATATTTCCGGCGATTCCACAAACTGCAGCAGGAATGGCAAGAGCGTATAAGATCTGTCCATGGACAGCAAACGTGACCATGGCAGCCACATTTGATGCCATATTCACAACCTTACTATTCCCATTTGCTCTGACAAAATCATAGTGTAGCAAACCAGAATAGATCAAAATCAAGAAAGTCCCTGTTCCAGGACCAAAGAATCCATCATAAAATCCAATTACTAATCCGGCAAGCGCTCCCAAAGTTAGCCTGTAACCCAACTTTAGAAGATTAGCGCTGTCAGTAAACCCAAATTTACGCCTAAGCAATGTGAGGACAGTGATCGCCGGAATAAGGATGATAAGTAGATAATTTAGAAAATTTGCGGAAGTGATCATTGCCGTCGAAGCTCCCAGCCATGACCCCAAAAGCGCCATCGCAGCCCCTATCACTGCGACCGGAACGTCTATCATCCCAGCCCGAAAGTAGCGCCCAGTTGAAAATACGGTTCCGAAAGATGAAGAAAATTTATTTGTCCCCAAAGCCATATGAGCTGGGATACCGGCACTCCAATATGCAGGTAGGGAGATGAGCCCTCCGCCACCAGCTATAGCATCCAAAAAACCTGCCAGAAAAATGAATGGCAGGATGATTATAAAGTCAATTGGAGTCAATGAAAACAGCATTTACAATTCCGCCTTAAACTCTATTTTGAGATTGTGTTTAGCTTTATCATCTGGATATTTGTTAAAACGATATTCAATGGTAAATGAACTATAGCTATTCATACGATAAATAGCTGAGAAATTTCCGTCTGCATTAAATCCTTGCCGCTTTTGTGGTAGGAAAATTAGATAATTTGAGCCCTCACGCTGATTATAGCTCACCCCAAATCTTGCTGAAATCCTGTATTTTTGCATCAACACACTACGAATCTGGGGCGAGGCAGAAATGCTTTGTAGCTTATATTTATCTTCCCCACTCTGTCTTTCGCCTTCTTCTATAGATCCTCTGAGCTCAACCATGATAGTATTTTGAGGACTGAGAACTTTTTCGAAATTGCTGCTTATGCTCTGCGTGTTAACTTTGGAAGTATATCGGCTTTCTTTTGAATACTCATTTTCCAGTCGCAGGCGAGTGTTTAACCCCATAAAACCACGCAAGTCGACTTGCAAATGTTCACGGCTTTCATAGAGTCTTTCAGAACTTTGATATCTATTGTCGAGGCTACGCAGAAAATCAATCGATAAATTCCCAATGATCCTGCTTTCGTAGAGATCCATCCAAAGATTTTGCAGGTAACTTTGGCGACCATAAATACTTTGACTGTCAAAGCTATAATCAGGTAAAAAAAGATAGCTCTGCCAAGACCTTGACGCATCACTTTGTTCTGTAGCACTAAGTGATAGATCGGTTTGGATCCTACCCCAGAGAGGATCTTCCCAGATCAATCCAGGTTTGAAATAGATGCTTGACATAGCTGAGACATCCGATGATAATCTGCCTTCATCGGATGTAATATATTCCCAAATATATTCGCCATCATCGACGACGACCCCAGTACTGTCATAAACTCCCTGTCCAGCTCCGACATATAAAAGCTCGCGAATACGAGGAAAAAACTCGGTCTGGTTTAGCTCATAGTTATTATGAACAGATAGTGCACTATTGAATAGATTATGGCTACTTCGTAAACTAAGCAATTCATAGGATGTTTTGGGTGTGGAATCCGAATGAGGATTCTCTATTCTACGGTGACTAAAATCAAGATCAACGTGATGATCCTCAAAGCTGCTAAAATGCTTCAATGTATAAGTATCACTCACACTCTGTGTTTGCCATGAAAACTGTTTTGTGCTACTCTTTTCACGAGTGTATGCAACTGACGATTGTCCATGCTCAGTATTGATGGATAATTGAGGTTGCCATCTGAAAAAACGGCTACCAAAGATGGCTGGATCATTATCATCAAGTTCGGAAAACAGTCCGGTCAACTTGAGCCCCAAAATCCAATATGCCCAAGACATCTCGGCGCTATGATGCTGCAAAAATGTATTTTGCTTCCCGCTTTGGTCGGAGATGCTGTGTTGAAGACGAGTTGCAGGCAAGATCCCTTTCGCCTTATTTTCTGAGCTTATCCGCACTGCTTTTTGAGTATAGAGATCTTCAACATCCCTAAAACGAAGAAGAATTTGCGGCTTCCAAAAATCAGAATTGTAGCCGAAACTAAAGTCGAGATTACCCATAGCCAGTGAATCAGCTGGATTTATTGCAGCAAAATCATATTCTGGTGCTCCGTCCGTGCCAAAGCGATAGATATCTGCAAATCGATACTGAGCATCCAACTTTGCTATGTATGGGCTTTCAAGATTATTATGCTCTAGCCAGAAAGAAAAAATAGCTGATGAATTATCATCATTATCCAGAGAGGAAAAAGTGTTTTGGTCATTAAATGAGTACATGCCATCCACACCGCTTTGCCAAACATCCCCTTCATATAGCATACCTATCTCTAGATTGCTACGTGTAGCGGGTGCAATCAACTTTTTAACAGGAAGCCAGGAACCATTTCCAATGCCTACCCAACGGAACTTACCTACCGAAAACTCTTCATAATCACCATTGCCAGGACCGACATAGCTAAAAACAATGTGATATATAGCAGCAGAATCAGCCGGAGCATATTCATAGTATATATTGCCTTCATTATCTGTTATTTGCCGATAATCACCAAATTCGGTTTCCTCCACGCCATCACTATAAACAATTGAATCCCCAGCATGGGCAAGGCTATCCAGATCAGCATCACTAAAGTCAAAAAGTAACGGATTATTCTTGTTATCATTCTGATAGATAAAATGATGATGCAGACTTAGTCTATCCGTAATCGGAGATTTGTTGCTGGTGAAGAAAGTAGATTGACTATAGTTTTCATCCGAATACTGAAACCATGCATTTATGAGATTTGTAGAATTTACCATTCTTCTAAACATAACAGAGCCATCAGCATAATCTATGTAATAATCTGTTCCTCTTTGCAATAGCTGTCCATCAAGATAGATCTCCTCAGTGCCAGCTACTATAATATAACTACGTTGGGTTCCGCCCGCATTCAAATAGTAAGGTCCCTGCTTGCCATCAATGATCTGAATCTGCATCTGTGCACGTTTTCCACTTCCGGCACTAAAAGCAGCCTGTATATGATGAGAACCATCATAGCGAAGCGCTATTCCTTCTAGCTTGGTCTGATATTTAAGGTAGCGGCTTTGTTCAAAAGCAAAATCCAAATCTCCCATTCCCAATTCCCATGATTTTCCATATACCCGAATGAATACCTGATCCAAACTAGAAAGCTCTTTAGAATCCCCTTCTGGACTCAATTTGCTCTGGCTGTCTGATAGCTGCGCCTCTATACTCACTTTGGAGGTTAATTCACCACTTAGATTTACATATAGGGATTGCAAGAGGTCAGTCTCCCCTGATTCCGAAAAACTCAGGGCAAAGGTCTTGCTGCCACTGATATTGATATTTGATCCCTGATTGAACCAATCTGCAGATCGCGGACGCGGAACTACCCGTATGCTATCTGCAAGTTTTGTCCTTTCATATAGTGCTATGCTCTTAGTATATTGTTCAGGTATTCTCAAATAGCTGATTCTAAGGGTGGAACTTTGGGGCGAGAAAAGAAGTTTAAGCCGACCATGTCGATAGTCCAGATGATAATCTCGTCCCGCAACTAGAAGTAAAGTATCACTATAGACGCTCTCCGAATGAACAATTATATTCTGATGAGCAAGCTGATATTCATCTCTGCCAGGCTCAAGCGATATGTTCTCATCAATCACATATCTTTCGGCAGAAAGACAGATGCCTAAACCTAAGAATATCGTAATCAGGAAAGCAACACGCGTCATCAGACACGATGGATTACGTAAGTAACCACTCCCCAAATGATGAAATCTGCCTCTTCCGTTATCTTAATGGGCTGAAACTCTTCATTTTCAGGAACTAGCCAATATTCCCCCTTTTCAATTACTAAGCGTTTGATCATAAATTCGCCATCCACCAAAGCAACTACTACGTTTTTGGTTGCAGGCTCCAATGCCCTATCAACGATTGCTAGATCGCCAGGGAAGATTCCTGCTCCAACCATTGAATAGCCATCAACCTCCATGAAATAAGTGTGCTTTTTATGCACAAGCAACCGTTCATTTAGGTCTAATTCTTTTTCAGTATAATCAGTGGCAGGTGAGGGAAAACCCGCAGGCACTTTTGTAACAAAAAGCGGGCGCATTACCTTCTCGCCCACAGAGGCTTTGTAGATCGTCTTTATGGAACCGTCTGTACGAAACTTCTTCATAATCAAAAAAACGGCGGACAGATATAATGCTCCGCCCGCCACCTTAAATAACAATATCTTATTTAATAGCTTTTAAAATGTTCTGAGCTTGTGCACCATAAGTGGGATCATTTACCAAGCGTTCAAGATCTGCTTTGGCAGCATTCATATTTTTTTGTTGATAATATGCGACTCCGCGAAGCATGCGCGCTGCAGAGTTATTTGGGTCCTGCTGGAGCACCATAGTGCTGTATGTCACGACTTTTGCCCAGTTACGATTGCTGTTGTAATGGCTAGCAAGAGTGAGTGCAAGTCTGGGATCTGGCTCGATGGCTACTGATTTTTCAATAAATTCTACCATCTTTGCGGTATTCCCCATCTGAGAATAGTTTTGACCCATCTGAGCATAAACTACTGCCAAGGTTGCTGCCGGAGGGTTTGTATCAGCAAGCTTCTGGAGATATTCATTGGCTTTTCCCCATTGACCGTTTGCCCGATAGAAATTACCGATGCGCGTAAAAGTGTCAGCATTCGGGCGCAGCTCTTCCGCCTTTAGGTAAGCAGCTTCTGCTTTTTCATAATTCCCGGCTTGTGCATGACCTTCAGCTAACATAATATAGGCAGCAGCATCAGAAGAGGCAGCAGCATAATCTTCCAAAACTTGGAGAGCACGCTCGGTGTCATGCATATAATCATTAAGAATAAAGTACTTCGCATTTAGAATGTCAGCATTGTCGGGTTCCAAAGCTAGCAAATCATCATAATATTCGATTGCTTTTTCATAGTCTCCAGATTCACGAGCAGTGATAGCAAGATTATTATATGTCCCGCGGATATAATCATCCAGTTCTTGCTGTGTAATGCTAACTGGTTCGTGATTAAGATAAATATTCAAAGCTGATTCATAGTGCTCAATAGCTTCATTATACATACCATACTCGATGCTCTCCATGGCCAAATCAACATGGGTCTTGGCAACATTGAGTTGCATTCTTTCCAAGTTCAGAGCTATGGAATCTTGCTCCGTCGCCATGGGCGCAGCTTCTTCAAAAAGCTCTTTAGCACGTGTGAATGCTGCTAAAGCTTGATCAAACTGACCATCTTTATATAAATCAGCACCTTCAGATGCTGCTTCATGCGCCAAAACTAGGGGATTGCGGACTGGTTCAGTTTCGACCTCAATCTGCTGGTTTGATGAGCATGCTGATATTATAACGATTAATATGAGTGTTAATAACGTCATTAATCTGTATTTCGGCATCGGATCCTCCATTTTTATGATCTTAATACACCTTGAAAATATAGCTGATTTTGTCAACTGAAAAAAGTCTTGCAAAGTCTGATGGCTAAGTTTATGTTATAAATAGTGTAAAATATTAAACAAAGCCTATATATATATCATATAACACAATGCCCACATATATTGCCTCTTTTTTTACCGAACCCCTTGAAAAATAAATGTATAATTCGTTTTTTTTTATTGACAGATTTCACAAGCCTGCTTTTCCTTTACATAGAAGTATCTCTAACGCTTATCCAAACTACAATAGGAGGTAAAATGAGCAGAGATGAATTAGTAAAAAAGATCGCGTCCGATGCCGGCGTTTCACAAAAAGTAGCCGGTCTTGCACTCAATTCCGTCCTTGAAGCCATCACAACGACTCTTAAGAAAGGCGGGAAGGTATCTTTGGTTGGTTTTGGTTCATTCAGCGTTGCACAGCGCAAAGCTCGTCAAGGCATTAATCCCAAGACCAAAGCTCCGTTGAATATTCCGGCACGCAAGGTTCCAGTATTCAAAGCGGGCAAGAAATTGAAAGACGCTGTCAAAAAATAACTAATATTTGTTTGACATCCTAATGTAAAGGCAGAGCTACAAACTCTGCCTTTCTTTTTTGGCATGATTTTTGCATCCCATAATCATATAAATGAAGAGAAACTGAGATTTTACTTTACAAAATCTAAGTAACTATACATATTGCTTTTGGTATGTGTATAGCAACAAACCAGAATGTGTGATTATCAGCTCTTTGCCAAAATCGGCATAAGGGATCAAAGCCAAAACCTCTAAAACTCATAGGAGATACAGCGATGAAACATTCTGTGCTGATCATCTTGCTCCTAGCTTTAGCTTTTGGAGCATTCTCAAATCTTAATGCCCAGGTAACCGTTACTTTGGGTGAAGGGACAGACGTAAACTCAGAAACTGGAGCCCCCACACCCTACGGCACCTACTTCAAAAATTTCCAC
>JASKKR010000033.1 GCA_030154085.1 Candidatus Cloacimonadota bacterium | reverse complement strand
CCGTTCTCCTTTAGGTAATAATTTTGGAGTCACGTTAATCGCTGGGCAGATCCTCTCAACTCTTTTTTTCTAGCTACCCACTCGGTTTGAAAGAGAACCATATGAAATATGATTGAGCCCTCCTGAAGTGGGGGCTCAATCTTTTTATGGTAATTGAGCGCAAAACACATTGCTAAAGTTCGAATTTGCAGGGTAGTTGCTGCCTCCCTCGTTTCTTGCCCATTTGAGAAGTGGGCAAGAAACAAGAAGATAAGGAGTTACAGCTTTGTGAAGTGCGTTCTCTTGATGCATAAAAAGTTCTTAGTGGAGAATGGAGAAGCATCATTGTACTGCTGTCTTTCTCTCTTCTCTTATTCAGGAAGCCTCGTCTAAGGAAGACAATTTTTAGCTGGTTCTAACAGTTCATACCTTTCTTCAAATTACTTCAAAATATAGAGGTTAAGATCTTCTAAACAATCTGGCAGATTCATCCAGAACATATAGGCTGCTTCAGATTATATAAGAAATAACGCTACCAAACGAAACGTACCAAACCTCATGGTAGCAAAAAAGAGAATCCGAAAGGGGGTGCCGGATTCTCTTATCTGACAGCAGCATAGCAGCTACGAATTTAATCAAGTGCTTTTAGGAAGCTGGGTACATCGGTGCGCATGGGTTTAATGCGACTAGAATCTTCTGAGCTGGCAAAATCTGGTTTGTCTTTGTTAGAAGATTGAGTGTTGATTCCCAGATTTCTCATGATGCTGCTAATTTCATCTCTATCATCATCTTTGTTTTTTATTCCTAATTCGTTCTGATTTTGTGAGTTAAAGTTTGGGAATTTCAAAATATCTGTTTGTGAGCATTTCTCGAGTCCAGTAGCTATAATGGTCACCGAGATCTTACCGGTCATATTTTCATCGATGATGAGTCCCATAAAGATGTTTGCGCCTGTGCCTGTTTCATTTACGATCACATTTGAAACCTCATCAGTTTCATTCATGAGAATATCTTCGCCGCCAATGATATTTAGCAGAAGGGACTTACATCCTGCCAGACTAATATCTGAAAGGAGAGGATTGTTGATTGCAGCTCTAGCGGCGTTTATGGCACGATTTTCACCTTCCGCCACGCCCGTGCCCATCAAAGCATAACCGGAGTTTTGCATAACAGCCTTTACATCGGCGAAGTCTACATTAATCAATCCAGTGATAGTGATGATATCGCTAACCGCCTTAGCTGCTTCATAAAGTATGTTATCCGCGTTTTGAAAGGCGTTTATAATCGTGGAATTTCCATAGATTTCGCAGAGTTTTTCATTGGGAATCACGATCAGGGTGTCCACATATTCACTGAGATGGCGGATGCCATATTCAGCGTTTTCCGCACGTTTTTCACCTTCAAAAGGGAAGGGTGTGGTGACAATACCAAGGGTCAGAATGCCCATCTCGCGGGCGATTTTGGCTATTATGGGTGTTGCTCCGGTGCCCGTACCACCGCCCATGCCAGCAGCCAGGAAGACCATGTCGGCACCCTCTAGATGGGCTTTGATTTCATCTTTTGATTCTTCAGCACTGCGTGAACCTGTTTCTGGATTTGCGCCAGTGCCCAGACCGCGAGTGAGTTTTTTGCCCAGTTGCAGTTTCATCTTAGCAAGAGATTTTTGCAGATCCCCAAAATCAGTATTTGCGGCGATAAATTCTACATCATGTAGATCGTTACGGATCATAGTATTGATGGCATTCCCACCAGCACCGCCTACGCCGATGATCTTGATGTTCGTGCCGAGTTGATTTGGCTTTTCATCGAATTCTATCATGGTTCCCCCTTAGGTAAAGTCTTTAATTATCTTTTTGAGCTTATCTACGAACTTATTGTTTCCTAGATTGCCCAGTGAAAAACTACGATTTTGGGATTCGTATTCGAAACCCATGGCATAATATAGGATGCCAATAACAGTAGCAAACTCAGGTTTATCGATCCTAGAGCTGCTGCCTTCAATGCGCGAGAGGTCTGGTTTGGCGATTTTTACTTGGAGGTTGAAGGCATTATTTACAGCAGTGTCAATATTAGCCAGATTGGCTGTTCCACCAGTGAGGATAATCCCGGCAGTCACCAATTCTGGAGTATAAAAGTCTTTGCTGCGATTGTAGCAGAGGGAAAGCATTTCCTCCACACGATGCTGAATGACGTGGCTCACCAGATATTGCGGTCTGCGCGTGCTAGCACGCCCGCTGATGCCTTCAACATCAATCTCGAGGGATTGATCGACATCAGCAGCATTTGCATTACCAAACTGAGTCTTAATATATTCTGCGCTTGCTAAGGTCGTCTTAAGCCCTATAGCCAGATCCTCCGTGATTGCTTTTCCGGCCATAGGGATGACCAAGACTTTATCAAGAGCTCCGCGATTGTAGATCGAGATATCACAAGTCCCACCACCGATGTCCATGAGGATGGCTCCTAAGCGGCGTTCATCTTCTGAAAGTACACTGTGGCTAAGAGCAATGTGATTGAGCACAAAATTGTCCTGATCGATCTCGTAACCAGAGAGATTGATGCATTTAGTGAGATTTCGCAGGGGTGTAAGTTCTGCAAGCACGGTTAACACTTTAGCAGTAAGATGGAACCCGTTCATATTGACTGGATTATGGATGTCATCCTGAGAGTCGATGATATAGTCATGTGGAATGCCGTGGAGAATTTTGTGACGTTCATATCCCTTTTGGATTTTGACACTGTTTTTGGCGTCGTTTATCACTTGTTCCACGTGCTCAAGAGTTATCTCTCCAGGTTCATTAGGTGTATCAGTCGGGATGGAGATTCTGCCATCTCCCAATTGGGTGCGGATATGTTCTCCGGTGATATTTGCATAGATGTTTTCAGCTTCAGTATCAGCAGCTTTTTCAGCATCCTCGAGTGCTTTTTTGATGCATCCAGAGAGAGCTTGGATGTCTTTTACTACTCCGCGTTCAATGCCTTCAGAAGGATGTTCTCCCACTCCTAAAATTTCAAGTTTGTTCTGAGCGATAGTTTTGGCTATGATGGCTCTGATCATGGTGGATCCGATGTCCAGAGCTGTGATTATAGTGCTTTTCATTTGTCTCCTGCCTTCACCACGACTTGGTTTTCAAAGCGAAGATCTACTACGCTTTGTCTATCGATATTACCATTGTCCTGCACAAACTGATATCGTCTGAGCTGGGTAGCGATATCCTCATCGCCGGGGATGATGCGGGTGCCATATCTGGCGTCAATGATATTTATGGTGTTATCAATCATGTAATATTCAGAAATAATAGGCAGATAGTCTGGAGCTTCACGAATGATGCTCTGATGTAAAGCAAGGACTTTTAAAATCTCTGGCTTGTCCAAGACGGTGCCATATTTCAGTTGAGAATCGTCGTAATATGTGCTAAAGATCGGTATGTCCTCAAGATATATTGGACTATAGCGTTCCATGACGGTTGCTTCGCTATCAATCGGGTAGAGCTTACCATCTCTGCTTTTGACATAGATGATACCCTCTCGTTCTGTTACAATGATATGAATTGTGTTAAACAATCTGCGCTGTACTTTCACATTGCGTATCCGGGAAAGCTGCATAATTTCTGATGCGATATCTTTAGTTGGGACTTTGAAGAGATTGATACCAATCTGATTCTCAGCAAAACGAGTTATGAGAGAATCTGGCACAACAAGATTGCCAGAGACAGATATATTCCTTACTTCTAGAAAGGGGAGATGTCGCATAGCAAACCACAGCCCAAAGCCGAGCGCCAAAAATGCGCTGAGATATAAGCTAAAAAACACATAGTATCTGCTATTCCCGCGACGCTTTCTTTCTTTCATTTTCTTACCTTATTGAAATTTGAACAGATAGAGCTATATTTCTGAATTTACGAAGTATAGCTCCATGCTCATAAGTTACTACTTTTTTATATTTTACTGATCGTGTCAACACTTTTTTTGAGCTCCTCTAAAATATTTTCACCATATTGCCAAATATTTCCAGCACCGATAGTTATCAAGATATCATTAGGTCTGAGCAAGGCTATGGTCTGCTGCACGATATCATCATTATTATCAATCACATGTACGTCTTTGTGCCCACTTTGAATCGCTACGTCTGCGATTAAAGATG
This sequence comes from Candidatus Cloacimonadota bacterium, assembly GCA_030154085.1. Taxonomy (GTDB): domain Bacteria; phylum Cloacimonadota; class Cloacimonadia; order Cloacimonadales; family Cloacimonadaceae; genus UBA5456. The sequence goes on along the minus strand of JASKKR010000033.1, from coordinate 13,096 downwards.
ATGTGATGCCAGGGATTGGGTTTTCTCGGGCAGGGTAAATAGGAGCTAAAATCAGGCAATCACAACTGAAAAAAGCTTTACCAAATTTGTCATAGAGATCTCTGGTACGAGAAAAAAGATGGGGCTGGAAAAGAGCGACAATGCGCCGATTTACACTGTCCTTAAAAGCCTCCAATGTGGCTATAATCTCAGTGGGATGATGAGCATAGTCATCATAGATGGTAATTCCTTGTGCTTCTCCTTTGAGCTCAAATCTACGATATACACCACTATATTTGGCGAGAGCATCTTGGATGTTCTTAAACGGAAGATCTAGTTCCAGTCCGATAGCGGCTGCTAAGAGGGAATTTTGGATATTGTGTCTGCCGGTCACATTCATGGTGATACGCCCGAGATTGTAGCCCTTGTATGATAAATCATAACTTGCTGTAAAGTTTTTCATCTGAATATTTAGAGCCTGGATATCCGCTTGCCGCGAGAGACCGTAGGTGACAATCTTTTTGTTGATTCTGGGAAGGATTGCTTGCACACCTGGATCATCAAGACAGGCAATCACGCTGCCAAAGAAAGGTACTTTGTTTGCATATTCCACAAAAGCACCTTTGATATCATCGAGGTTCCGATAGCAATCCAAATGGTCTTCATCTACATTTGTGATCCCGGCAATGCAAGGGGTGAGGGAGAGGAAGGAGTGGTCATATTCATCAGCTTCAACTACGATATATTTCCCCGAACCCATAACATTGTTAGAACCGAAATTTTTAACCTTGCCTCCAACGATGATGGTGGGATCCAAGCCAGCAGTTTCCAGAACCAGTCCAGTCATAGATGTGGTAGTCGTTTTGCCATGTGTTCCAGAGATGCCAATGGAGAAGCTCATGCGTGTGATCTCTGCCAACATCTCCGCCCGACGGATAACTGGGATCTTCATGGCTTTTGCTGCAACGATTTCAGGGTTGTTATCTTTGACCGCGGAAGATTTGACAACAACGTCCGCATCCCGAATCAAGGAAGGATCATGCCCTTCTGTAACGCGAATGCCAATTTCTTCCAGATGATCTGTTACTTCGGTCTTTTTCATATCAGAGCCGCTAATCTCGAGACCCTGATTGCGCAAAAATTCCGCAATCCCGCTCATGCCGATGCCACCGATACCGACGAAGTGGATTTTTTTTGTTCTGCCCAGCATTTACTTCTCCTTGATGCAGCTTAAAATGTCAGTTACTATTAATTCTGTTGCGTTGTTTGGAGGAAGCATTTCTAGCTTTTCTCGCATGGATTGGATATTTATGGAATTAACCGCGTCCAAGAGGCGAACGGGGTTTAAGCTCTCTTGCAGAATGAGCTGCGCAACCCCTTTCTTTACTTGCGATACTGCGTTGTGATATTGATGGTTTCCAGCCGAAGTGGGAAGTGGGATCAAGATAGCCGGGAGAAGTGCAGATTCCAATTCGGCTATGGTCATAGCGCCAGATCGAGCAATAGCAAGATCGCTCTTCCTCATCATCCCGCGAAGAGAATTGCTAAAATCAAACAAATATAAGCCTTTCTTATTTTTGTGCATCCGCCAAAACTCCTCGTAGCTTCGCCTCCCTGTCTGCCAAATGATCTGCCATTCACTATCCAGCAGCGCGTCGATGCAATTTGATACAACACTGTTTAAAGCATAAGATCCTTGAGAACCACCAGTGATCAGCAGGGTCTTGGCGTCCTCTTTCAACCCGATATCAGCCAAGGAAAATTTCTCTTCAGAAGACTTTTTTATAGGGATGCCAAAATTGCGAATTTGCGCTCCTTTCAAATAATCCCGGCTTTCCTCAAAAGAAACATAGAGCCTATCAACATGACGCTTGAGATATCTGGTTGTAAGACCAGGATAGGAATTGCTTTCATGGAGAAAGCTTGGAATCTTTAGCGAGATAGCCGCAAGAGCTACTGGTCCCGCCACATAGCCGCCAGTCGTAATCACGGCATCGATTGCTTGCTCTTTTAAAATTCTCCTACTCTGCAAGATGCTTGCACCGAGGTGATAAGGGAAGGCAAGGTTGCTTGGAGTTAGTTTCCGATAGAGTTTTTGGACACGAATTCTAAAGAACATATATCCTGCGTCTGATGCCAATCTTTCTTCCATACTGGAGCTATTCCCGATAAAGATAGATTCATGTCCACGTGCCTTCAACTCATCCGCTAAAGCGATAGCGGGTAGGATGTGTCCACCGGTGCCTCCAGCTCCAAAGGCAAATCTCACACTTTCCTCCTTCGTGCACTGATGTTTAAGATCACACCAACTGCAATACTATCCATGAGTAACGCACTTCCGCCATAACTAATAAAGGGGAGAGTATTGCCTGTGGATGGGATAATGCTCATAGCAACGCCAGTATTCACCAAAACGTTGCAGTATATATTTAGTGCCATACCAGCTGCTAAAAGTTTCAGATATAGGCTTTCTTGCCGTTCAGCTACCTTGAGAGAAGCAAAAAATAGGATAGAATGAAGAATTATGACCAGCATCGCTCCAAAATATCCAGCTTCTTCACCGATGATGGAATAGACATAGTCCGTACGCGCTTCTGGTAGATAATAGTGCTTTGCTCTACCTCTTGCCATGCCAGTACCCCAAAGTCCACCACTCGTGAGAGCGGTGAGGCTTTCTCGTACTTGATAATCGGCATTGTCGGAATAGGATAGATCTCGTTCCGGAAAGAAAAGGCTGTATTTTTTGAAGGTTGTCATGCGACGCATCCGAAAGCTATCACCTTGAGTGAGAATCAATACTCCAGCTAATAGGCTGAGAATGATAATGATAAAGACTATACGTTTACGAATCCCGGCATAGAAAAGAATTCCTAAAAGAGTCATGCCGGAAATGATTATAGCAGAAAGATGCTTGCCCGCATATATCAAGCCCAGTGTGACAACTGTAAGCAGAGACAGAGCGGGGAAATTCAGTGGTAAACGGAAGATATTTTTCGTGGCGCGGAGCAGCTCGTTCTTCTTATCAAGGACATTGGCAAAGAAAAAGATCAAGGCTATGCGAGCAAAAAAGGATGGTTGAAAATTAATAGGACCTAAGCGCAATTGACGAGTAGCACCTTTGATTGTGGCTCCTTTAACGAGGACCCAAACCAGCATGGCAATTGCAATATAAACCAAGATCGTATTCGTGAAGCGCAGCTTTTCAAGATTGAAGAAGTAGAGAACGACTAGCATTGCGCTAAAAGAGATTCCCAAGAAAATTATATGACGATAGAAATAACTCATCGAGCTTTGCACCGAAGTGATATCGACCATTACCAACACCCCAATGAGGCATAATGCTAAATAGCAATAAAAGATGACACGGTCAAAATCAATAATATAAGTGCTAAGCTTGTTCTTTTTCACGTAGTATCTCCCTGACTATGTCCTTGAAAGTATCACCACGATGTTCAAAATTCTTAAATAGATCAAAACTGGCACAAGCTGGACTCAACACAATATAGTCTCCAATAGTAGATTCTTCATATGCCGTGCGAATGCATTCACGAAAATCATCAAAAAAAGCAAGTGGTAATTTACCGAGCCATGCTTGACGCATCTTGTCTTTACTTTCACCTATAATGTAGGCTTTGATAGCGTGCCGTTGCAAAGTTTCAGTGAGCAAACTAAAGTCCTCCCCTTTGTCAGAGCCTCCCATGATGATCCGGATTGGGCGGTCAAAAGATTCTAATGCACTTTTGCTTGAATCAGTATTGGTAGCTTTTGAATCATTGAAGAAAGAAACTCCATTGATGTTTTCCACAAATTCTAATCTATGTGGTAACGAGTGAAATGACTTGCAAGCCTGGAGAGTTTCGGAAGTGCCAAAGCCCAATGCGGTTACGCTCAATGCTGCAGCCAAAACGTTTAGTTGATTGTGTGGACCCATAAGCTTGAGATCATAAATCGAGATTTTATCATTATTGACATAGAGGAACTTTCCTTTCCTATATCCATCAGCATGGTCGTCAGTTAGGGAAAAAGTTAGTTTTTGTGATCTGATGGTATCTATCCTTTGAGCAATTTCAGAGGAATCTTGGTAGAGCACAGCATAATCGTGTTCCTCCTGATTGCTGAAGATTTTCATCTTGCTTTGACAATATTCTTCGAAATCACGATAGCGATTCAGGTGATCTGGAGTAATATTGGTTAGGACAGCGACATGAGGCGCAAAAGTCTGAATAAGATCTAGTTGGAAACTGCTAATTTCTAGGACGATATAGTCTATCCCTGGTTTATGAATCGGGTATGAGCAAAAGGCATCTCCGATGTTACCGGCAAGGATGCTCTTTTGCCCTAGCACCTGTAGGATATGATGTATTAAACTGGCAGTGGTGCTTTTACCATTGGAGCCGGTGATAGCGATGATTTTGCTATCTGGATATTTAATCTGAAAGCCAAATTCTATCTCAGAGATCATTTGTATCCCGTGGACCAAACCTTTTTGAATGATCGGTGTATTCAATGGGATACCTGGGCTAACTATCCAAATGGGGCAATCAAGCAGTCGATCGGTATGACCACCGAATTCACACTCATGATATTTGATAAGTTCGTCTGCTTCTGGGATAGATTCTCGGCTTTGTTTCTCACTCAAGAAAGCTTTCCCACCCAATTCTTTTATCTTATTGGCTGCAGAAATCCCGCTACGCGCTAGTCCTAGAATTCCGTATTTAATAGATGGATCAAACATATCGTTTCCCTTTTATCGTAGTTTGATAGTGCTTAGGCCAATGGCAACCAAAAGTATGGCTACTATATAGAATCGAGTGACTATCTTAGTCTCATGGATTCCCTTCAGCTCATAATGATGATGAATCGGCGCACAAAGAAAGACTCGGCGACCTGATCCATATTTGTGTTTTGTATACTTAAACCAAGTTCGCTGGATGATTACGCTTAATGTCTCATATACAAAGATAAAACCGATGATTAGAAGAAATATCTGCTCCTTAAGTAAAATCGATATCACTGCCAGGATACCCCCAAGGGCTAAAGAGCCTGTATCTCCCATGAAGATCTGAGCGGGATAGCTATTGTACCACAAAAAGCCGATTAAAGCTCCTATCATAGCAGAGATGAAGACGGTCAATTCACCGGCTGTGGGGATGAATTCCAAATTTAAGTAATCTGCTGCAATGAAATTCCCTTTAAGGTAGCTCATAATACCCAAGCCCAGAGCAGCAAATGCCAAAGTACCTGACGCTAAACCATCAAGTCCATCAGTGAGATTCACTGCGTTTGAGCTGCCTGTAATCATAAAGACAGCAAATGGTATGAAAAGCAGTCCTAGCTCAAGATACATATCTTTGAAGAATGGTATCTGCAAAGCGGTTATATGATCTGATGTCGATGCGCTATAATAGATAGAAAGAGTCAGGATCAAGGCAATCGAAATTTGACCCCATAATTTGTAGCGAGGGATCAAGCCCTTTTTTGCTTTAACAAAGTTCTTTAGATAATCATCCACAAAACCCAGAATTCCCAGCCAGAGAGTACTTAGATACATCATGAATATTGCGTTGTTTGTCAGAATATTCCATAAAAGTGATGACACCAGCATTGCCACCAAGATAATTAGTCCCCCCATTGTGGGAGTACCTGCTTTTATGCGGTGTTTTTCGGGCATGTCTTCATCGATGCTTTCCACGGCTGCTTTGCGTTTTAGCATTCGAATGAAGCTGGGACCAAAGATCAAAGTAAAAAGTAAGGCAGTGATAAAAGCTCCTATAGAACGAAATGTGACATAACGGAACACATTGAAGATAATGGAGTAATCAGCAAGGGGATACAATAGATGATATAGCATCAGATTTCTCCTCGTAACCTTGGTAGGATTTTTTCCAGTTGAATTCCGTGTGATCCTTTGATTAGGATCACCGATTCATCCGGGATATCAGGGAACTTCGCTAAAAGCTCATCCACATTCGCAAAATGACGTTCCTCGTGGTTTTGATAAAGTCTGGAAAATTCACCTACAGTATACAGAGTATGCTTTCTGCTCTCTAAAAGGATTGTTCCGATCATTCTATGATACAATTCTGCACTTTCTCCAAGTTCTAACATATCTCCCAAAAATGCTATATGAGGACGGTCCTGTTCATAATCTGCCCAAAATTCTATAGCTCCTTGCATGGAAACAGGATTTGCATTGTAGCAATCAATTATAAGGATATTGTTCCCTGCTGTTTGGATCTGCATTCTCATATCTATCTCAAGCTTGAGTTGAAGATAATCGTTGAGCTCTTTGGGAGTGAAGCCAAATTCCAGGCAAAGCGCAAGGCAAAATGCCGCATTAATAACATAGTGGGGGGTAAGGTAGGGGATCTGAAAGCTATGTTCATTAAGCTGAAACTCTTGTGAAGATTCGTTCCTATGTACATTGTGTATGCGATAATCGGCGTCTGCAGAGAACCCAACACCCAAGCCACGGCTTTTGTAAGACTCAAAGCGAATATCATCAGCCGGATAGAGACGGTATCCTAATGCACGGTGGAAAAGCTCGATTTTTTCCCGAAATACGCCCTCTTCATCCCCAAAATATTCAAGGTGGGAAGGACCGATGTTGAGGATAATTCCAACGTCTGGTTTGATTGTATCTGCCAATACTCCAATCTCGCCAAAATGATTTGTGCCAATCTCAAAGACTCCATATTGATGCTTTGGTTCCACACGTAAGATCGTCTTACAGAGACCAATAACGTTATTTTCATTATGCAGGGTTTTAATAGTTGGAGCTTTGCAAGATAGGAGATGGGCAAGAATCTCCTTGGCGCTGGTTTTGCCGGTTGATCCGGTCAGAGCGATCTTACAAAGGTCAAAAATTTGTAGATATTTACCCATTACCAAAGCCATCAACTTCGCAACATCATTGGTTTTTATTAAGTCCGGGTGATCAACTTGGTCTAAACTCCCTACTGCCATATTCTTTTCATCTTCCAAGACATAGGGGATAAAATGGTTCCCATCAAAATTGATTCCAGAGATGGCAAAGAATACTGAGCCTGATTTTATGTTTCTGCTATCAGTAGATACATATCGATAATATAAGGGCTCCTGATAACCTTCTTTCTTTGGTTCCTGCTGGTTTAGCAGTCGCAATAGCAACGGATCTAGCGGAAGTATTAACTCGTCTTCAGATTTTGATTTTCCCCAAGCCTTGATTGCAGATTTGGCTTGCAGAACATCGTCAAATGCATGACGGACACCTTTGATCTCCTGGTATGTTTCATGTCCTTTACCGCAAATGACGACTAAATCACCCGCTAGAGCAAGTCGAATGGCTGCCCTAATTGCCTCACCACGATCCCGAATGATCCACCATGGTAAGTGTAGCTCAGTGTCTTTAACAATATCGTAGATGATACTCTCTGGTGACTCAAAACGGGGATTATCATCCGTAACGATCACTACATCGCTATTTCTGAGGGCTGCTTGCAACATTAGTGGGCGTTTTCCTTTATCGCGATCTCCCCCCGCACCAATGACAGTGATGATCCGCCGATGTGCCAATTTTGACAAGCTCTTGAGAACGTTGCTGATGGCGTCCGGACTATGCGCGTAATCCACATAGATTCCTATTCCCAGATCATTTTCTACAGGCTGGATTCTACCTGGAGGCGGCACAAGTTTGGCACAGAGCGAGTTCAATTTTTCTGGTTTGGACCCACTTTGCAACATTACTGCCAGTGCCAAAGCCAGATTGTCGATGTTAAAATCCCCTATCAAGGGGCTATTTATGGGTATTCTTTGATTGGATTCCGAAATTAAGAGATCAAAGCTTGATCCATTTAAAGAAGTTTGTGAATTCTCAATTCTGAGATCAGCTTTGGGATTGCGCCCAATGCTTAATGGGTGAGATCGCTTTTTTAAAAGTCGTTCATAGATGATCTTGCCATGCTCATCATCTGTATTTATACAACTCATCTTAGCACTGTTTGCTGCTCTTTCAAAAAGTTTATACTTAGTTTCAAAATATTCTTCCATATTGCGATGGAAATCCAGATGATCCCGACTGAGATTCGTGAACAGATTGAAATCGAATGTGATACCATATACTCTATCTAGTGCGAGAGCATGAGATGATACTTCCATAACCACATGGGTTATGCCCTCATTGATCATTTTCACTAAAATATCATTGAGCTGCAAGATGTCTGGAGTTGTGTGTTTTGTCGGATAATCACGGTTAAGGATTTTGTAGCCCAATGTCCCAATCCATCCGGCTTTGATGCCTTGTTGCAAAAGCATCTGATAGATCATCAAAGAACAGGTAGTTTTACCATTCGTGCCTGTGACGCCAAAAAGTGTGATTTTGGAACTGGGATCACCATAGAAAAGCTTAGCATAGAGAGCCACAGCTTTTCGACTGTCTTTAACTTGGATGTCCACTTCAGATTTCTCGCCTATGCAGATAGCGGCACCAGATGATCTTGCTTGGTCTAAAAAGGAGTGTCCGTCAAAGTTCTCTCCTTTAATAGCAATAAAACAATCTCCAGTCGATATATCCCGATTATCCGTGACGGGGCGGGGGAGAGGCAGTTCAGTATTAGTAATGCTGTGCCCGACCAAAATATCGTGTTCTTTATACAGTGAGATCAGTGCATCTATCATAGCGAGGCATCCAATACACATACACTTTGATTACTAATTCTAGATCCCGGCAACAAAGATTGCTTACGCACTATGCCAGAACCTATGATCCGAATGGGGACACCTTGTTCTGCAGCAGCTTGCATTGCCTTGCGCAAGGTCAAGCCTACTAAATTTGGCATGGTCCCTTTGGATATTGGGCTCAATGTCCCATCTTCACTACGTCCTATTTTAAGCGTAATAGGATGATTTTTATCTACGGCTATGCCAGCCTTGGGATATTGATTAACTACAACCGATGCGCTATCTGGACCTTCTATTTTATACAAAAAGCCATATTTATTAAGTGTCCGCTCCGCACTCTGAATATCCATTCCAGTCAGATCTGGCATGGTCAAGGAAGTTTGCAGAAGTCTTTCGTTATAAGGCAGGATGTCGCAATCTGGCATAAAAAGTATATTCTCCACAATTTTCCGAAAACTAGGAGCAGCACTCATAGATCCAAAATGATAATTATCACTTGGTTCATCATAGAAGACTACAATCACCATCTGCGGATCTTCGATTGGGAAGACTCCGGCGAAGACTGCATTGAATTTATTGCTGGAATACCCTTTGGTCCCTTCCACACTCTTTTCAGCAGTACCTGTTTTGCCCCCCAGGCTGATATAATCCATTTTGATATGCTGTGCTGTTCCAACATCTATCACATCTTGGATGTAGGATAGCATCGTGTCACAGGCTGCTTTACTGGAGACTTGACGTATAACGGATGGTTCAAAGCTTTCCACCACATTCCCTTGATCATCTCGCAGACTGTCTACGATATAAGGACGCATCATTTTACCCCCATTGGCTAGAGCACTATAAGCAGTGGCAAGCTGGATCGCTGTTACTGAGATAGATTGCCCAAATGAAAGTGAGTGGAGGGAGTATTTGTCCCAATTATCAAGTTTTGCAAAAATACCGCTCGATTCTCCGAACAAATTTAAAGCAGTTTTCTGCCCAAACCCCAAGGAAATATATTCTTCATATAGCTTTGTTTTGCCGACTCGTTCAGCAATTTTTGCTACGCCAACATTACTTGACTTTGAGATGATGCCTCTGGGCGTAAGAGAACCATAGTCGTGTGCATCAGAGATCACTCTGCGTCCAACCTTATATTTACCACATTCAAAGAGCTCATCGGGCTTTATCAATTTATGCTCCAAAGCTGGCAGCACACTAAATGGTTTTAGGGTGCTGCCTGGCTCAAACATAAAGCTTGCTGGTATATTAGATTTTGTCCTCACCAAATTTGGATCTTCATATTTGTCAGTGGATGACACCCCAGCTAATGCCAATACTCGTCCGGTCTTGGGATCCATCACTACAGCTCCTCCATGAGCAGCTTTGTATTTTTCCACTCCTTCATAAAGAACGTTTTCTACTATTTCTTGAATATTTGCATCAATTGTGAGATAAAGGTTTTGCCCATGCTGAGGCTTCTTTTCATGAAGATCAGGATAAGGAATCGGGTGATTATTTGCGTCAAGAACTACTTCTCGCCAGCCATATTCTCCGGCAAGAACTCTATCGTAAGTAGCTTCTATTCCATTGACACCGGAAAGTTTATATAGTGATTTACTGTTTGTCATGCGATCATACCCATCAGATTCTTCGCGAACAGAGCCCATCAATCTCGCTCCCAAAATACCCTTGGAATATATGCGGCGCATAGAAGAGAAATTGTGTACTAATCCGGGCAATCGTTCGGATGCAAATTGTTGCATTATTCGATCTAATTCCGCTTCACTGATACGATTTGAAATTTGGATTGAGCTTTCGCGATTTCCTATATTAAGGCGCCGTAAGACGGCGTCTTGGCTGAGAGAACTATTTTCTGATATTATCCTTGCTATCTTAGTAAAAGCTTCTTTTTGGGAGATTTCATTTCGCTTTGCCCAAGTGTTAACTGCGGTTCGATCAATATCTATCTGATAATAACTGACGCTACTTACTAAAAGATTTCCATTTGCATCGTAGATAGCTCCTCGACGGGGGATGAGTATCTCTTTATTGGGGATGTATCTCACCCTTCTTAAATGAGCAAAATTGAATGGATCCAAAATCTGGATACAAAAGAGATATGCACTCCACACCAGAGTGATCGTTGCAAAGATAAGAACTAATAATATGTAGCGCGACCGCATCTTAAGTTTAATCTGGGATTATCGTGACGTTCTTAGCTTCAGCTTTAGTAGCAATGAAATCTATAATGCAATAGCTGCTTTTTTCTTGTTTTTGAGATGGCTCGTGGACATATATGATGTGTCCTTGTTCTTTTTCCGGGATAAACTGACTCATTTCAATGCGCACTAATGAAGCAATATGACGACCACTACGGAGATCATCGTGCTCGACCAAAAGCTCAGTATTGATATTTTTCTCTGCATTATATGTCTGCTCTAATTCGGCAAGACGACGAGTGTAGCTTACTACCTTGTTATTGTTCACAAAGCTCAAAAATAAACAAAGCAATGCAAAAAACATCAAACTGATTATTTTTCCTCTCATTTTTTCCCCTCTATCTTTTCCGCTACGCGTAATTTCACGCTACGTGAACGGATATTTTGGGCAAGCTCATCAGCGCTTGCTACTAACGGTCTTTTGCTGATAATTTTAAGTTGTCTTTTATGATCACATGTACAGTGAATCATGGCCGGTGGACAGATGCAACCCTGGGCGGCAAGACGAAACGCATTTTTAACGATTCTATCTTCTAAAGAATGATAACTCATTACTACGATGCGTCCTCCCGGATTTAAAAGATTAATGGCATCAGTTAAGACAGAAGAGAGCACACCGAGTTCATTATTGACTTCAATTCTTAAGGCTTGAAATATTCGAACCTTGCTTTTTAATGATTCTTTGCTACCAGTTCCTACTACACTTTCGATAATATCAGCAAGCTCTTTGGTAGAGACAATTTCTTTGTTCTGTCTGGCTTTTTCGACTGCTCTTGCAATCCTGCCAGAGGCCGCGTCTTCGCCATATTCTTTGAAAATTCGCTTTAGCTCATCTACGCTACTTTCATTGATCAAATCCTTGGCTGTTAGATTTTGATCCCTATCCATTCGCATGTCGAGGATAGCATCTTTGTCAAAACTAAACCCCCTCTCAGCTTCATCGAGTTGATAGGATGAGACACCCAGATCAAAGAGAATTCCATCGATCCCTTTTACTTTATGATATGCAAGTTGAGTGCGCAATTGCTGGAAATTTGCCTTGATAATGGTCACGGGGTAGTCCTGTAGCAGCTCTGAAGCTTCCGCTATCGCATCTGCATCCTGATCGATAGCAAATAGTCGGATATTTGGGTTTGCTTTCAGCATTCCTAAAGAGTGTCCGCCACCACCTAAGGTAGCATCCACATAGATACCATGATCCTTGAGCTTTAGCTCACGAATACATGTTTCTAGCATGACCGGCTGATGATAGCGGCTCATAACTGATAATCCTCACTACTGAAAGTCTCGCGATGTGCTTGGAGCTTGCTTTGACGTACTTTAGCATATACTTCAGGGTTCCAAAGTGTTATGTAATGTCCTTCGCCTTTGATGATAACACTGTCCGTGATGCCTACTTCCTGCATAAGCATCTCATGTAGCCTCACCCGACCGGGACCCTCGAGAGTTTGCTCTGTCATGGCAAAATCTATCAATTGGGTGCGAAGCTGTTTTGCACGGTCTTCACCCTGTTTAAGGCGTTCAAGAGTGCTTTTCCACGAATCAAGAGGATAGATGGCTATTGTGTTATTTGGCCCTAGCGTTACTACCACTGTATGCATTGCTTCTTCTGAAAACTTCTTTTTGAAGCTTGCCGGAATAATCACGCGCTGCTTATGCACCGAGTTTTCGAAAATACCTAAAAATTCTCCGGACATTGGGCCACCTTTTCTTACTGTTTAGCGCTTACCTTACTTTCTTCCCCGATTGTTGAGCATCGGGTCATCCTTTTTTGAGTTTTTTTGAGAATATCTGACTAAATCTGACATCCAATGACACTCGTATGACATTACTCTTTTCTTGTCAAGAGCTAATTTAATATTTTTCCTTTTTTTTTGTGTCTTTTGGGCGACATATACTCACTATGTAACTGTAACTATCTGTATTTAAGCATATTATCTCTTATTGTCGATTGATTTCAACCTGGCATTTTTGTCCTAAATATTCTGGATAGCATCTACTTTAGCGGCAGTCTCATGGTTTGGTTTTTTAATAAGTGTTTCATAGCCAGTAATTTTGGATTGTATGCGGGATGAATGAGCTTGGGAAGCTACTAAAAATGGTCTTTTAGTAAAGCTGATATAATTCCCAAGACATGTACATCTAAATGCACTTCACAAAGCTGTAACTCCTTATTTTCCCGTTTCTTGCTCACTTCTCAAATGGGCGAGAAACGGGGGAGGCGTCTAGAGCGCATCTTTTGCAGGCATTTATGG
>JASKKR010000011.1 GCA_030154085.1 Candidatus Cloacimonadota bacterium | reverse complement strand
GGCCGATGCTCCATACCATCCTCATCATAGCCCCAATATTCTAACAGAGTGTTGCTGCTTAAATTGATCTTATAGAAGAGGATGTTGCCTTCAAACTCTTCCTTGATCGTTACCACATCATCCTGCCTATCAGTAACTTCCAAACTGTTAAGCTCAGGTTCGCTATCACCAGAATGATGGTTACTAACTTCATATTGGACATAATCTCCGGTGTGAAGATTGTTGCCAAAGCGATGTGGGAGGGTGACTGCATCAAAAGGATAATCGCATAATCCGGGCTGGGATTCGATAATCTCTTCAATTGGCTGCTCTGTTCCATCTTCTCTCATCAATACAATCTGGCTGTCTGATTCTACCATCTGCCCCAGCGTTGCCTGCTTTCTGCAATTTTTGTTTTGCTTAGTCATCTTGATCTCCTTCTCGGTTGCCCAACTGTTAATTAATAGGTCTACTGTACACGTCTCGCAACCGTTGTCAAGTCCTTTCCGCTCAATATGATAAAATTAGGCAAGAATCTTTACTAACAGAAATCAAACCAAAGCTCAAATTAAATACAGCCTACAGACCATACATATAATGCCTCCGATACGTGGGAACACTGCCCGTTGCTTCCCACGATATTTTTTATGCTATTAATAGGCAGATATGGGGTCCCCTGATCGTCGCTCGCTAAAGCCGATTTGCAATTTTCGGTGACTCTTTATATTTACAAACAGCAATAATGCGAAGCAGTCTTTGTTTACATTTTGTTTGACAATATAGCCTATTTTGAGATTTATCGCCAAAAAGGTGAATTGCTTTTGTGCTTTTGGACAAAGCTTTTTGCCAAATGCTCAGATCAGAGGATATGCAATGGAACAAGACTTTTCTCAGCTTACCGAAAGCATCAAGAAATATCGGGGCAAACCCGGCATTTTGATCCCCCTATTACAGGAAGTTCAGCAAATCATGGGCTATCTTTCTAAGGACACAATGGCCTACCTTTCCCGCGAGCTGGATATTCCGGCTGCAGAGATATATGGGGTTGCCACCTTTTACTCAATGTTCAAGCTCAAACCTCAAGGCAAGCACATTATCCGCGTTTGTAAAGGCACGGCTTGTCATGTATCTAATGCAGATGGGATCAAGGATGCGCTCAAGACTGCACTGGAACTGGAAGACGGAGAAGACACCACTTCTGATATGCTATTTACTCTGACTGAAGTTGCATGTCTGGGCTGTTGCTCGCTGGCTCCAGTGATCATGATTGATGACACTACCTATGGCAAATTGAGTCCAGATGGAATCTCTAGGATTCTTGAGCGTTATGCGTATGAGGAGGGGAAATGAACGAGATTACCGTAAAAGTCGGCATGGCTTCATGCGGGATTGCTGCCGGAGCAAGTGAGGTCTATGAGGTTTTAGCAAGACGCCAAAAAGAGTCAGGAGGCTTTAAGTTGGTCAGTACTGCTTGCATAGGTATGTGTTTTGAAGAACCGATCGTAGAGTTTAGCGGAGGGAAACTGGGGACAATCTCCTTAGGAGCTGTGAATCCAGCGAAGGTAGAAGAGCATCTGCGGGATTACCTTGATGCCAAGTTGCCAGATGCAAACATCATCTTGGCAGACCATTATGACGGTAAATATAATGAGCTTCTACGGGGGCAGACGCGCATCGTTCTCAGAAATTGTGGAGTGATCGACCCCAAGTCTATCGATGATTATGAAGCTCATGGGGGCTATACCGCGCTAAGAAAAGCACTCACGATGGATCCTGAAAAGGTCGTGGAAGAAGTCAAGGCTTCCGGTTTGCGGGGCAGAGGTGGTGCGGGATTTTCCACCGGACTTAAGTGGAGTTTTGCAGCTCGTGCTCAAGGCAAGAAGAAATATGTAATCTGTAATGCAGATGAAGGAGATCCTGGTGCTTTTATGGATCGGAGTACACTGGAGGGGGATCCTCACAATGTGATTGAAGGCATGATCATCGGTGCTTACGCCATGGGAGCAGATGAAGGATATATATATTGTCGGGCAGAATATCCGATGGCAATCCGACATCTCACGATCGCGATCCAAAAAGCCGAAGAAAAAGGTTATCTGGGGAAAAACATTTTAGGTTCCGACTTTAGCTTTGAGCTCCATATCAAAGAGGGAGCGGGGGCTTTTGTCTGTGGAGAAGAAACAGCTTTGATGCAGTCTATCGAAGGCAAGCGTGGAATGCCAACGATTCGTCCGCCGTTTCCTGCCGAACGAGGTCTCTGGGGATGCCCCACGAACATTAATAATGTGGAAACCTGGGCAAACATTACCTATATAATAAATAACGGTTCAAGTGCTTTTCGGAAGATTGGCACCGAAAATTCCACTGGAACCAAGGTCTTTGCGCTGGCGGGAAAGATTGCCGGCAGTGGACTCATAGAGGTCCCCATGGGAATCGAGCTTCGAGACGTCATCTACAAAGTAGGTGGCGGGATGAAGACAGACAAACCTTTCAAGGCGGTACAGATGGGAGGACCTTCTGGCGGCTGCATTCCGGCTTCACTTTTGGATACCATTGTCGATTATGATTCCATTAATGCGACTGGAGCGATCATGGGTTCCGGGGGGATGGTGGTCATGGATAGTGGCACCTGTATGGTCGATGTAGCACGCTTTTTCTTAAATTTCACACAGAATGAATCCTGCGGCAAATGCACGTTTTGCCGGATCGGTACCCGTCGCATGCTGGAGATTTTGACTCGCATTACCGAAGGTAAAGGAGAACCGGAAGATTTAGACAAGCTGGAAGAATTAGCGTCAAACATCATCAAAGGTTCGCTTTGCGGCTTGGGACAGACTGCTCCGAATCCAGTTTTGACCACTCTACGTTACTTTAGAGACGAATATCTCGCTCACATCGAAGAAAAGCGCTGTCCTGCTGGAGTATGTACTGCTCTTTTGCGTTATGAAGTGATTCCGGAAAAGTGCATCGGCTGTACCGCTTGTAGCCGCAAATGTCCAGTATCCTGCATATCCGGCAAGGTCAAAGAAGTACATCATATAGATCAAGATAAATGCATAAAATGTGGTGCTTGTTATAGTGCCTGCAAATTTGATGCGATCAGAAAAGGATGAGATAGATGCAAGTAGTTTTAAATTCAAAAAGCGTAGAAGCTCCTGAAGGAATCACGATCCTGGAGCTTGCTCGACGTGAAGGAATCCAAATTCCCACCCTGTGTAATGACGAAGAGCTAAATCCATTTGGATCTTGCTGGGTTTGTGCTGTCAAGGTGGAAGGTCGCAGAGGATTTGTGACATCCTGTGGCACCAAGATCAGTCCCGGCATGATTATCACCACTGATAGCGATGAGATCAAGGCGGCACGTAAGATGGCACTGGAACTTCTCATCAGCAATCACTATGCGGATTGCGAAGCGCCCTGCAAAGTCGCCTGTCCAGATCATGTTGACATCCAAAGCTATGTGTCTCTCATAGCCAATGGTAAATATCACGAAGCGGTGAAGGTGATCAAAGAGACTCTCCCCATGCCGCTTTCCATCGGCAGAGTATGTCCAGCCTTTTGTGAAGAAGAGTGTCGCCGGCAGATTGTGGAAGAGGCTATTGCCATCCGTCAGCTAAAGCGTTTTGCCGCTGATGAAGATTTGAACGATTATTGGCAATATATTCCCGAGACTAAACCAAAAACAGGAAAGAAGGTGGCAATCATCGGCGGCGGTCCCAGTGGGCTCACTTGTGGCTACTACCTCAGTATTGAGGGTCATGATGTGGATTTATTTGAAGCAGAAGAAGCCTGCGGAGGCTGGCTACGCTATGGAATTCCGGAATATCGTCTACCCAAGGCAATCTTGGATAAAGAGATCGAATTGATGTGTATGAGTGGGATGAAGATCCACACCGGCAAGGTCCTGGGCAGAGATGTCTTTCTGAGCCAACTAAACCAGGATTATGATGCTGTTTATTTGGCTATTGGAGCACAAAACGCGGTGCCTATGCCAGTGCCGGGAAGTGACCTTACCGGATGTTTTCTGGGAGTGGACTTTCTAAAGGCACATGCCAAAGGGAATACTCCACAAATAGGGCAGAAAGTGGCTATCGTTGGTGGCGGAAATACCGCTATTGATTGTGCCAGAACCTGCATCCGCTTGGGCGCTGAAGTCACTGTGATCTATCGCCGCACCAAAGCTGAAATGCCAGCAGAAGATTTTGAAATCGAGGCTGCTGAACATGAAGGAGTGAACTTTCTCTTTCTCTGTAACCCGGTGGAATATGCAGGAACAGACGGGAAGCTTGCGGAAGTAAAGATTGAAAAGATGCGCTTGGGAGAACCTGACAAGAGTGGTAGACGCCGCCCTGAACCTACGGGTGAATTTTTTACGGAACATTTTGATAGCATTATTGCTGCCATATCTCAAGTGCCAGAAGTGCAGACTTTTGCAGAAAAAGACAATGAGATTGACGGGGATCGCCTTGCAATTTCGCGTTGGCAGACTGCTATCGTAAATCAGGAAAATATGTATAGTGGATTGGGCAGAATCTTTGCTGGTGGAGATTTTCAACGGGGAGCTGCCACGGCGATCGAAGCTATCGCTGATGGTCGTAAGGCATCCGAGGCGATTGACTCTTTCCTACGCACGGGAGAATTGCCCAAAGCTCGCTTTGTATTTGATTCCAAGAAGGCAAAAAAGGTTTCAGACGTTGATTCCAAGGAGTACGACATTTTTACCCGTCTCTCTCGGGTCAAGATGCGAGAGATTCCGCTTGAAAAAGCGTGCGGGAGCTTTCAGGAAGTGGAATTAGGCTTTAATGAAGCAGAAGCCAGAGCCGAAGCAGCCCGTTGCATCGAGTGTGGCTGCCAAGTAAATGAAAGCTGTGCTCTCAGAGATTACTGCAGCCAATTTGAAGTGGAGATTGATCGCTTTTTGGGAAGCATATGCAAGCATCCCATTGATTACAGCCATCCGTTCATTGTGCGTGATGCAAACAAATGCATCAATTGTGGACGCTGCATCCGTACCTGCGCCGAGATTCAGGGAGCAGGAGTATTAGGTTTTATCTATCGTGGATTTTCAGCGGTGATGGCGCCCGAATTTGGCGAGTCTTTGACTAAGACCGGGTGCTTAGCCTGCGGGAAGTGCATCGACGTATGTCCTGTGGGGGCATTGGTCGAAAGAAATCTGTATTACAAACTCAATCCCCATCCTAAGGATTCATATCGCCAAAATTGCGGACTTTGTGGAGTGGGTTGTGACATCGAAGTCCAAGTGCAAGCTTCTGAGATCGCGCTGATCAGCACCCCCAAAAATGAACCCGGATTCAACGGCAAAAACCTCTGTTTCAAGGGACGCTTTGGCTGGCAATGTCAGCAGGAAGAACTTAAACTTCCCTTAATCAAGTTAGAAGATGAATATCAACAGATCAGTTGGCAAGACGCACTGGAATTGCTACAAACCAGACTCGAATTGGCTCAAAGTCGCAGTGTGGAGATCAGTCCACATGTGAGCCTGGAAGAAATGCTGATTGCCGAACGGATAGCCAAAACTTGGGAGCTCGAACTGACAGCTGATCCCAGTTATTTTAGCTTTAGTGATCCATATCTGGACATAAAGCCCAAAGAAGATGCCTTTGGTCGCCTCAAAGACTATCAGGAATATGTAGTTGTCGGTGAGCTAAATCAGAGCCTCCTAACCTTGATCCGGCTCGAACAACGTAAAGGCAAAAAGCTGACCTTGGTCTTGTATCCCAAAGATTCTCCTTTTACAAGGTTTGCAGACGAGAACCTTGATGATCTTCACAAACTCCCAGTTTCTCCCCATGCTCTGTATATCTACAATCAAAATCGCATCTCGGAAAAGCAAGCCCATGTGATCTGGGAAACTGTAGAAACCCAGCAGATAATGGTGACCACCGATTATCAAAATCATTCCGGTTTCCTGCATATGGCTCCCCGCGCTACCCAAAAGCAGCATGTGGATTTTGCCCTTTGCTTTGGCAAAGAACCATTTACAAAGGCAGCTTTTAGTGTAGCAATCAGTTCCTATCAGCCAGAAGAATGTTCTGCAGATATGATCTTGCCAAACGCAAGTTATCTGCAGGTCGAAGCTATGGCTTTGGGAGATATGGGCAAGATATCTCACTTTGTGAACCCCCAAAAATCAGTGGTCACAAATGAGCTTTTAAGAGTCTTTTATATGCTGGGTATGATATCCCCCGCTACTGCCGATATTCCCCATTGGAATGCCCTGGCACAGGACCGGATTCGGGATTTTGCCAAGCATGAACCGGCTTTATATCAGAGTACTCCGGAAAAAGGTTTGAGAGATGTACCGCTGTCCTCCGATGCTGCGATATGTGAATATCTAAGTAGACTGTTTGAACTAAGAAAGACACCTTTGACCTTTTGAATATGATATTCCTCTGCCCCGCTCATCAGCGGGGTTTTTTAATGCTAACAGCATTTGGGTCCCAAAAAATGGGTGCAGCTATCCTGATGCAGGATCGTAGATTGAAAGAGATACTGTGTAGGTTGAAGTCTCTTGTCGCGGCGGTCATCATTAGATAATTATATTTTTTTGATGGCACCAAAATGCAGTTCACAAAGCTGTAACTCCTTATTTTCTCGTTTCTTGCTCACTTCTCAAATGGGGGAGAAACGGGGGAGGCATCAAGAACCCTACTTTTGCAAGCAGTTACGGCTCTAAATTTGGGACAAGATTGGGGAAATGAATCCAGATTATTGGTCTATAGCAGTCCTAATATCCAAATTACAAGCCAAACCACAAATGATGTGATCAGTGAATTATATTCCTTATTTTTAGCCCACTGTCGAGAAGACCAGCGATCGAATATCTTAGCAAAATCTATATGTTTTGGAATAATATATCCTACTTTTTGGGCGAAATCATCCCAATGTTGTCCATGGGTATTTCTCATATCATTTTCTTCTTTTTTAATGGTAGAGGGATAAACGATTAGGAATAATAATATGATGCCAGCCCAACAGAATGGATCGTTTAGCAATAAACCAAAGCCTAAAGCAATCATAGCTGAGCCAAAATAGAGAGGATGTCTCCATAAACTGTAAGGTCCGGTCTCAGCCAATATTTTCCCTTTGTGCACGATTCCGGCTGCCCAGGAGCGAATTAAATTTCCCAGGATGACTAATATTGATCCAATGATAAATATGGTAGCATTGCGATATTGAAAGTGTGTCCTTGTTATTCCATTCAGCAACATTCCGATTACACACACAATGATGACAATGCGAGTGATTTTTAGTCTGTTTCTGGCGACAAAATCGGTAATTGTTTTGGGCATTATTTCCAATCCTTTTTTAGAAAATTTAGTTGAGTCGCAAGTGTTGACATAAATATCAACTTATTGTTTCTCAGTTATTTGAGGAGCGCTTTCTAACCTCGTTTTTACACACTATGGAATTAATATACAGCTAAGTACTTTCTTCTCCAGCTTGGTTTCTACGTCAAGTACAATTATCTAAATGTCCAGATTATGCTTGGTTAGACCATAGTCTTACTTATCCCCGCCAACTGAGAAGGACACAATTTTATGCTTAGCTGGATGATCATTTCTGGCTTGGTAAATGGCGAGAAAGAATCATATTGTAAATATGGAAAAATTAAAGAGGTGAGGATGATACAGAGATATCTCGGAATAGATATTGGAGCTTCTTCCATAAAGTATGGGATTGGAGACAGTAAACAAGGTTTACAATATTTTGCTTCGATTCGCCTTCAATCTAAAGATCGGGCTACCTTTAGCCGCATATTTGAGGATATCTTTGCGGAAGCTGCAGACTGGGATCTAGCCGGAATCGGAATTGGCAGTCCGGGAACCATCAGTCAGCCCGAAGCTATAATCAGAGGAGTGAATCCCAATATTCCCTTTTTGAGTGGGATGTCACCCAAAGAGCTGGTACCAGCTGAACTTGACTTACCCATCTTTGTCGATAATGACGCCAATCTGATGACCCTGGCAGAAGCAGAGTATTACAAAGCAGAGAGCTGTATGGGAGTGACCGTTGGAAGCGGAATCGGCTCCGGGATGGTGTTGGACGGGCAGATATATCATGGAAGCCATGGCTATGCTGCTGAGCTGGGTCACTGCAATATGGTTCCCGGCGGAGAATCCTGCTCATGCGGGCAGCACGGTTGCTTGGAAGCGTATAGTTCAGTAGATGGTATCTATCGTAGATTGCGGGCACAAGGCTCATTATATGCGAATCGTCTCTTACCGGAGCTGATCGAGCGTAGATCAGATGTAAATGAACTGGACAAGATTATTTCCGAAGGGGAAGAGGTATTGATCCGTGCGCTAGCAAACCTTGTGATAGTCATGGATCCTGAGCTGATCGTCCTCGGTGGAGGTGGCATGGAGCTGGGGCTTTACAACATAAATCGCATCAGGGAGGCAGTAGGGCACTTGCTGCCACAAGCGCATCGTGAGACATTCCGTTGTGAATTGGCTGGTTATGGCAATCGTTCTGGAGTGATGGGAGGGATTATCCTCTGTGAAAGAAATCTCATATAGGAACGATAATTGCGTGTGTAATAAAGAAGTTAAATAGGAAAATGTGAGGATACCATGAAAAAAAGAGCATTTTTAGTTGTCGGACTATTATTGCTTTTTGCAGCTAGTTTGTTAGCAGAAAGCAAAAGTAACTTGCAAGTGTTTGAAATAAGCCCCAATCCGATGAAAGATAAGTGTGCAATTGAGCTGGCTTTTGCCCAAGAGACAGAGATTATCCTGACCATCGAGAATCAGCGTGGGCAAGTGATTCGCACTATTTACAGTGGTGCTATATCTAAGAGCGAAACTTTCATTTGGGAACGCGAAGACGACTATGGTAACTGGGTAATGCCTGGAGAATACTCTGTAGTGATAAACTATCAAAGTCGCTATACCTCCACAAAGAAGACGCTCATATTGAAGTAAGACACACAAAAATATAACGACATGACAAAGACAAGCGAAAAAAGTCCGCAAGGGGCTTTTTTTTGTTCATTGCTATAACCCTTCAAGAGGCTTTCCGCCTGAAATCCAATCGCCACGTAAGCTCGATGGTGGTACTAAGGCAGATTTTATTCACGGGATACGAAGCGCTCCCTTTGATTAGCTTTTTAGCTTTGGCGATTGGGGGGTTGGTGATCCTGCAGGGGATGAATTTGCTGACGGATTTTGGGCAGGGCATTTGGGTACATGTGATCCTGGTCACGGTGGTGGTAAATGAGCTTTCGGGAATCTTGACGGCTTTGGTCGTGGTTGCGCGTAGTGGCACGGCGATATCTACAGAATTGGGTAATATGAAAGTGCGCAGAGAGATTGATCTGATTGAATCCTTCGGGATTTCTCCGATAGGCTATTTGGTGGTGTCCCGGATCATCGGAGTCGTGATAGCGATGGTGATCTTGACCCTATATTTCAATCTCATCGCAGTGCTTGGAGGATGGCTCTTTTCTCGATTCTTTTATCCTTTAGAGTTTCGAACTTTTATGAACGATTTTCTATCAATACTCAAGATTTCCCACGTGATTTCAAGTATAATCAAATCCATAAGTTTTGGGGTGATCATATCATTGGTTTCAACTTATCACGGCATGCAAGTGGGTCATGCGAGTACAGAAGTACCGCAGCGCACCATCAAAGCTGTGGTGATCTCTATCTTTGCCGTGATTTTATGTGACATACTCATCACTTGGTTATTTTGGGTATTATCATGATAGTTAGATTTGATAAGGTATGCAGCCAAGAAGGACTTTCAGATCTCAGTTTGAGTATGGATCTGAGTAAAGTGACTTTGCTTTATGATCCGTCCGGGGATCTTGCCAGTAAGATCTTGGCATTGCTGGCGGGTTTGGATGAAATTTGTAGTGGTGAGGTCTACTTTGGTGAGCAAAATATGCACAGTTTTTTCAAAGATGATCCCCACATCAAGAAATTGGGTTATGTCTTTGATGAGGGGGTAATGCTGTCCAATCTGTCTTTACGAGAGAATCTGCTTTTGCCACTGAGGTGGTTACAACCGGAATTGGACGAGAAAGAGATCGATGAACAGATTGCAAGTTGGTTGGATACATTTGAACTTGATCTTGATATACAACAGCGTCCGGCAACGTATCGTCCAGGGCAATTGAAGCTTCTAGGCTTTGTGCGCACTTTGCTCATCTCGCCCCAAGTTCTATTGTTGGATAATCCCTTTTTCCTTTTGAATAAAAATGAAAGAATAGTCCTCTACCGCAACTTACGCAGGCTAAAGGACTCATATCCGATGTTGATAGCCAGCATTGATGATGAATTTGGTTCAAGTTTTTCGGATATTCAGATTGATTTGAGTAGGCATCAAAAAAATATCAGCGAGAATTGAATCTTATCTTGACAAAATTGAGCCCCCATAAAAGACTTATTTCGTCTGGAAAAATTTATGAAATATAAGCTGGAACACACTCGGCAAATCGTTTTTGCGTTCATCATCATCCCTGTGGTGGTGCTGATCCTTACTATCGTGTTTATCGCGATACGGCAAAACATGTTTGAAAAACGCTTTTTATATACCACATCTTTAGAAAATGCCATAGGAGTATCATCCCAGACACCTGTGCTGTACAAGGGTTTTGAAATCGGGCGAATACGCAATTTTGAGCTTGGTGACGATGGCATGATCCATGTTGAATTCTATGTGCTAAAAAGATATAATCATCTTATGGTGGAAGAGAGCGTGATATATCGTACCACTATTCCAATTACGAATAAGACCACGTTGGAATACGTGCGAGCTGCTCAATCAGATAACTATCTCAAAGAAGGGAGCTACATTATCTCCACAGATTTTCCTCAGGGACGCCAACTATTAAAACGATATTCTCCCAAAAGTAGCGATCCCATCGGCACTATCGTCGAAAACATAGAGATGCTCACTACTGAATTAAACAGAGATAATAATGCCGACAAGGGTGCTCTTATGCGCATCTTAGTCTCAACCGCAGACCTTATTTCAAAAGTAGATCAAACTCTCGACCTTCTCAATGCAAATTTGGATCAGATGAGCAAATTGACAGAAGGGCTCAATAGAGAGTATCAGCCGGATGACGGGATGGTGCTCAGGATGGTCAGCAATCTGACTGAAATCAGCCAAAGCATTGCGGGTCAGATGGACGACATCGAGCAGTTGGTCTCTACGGTCAATCTCGCAGCAGAGAACTATGCTGATCCGGATAGCCTCATCCTGCGGATGCTGGACCCCGAAGGCGATGTCTTGATTGCGCCACTCAGCTCTTCATTATATGCCCTGAGCGGCAGTCTGCAAGAGACTGAAAAGATCTTAAGCAGTTTGGCCCGGGCAAATCCGGAAATTCTTTTGATTATAAACAATTTAAATGAGACCCTATCGCGGGCGACGCTTACCTTGGAAGCACTGAACAATAATCCTCTATTACGCAAGGGAATTCCTCCTTCCAGAATACGATCATACGCTCCTGAAGGCAGGATAAACGAGGTACCAAATGAGAATTAGGGCATTTGCTTTGCTGATATTATTAGTTGGCATGGCAGCTTGTTCTAGTCCTCCCAAGGTGACACAAGCACCTGCCAAAAGTTCAGCGGATGTGACTCTTCGCTTGGCCCAAAACCTTGAACAAAAGCACCGTATTCTTGACAGTCGGCAGACGTATGAATCTGCGTTGAAACAATATCGCTCTTTCGGAGATGTTCCCGGAGAGCTGTCCGCATTGTCAGGTTTAGCGAGGTTAGCATATCTTGAGGGTAATCTCTCAGACTATGAAACCCGGCATGTTCAGATGAGCTATCTTGTCAAAAATGCAGCACCCGGTTACGGATATATCCTACTGCTTTTGGATCTTTATAGGATGCAGCAGGAGGGGGATTATGTTTCCTTGGAAAAAGCAGCCCAGGATTCATATGACTATCCTATCCATGTCAGAATGCAGATTCTAAGCTATAAGTTGCAAGCAGAATCATATCTCAGACCTGGATTTAGTGGAAAGACCTATACTGATCTGCAACGCTTGGCGGGGAAATATCGGAAAAGCCTGAAGTCGGATTTTAGTGCCGATCCTTCCGTGCTTTCCTCTGCTTTATATGCGATGGCTTATCATCAGTATCTGAATCAAAACTACAGCTTGGCCAACGATCATATCGACGAAGTAGTTTCCTTGGATATGCTTCATGAGAACTTCATCGGCTTGGGCTATGCCCATTGGCTTAGAGGGATGATCCACGAAGCCAATCAGGATAAACGCCAAGCTTTGGCGGATTATGTGCGCGCCGAGACCATCTTCAGCGAGTTTGGCATCGACGACATGGTTGCCAAGACCCAGATCTCTCTGAGCCGTCTGCAAGGAGAAGGACAATGAAGATGCAAGGCAAAAAAGCCCTGATTTTGGGGATCGCAGATAAACACAGTATTGCATATGGGATCGCAAAATCGCTTACGGAGCAAGGCGTAGAACTGGCACTGAGTTATGCCTCTCCCAGCATTGCGAAACGGGTGAATCCAATCGCCGATGAGCTGGGTATTAAGCTGCGTTTTGAATGTGATCTCAGTAAAGACAACGACATCAAAAACATGATGAGCCTCCTATCTGAAGAATGGGAGAGCTTAGATTACTTGGTACATAGCGTAGCATTTGCGCCCTCCAGTGATCTCAATATCCCATTTCACAATACCAGCCGCCATGGTTTTTTGACGGCGATGGATATTTCTGTCTATTCTCTGATCGCGGTGGTTCGTGAGGCAGAGGCACTTCTAAAGCCGGGCTCATCAGTCATCACACTTACCTATTACGGCTCTCAAAAGGTAGTGCCAAATTATGGAGTTATGGGGATAGCTAAAGCCGCCTTGGAAGCATCAGTACGCTATCTGGCGCATTCCGTAGGAGATAAAGGAGTAAGGATCAATGCCATTTCTGCCGGTCCGATCCGCACCCTATCATCTTCGGCAATAGGCGGAATGTCTCAGATGCAAAGACGCATCGAAAAGACCGCTCCTCTAGCCCGAAATATTGAACAGGAGGATATCGCCAAGACCGCCCTGTATCTGCTCTCTGATCTCGCTTCAGGCGTAACCGGAGACATCATATATGTCGATGCAGGAAGCTCGATTATGGCATACTAAAAGAATGAAACTATTTACAAACGCCTCCCTCCCGACTGGTTCATCAGCCTTCAAGCGCGTCAATATACTGTTTGACGAAAAGATCATCAAAATATCGACAGACGAGATTATCACCGAAGATGAGCCTGAGATCATCGATCTGAAAGGAAAGATCCTCTTGCCTGGGGCTATCGATATTCACAGTCATATAATCAGCCAAGACGACAGCCTCAAAGAAGATCTCAAAAAAGCCACAAAGTCTGCCATTATAGGCGGCTGGACTTGCTTGTCCGAACTGAGCTATCACACATCATCTCCCATTTTCAGTATTGCTGATCTCAAAAAAAGAATATCCCAACTTACGAGTAATATCTATTGCGATATGGCATTATGGGGACATGTCGATGTAACTGACTATCCATATTATGCTGAAAGCGCGCAAGAGCTCTGGAGCCAAGGAGCCTCTGGAATCTGCATCATGCAACCTTCACCAAATGATAACATAGAAGCACTGAGTTTTGACGAGATCATGGATCTATTTATGGATATTTACGAAAGTGATACCTGCTTTGCCTTCCAGGGTTATGATCTTGATTCCTCCCCAGAATTCAGTTTTGAAGCGCAATTGGAGGCGATCAAGAAGTTGTTGCGACGCATGCAGGAAAATCCTATTCATATTCCCAGGGTATCATCATATCCAGTGATAGAATTTATAAACAGCATTTCAAAGCGGAGTGATATATCCTTTGCACTTAACATATCAGACCTGATGCATCTGCTTGCTCCGGAGGATTTTCCTCCCCTGTGGGAAACTGATCTTGCCGAGAACTATGATCTCTTCTACGAACTACTCAGGACAAATAAGATCTATATTCTATCCAATAGCACTGGGATCATCTCTGAATATAGTGAGATCTTCTCCGGCACCCCGGCTCAAATGATGGAATATAGCTATCTTTGGCTGCTTTCTGAACTTTGGAAAAAACGCAAGATTCCTCTCGCTACCTGCCTGAAGATGACCAGTGAGAATCCCGCTAAACGACTTGGTATCTATCCGCAAAAAGGGCGTATAGATGCCGGATCCGATGCGGATTTTGTGGTCTACAATCCTGAAATCAATACCGCAATTACCAGTCCTGCCGGTAGAACGCTCGAGCTGAGCGGAAGCTTTGAATCCGTGTGGCTTCGAGGCAAAAAACAGGATCCTGATTCTGCTCCGGAAGGAACTTACCTTACTCGCACAAAAAGCCCCAAAAGGCGCCACAATAAAAGCAGCTGGATCTAATACTTAAAAAAACAAAAATATCAAAGGATAAACACATGAATGAGCAACTCAAGTATCTCAATGATGCTCTAAAAAAGGAATCAGGAATCAAATACCAATTACAATTGCATAAGTGGCAGACCGATTTCTTTCGCTTTTATCAGAGCCAGACAAACTACAATATTAGCAAAGATTTAATTGCGCTCTCAGCTGAGCTATACAAAGGCAAAAAGCCTTACAGTTTCAGCATCGATAGCCCTGATCAAGCTAAGATCGATTCTGCTCTTAAGACTGCTCTGGAGATGATCGATCATATGCCGGAAGATCCGGATTTTGTGGATCTGGAAGATGATCTCACTTTAGCCGAACCCAAAGATATTCCAAACAACATAAACGAGATATCTTTGGACAAGAAGACGGCGATTCTTTCAAGACTAGCAAAGATTGCGGGAGAGCATGATTTTGAGCTCTTTGGAACTTTCATTTGTAATTTTGAGAGCGACCATCTGATCAATAGTAACCATCTAGATAAAATAAGCATGCAATCTCCGATCTATCTGGAGGTGAAAGCAGTGCATCGCAAGACTCAGGTTACGGTCTTGGAAACCTTTGGCGGCGAAGACTTCGGCTACTTTGACGAGGAGCAGTTTTCGCGAAATCTTTTGGCAAAGATCAAGTTTGCCCAGAATTCGATCGTGGATGTAGAACCGGGAGAGTATGAAGTGATTCTTGCGCCGCGCTGCGTGGCGGAATTTGCGCAATATCTTGCATATGGGATGTCGGCTTTTGCGATTGATAGACGCAGCAGTTTCTTTGAGGGCAAGCTGGATTCTAAGGTATTCCCGGAGATATTTAGTCTCACAGACGATCCCAATGATCCGGAGCTAATTCACTGTGATTATGGTGATGGTGGGCATATATACCGCCCACTCAAGCTGATCGACAAAGGCTATTTTCGTGCTTTTATGTGCAATAACTATTTCCATCACAAATTGGGCTTGCCCAAAAATGGGAATCAAGGCAATTGCCTATCGATAGCGCCCGGATCTTCAACTCTTGAAAAGATGATCTCAAAAGTAAAGAAAGGTCTATATATCTCGAGCTTACACTATATGAACTTCATCAATCCCAAAGAAACCTCTTTGACGGGGCTCACTCGGGATGGTACTTTCTTGATTGAGGATGGCAAGATCACCAAGGTCGTGAATAACCTTCGGTTTACAGAGAAGATCGCTCGCATCTTCGAAAATGTAGTAGAGCTGGAAGACACTGCCAAGAGCATTCCCTTTTCTGGGAACTACGCCGATTTTAGCGTGAGAACCACCAAAGCCCCGCATGCACGCATTGCGAGATTTAACATTAGCTCCTCCACCAGGACAATTTAGGATTAAATTATGGAACACAAAATAAAACAAATCATTAGCAAACTGGATAGTCCGGATATTTCCTTTGCTGACGTCCGCATTACTTTTACAGACTACGAAAGCATTTTTTTCATGAATGGCAACTTAAGAGGATATACCAGCTCGAAAGTTTCTCCAGCGATCGGCATCAGAGTACTTATTGACGGTTGTTTTGGCTTTGCAGGATCCAAGGATCTAAGTGATGCCTCCATCAGCCGTCTCATCGCCAGAGCAAAATCAAATGCCATCCATGGTGCCAAGTTTCAGAAAGAGAAGCTTACGTTCCCTGCTTTACCTGCAACCATTGGGGAATATATTCATAAACCTGAGATAGACCCCTTTCTGATGCCTCAAGAAGAGAAGTTGGAATACTTCAAAAAGTTGGCTGAGCTCATAAAGCCTCAGGGCAAGATCGTGAATTCTCATGTAGCGGCGGAATTTGAGCGTCAGGAAAAGTTCTATGCAAATAGCGAAGGCAGCTATAGTCACACTGTGGTTTATAACACTCTGCCCCTTATGGGTGTAGTAGCTGCAGATGCTGGGGGCATCCAATCTCGCACGTGGCCGGGACACATGAGTGCTGGACGTGCTGGGTTTGAGCTATTTCATCAACAGCAGTTTATGGAAAACACACAACGTATCATCAAAGAAGCTACTGATCTTCTTACCGCTCCGACGATCAGCGAGGAGAAGGCTGATATCATCATCGGAGCCGGGCATCTAGCCCTGCAACTACACGAATCTGTGGGACATGCCACCGAGGCAGACCGGATTTTTGGGCAAGAGATCTCCTTTGCAGGCAAGACTTTCGTCAAACCTTCCATGCTAGGGAAATTCAAATATGGATCTGATATTCTAAATATATATAGCGATAGTACTGATCCCAAGGGCATGGGTTACCATCCTCTGGATGATGAGGGTGTGCCCGGAAAGCGTGTGGATATCATCAAAAATGGCATCCTCGTGAATCAGCAAACTTCGCGACATATTGCTCACAAGCTTGGTTTGGAGCCATCTTCAAATATGAGAGCATCTTTTGCAGATGACATTCCGCTAGTACGGATGAGCAATTTTTGTATAGCTCCTGGCAAGGGAAGCCTGCAAGATTTGATAGCTGACACCGAACACGGATATTTGCTTGATTTTACCAAAACTTGGAGCATAGACGACAATCGTAATAACTTCCAATTTACGACCGAGATTGGCTATAAGATCAAAGATGGCAAGATCACCGGGATTGTAAAAGAACCCACATATTTTGGAATCACTCCGGAATTTTGGAATGCTTGTGATGCTATCTGTGGTGAAGAAGAATGGGGATATCAATCTACTTTTAATTGCGGCAAAGGTGAGCCGGGGCAGGTGATGCGTCTATCCCACGGAGTTGCTCCTGCCAGATTTAAGAATATAAACGTCAGAGTTAAGATATAGTGCTTAGGTTTTTGAGACGATTCAAGATATCGCGCTCAAAATCCTCATCGCTGGCAGAAGGATCTCTGGTATCAAGCCAAAGCTGGCAAGGAGCTTGACCGCAATAGGCGCAGCTGGAGATGCCCTTCTCTCGCGCACAGATGTAGATTGGGCAGTGTGTTTGATCATAATATACTGCCCAAGACACTCTCCCCTCCAATTCATTGCAACCGTCACATTCTACCTGATAAGCCTTACAATCTGTCGCACAGATCACACCGCATATGCTTTGTCGTTTCATCTCAGTTCTGCTCCATTAACGGCAGGGAAAAGCTAAAAGTGCTACCTATGCCTGGTTCACTTTCCGCCCAAATGTCTCCACCGTGTCGTTGAATTGCTTTCTTCACCAAAGCCAATCCGATTCCGGAGCCTTCAAATTTATCCTTACCGTGCAGTCTTTGGAATGGTGCAAAGATAGCCTTTGCCTGGGTGGGATCAAAGCCGATGCCACTATCCTTGATATAATAGTGGATCGAATTTGCTTGGATTTCAGATCCGATGTGAATCTTCCGTTTTGATGCTGGCAGGGTAAATTTAACTGCATTATCGATTAGGTTTTGCCATACTTGAGTGATGAGAGTCTCATCCCCATAACATGGAGGGAGCTCGGAGATTTCCAGCTCAAAGGTATCCTTGGGAACTACTGTCGAGATTACTTCTTTGACGATCTTGGCAGTATCTATCTCTGTCTTATGCAGTTCTTCTCGATTCATCCGTGAAAGCTCCAACAGATCCTTAATAAGATCATCCATCCGTTTCGCTGTATGTTCAATAGTTTTTAGTATGTCGATAGCGTCCTGCTTCAAGCTTGGGCCAAAGTCATCACGCAATACTTCGCAGAAGCCTGAGATGATCTTCAGTGGGGCTATTAGATCGTGTGCCACCGAATAGGAGAAGGCTTCGAGCTCTTGATTTGCTTCACTCAGCTGTCGAGTGCGATCCAATACCTGTCTTTCCATCTCGGAGGCGTGATCCTTGATCTTTTGGATCAATTCCAAATGATGCATGACTATTGCCAATTGATTGGCAAATTCACGCGCTATCTCTATGTGTTCCAGACTAAAGCCATTTACTTCCCGTGATCCAAAGCAGAGGTAGCCCACCAATTCATTCTGGATGATCAGACTGCTATACATAAAGGAACGGATACCATCTTGGATCAAAGCAGCTCTGATGGGTTTACCTGGTTCATCTTTGATGTTTGAGGTATCAGAGATCACAAAGCTTCGTTTGCGAAGAAGATCAAGGTTAAAGCTATCATCGCAAGGATATGTACTGTTGGCAGACAAATATCTATATCTTTCTTCGGGTTTATGCATGGCTACTATATGCAGTTTTCTGTCCTTGATTTCGATGGCAGTCAGGAATTCAAAGGGAATCAGTCTCTTAAGCTTTACGACAGCTGCACTACAGACTTTGGCAAAGGATTGCGTTTCCAAAACGATGCTATCTAATTCGTGCAGGATCTCAAGTCTATTTGCATAGCTATCTTTCTGTTGCTGAGTACGGATGCGATCTGTCACATCGCGAATAGCTGCCAATAAAAGCTTGCCTTGTTCATCTTCCAGGGCAGAGCTACTTATTTCCAACAGCCTTTGTCGTCCCTGAAAATCCATGGCGTGCAAAGTGTATATCTTTAGACCCTGATAGCCTTCTAAAATCTCTTTAGCATAACTTTTTGCGATCTCGATATCCGCGGGTTGGATATATTGGTAGATGCTGACGTTTGCTACCTCAAGGGATTCTATGCCAAAGAAGTCAAGTGCCATCCGATTGGCATAATGGATCTTGCCAGAAGTATCGTGGAGGATGATCATGTCATTTGTGGTTTCAGAAAGCTGGCGGTATTTCTTTTCACTGATCCGCAAGGCTTTCTTTTCTTTCTGCCTCTCAAATCGGCGAACCAATATCATGCCCAAGACGACGGTTGCCAAGGGGAAAAGTACGATTACTGGTAAGAATATCACGCGGATAACATGCCAGATACTTTCCGCAGGTAATAGCAACATTAGCAAGATCATGGAGACTGAATTCACAAATCCCAGCGCATATAATTCTTTAAAATTATAGCTTTTTTTGCTCTTGGCATGTAGATGTCGCCACAATAGTCCCCACAAGACCGAGGTGATGATGGTGCTTATGCCGGTATATACGCCTGCTCCTCCCATTAAAATGCGATACAAGATACCCGGCATAGTACTAACCACAGCCGGTAAAGGACCAAAAAACAATGCGCCTAAGCTAAAAAGAATAATCCGGGAATCAACTACAATGCCTTCCTCTATCGTCCAAGGATTGATCATGATCCCCAAGGCAATCACTCCAATGATGAGCCCGGTGTAAATCTTGGTAAATACATTGATCTTGGATTCCTCATATGCGATGAGATCATAGACCACTGCTAAAGAAAGCAGTAAAGCAGCATTATAGATGAGATTAATAAATGTTTCTAAGATCATTTGTACCTCGTTTCGCCGCCGGATAGACTTGGCTTCTAATTTTTATGCTTTATATACTCAAGCCCATATTGTGTCAAGTCGCTTTTTGACTTTTAGAAAAACATATGTAAATGCTAACAGTCCGGATGAGGCTATTTGAATATTATCCTAATGGAAAGACGCCAGTGCCCATCCTGAAATTGAATAATGAAACCAAATATCGGCTCCCAAGGCTCTATGCGGATGCCCCTATGCCTATCCACCTGCTATAAAGCATGATATCTATTTCACAGCATGATGATTCTGAGGTCTTTTGGCATGGAACCTTTATGGTTTCAGCATTTGCAAAGCGAGCAGTTCCGATTAACTTGATAGTAATAGTACAAATATTAATGCCTAGGAGGCAAACATGCTTTCTGATCTGGAAATTGCACACCTTACGAAGTTGAAACACATCGATGATATAGCAAAAACCATAGGTCTCACTCCGCAAGATATAGACCACTATGGTGATTACAAAGCAAAAGTACGCTATTCTGCTCTCTTTGCAAATGAAAACAACCCCACCGGGAAACTGATTCTGGTATCGGCAATTACACCAACTCCTGCCGGAGAAGGCAAGACAACTGTGTCTATTGGTCTTTCCCAAGCCCTAAACAGAATCGGGAAAAAGTCCATTGTCGCTTTGCGTGAGCCTTCTTTGGGACCGGTCTTTGGCATCAAAGGTGGTGCAGCTGGCGGGGGCTGGTCTCAGGTGCTTCCCATGGAGGACATCAATCTACATTTCACAGGAGATTTTCACGCTGTTACAAGTGCCAACAATACCCTCGCTGCCTTAGTCGATAACTATATTTATCACGGCAATGAGCTTGGGCTTGATCCCAGAAGAATCACGTGGAAACGTGTGCTTGATGTCAACGACCGTATGCTCCGCGATATCGTCATCGGTCTGGGGGGGCGCACACAAGGCTACCCACGTGAAGATGGATTTGATATCACTCCAGCCAGTGAGATAATGGCAATTCTTTGCCTTTCCAACAATATGGATGAGCTAAAAGAGCGCATTGGTAATATCACTGTGGGCTTTTCCTTCAAGGGTGAGCCCGTGAAAGTGAGCCAATTGGGCTTTGAAGGTGCGATTGCCGCACTGCTCAAAGAAGCTCTTAAACCGAATCTTGTGCAAACTACGGAAAACACCCCTGCTTTCGTACATGGTGGACCCTTTGCTAATATTGCGCAAGGTGCAAATAGCATCATTGCCACCAAGACAGCCATGCGTCTCAGCGACTATGTAGTCACCGAGGCTGGCTTTGGTTTTGATCTGGGAGCCGAAAAATTCTTTGATCTGGTTTGCCAATATGGCGATTTCTGTGCCAATGCCGTAATTCTCGTGGCTACAGTAAGGGCACTGAAAGTACATGGAGGAGTGAAGATCAAAGATATCAATGAGCCCAATCCTGAAGCTGTGACCAAAGGACTCGACAATCTGGCAAAGCACTTAGAAAATATCAATAAATTCGGCATGAAATTCATCGTAGCGATAAATCGCTTCAGCAGTGATACGGAAGAAGAGCTTAAGATAGTGAAGGACTTTGTGATCCAATCCGGCTTTCAGGCGAGCATCGTCGAATATCACTCCAAAGGAAGCGAAGGTGGGCTCGAACTGGCAGAAAAAGTCGCTGATATGGTGGATGCAGACCGCTGCAAAAACCACGCTCTCTACGATTGGAATAGCCCGGTAGAAGATAAAATCTTCACTGTGGCATCTGAGATCTATGGTGCTCAAGCTGTGGATTATACTCTCAAAGCTAAAGCCGATCTTAAAAAAATCAATAAATATGGGTTTGACAAACTACCTATTTGTATTGCAAAAACCCAAAAATCCCTTTCGGATAACCCAGATCTCATCGGCAGACCAAAGGACTTTCTGGTCACTGTCCGTGAGATCATC
The DNA here is from genome assembly GCA_030154085.1 of Candidatus Cloacimonadota bacterium. GTDB lineage: Bacteria > Cloacimonadota > Cloacimonadia > Cloacimonadales > Cloacimonadaceae > UBA5456. The sequence continues at coordinate 32,009 of JASKKR010000011.1, read as the reverse complement.
ATCTCCAGTGGGGCAGGTTTTCTGGTACCCATCACTGGAGATATCATGCGCATGCCAGGTCTGCCCAAAACACCAAGTGCGCTCTCTATAGATGTGGCTCCCGATGGCAGCATTACAGGCTTATTCTAAATGGATCTTCCCGCGGGAATGCTCTTAATTCCCGCGGGGGACCCCCGTCTTTGATACCCCTACTTTATGGCTGCACAATTACGCTGGGACACCAGCCAGTAATCCTTCACGGGATTGCTCTGCAATGCCAAAAAGGTGATAAATTATCGTAAATCTGAGGGCGGAAAGCGTAAACTTTCTTTCCCTTCTAACTACCCCGAGGATATCCTTCACAAAGCTGTAACTCCTTATTTTCCCGTTTCTTGCTCACTTCTCAAATGGGGGAGAAACGGGGGAGACAGCAAGAGCCCATCTTTTGCAAGCATTTACGAATCTATAATGAATGATCTTTGCAATGCAATGACCAAAGTCAAATATGCTACTGATTTGAGGGCTTATAAATCCAAAAAGTGCTGAAAAGTTTTTAGTGAGGGTTTTAATTGATATTGATACCATTATTTCTATTTGCACAAGTGATTCCCAAGCGCAAATATGGGCGACTCTTTATATTTGATATTGCAATCAAAAGCCAAAATTGTGCTTGACAGAATAGCATAGTGAGTTAGTATGTTATTTGGAATTGTTCCTACAGGCAGTCAATACATTGATTGAAAATGTAACTGTGGGAACTCAAGAGACAAGGAGATAAGATGGCAGTAAACACAAAGACGGAATATGCCTTACGCTCTCTATTGGAGATAGCGGACAAGGGTCATGTTTCAGCCCAGAAGATCAGCGAAGCGCAGAGGTTGCCCAAGAAATATATTGAGCATCTTTTATCGCTGCTAAAGTCTGCCAATTTGGTGCGCAGCAATCCCGGCAGCACAGGTGGCTATGAGCTAAGTAGGCCTGCGGATGAGATAAACTTTTTGGATGTTTTGCAGGCTGTACAAGACGATTCATTTTCAGCCTCTTGTGCGCAGCGTGATGGTCAGTTCTGTTTTGGTAAAGGGTGCACTCTATCGCCGTTTTTTAACCGTTTGGAAAGCGAAATGACTGAAATATTTAAGTCATATTCACTCAGTGATATAAAAAGTATTTGGGAAGGTAAGGATATATGAAACCTGGAATGATTTATTTAGACAATTGTGTAACCAGTGCTGTGGCACCGGAAGTATTTGAGGCCATGCAACCGTATTTTAGTCAGAGATTTTGGTTTCCTGGCAATTTTATCAGCACCGGAGAGAGCACTCGTGAAGTTCTTGCTGGCTTTCAGAGCACTGTGGCAAATGCTATAGGTGCAAAGGCGGATGAGATTCACTTTACTTCCGGTGGAACTTTGGCAAATAACATCGCTATCAAAGGTATAGCCAATGCTGTGAAAAAGGGGCACGTGATCTGTTCAGTGGTGGATTATCCGGATTTGCTCACTAATGCGGCGTGGCTGGAACAGCAGGGTTTCGAAGTTTCCTATCTGTCTGCAGATGACAAGGCAGTGATAGATTTGGAACAGCTCAAGCGCGAGATACGGCCGGATACATTTCTCTTTATGACCACTGCTGTAAATCATGTGGTGGGAACCATCCAACCACTGCGAGAGATTCATGAGATTCTCAGCAAAGCGCCCAACAAGATCTATTTTCATGTGGATGCGGGGCAGGCTTTTGGCAAGATGCATCTGAATGTAGATGAATACGGCATAGACACCATGGCAATCTCAGCCCACAAAATTCATGGTCCCCAGGGGATCGGAGCTTTGTATCAGCGCAAAGGTACTAAGTTAGCGCAATTGATCCACGGAGTCAAGCGGGTGGACAATTTGCAGACGGGTGGACTTTCGATTGCCTTGATTGCCGGATTTGCCAAGGCAGTGGAGCTTAACTTTGCAGATTTGGATGGCACGATACGCAATCTGCGTGAGCTCTCTGATTATTTGATTAAAAGATTAAACGAAAAGATTCCTTATATAGAATTAAATGGCGCCGAGGGCGAGGGGCGTGCTCCGCATAATGTGAACATTTCCATTGACTACATCGAAGGTGAAGCGATCACAATGATGCTGGATATGCACGGGATCACAGTGGCGACAGGCTCTGCTTGTGCTTCTGAAGGGCTTAAGGCAAATTATGTATTGATGGCGATCGGTAAAACCCATGTTCAATCTCACGGATCAATTAAGTTTACCGTTTCCCGTTATAACACCAAGGAAGAGCTGGACACTGTGGTAGACCGTTTGGCGGAGATCACAGAGGAGCTGCGTCAGCGCAGCCCGCTTTACACTGCTTTTTTAAAAAATCAGGAGAAATAAATGCAATACTCACAGAAAGTTTTAGACCACTTTATGCACCCCCACAATGTGGGCAAGATGGAAAACCCTGATGCCACAGCTACGGAAGGAAGTCCTGCCTGTGGCGATCAGGTTACTGTCTATCTCAAAGTAAACGAGGACACCAAGGTTATAGAAGACGTCAGCTTCCTATCCTATGGCTGTGCTTCAAACATAGCAACTGCCTCGATTATCACCGATCTTGCCAAAGGCAAGAGTTTGGATGACGCCAAACAGATTACTTGGCGTGATGCCATGGAAGCGCTTGGAGGCTTGCCGCCAGTGAAGGTGCATTGTTCTGTCTTGGCAGCAGATACCCTGCAGAGTGCGATTTCCAATTATGAGATTGCCCATGGACTTAAAAAAGTGCCAAACTTTAGCAAAGAGACCATCCTGGAAGAGCTCAAGAAGATAATCTACCCTCAAGTGGGAGAGGATATTGTGAGCCTAAAGATGGTCAAATATGTGGGCTACAACGATGGTGAAGTGGTAATCGATCTCAATATGATGTCATTTGACACATGGCGCGATAATATCAAAGAAGAGATTAAGGAACATTTAGAGAAGTATCCGGAAGTAAAAAAGATAGAGATAAACTTTCCATAAAATCGGAGCAAGGCTCTAAAGCAGTTTTTTCTTGCCATAATCGAGCCCTTCCCAAATACTGGTAATCAGAATAAATAAAGGGAGGCTCTGATGATCCTGTATCACAAAGTGGCAGGCAATCGTTTTATCCCAGCGCTGGGATGGGATGATTCGTTCTGGGTACACATGGAAAACCCAGATGCGGAAGAGGTCAATGATGTCCTCACCCGCTATGATCTCCCGGAAGATTTCATTACCGATCTGCAAGATGCCGACGAGAATTCGCGCATGGAATATGAAGATGAGGCCATGCTCATCATCTTGCGGGTACCACTTTATTATCGCCACAAAGCTGCGAGCGTATCTTTTGCGACCGCTCCGCTGGGGATCATCGTGGTGGCAGAGAAGGTGATCACGGTGTCTTTTTATGAAAATGAGATCCTTACTCAATATCTGGATGGCAAGCACCGTTCATTTCGGATCACTCAGCAAAGCTTTATTTTGGAGATTAATCTGCGCACGGCAATCTACTATCTAAAGTTTCTTAAAGAGATCAATCGTCGGACAAATAATATCGAGACTGAATTGCATCAATCTATGCGGAATAAAGAACTGATTCGGCTTTTGACGATGGAAAAATCTTTGGTCTATTTTAATACTTCGCTGAAGAGCAATGAGATCATTCTGGAACGAATGCAAAGATCGCGTTGGCTACAGAATGATCCCGATGCGGAAGATCTCATCGAAGACGTGATCATCGAAAATAAACAGGCGATTGAGATGGCAAACATCCATAGTAGCATACTCAGCGGGATGATGGATGCATTTGCTTCTGTGATATCAAACAATCTCAATGTAGTGATGAAATTTCTCACTTCGGTGACCATCATTGTGTCCGTACCAACCCTGATTGCCAGCATCTATGGTATGAATGTCAGGCTACCATTGCAAGAAGAGTCATATGCCTTTTGGGTGATTATGGGAATATCAGTCTTAGTATCGGTCTTATTGGTCATAATCTTCATCCGGAAAAAGTACTTTTAGGAGATCATTATGTATTTACTCAATGTAAGTGACCACTTTTCAGCAGCGCATCGCCTTTGTGGATATCAAGGGGCTTGTTCCCAATTGCATGGGCACAATTGGAAGGTACGGGTAGGAATCATCTGTGAAGATCTGGACGAGATCGGCATGGCACTGGACTATGGTGTTATCAAACAGGTTTTGGAAAATATCCTGGATCTTTTGGATCATGAATATCTAAATGAACTACCGCTGTTGAATGGTCAAAATCCGACTTCCGAAAATTTGGCTCGCATCATTTTTGAAGAAATGGCGAAAGGTTTAGAGGCATATCCTGCTCAGATCAAGGAAGTGGAAATCTATGAATCAGAACGCAGCAGTGTAATCTATAGTCATGCTTAGAATAGTGGATTCATTTTATGTAAAAAGTGCGATAGAGCCAGCAGACTATCCTGCTTCTGCCTATCCGGAATTTGCCTTTGCCGGACGTAGCAATGTGGGAAAATCATCATTGATCAATCTATTAACCAAACACAATGGTCTTGCCAAAACCTCTGGATCACCTGGGAAGACGCGGCTATTAAACTTTTTTTTGATCCGTTACAAGATAGATGAAGACAATAGATCAGGCTTTATGCAATTTACGGATCTTCCTGGTTATGGCTTTGCCCAAGTAAGCCTAAATGAGCAGGAGAAATGGCGGAGGATGGTGAATAAATATTTTGAGCAACGTCCTCAGTTGAAGAGCATCTTTGTCCTGGTAGACATACGACATCCTGCGGACAAGAAGGACATTTTGATGCTGGATATGCTCAGATTGCGTGAGATAGATCACTGTGTGATTGCCACCAAAGCTGATAAGATTCCCAAGACTAAGCACAAGAAGGTATTAAGCGATTTGGCAAAAGGGCTTGGCTTGAGATCAGAGGCAATTTATCCGGTGTCTGCACTAAAAAATACTGGGATGGAAGAGATTAATAAGTTTCTGGAATCCAGATTGTAGCTGGAGCGAGTTCTCGAAGTAGAAAGCAGAGTCCATAATGCAAGAAAAATTTGATATCATTGTAATCGGTGCCGGGCATGCTGGAATAGAGGCAGCACTTGCTGCGGCACGCCGAGGAGCAAATACAGCACTTTTTACTATCAAGCTTGAAGCCATCGGTCGTATGAGCTGCAATCCGTCGATTGGAGGTCCTGCCAAAGGGCACCTGGCGCGTGAGATAGATGCCCTGGGGGGAGAGATGGGACGCGTGGCTGATTTGACGGGAATTCACTATCGGATGTTAAATCGCAGCAAAGGACCAGCCGTCTGGGCACCACGTGCACAAATTGATCGCATGAGATATTCTGAAGAGATGCGAATAGCGGTGGAAAGCCAGGACAATCTACGCATCATCGAAGCCAATATCACGGCTCTGGTCCTCACCAATGGGAAGATATCTGGCTGCATTAGCCAGATTGGGCGGGAATATCAGGCTAGCAAGATAATTATTGCCAGCGGTACTTTTTTGAGAGGACGAATCCACATTGGAAAGACGAGTTTCAAAGGCGGCAGAAGCGGAGAGCCCGCATCAGACGAACTCTCCCAATCTTTGGCAGAGCTAGGGCTGACTCTCGCACGGTTTAAGACGGGAACTCCTCCGCGGGTGGATCTGAATTCTCTGGATTATTCTGCCCTGGAACCACAGCCCGGAGATGAGAACCCTTCGGGATTTTCTTTTTACAGAGATATAAAACTGCAGAATAAAGTGGACTGCTATATCAGCAAGACCACCAAGGTAACCCATGATATCATCAGGGCAAACATTGGTCTTTCCGCACTTTATGGTGGGATGATCAAAGGGATAGGACCGCGCTACTGTCCTTCTATCGAAGATAAAATCGTAAAATTTCCGCAACGTGAAAGCCATCATATTTTCATCGAACCGGAAGGGCTGCACTCCAGCGAAGGCTATGTCAATGGACTCTCCACCAGTCTACCAGCTGAGATCCAAGAGGAGATTGTACACAGCATTCCAGGTTTGGAAAAGGCTCGCATCATGCGCTATGCTTATGCTATTGAATACGACTATGTAGACCCTTCCGAAATTTACCCTTGGCTGGAAAGCAAAAAGATACCTGGTCTTTATTTGGCAGGTCAGATCAATGGGACATCTGGCTATGAAGAGGCTGCAGCACAGGGAATTATGGCAGGCATCAATGCGAGTCTGTCACTTGAGGATAAAGACCCTATTGTGCTCTCACGCAGTGAAGCATATATTGGTGTCTTGCTGGATGATCTGGTGAATTGTGGGACAAACGAGCCGTATCGCATGTTTACCTCTCGTGCCGAGTATCGGCTGCTACTGAGGCAAGATAATGCTGATGAGCGGTTAATGCCATTAGGCAGGCAATTGGGATTGATATCTGATTCCAGGTGGCAAGCTTTTGAAAATATGCGCCGCATCAAAGAGCGCGAGTTGCTGCATCTACAAACTACCAATAGCACAAAACATCCAGACCTGAAAGAACCGGATAAGCTCTGTCAGATTCTCAAAAGACCTGATATAAGCCTGGAAGATCTAACAAAATATGGTTATGAGATTCCGGTTGATATGGATGCGGATATCCGACTAAGAGTAGAGCTGGAGATTAAGTATTCCGGCTATCTAAAGCGGATGTACCAAGAGCTTCAGAAGCATCGCAAGGCAGAGGACTATCGCATCCCAAGCGATATCGACTATTTTCAGATCAAAAGCCTGGCATGGGAAGCTCGCGAAAAATTGGATCGCATCAGACCCATCAATATAGCTCAAGCAATGCGCATTCCAGGCGTGAACTATACAGACACTTCAGCATTGTTGATCTGGCTGAAGAAAAATTATAAAAAGACTGAGGAGAGGCAAGATTGATCCTCCGCAGGAAGACAAGATGGTAAAACATTATGCTGTGATCCCAGCTCGCTATGACTCAAGCCGTTTCCCCGGGAAGCCCTTGGCATTACTTCATGGCAAGCCAATCCTAAGACATGTGTATGAAAGAGTGAAGGGTAGCAATCTTTTTGACGATGTGATTATTGCAACTGATGATCTACGCATTTCGTCAATGGCGCAGGATATTGGGGCAACGGTCGTGTTAACGGATAGTAATCTGCCCAGCGGAACTGATCGCATTTCTGTGGTGGCAGAGCTTTTAGAAGAGGATAGTATCATCCTTAATGTGCAAGGTGATGAGCCGCAGATTTCGAATGAGGCATTGTCACAGGTGCTAAGCGCTTTTGCAGAGCCTGATACCCAGATGGCAAGTCTGATGACTCCAATCTCGGAGCTTGATCAGCTCAATGATCCCAATATTGTCAAGGTAGTCTGCGACGCTCAAGGCTATGCTATGTATTTTTCCCGCAGCCCAATTCCCTATGATCGCGATCAAATCGGGACTTGCACCTACTATCGGCATATTGGTGTGTATGGCTTTCGCCATGCTGTACTGATGGAGTTTGTGAAACTGCCACAAGGTCAATATGAGGTCATCGAAAAGTTGGAACAATTACGAGCCTTGGAACACGGCATCCGCATTCGCATGATGATGACCGATTATCAAGGCATAGGCATCGACACCCCGGCTGATCTGGAACGTCTTGCAAAGGTTTTCGTGGAGGAGCAATGACTAAGAGATTCCTCGTACTTCTATTATTGATCATCATAAGCTGCAGTTTAGCAGCCGAAAGTCTGAGAATCCTACATACAAATGATAGCCACGCTGCCTATGAACCATCTTCGGATGGAATCGGCGGCTATACAGCCTTGGAATATCATCTGACCCAAAGCCGCAGCGAAGTGGAACACAGTCTTTGGCTCGATGCAGGGGATATGCTCACCGGGACAATCTTTTCCAGTTTGGAATATGAAAACCTTGTGGGTGGGGCTGTGTTGGAAACCTTTAGCCGGCTCGGAATCGATGCTGCCACATATGGAAATCATGAGTTTGACATCAGCTATGCGCACGCCAAAGCTCTGACGGAAAGGGCAGACTTTCCCTTCTATAGTGCAAACTTGCTCAACGCTGATGGCTCCTCATTTGGTGATGGCAAATATGGTATCTTTGAGATGGGAGCAGTATCCGTGGGCGTCATTGGACTTACGATCCAAAGCCTACCCGATCGTGTCAAAGCAGAGAATGTGCAAGATATCGAGATCCTGCCCTATGCAGAAGCGCTGGATGCCATTCTGGATGAAGTTGATGAAGCCACCGATCTCATCGTCCTGCTTACGCATAATGGCTTCGATCAGGATCAGGAGCTGGCTCGGGCTCTGGATGACAGGGTGGATCTTATCATCGGTGGACACTCTCACTTGGCAACAACCAAGCCAGTGGTAGAAAATGGCATCTATATCCTGTCTTCGGGCAGCCATCTTCGCTTCCTCGGGCAGATAGATCTGGAAGTGGAAGACGATCGCATTAGCTCGATATCCAGTCAATTGATTGCGCTATCACAGCCTCCAGAAGACTTTCAATCCGAAATTGCGGACTTTCTAATTGAAAATATCTCAGATATGGAAAGGCAGCTTTCCAAAGTGTCAGGGATCTTGCCTTTTGATTTTGAAGTGGATAAGTATTCGGTTACTAAGGGCTCGGATTGGGTGGCAAAGGCACTTTTATCTGAATATCCCTCAGCTCAGCTTGCTATGATAAATAACGGTGGATTGCGCAAACACCTTCCGGCAGGACCTATAACTCTCCGGGATCTGCACGAATATATTCCTTTTGGTAATACGGTCACTCTGTTTTCTTGCACCGGGGAAGACATCCTAACTGCTCAAGCCAAGAATCTCCAGATTGCGCGGGATAGACCCTATGACATTCTCACTGTTTCCAGCCCGGATTGGTTGGGAGATGGGGGCATCTTTCGCATCAATGGAGAGAATATCCATCCTGATCAAGTATATCGAGTAGTAACCCATGACTATGTAGTCAGCCAATGGGATAAGTATCTGGGATTTGAACCACAGGATATTGAAGAAACTGGTGATCTTTTTTTGGATGTTATTATCCGCGTAGTAGAAAGGGAATTTTCTCCTCAGAATTAGATATAGCTTAGATAAAGCAGCGCTTGACAACAAAGGTTAGCTGTATATTACTGCATTAATGATGAATAATCGAATTTGGAGATAATATGATCACAGTCTATGTCAATGGTAAAGCCACACAAGTGCTAAAGAATACCAAGGTTTTGCACGCTTGCACCAAAGCCGGATATCCTGTTCCCCATCTCTGCTATCATGAAGATTTACCGGCTTTTGGTAATTGTGGAGTCTGTATGGTGGAAATTAATGGACGCGCAGTTCGCGCTTGCTCAACACCCTGCGAAGAAGGGATGCAGATCAAAACCACGGGCAAGAAGCTTTTGGATCTGAGACGGGAAGCGGTTGAGCTTATCCTGTCAAACCATCCCAACAACTGCCCTGAATGCATCAAGAACGGACGCTGCGAATTGCAAGATCTTGCGCAGGAATTGGCAATCCGCCATATGCACTTGAAGAAGGTCAAGCGCAAATATAAAGGTAGGGATGAATCTTCTCCTTCCATTACCTTGGATCCTTCTTACTGCGTAAATTGCGGACGCTGCACCTATGTCTGTAATGAAGTGCAAGCAGTGCACGCTCTGCAGAGTAGTGACCGTGGATTTGAGACTTTTGTAGGACCCACCTTTGACCGGAAGTTGGAAAGCAGTGAATGCGTAAAATGCGGTCAATGCAGTGCCCATTGCCCTGTGGCTGCCATCTATGAAAATGATGATTCAGAAGCGTTGTGGGCAGCACTTGATAATCCTGACCTTATCTTGGTTGCGCAGGAAGCTCCAGCGGTGAGAGTGGCTCTCGGGGAAGAATTTGGCTACAAACCAGGTACCAATGTCAAAGGCAAAATGTACACTGCTTTGCGAGAGTTAGGTTTCAAATATGTTTTCGATACCAACTTCGGTGCTGATCTAACGATCATGGAAGAAGCTAGTGAATTTGTGCATATTTTCCAGGAACATCCTGAACAATTCCCACTGATCACAACTTGTTGTCCTTCGTGGGTTGACTATTTGGAGAAGTTCCACAGCGATCTGATCCCGCATTTCTCCTCTTCTAAGAGTCCACATCAGATGGTTGGGACTATGGTGAAAACCTATTGGGCAGAAAAGATGAAGTTGAATCCTGAAAATATCTTCTTGGTTTCAGTGATGCCGTGCACCGCCAAGAAATATGAGATTGAGCGCATGGAAGATATGTATGCCTCTGGGCATAAGGACGTTGATCTCACCATCACAACTCGGGAATTGGCACGCATGCTCAAGACTCGCGGCATTGATCTAGCAAAGCTGCAGGATGGCGTTGCAGATGACCCTATGGGCGAATATAGCGGAGCGGGCACTATATTTGGAGCTACCGGAGGTGTGATGGAAGCAGCTCTGAGAACTGCCCATTATCTTGCTACAGGCGAGGAACTTCCTGATCCCAAGATCGGATTTGTACGTGGGGGCAAAGGCATCAAAAAAGGGAAGATCAATTTACTTGGCAAGGAAATCCGGATTGGAGTTGCTTCCGGATTGGGCAATGTCAATATCCTTATGGAAGAGATCCGCAGTGCCAAGATAAAAGGTGCGGAACCTCCTTATCACTTCGTTGAAGTGATGGCTTGTAGTGGTGGCTGTGTAGGTGGAGGTGGACAGCCATATCGCAGTACAAATCGGACTCGTATGGCAAGAGCCAGAGGACTATACAGGGACGATGATAATGCTTTAAGACGTGAATCTCATAATAATCAGTCCATTCAAAATCTCTATAAAGAGTATCTAGAAAGACCTAACAGTGCGAAGGCAAAGAAGCTGCTCCATACCAGCTATATCGCCCGTCCCCTAAAGATATCACATCCTGAATAGAACAATGTCCAAACCGGATAGAACCCTGATATATCCACTCTTTATTCCAAACGAGGCTTGTCCCGGAGGCTGCGTATACTGTGATCAACGTAAGATCTCTGGAGTCGAAAGCTTTGATCTGGATGCTGCAATTCCAGCACTTCAGGCTTTTATCCGTCGTAATCTCGGCAGGAAGAAAGAGATTGCCTTTTACGGGGGTAGCTTTACCGCTATGCCTTTGAAGCGCCAAGAAATGCTTTTGAGCCGAGTCTTCGAGATATTGGATGAATATACCAGCATCCGCATCTCGACTCATCCTGCCTATCTGAAGGATGCTGCCCTCGAGCTTTGCCACAAATATAGAGTCAAGACGATTGAACTGGGAATTCAGGATTTCTGTGATCGTCCGTTGCGAGAAAGTGGACGCAATTATAACGGCAAAGAAGCTTTGGAAGCCTGCTGCAAGGTGAGGTCTGATGGCTTCACCTTGGGGGTGCAGCTCATTCCCGGATTGCCTGGATCAAATGCACAGACACTCAAAACTAACATAGAGATTTTGGGCGATTTAGCGCCTGATCTGCTCAGGCTATATCCCCTCGTGGTGATTAAAGGTACACTATTGGAGGGGCTCTATCGGAGAGGAGAATATCGTCCTCTTCAGCTCTCAGAAGCGGTGAGTATCTGTGCAGATTATACCGAGTATTGTCTCCCGCTCTCGATTCGCATCATCAAGTATGGCTTGCCTTCAAATCTCGATCCAGAAGATGTTGTAGCTGGAGCTTTTCATCCAGCTTTTGGTGAGCTGGTAAAACAAGAACTTTTAATTAGAAAATTGGAAAAAGAGCCAGATCTTTTGGCACAACTGGATGCCCAACAAATCCAACTCCTTCGAGCTCACAAATGCAGCTATCTAAATAGCCATTCCTCCGCGAGAAGCCGGGAGTTGGGAGAAGAACTCCATTAAGGTAAAAAGAGGAAATTATTATGAAACAAATGATACTGTTTTTAATGCTTGCTTCAATCTTTCTTTTCGCTTGCGAAATAAAAGAGCCTGTAATGCCTATTTGGGATTTGGATCTGAATATTCCGCTCATAAACGAGCGCTACTTGATCTCAGAGCTGGCAGACAGCGTAAACATCATCATTGATGATAATGATCTCATGTATCTGGAGACTGAGGGTGAGCTGGATACTCCGGAAGTGGGTGAGGTGTATATATCCCCCAATCTTGAGCTCATGGATCTCCCCGTGCTTTCGGGGACAGAAATTAGCCAGAGCGTCCCCATCGGGGTAGATGAGCAAAATCTCAATCTTCGTTATGGCTTGGTGGAGAGTGGCAATATCAAAGTACGCTTTGCTTCGGTTGATCCAACTGTACAGGAGTTAAGCCTGAGCATCTTGGATATCCATCAGCCGGATGGGGAACCGTTTGTGATAGAATATGCTGGCTCAGATGAGTGGATAAATATTGATCTTGCCGGATACTATTTTGGCTCTTTGGACGCCACAGAGAGTCTAACTGAGCTTACCGTGCAGCTGTCAGCGACATCATCTCAGCCGGATTATACACCTATTGCTGAGCTCAGCATCTTGATGGTGGACCCCCTCAGCTTTGGTGTTTTTGCTGGCGATTTAGAAGAATATGAGATTTTTGCCAGTGGGTCTACAGCTTCCATCCAGATCGAATATCCATTTGGTATTGACCAAGCAATTCAGGTGAGTGATGTCTATTTGGAAATCGGGGTTGAAAATGAACTTGGTTTTGAGTGTGAATTTATTGGTTTCTTGAGAGGTAGCAGAGGCGATCTCAGCTTGACTGTCCCTATCTTGGACGACAATGGTCAGAATTTTCGCATTGCCCCCAGTACACTTTCGGGTCCCGTATATAGCACTCTCATGATCCATGATGGATTCCAGGATATTATACAAATGATGCCGGAAACCATTGAGATAATCGATGCTAGGTTCATCATCGACAGTCAGTCTGGATCGGGCATTTTGCACAAAGACGATAAGCTCAGAGCGGATTATACGGTGCAAGTACCCTTTAGATTGACCATCTTTGATTATCCTATCACCATGCAAGAAACAACGGAAATAGATATCACTGAAGACAATCGGGATTTGATAGAAAATAATCTGTTGGAAAGCAGTTTAATAATGCAAGTGCAAAACAAGCTCCCAATCGGAGGCACCGCGTATGCATATTTCGGCAGCGAGGCTGAAATAGATGTGGATGATCCTCAGAGCTACGGTTTTGTGAAGTCATTATCTATCCAAAGTTCTCAAATTAGCCAGGATTGGCAAGAACCTGCGACTTTGGAGCTTTCCAAGAGTGAGCTGGATCTCTTTACCTTGCCGCAAGTTTATCTCAAATGGTCTTTTCATTTTGATGCAACTGATGATGAAGTAGAAATCTATGCCAGCCCGGAGGATTTCATTGGGCTCAAGAGCATGCTCCATGCCAAGGTCAGAGTGGAGGATAATTAAGATGAAAAAGATTATGATATTTGCCGCTATATTATGCTGTTTAGCTACTCTGAATGGTTCCAATACTGCCGGTTCTATCTTCTTTGCCGACAGCTATATGCTGCGGGCTAGCGGGATCGAAGCAATCTACTGGAACCCAGCTAAGTTATCAAGCTCTTCGCATCATGAACTCTGGCTTCCTCTCACAGATTTTGGAATCTATGTGGCAAACAACAGCCTAGATCTGGACACCTACAATTATGTAGTGAGCAGAGATACTTTGAACACCGAGGACAAGGAGCGTATTTGCCGGGATCTGGATGGAGCTTTAAGGCTCTCTTCCGGGGGTAATATCAGCCTTTTTGGACTCTCTTGGGGAAATCAAGCTATTTCCAGTTCCGTGAAGTTCTATGCCAAGGGAGCTATCTCAGAGAAATTCTTACGTCTTGCCTTGTATGGCAACACCGAAGATGAATATATCTTCTATGAATCAAATAACAATGCTTCATCCATGGCATACACCGATATAACTTATGGGATGGGAGACTTCGTGATCCCGTGGATTCCCGAAATGTTGCCTCAGATAAAAGCTGGGTTCTCTGCCAGCTTCCTGGTGGGACTTTATAGCGCTTCAACTGAAGATTATGCAGGGTATTTTACCAATGATATAGATAGTGGGGCGAATTTCCGCCAAGAGGTCAATCTTCGCACAGGCATAGGAGGGTATGGATTCAAAAGTATGCTTGGTGTCTATAGTGAGATCACTCCCCATCTGGAAGCTGGGATAACATTGGACAATATCTTCGGAGTTATCTCATGGGAGCTGGATAGAGAGCTTTATGGTTTCTATGCTGCTGCAGATAGTATCTATGCCGCGAATATTGATGAGGATATAATTGATACTGATGACTTTTCTGAAGATATAGATACTTTTAGCACTTCCTTGCCTCCTGAACTGCGGATGGCAGTAATGTACAAAAACCGCCTTGGCTCGCTTAGCGTGGATTGGGTGCAGGGCTTCCGGGAGTCAGCAGTCACAAATGCCACGGGAAGATTATCCTTTGGTGCCAGCATCCTGCCGGTGCCAATCATTCCGCTCAGCTTGGGTGTCTCACTTCCCAACAGTCGCGTCCCGCTCAAGGTTTCCTATGGGATTGGGCTCAGACTCAAAAAATCCGAGCTTGGGCTGGCAGTGCAGAGCTTTGATAGTATCCTTCCAGGCTCTTCCTCAAAAGGCATTGCATTTGCTATGAATTTTAAGATAGGTTTTAGATGATATTCATTCCGCTGGCCGTCATAGCTTTGTTGATCTCAGGCTATTTTTACAGAAGCACTCGCCCAGAACTCAGTGGTGGTCGGCGGAGGATGCTCTTTGCTTTACGCAGCCTCAGTATTTTTATCCTGCTCTCGCTCCTAATCAGTCCTGTGCTGCATTTTAAGCGTAGGATCACTGAGGAACCGCAGATCCTTATTCTTAGGGACAATTCCCTGTCAATGGAGCTCATGCGGAATAATCAAAGCAAGTCCGAGCTAATTTCAGCCCCCTTGGAGAGTCTCATCCATGCTTTCCAAAATGCTGGTTACACGATTTCTGAAGAGAGCTTTGCCGATGGTATCCGCGGGGAGAGAGGCAATAGTTTATTGGTCAAATCTCTCCAAGAACTTGGTGAAAGCGCTGACCTTACCAAGCTTTCTGGGATAGTCTTGGCGTCAGACGGATGGTTACGGGATGAAGACTTTGGCTTGATCTCCCGCTTGGGGATTCCGATCTATGCGATTGCGGACAGTTTTAGATATCAAAACCCAGATCTCATGATCCGGGATGTAAAGACCAATCGCTACGCATACCGCAATGAAAATACTCTGATCCAGGCACGTATTGCTGCCCAAAACTACCGAGGTCCTGCCAAGATACATCTTTGGATCGAAGGAACTAAAGCGGCAAGCCGTCAGATAACCCTCGAACCTTCCATTGAACAGCTTGTGGATTTTGAATATCGTTTTGATCGCACTGGATTCTTCAACTATCATGTGGAGCTGGAAGCTCTACCGGAAGAACAGCGTCTGGAAAACAATCAGATGCCTGGGGCAGTGGAAGTTCTCAGCGAAAAAGAGCTCATCATGTTCTTCTCGGATGCTCCCGGCTGGGACAACAAATTTATCTTAGATGCCATCTCAGGTAATCCGCGCTGGGATTTAGAGTCCTATCTTATCCGTGATGGGATGGCATATCAAGGTGAACAGGGGCAACGTCTTGATGCTCAGAGCCGTCCAGCTGTCATTGTAATCATAAATAATGGCAATCTCAGCCTGAATCCGAACCTGTCGAGCTTTATTAAAGACAATCTTCAGCGGGGATGTGGATTCTATTATCAGGGTATGCCGCTGATGGATCTCGCAGCATATCTGCCCCTTTTGCCCTCAAATATCACCAACAGCTATCAAGGTTTTATTCACCTGCAGCCTAATGCACTTGATTTCCCGATGCTCAATCCCCTTGCGGAAGAGCAAAGTAAAATGCCTCCGGTGGATTATTTTTACCTCACTCCCGCCAAAAATGCTCAGATCCTTGCCACCATCGCAAATCCCCAGGGATCTCCCGCTATTGGCATCAAAAGCCAAGGTGAAAGTCGCGTGCTTGGACTTAGCTTTCTTAATCTCTGGCGATGGCAGATGCAGAGCGACAGTGGTGGCTATCAAAAGATGATGGTCAATATCCTGACATGGCTCAGCAATAAAGCAATCGGTGCATATAGCGCTATATATAAAAACAGCTATCTGCAAGGAGAGGAAGTAATCATTCGACTGCGCGCGGAGGATGAAATCCGTTCTAGTGATCTAGACAAAAATCCTCTTATCACGATATACGATTCTGAAGGGAATGAGCTCAGAAGAGATTTTATGAGTCGCAGCGGCGAAGAATATGTTTATCATACAAATCTGACAGAGGTGGGAGAATATCACTTTGAAATCCAAGAACCCGATCAGAATCAAAGCAGCTCCGGAAGCTTTGTCATCTCTGCTATGGTTGCCGAGGAACGGGATTTTGACTTTAACCTACCCCTGCTCAATTTCATTGCCTCACAAAGCAATCAGGGTAGGATTATTCTTCTCAACCAAGCGCAGACTTTCTCACCTCCACCCGCAAAAATAGTTTATCAGGATCAAAGTCGGGACTTTGCCCTATACCGGAGATGGTATGTCATTGCTCTTTTTATTCTCAGCTTTTGCGTGGAACTCTATTTCCGCAGACGCTGGGGTTTGCTTTAAATAAGAAAGATACTGGGAGGTATCAATGCCAATATATATTCTCATCATAGCTCTCATCTTGCTGGTCGCATCATTAATTTGGATCATCGTGGCTAAGAGCAAATTTAGCGTTTTGGGGGTTGCCTTCCTAATCGGCATCAGCATCTTTGCGATGGCGTTTTGGCAAAGTCGCCGACCCGAAACCAGCCTCAGAGTCGTGGGATATGCCAGTAAACTGTTTGAATCTGATCTCGTAAAGTGGAATGTCTCCTTGCAAAAAAACGTCTCTGCTGCAGAGCTCAGTCGTGGATATCGGGATATGAACTCTGATATTATGGCTTTCAAAAGCTATTTGATCGAGCAAGGACTCGCTGAAAAAGATATCAGTATCCAACCTGCCAGTAGCTATCAACGTTTTGATAACAATGGTAATATGACAGGATATAATATCAACCAATCTATCTTTGTGCTCTCGCAAGAGTTAGATCTCGTCGAAGATCTCGCCCTCAATTCGGATTTCTTTGCCGATCGCAGTATAGTGCTCAATAACTCTCGTCTGGAATATCTGTATACAAAACTACCGGTGCTCAAAAAGGAACTTCTTGCTGCAGCTACGGAAGATGCTCTGGCGCGAGCTTTTGAGATCGCTAGTTCTGCTGGCACGGGCCTGGGAAAGTTGCGCGAAGCCAGAGCTGGTGTTTTTCAGATTACAGAGCCATATTCCACAGATGTCTCGGATTATGGTATATACAATACCAGTACCCGACAGAAAAGCATCAGTGTGACCCTAACAGGATATTTTGGACTTAGATAATATAGTTAGGCTCTTGCACTGTTCAATTATCTGAATAGCTTTATAGAATAGCTCCCAGAAGGCGCAGGCGACTCTCTCCCCTGCGCCGGAGATTTTCCATATATTCTTGATGTTTTGTAATAGCGGTCAAAACCAAGAGTAATGACCCGGCTCAATCTATATATTCATCTTGTATCAACCCACAATGGATACAATTGGCATATTGTAGCTTCTTTGATATGGAGTTGGAAGCAAATCAATGAGCAATAAAATGCTGCTTTTGTATAGTTAAGGGATACTATGGGATGCACGGCAAAAAGTAGAGCGGAAAATCTTTGTCCCCAAAAGTTTGGGAACTCCGATGTTCCGCCCATATATCTTATCTTTGTATCTTATTTATTTAACGTGGAAATTATCCAGAAACTGCTGCAGGATCACAGCCCGGCTAGGATGGCGCAGTTTCTTGAGTGCCTTATCCTCAATCTGGCGGATGCGTTCGCGTGTCACCTGAAAAATATTACCAACTTCTTCCAAAGTACGATGATAGCCATCATCAATACCAAAGCGGAGGCGAATTACGCGTTCTTCTCTGGTGGTGAGGGTTTTGAGCACTTCATCCACCTGTTTTTTGAGCAGGCTGCGTTCTGCCAGACGTTCTGGGGAAATGATGGTTCTATCTTCGATAAAATCGCCCAGGATACTATCTTCGCTATCGTGACCGATGGGCTTATCCAGTGAGACCGGTTCCTTGGAGATAGAGAGGATATTTTTTACTTTTTCTTCGGGCATATCCAGCACTTCCGCGATTTCTTCGGGATAGGGATCGCGTCCCAGCTTTTGCATAAGGCGACGACTGGTGCGATTTATCTTATTGATAGATTCAATCATATGAACCGGGATACGGATGGTGCGGGCTTGGTCTGCAATAGCGCGGGTTATTGCCTGACGAATCCACCAAGTGGCGTAGGTGCTGAATTTGTAGCCTTTGCGGTAATCGTATTTTTCGACGGCGCGCATCAGCCCGGTATTGCCTTCCTGAATCAGGTCGAGGAATTCTAATCCCCTATTATTATAGCGCTTAGCGATGGAGATCACGAGGCGCACGTTTGCTTCGATCATTTCGTTTTGAGCTTTTTCCTTGTTCCGTTCAGCACGGTCAATTTCGCGAAGAAGGAAGATGAGCTTATTTCCCGTCATCTTTGTTTCCAGTTCTACGCGGCGAATCTTACGCCTGGCGTTTTTGATCTTACGCAGGGTTTCCACAAAGATGTTTGGATCCATATTGGTTTCGGCTTTTACTTCCTCAAAGTCTTCTTCGCTTTTTTTAGCGCGTCTTCCGTAGGTGCAAATTTCATCGATAGTATAGCGTTTAATTTTGGTGAGCTCATTGATGGAATTGTAGCTTTCTTCAATGCGTTCGACGAGGCTGCGGATGCGATATACCATGCGTTTGATAAGCTTGTCATTGTATGAGAGGCTCATAAATGAATCGACGAGTTGCTCACGTAAGGCATCGATCTCTTCTTGGCGGCTGGCTGTTCCCGTATCGTCAAAATCACAATTATCCAAGATTGTGCCAATTTTGTCTAGGATGATTTCATTTTCTTTGAGCATTTCTTTGAAGTGATCGATGATTTTGACATCTTGATTTTTGTCTATCCAAGTGCCAATATCGACCTTGAAGATTTGGTCAAGGCGCACTCGGCGTTCGCGGTAGCGATGTAGAAAGTTGTACATCTCGCGGAGGGTTGAGCCTGATTTAAAGACATTTTGATTGATCATTTTTTGGTAGGTTTCGATCTTTTTTGCCACGCGCACTTCGCCTTCCCGATCCAATAGCGGAACTCTTCCCATTTCACGGAGATACATTCTCACGGGATCATCATAGAAGCGTTTGGTTTTAAACTTTTTGGGGGGAGTAGGTTTACGGATGGCGGCTCCTCCCTTAGTGATTCGTTTTTCGGTCTCATCTATGATCTCGATCCCATCTTGGGAGAGGTCAAAAATGATGTCATCCACCTTATCTAAAAAGTACGGACTATTGGGCAAAATGTCGTTAATTTGTTTGAAGGTGATATACCCTGATTCTTTCCCCATGTCCACTAGCTTTTTCAAACATTCATTGTAAGTAATCATCGATGCTCCTTGGCATAAGCTCTTAAAAGAGGACTTTGTTTACGACTCGCTTGGTCGTCTTTCGATATTCCTGGAATAGTTTTTCCTTCTCTTTGAGGAGTTCCAGATTAGTTGGATCTTCATTGATGGCTTTATCCAGATCATCCAGGTCACGCTTCAGCTTTCGCAATTTCAGGTCTCTGATCTGCGCGTTAAGATCCAAATGCTGCAAATCCTCAAAAAGAAGCTCTGCCAGACTATCCCGTATCTCAGTATTATCTGTGTCATCCAGCAGTGCAGCGGGATCAAATCCAGAACTGGACTGCAGGCGTTGTTGCAAATATTCAAAGATACGTTTATAAAGTCTATTACTAAAATAATCAGCTGTTAGCTCGCGGGCAAGAAGATTGTAACTTTCCCGATCTTTCAAAGCAGCTTGCAGGATAATCTTTTCATGGGGGCTCTTCTGTGGAATCTGGTTTTCTGGGACGGGTTGCTCTAAAGTGGTTTGCCTTGCTGAGCTGCGTCTGAGCGAAGATTGTAAGGCGTTTTGGCTGATGCCAAAGGATTCTGATATATCCTTCAGGAAAAATTCTCTTTGAATGGGATCCCAAAGCTGGCGCAGGGCGTCCAAGATGAGTTCAATGCGTTCTTTAGGCGAAGAATCCAGATCAGAGCTTTGTGCTATAAAGGGAATGAGTTCGCTTGCCGTATCGATCAAAGCTCTGAGTGCATCAGCACCATGGGACAGGAGGAACTCATCAGGATCTTCGCCTTGGGGAAGGAGCGCTACTTTCACTTTCATTCCGCGGGCTAAGCAGACTAATCCCGCTCGCACTGCCGCCTTGATCCCGGCGCTATCGCCATCAAAAAGGATCACTGTATTTGAAGAAAAGCGATTGAGCAAATAGACTTGATCTTCGGTGAGGGCAGTGCCCAAGCTTGCTACGGCATTGGTAAAGCCGTTTTCATAGAGGCGCAGGAAATCAAAGTATCCTTCACAGACGATGGATTGATCGGTTTTGCTGATATTGTATTTGGTTTTGAAGAGACCATAAAGTTCTTTGCCTTTAGTATAGATCTCCGTACCGGGAGAATTGATGTATTTCCCAGTGTTTTCTTTGGGTTGCAAGATACGACCGCCAAAGGCAATTACCTCTGAAGTATTGCTATGAATAGGAAATATAAGACGATCCCGAAAAAGGTCGATGAGTGCCCCAGAGTATTCTCCAAAGAGGCCGCTTTCTTTGAGCAAGCTCACTCCAAAGCCTTGTTTCATGAGATGATTGAGTAGAGCTTTGTTGGAAGCAAGAGCGTAGCCGAGCTGCAGATCTTTGGCGGTCTGGGGGCTGACCTTGCGTTGGCGCAAATAGTCCATAGCGTCTTCGGAATGTTCGAAGAGATTCTTTGTAAAGAATTCTGAGGCTATTCGATAGACTTCGATAAGCTGCTGGCGTTTGGTGGAGACCACTTTCGTGCGAGAGTCTTCCGGGAGCGTGATTCCAGCTCTGATTGCCAGCTTTTTGACCGATTCCATAAAGCTGACCTTCTCATATTCTTGGACAAAGCTAAAGACATTGCCCGCTTTACCACATGCAAAGCATTTGAAGATCTGCTTGGTTTGGCTGACATACATTGAGGGGCGTGTGTCATTGTGAAAGGGGCATATCCCTCGCCAATTTGAGCCCACACGCTTGAGCGGGAGATAGCTCTGCACTACATCCACGATGTCATTTGCCTGGCGAATTTGATCGATCAAAGCTGATTCCAATATAGCCTCATATCTTGACCACCGTCACTCCGCTGCCACCTTCAAAGAGGGGCGGAGTTTCGATGCTTTTCACTATTTTTTTCCGCGAAAGATAATCCCGAACTTTTGCTCTAAGAGCCCCAGTCCCTTTGCCATGTACGATGCGTAAGGTGCTAAAACCGTTGAGCTGGGCGTTGTCTAAAAATTCATCAATTAACGGTATTGCCTCATCAAAAGTCAGTCCCAAAAGCTTGAGTTCAGTTTGCACACGAGCTGCTGCGTGAGTTTTGGCAAGAGGCACTTGCTTTTCCAGGTTAGGGACATCGGCTGAGCTTTTGTATAGATTATTCAGGCGCGTCTTAAAGCTGATGCCATTCATGTCAACCACAGCTTGCTCTTTGTCTATGGTGATGATAGTGGCGTCTGCTTCAAAATCTGCCAGCCAGACCCGGTCACCTGTTTTTGGCTGGGCGAGCTTTTCTCTACCTTCGGCGCTGTGTATTTTGATCTGACGGGATAGATCTTCTGACTGCTTGGCAATATCTTGCAATTTTCTTTCCGAAACTTTCTTTCGTTGGTCTTTTTGTAGGGATTTGATTTCGTTAATCTCCTTACTGTATAGCTTCTGAAAACTAATCAGCTCTGTCTGCATCTCTTTGAGGTGCTTTTGACGGCGGGCTTTGAGTTCTTTTTCCCATTCAATTTCTTTGCTATCTATTTCTTGGAGTTTTGCTTCGAGATTGCGACGCTTGAGTTCATATTGGTATATTTCTTTGCCCAAGGTCTTCTTCTGCTCTTGGAGGCGTTTGATGAGGCTGCTGAATTCCACATTCTGGCTGCCAGCCAGACTGCGCGCGCGAGCTATGAGGTCTGGATCCAAACCTAAAGATGCAGCTACTTCGATGGCAAAGCTATCACCAGGGATTCCAGTACTGAAGCGGTATGTAGGCAATAGTGACTTTGTGTCAAACTGCATACTGGCATTTATGCAACTGTCATTGGATTCGGCAAAGACTTTGAGAGCAGTGTAGTGAGTAGTGACAATTCCCTTTACACCCAGATCAACAAGTTTTTCCAAAATTGCCTGAGCGAGGGCTGAACCCTGCTGTGGATCAGTAGCAGCTCCAATCTCATCGATTAGAATCAAACTTTGCGAATCTGCCTCGCGTAGCATCTTACCGATTTTATCCAGATGCGATGAAAACGTAGAAAGTGCATTTTCTATGGATTGATCATCACCGATATCAGCATAGATCTTGGAAAAATAGCCCACGCGACTATCTTCATCTGCTGGGATGGGTAGGCCGCTAAGTGCCATCAGACTGATCAGTCCTACGGCTTTCATGAGCACAGTCTTACCGCCGGTATTCGGTCCGCTAAGGATCATGAGATGATAATCCTCACCTAAACTGAGATCAAAGGGGATCACCTTATGATAGGCGTTTGTACCTTCCTCGGCGATCATTTTGAGAATCAAAAGCGGATGGCGGGCTGCTCTGAGATCCAGGCTGGGGGCAGAGTGCATTTTGGGAACTTTGGCACGTAAATCATTGGATATTCTAGCGGCGCCATAAAGAAAATCCAGCTCAATCAGTAGAGCCTGATTTTCCAGAAGTTCGCGTCTGTGCATTCGAATCTCGGTTGAAAAATCGCTCAAGATCTGATAGATCTCTCGTTTCTCTTCTTCCCGAAGCAGCTGCATTTCGTTGTTTAGAGGGACAATCTGCTCCGGTTCGATGAAGACGGTGGATTTGCTGCCGCTGCGGCTTTGCACGATTCCTGAGACGAAGGTGGCGGCGGATTCCTTGATCGGGAGCACAAAACGATCGTCCCGCTGAGTTACATACTTATCCTGTAGATAACCTTCAAAGCGCGGCTCATTGAGGAGATTCTGCATACTGTGTTGAATCCTGCTCCGCAAGGATGACAGCGCTTTTCTGATGCGTGTGAGATTTTGGGAAGCACTGTCTTTGACATCGCCCTCAGGATCATATATGCGTTCAAATGCCTGTCTGATTTGAGGAAGGGGATGGAGTTTCTTGACCACTTTATATGCTTCAGGGAGCTCTTCAAAAGCCGTCAAGTGCTCGTGAAAGTTGGTGGCAAGCTCTGCATTGATGCTGATCTCACGAAATTCTTCCCAATCGTAGATGCCGTGGATTGGCTCTTTGAAATACGGTTCAAGATTTGTAAGTGTGGATAAATCAAAATCCACTCCTTCCTCAAGAGCAACTTGAAATTCTGAAATCAACTTTTGAGAAGCGCGCATCTCCTCAATATTGCTCAGGACACCAAGTTTCTGAGCCCGAGCTTTGCCCAAGGCGCTGTGACATCTGTCGGCAAGATGTTTTAGGAAGCTGCTGTATTCAAGATCTGTCATTAGAATTGTTTTTTTCGAGTTTCAAAAACTCAGGGAGGGTAAGGTATTGAAAATAATTATTCATTTTCAGGTGTTTTACAACATCGTCCTTTAGCGTGTCGATTCCAGTATATACCCGGTGATTCTGGTAATCCCGAAGCGGCTCAGATAAACGTGGGGCATAGTCCATGACAATCGCAAAAATAACTACCAAGATGAGACCATTTACTAAGCCCAGAACACCACCTAAAAAGCGGTTTAGCCAGCTTAGTCTTAGTGCTTTGATGAATCTATCCAAGATCCAAATCACAAAACGGATAACTACTACGACAAGCACTAGGATCAGGATCACCGAGATTAAGATAGCGAGGGTCTTGCTGAGCTCATATTTGAGCATCAATTGATTTGCTAAAAGCGGATAATAGTGTCCAATGAGGAGAAATGCCAAGATGGCTCCGGCAAATTGCACTACTGCACCCACCAAACCACGTCTTATGCCTAAAATGGTAAATATCAGAATTACTGCTAGTATAATCCAATCTATTACGCCCATATTTTCTTCCTTGTGCTATAAAAAGCATACAGGGACTTTTTACAATCCCTGTATGCCTGATTCTCTGTAAAGCTTAATTTTTGAGGCTTTATCTCATGTAACGTTGCATTCTACGCTGCATTTTGAGCATTTTACGGCGAGCAGCGTTAGCTTCGCGTTTCTTTTTCACGCTGGGCTTTTCGTAAGCCTGATGCTTCTTTATTTCAGAAAGAATTGCGGCTTTTTCGCATTTCTTTTTAAAGCGTTTCAAAAGATAATCGAAGGATTCGTTTTCTTTAGCTACGACTGTAGGCAATTACATCACCACCTTTTGTTTATAATTTAAAGATTTTCCAATCTGATAGATGCCATATATTTGTCAAGAAAGAATTTTGGCTTTGCCTGGGATATAGTAGCCATCGTGGTTTATATCTATGTCTATAACGCGAAAATAGCAAGCTGAGCTTATCTTCTATTGCTCGTTTCTAAATTGTTCGCTACCTTGAATCCCAGCGCATAATAATGATCTTCAAACACACTTCACAAAGCTGTAACTCTTTATTTTCCCGTTTCTTGCTCACTTCTCAAATGGGCAAGAAACGGGGGAGGCAGCAAGAGTGCTACTATTCCAAGCACTTAGCAAACTGGAAGTGCCAGCTCTTGCCAGTTTAGGGATGCTCTTGTTTGCATAATTTCCTTACCATAGCTTTCAGATCATGTGGGAAAATCTCTGCTATGCTTATCCATATCCAAATTTATATTGGAATGTTCATTGAGCTTATCATAAAAATCACTTACCCAGTGAGATGCTGCGCAAAAAGCTTTTTCTGCGGAATATCCATCCTCCAGATAGCAGAGAAAGGTCATTGACAGTGCACAGCCGGTTCCGTGAGAGTAGTTCCAGTACTTTTTAGGCAGATAGTGAGTCTTTGTGTTGTCAACTGAGATGTATGTCTCCGGAATCGGATCACAATTTGCATGACCTCCGGTAAGCAGGATATTGATCTTATATCTTTGGACAAGGAGTTTTGCGGCGTCCAGGCTCATGGCGAAATTATGGATGGGACGTCCAGAAATCTCTGCTAATTCATTCCAATTTGGGCTGATGAATTCCGCTATTTTTAATAGCTCTTGATAAAGCTTTGGGTTGCTGATAAAACTTATTCCTTTGGTTGGTTTGAGGATAGGATCGATCAGGATATTCAGGCATTTATACTCAGATAGTATCTCTTTTAAGATGCTGATTTGGGAGGGAGCGCACAGAGCTCCGATCTTGATATATTGCGGATTATACTCGTCTAATATGCGGCAAAGTTGCTTTCGAAAAAAACTAGGGGAGAGGGGGCAGATAGCCTCCACCCCCTGCGAACTTTGGATAGTATATCCGGTGGGACAGCAATAGATGGAGCGCTGAAATAGGGTGGCAACACGGATATCCTGATTCATGCCTGCACCTCCGCTGCTATCGAGAGCAGCAATACTGAGGATTCTGCTATTCATTGGCTTTATCAGTCTTGATTGCGCAGAGATTTCCACACATACTGCAATGATCTTGCGCATCCATAGAGCTATTGTTTTTTCTCTGGCGACTCCAATCTGGATCCAGGCTCAGCGCAAAGATCTTTTCCCAATCCATCTTACGCCTTGCTTGGGAGATAGCGTCATCAATTTCACGAGCTTGGGGATGTCCTCGGGCGATGTCAGCCACGTGAGCAGCAATTCGAGTGGCGATTATCCCTTGTTTAACATCGTCGAGATCCGGTAGACAGAGATGTTCAGCGGGAGTGAGGTAGCAGAGAAAATCCGCTCCGTGCCAGGCGGCAAGAGCAGCGCCGATGGCACCGCTGATATGATCATAACCACAAGCAATATCGGTGGGTAATGGTCCTAGCACATAAAATGGAGCATCATCACAGAGACATTTTTGCAGTTTTACATTTGCCTGAATCTCGTTAAGAGGGATATGACCGGGTCCTTCGATCATAACTTGCACTCCTGCTTTGCGGGCGCGTTTTGCTAATTCGGCTAAAACGATCAATTCTCCAATCTGAGAACTATCGGTGGCATCACTCAAGGCTCCCGGTCGCAATCCGTCTCCCAAACTCAGGGTAACATCATGTTCAGAGCAGATTTTGAGGAGTCGATCATATTCTTCATAGAGGGGATTTTCGCTGTTTTTATGCAGCATCCATCGCTTCAGCAAACTGCCTCCGCGACTCACTACACCTAAAGTGCGCTTATCTTTGAGATGACTATCCAAAGAAAAACGATTGATCCCAGCATGGACAGTGATAAAGTCAATGCCTTCCTCGGCTTGAGCTTGGATCTCGTCAAAGAGCATATCTGCTTCCAATGACCTGATGTCTTTGCCCTGCTCTTCCAATTTGGCAGCTACGGCATAGATTGGCACGGTGCCCAGAATGAGATCAGTATTTTCTCGAATTTTACTGCGGATTTCATGTAAATGGCTGCCGGTGGATAGATCCATCACGCTATCAGCTTGGTAACGGTTGCAGATCTCAAGCTTGCGGAGTTCTTCGTCCAGCGAGCTACCCATATCCGAGCAGCCGATATTGGCGTTTATCTTGACCTTCATATTTTTACCTATTCCCATGGCTCGAGCAGGGCTATGGACGTTGTGTGGAATTACCACTTTCCCTTGCGCGATTAGCTCGCGAAGACTATCGGGATCTATATTTTCATGTTTGGCTACACGTTGCATTTGCTCTGTTATGATGCCACTTTTTGCTTGTGAAAGTTGTGTCATTTCCTCTCCTCTAAGGCTTGTTTGATGTGCCGAATTTTGTTTCGCAGTTTGTGCGGATCATCTAACTCGCAAAACTGTCGGATCATAGCAACATTTTTGATATTGCAGTCGGTTATACTTTTGAGATTATGTTCAAAGATGCCACCGATAGCGAGGATGGGGCATTTTCGAAGCTTGTAAATTTCAGTTAATTGTGCTGTTCCCAGTGGGGGATCCGGATTCTCCTTGGCAGATGTAGGATAGATGGGACCAAAACTCATGTAGTCTGGCAGCAGGGGAGCTTGCAATACAGCTTTTGCCTGGTCCATATTGTGGGTGGAAACACCGAGTATTTTGGACCAGAGGGTTCGAATTTCCCACCAGGGCAGATCATCTTGACCCAAGTGAAGACCATCAGCATCACAGAGCATAGCGATGTCCAATCTGTCATTAATAACGAATTTGGTTTGACTTTTATGAGTGATGGAGCGCATTTGTCGGGCAAGGTTGAGCAGCTTGCGGTCGGTAAGCTTTTTCTCCCTGAGCTGGATCATCTTTACTCCTTCTGCCACACAGATCTCGGTGAACTTAAGATATCCTAAAACAGGATTTGTGATCACAATGTAAAGTCCAAAATCCTGCATGAATCTATCTCTCCAAGGCAGCAGCAATCAATTTGGTGACCTTCATCCCAGAAAGAAGCATGCCCCCAAAGATCGGTCCCATCCGGTTGCTGCCGCTTACTCCGCAGGCTGCCATGCCACAGACAAAGAGTCCCGGGAATACCTCCGCTGTATGCTCGACTGCAGCCTTTTCTCCCATTTTAGCGTTCATCGAGCGCTCATACTCAATCGAACTCTTACCATCGGTTAGTCGGAAGTGATTCTTTGCCGTCAGGATACTCACCACTTCACAAGGATGTCCAGTAGCGTCCAACACAGCCTTAGCTTCCAGACAAAGCGGATCTACCTGCATTCCTCGTTCATGTACCGGTGCCCAGTTTATAACCACACCGTTTACCTTGTTTTCGGTAATAATCAGGTCTTCCACGACGACGGCATTAAAGATCTTTGCTCCATTGTGGCTGGCGTGGTAGATCAAAGCGGATGTGGCTTCACAGGAATCGACGGTGTAAAGCTCTTTGGTGGCCTGTTTGTAAGATATTTTGTAAGCCTCAAGAATAGGTATAGCGGCAGAAGGAATGACTATTTCATTGAAGAGCATAGCGCCGCCCCACATGCCTCCACCGGGAGCGAGATTCTTTTCGATGATCGTGACGGCATAACCTAAACGGGCTAATTCGGAAGCACAAATCAAGCCCGATGGTCCTGCTCCGGCGATGATTAGATCTGAGGCTGTGGCAGCTTGGAGTTTCTGAGTCCATGCACTCAGGATGGATGTGGAAATGTCTTTTTCCATTGTTTCCCCTTTATAGGTAGTTATTCAGGGGAAAAAGAATTGTCCTTCGATATGCAATTGAGTCTTTTCCTACGCCGGCATTATCCGGATCAGGTTCGAAGGGTCTATTCTCAGCCGGATCAATTGATCCAGCACCCCTGTTGTTTGTATTTGTATTTGTGGTGCCTTTTTTGTCAATCCCTTTTTTATATTTAACCTTTTTTCGATTGGTCAAAAGAGGTGGTAAAGTTCGGCTAATATATATCAAGAATCAGTTGTGGGTCTCATAACATTTTCTGTGGAACGCTGTCCAGCCATAGTTTTCTTTTAGGGATAGTTGTTGAGTAATCTCGCCATTCAAACCGATATTCAAAAAGGTATCCATAGCTCCAGGGAGGCTCATCGGAGCACCACTACGCACGGAAAGGAGAAGGAGCTTTTCTGGATCGCCAAATATTAAACGGGTATAATGCTCCATCTGTTGCAGATTTTTCTTTAGAAGAGAGTCAAATTCCTGCGAGATATTAGGATGGGCATTAATTATATTTCTATTGCGAAACAGATCAGCCAATTGTCGATTGAGATCCCAGAGTAGATGGTTCATCAGATCCACCATTGTAGGTAGGCCAAGTAGGTAAAATATGTATTGGATTCTGTGGCTCAAGGTTGAAAAGAGGGTAATATAATCTCTATACATAGCAGCGATTTCGGTAAAAGCAGGGATATCTTTGAGTTCTTCAGTAGACTGAGCTTTCTGGATTTGCTGTTCCCAATAACTGTAAAATTCTGTTATCTTCAATCTGTCTGACATAAGCTCCAAAGTAGGATCACCCAAATTATGCAACCATTCATGGATATTGGCATGTTTCTGCCAATAGACTAAGTTCTTAGTAAGAATATCCTGAAGCATCCTGAAGCAGCGATCTACATTAGTACAGTGCGGTTCTAGTTTTACCAACGCTTTGCGTGCAGGTGTGCTGAGTTGGATAAAAAGCTGCTCTAGTCTCTCGAAGGTTTTCAGCTAAGGCTTTTGATGCTATGCGTTCCAAAACTCCATCCTCAAAAATATTATGAAAATCAAAACGTAGATTAGCCTACCTAATTAGCCCATCATTTTGTGTCAAGGTCAATGTATTTTTTCTCTAACTCCTATCTGGATGTAACTTATTGGGAGGAGACCAGGTTTTATCGAACAGTATCAGCTGGTAGGATAGCTGATTATGAGGCTATTTTCCGATGCAAAATTCGGAAAAGATCTTGTTTAACAATTCGTCAGTGGGCAAGACTCCCAAGATTTCTTCCAGGGCTGAGGCAGCCGTAATCAATTCAAAGGCGATGATCTCAAATCCGGCATTCATATCCAAGGCTGTTAAAGCATCTTGAAGAGAAGTTATCGAGCGGTGTAGGGCAGCGAGATGACGGCTATTAGTGATCAAGGGGCGGTCAATGATCTGCGTGGGCAAGCTTAGGCGCTGGAGAATTTTCTCGGAAAGGTCAACCAAGCCGTCTTTAAGCTTTACACTGATCTTGACATGGTCTTCCGGCAAAGCGGGATAGCTAATGATATCGGCTTTGCTTGCCACAGGGATGATTTTATCAACAAAGTTGCTGAGTTCATCACCGATGCCGGGATATTCACCTTCGTAGAGCAAGAGGATGAGATCTGCCTTGCGCATCAGGGAATAGCTACGAGCAATGCCTTCTTGTTCTATGCTATCCTCGCTGTCTCGCAAGCCGGCGGTATCCCACAAGACGATTGGATATCCATTTAGAGAAAAAGATTCTTCCAGATAGTCACGAGTGGTACCTGGATGTGGTGTCACGATTGCCCGATTTTGTTTGAGCAAGGCGTTAAAGAGGGATGATTTTCCAGTATTTGGGGCGCCTGCCAGGCAGATTTTGACTCCCTCCCGGAGCTTGATGCCCCCTGAGCCCTCGGCATAGAGATCTTTGGCATCTTTGAGAATTTGCTGGATCCGCCTCTTAAGGTCATCCAGATCAATCTGGGGAAGATCTTGATCGGCAAAATCAATTGCTAATTCACAGCGCAGCCGGGCATCTCGAATTCTTTCAAGAATGTTGCTAAGATGTCTACCCAAATAACCTTTGATCTGCATCAAGGCAGCAGTTTCTGCTTTGGAACTTTCAGCTGTGATGAGATCATTCACTGCCTCGGCTTGACTGAGATCCATTCTCCCATTCAGATAGGCGCGAAGAGTATATTCACCAGGATTTGCCAGACGTGCTTTGGTTAATAATGTACTTAGAATTCGTTCTGCAAGAGCAGGATTTCCATGGCAGCTCAACTCGATGGTGTCTTCTGCAGTATAGCTGTGCGGTGCGCGAAATACACTCAGGAGGACTTCATCGATAATCCTACCGGAGTCATCATGGAAATTCCCATAGACAATGCTGTTTCCTGGAGCCTTAAGTAGCTTTTGGCGGGGGCTAAAGAATTCGGATACAAGTTCAATCGCACCTTTGCCGGAGATCCTTATAACAGCGATAGCGCTTCGCCCGGGAGCTGTGATGCGGGCACATATAATGTCATTCATAGATATTGTCGGATACGGTCTGCAAGAGTATCTGGATCAAAGCCGATATTCTTCTTGAGACGCTCTATATCACCATGGGGGACAAATGAATCTGGATAGCCAAAATTGATGACACGCGCAGACTTTTCTGCTAAAAGTTGGGCAATTCCAGCGCCAACTCCGCCATAGCGGGTACCGTTTTCAAAGGTAAAGATATATCGGCAAGCCTCTCCGAGAGCCTCTAAGACTCTCTTATCAAGCGGTTTCACACTGCGTAGATTCACGATTACAGCTCTTGTGCCGTCTGTTTTGAGAATCTCAGCAGTTTGCTGAGCAGTTGTCAAAGCATCACCAACCGCGACAAATGCTATCGGGGGATTCGTCATGTCATCTCCGGGCTCGAGAATTTCTACTTTCCCGGGGGTGAAGTCTTTTACTTCGATTCCTCGGTATAGAGCTTTGCCTCTGGGATAGCGGATGGCGACGGGACCGTCTTGGTATGTTGCTGCCCAATTTATCATTGCTACCAACTCCTCTGCGCATGAGGGAGCGAGGATCACGAGATTTGGAATAAAGGACAAAAAAGCCAGATCAAAAGCGCCATGATGAGTGGCACCATCTTCGCCGACAAGTCCTGCTCGATCCAAGCAAAAGACAACCGGCAGTCGCTGCATCGCCACATCATGGATCACCTGATCCAAGGCACGCTGCATAAAAGTAGAATAGATTGCAACGAAAGCTTTAATTCCTTTAGTAGCCATGCCGGCGGCTAAAGTTACAGCATGTTGCTCGGCAATCCCTACATCAAAGAAGCGTGTGGGATACTGTTTTTCAAAACCGCTGAGCCCAGTTCCGGCACTCATAGCGGCTGAGATTGCGACGACGTTATCATGTTTGGCGGCTAACTCCATCAGAGCATCGCCCATTACGTTACTGTAGCTTTTGCCATCACTACATACGATTTTGCTGCTGAGCTCATTAAATGGACCGATTCCATGGAAAGTGGAGGCATCTTTTTCGGCGGGGCGATAACCCTTACCCTTTTGAGTGACTACGTGAATCAAGACTGGGCCCACGATATTGTTTTTGACCCGCTTTAGAATCGAGATCAGATGTGGCGTATCATGTCCATCGATAGGTCCCACATATTTGAGTCCAAGATCTTCAAAAATGATGTTTGGTACTAAGATATTCATCAT
>JASKKR010000003.1 GCA_030154085.1 Candidatus Cloacimonadota bacterium | reverse complement strand
TTTTTCGTATGTTCGAAAAGCAAAAGAACGATATTGATGAGTTTAGCTAATGAAAGCAGTAGAATTGAAGAAAGGAATCTATTGGGTAGGTGGAATAGATTGGGATCTTAGAAATTTTCATGGTTATGTCACACATCGCGGATCTACATACAATGCATATCTAATCATCGATGAAAAGATAACTCTCATTGATAATGTGAAATACTATCTTTACGATGAGATGATTTCCCGCATCAAGGACGTTATCGATCCCACCAAGATTGATATTGTGATCCAAAATCATGTGGAAATGGATCACTCCGGCGGATTACCAATGCTGCAAAAGCTCATCCCTAATGCCAAGATCTACACTAATGCCCAAGGTATCAAAGGTCTTAAATTGCATTATAAAGAAGACTGGAACTTTGAAGAAATCAAGACCGGGGATAGCATCAAGATCGGTAAGCGCAGTCTTAGCTTCATCACCACACCCATGGTGCATTGGCCAGATAATCAATTTACTTATTGCCCTGAAGAAGAGATCCTCTTTTCAAATGATGGTTTTGGTCAACACATAGCTTCCAGTGAGCGTTTTGTCCGCCAAGTGCCAATCGGCATCGTTATGGAAGAAGCAAAAAAATATTATGCCAACATCGTCTTACCATATGCAAAGCAGGTGCAAAAAGTATTGGATTTGGCTGCTCCGCTCTCCATCAAGATGATTTGCCCCAGCCATGGTCTGATCTGGACTGAGGAAAATATCCCGCAAATCCTCTCTGGATACAAAGACTGGGCATATAATGTTTCAGATCAACATCGTGCACTGGTTGTCTATGACACAATGTGGAAATCCACTCAGATGATGGCGATGGCAATCCACGAAGCTTTTGAGGAGATGGGCATCAGAGCTAAGCTACTGAATCTGCAAACAAACCACATCTCAGATATTATGACAGAAATGATCGATGCTAAATACATCGCAGTAGGCTCCCCCACCCTCAATTCTTCAATCTTACCTACTGTGGCAGCATTCATATATTATCTCAAAGGACTCTCGCCGAAAGATCGCATAGGGCTAGCTTTTGGCTCCTATGGATGGGGCGGGCAGAGTATTCCTATCTTGCATCGACTGCTTGGTGATCCCAATGAATGCGGATTTGACATGCTAAATCCCATCAAACAGCAATACATCCCAACCGAGCAAGATCTGGCAAATATTAAGTCTACACTACGCAAAAATATAAAAGAAAAAATGGAGGAAAAATGATAAGCAAAAAAATGGCTGAAGCCATAAATGAACAGATAAACAAGGAATTCTTTTCGGAATATCTCTATATCTCCATGCAAGGGTGGTTAGCCAGCCAAAGCTTGGATGGTATGGCAAATTGGATGGAAGTTCAGAGTAAAGAAGAGCATTTTCATGCTATGAAACTCTTTAACTATCTTATCGGACGTGGAGCGAGGGTGCACCTTATGGCAATTGATGAGCCCACAAACGATTTTGAAAATCCCCTCCAAGCCTTTTCCAAGGCACTGGAGCATGAGAAACTCATGTCAAAAAATATTAATGAATTGGTTGATGTGGCGATCAAAGAAAACGATCATGCCACCCGCAGCTTCTTACAATGGTATGTAGATGAGCAAGTCGAAGAAGAATCAACTGTCGAACGCATCGTGAATATGCTTAAGATGGTAGGTGAAAACGGTAATGGCATCATGATGCTTGATCGTGAGCTTGCTACCCGTACTTACGTTGCTCCGGCAGATGCATCGGGAGCGACAGGAGCATAAGACATCGCCTCAATATTAAAATACACAGCTTGGGGATTGCGATTTTGTTCGTGATCCCCTTCTGTTTTTAAGGAACAAAAGCATAATTTGGATAGCAAAATAGGGGTCTGATTATCGCTCATCCCGAGAAAAAGCTTGACTCACCACTCCCAATCAAATCAATTGCTAAAAAGCAACAATGATCTCGAAAAGGAAAATCTAATGGTCGGAATCGCACTCACATACACAACTTTGGGCATAGACGCTTTACAAATTTCCGTTGAATGTGACCGTGATGGAGTAATGCAACAAAATGTTAACATCGTGGGGATGCCATCAAACTCCGTAAAAGAGAGCAAAGATCGTGTATTTGCTGCACTGCGCAATAGCGATCTTCCATATGCCACAGGGCGCTATACCATCAATCTTGCGCCTGCTGATATAAAAAAAGATTCGTCTTCATTGGACCTTCCAATTGCCATCTCCATCTTGATGAACAATTCACAGGTTCCGCAGCCAGTGCTAAAACAAATCGCCATTGTGGGAGAGCTTTCCTTGGATGGCAATGTGCGCGCTGTGGATGGAGTATTACCAATCTCGATAGCTGCCAAGCGTGACGGAGTGGACACCATCATTGTGCCCCATGAAAATGCAGATGAGGCAGCCATTATTGATGGAATCACCGTAATCCCAGTCACATCACTTTGGGAAACAGTACAGTATTTACGGGGCGAAGCCAAAATTGAGCCAGCTAAAGTAGATCGCGAGAAAATCTTCTCTACGCTCAATGAATTTCCGGTGGATATGCAAGACGTAAAAGGGCAATTTCAGGTCAAGCGCGCTCTGGAAGTAGCAGCCGCAGGAGGGCATAATATCCTGATGATCGGCCCTCCCGGAAGTGGCAAGACCATGCTTGCGCGCCGGGTCCCCACAATCCTTCCGGAACTGACCCTAGACGAGGCCTTGGAAGCTACCAAGATCCATTCTGTAGCGGGATTTTCCAAAGACTTTAAGAACGGAATCCTGACCACCCGCCCCTTTCGTAGCCCTCACCATACTATCAGTGACGTAGCACTAATTGGCGGAGGAGCTTTCCCTAAACCAGGCGAAGTAAGCCTATCTCATCGCGGAGTGCTTTTTCTGGATGAATTACCCGAATTTAAGCGCACTGTCTTGGAAGTATTGCGTCAGCCTTTAGAGGACGGAATGGTGACCATTGCTCGCGCCACCACCAGCCTCAGTTTCCCAGCAGAGTTTATGTTGATTGCCTCCATGAATCCATGTCCCTGCGGTTATTATGGAGCAAACATTCCCAATCACAGTTGCAATTGCGATAGCGGTTCCATCGTGAGATACCGAAATAGAATCTCGGGTCCACTGCTGGATAGGATCGACATCCACGTCGAAGTACCTACGGTGGCTTATGCAGATCTGGCAGCTATGCCAACAGGGGATAAATCTGCCAATATCAGACACCGGGTCAATGCCGCTCGCGAGATCCAGCACAAACGCTTTGCCAAAAATGGAATATTCAATAACAGCCAAATGAACAGCAAGTTGCTGCGCGAACATTGTGCTCTGGACAAGTCTTCGCATACTCTGATGCAAAATGCCATCGACAAATTGGGCTATTCCGCCCGAGTTTTTGACCGCATCCTCAAGGTCGCTCGCACAATAGCAGATCTGGAAGGTGAAAAAAATAT
Organism: Candidatus Cloacimonadota bacterium; assembly: GCA_030154085.1. Classification (GTDB taxonomy): domain Bacteria; phylum Cloacimonadota; class Cloacimonadia; order Cloacimonadales; family Cloacimonadaceae; genus UBA5456. Next base: position 130,932 of record JASKKR010000003.1, on the reverse strand, counting down.
AAATAGTGATCACGTCTTGGAGGCAATCCAATATCGCAGTCTAGACAGAAAGTATTGGAGCTGAAAAGAATATAACCTGGGCTAGGATTTGCATCCTTATTGCCACAATAATGCCGATAGATTTGTTTAAGAAGGCTCACAATTCATCGCGATTCGTTCCTTAACCACATAGATTATATGCCGAAAGGTGACTGTCAGTCTGCATGTATTTTGCTTGTCATCATTATAGGTCTGTTACTTTTATGAAATCTTCGTTTCTTGCCAAGATCAAAAAGCCATTGACAGACTTTCACCCCCATTTGAAGTGGTATCTGCTTGGATGATATGCGCTTCAGGCAAGAATTCGACACAAAGAAGGAAAAGACAATGGACATCAGCAAAAGCTATTCACCACAGGATATAGAGAAGAAATGGTATAAACACTGGGAAGAGAAAGGATATTTTGCCCCGCGTGGCGAAGGCAAACCATTCACGATCCTGATCCCGCCACCCAATGTGACGGGTATCCTGCATATGGGACACGTGCTAAACAATACCCTTCAAGATGTCGTAATCCGTTATCAACGCATGCAAGGTCGCCCCACTCTCTGGCTTCCCGGTGTGGATCACGCCGGAATAGCTACTCAAAACATGGTCGAAAGACAGCTCGCTAAAGAAGGCAAGACCCGCCATCAGATCGGCAGAGAGGCTCTCGTGGAAAAGATCTGGGAATGGAAAAATGAAAAAGGCGGCATAATCATCGACCAGCTTAAGCTCTTAGGCGCTTCCTGCGATTGGTCGCGTCTGCGCTTTACCATGGACGATATGCTGTCGCGTGCCGTGAAAGAGGTCTTTGTAAGCCTTTATCAAGATGGTCTCATTTACAAAGGAAAATACATCATAAATTGGTGTCCCCGTTGTGTTACCGCTTTGGCAAATGACGAAGTGGAACATAGAGACGAAAATGGCAAACTCTGGTATATTCACTATCCCTATGCGGAAGGTGAAGGTCATGTGACCGTCGCCACTACCCGTCCCGAAACTATGCTCGGAGATGTGGCAGTAGCCGTCAATCCGACAGACGAGCGCTACCAAAATCTGATCGGTAAAGAGCTCATCCTCCCCCTCACGGATCGCAAGATCCCCGTGATAGCAGATGACTTCGTGGATAAAGAGTTTGGCACCGGCTGCGTGAAAGTAACTCCTGCACACGATCCCAATGACTTTGAAATCGGCAGAAGACATGATCTTGAACAACTTTTGGTGATAGACGAGCATGGTGTCATGAATGCTGAAGCAGGTGCTAATTTTGTTGGTTTGGATCGCTATGAGGCACGCAAGAAGATCCTTTCCCTGCTCGAAGAACAGGGTCTTTTGGCAAAGACTGAAGATCTCAAACACGCTGTAGGACACTGCTATAGATGCGATACAGTGATCGAACCATATCTCTCAGATCAGTGGTTTGTAAAGATGGAGCCCTTAGCACAGGAAGCAATCGCCAAAGTGGAATCTGGTGAGATCCGTTTCCAACCTGAACGTTGGACCAAGGTCTATATGCATTGGATGAATAACATCCGAGATTGGTGTATTTCCCGTCAAATATGGTGGGGACACCGCATACCGGCTTTCTATTGTGAAGATTGTGGGGAAATGATGGTCGCTAAAGAAGAACCATCCCACTGTACAAAATGCGGATCCCATCGCATCAGGCAAGATGAAGACGTTTTAGATACCTGGTTTTCCAGTTGGCTTTGGCCATTCTCCACGATGGGTTGGCCTGAGGAAACCGAAGATCTACAGCGCTTTTTGCCCACTCAAGTATTGATCACTGCCCCAGAGATTATCTATCTCTGGGTGGCACGTATGATCATGAGTACTCTTCATTTTAGAAAGGTGATTCCTTTTGACACCGTCCTACTACATGGTACAGTGCGCGACGAGATCGGGCGCAAGATGAGCAAATCCTTAGGCAATTCCCCAGATCCCATCGATATTATCGAACATGTGGGTGCGGATGCCTTGAGATTCTCGATGATCTTCAATACCCCCAAAGGTGCCGACGTTATATATAGTGACAATATCTTAGAAGGTGGTCGCAATTTCGCCAACAAGATCTGGAATGCATACCGCTTCATCATGTTAAATGTGGAAACTATCGAAGGTTTGCCATCTAAAAATAATTTGCAGTTGGAACTGGCAGATAGATGGATCATCTCCCGCCTCCAGGAAGTGAGCCGTGAGACAAGTGAACACTATCAGAATCTGCGCTTAAACGATGCAGCTCAATGCATCTTCCAATTCCTTTGGGACGAATTTTGCAGCTGGTATATCGAGCTGAGCAAAGACCGCCTCAAAGAAGATGCTCCCCTTCCTGGTAAACTTACCGCAAAATATGTGCTTTTGGATGTGATGCAGGCTGGAATGAGGCTCTTGCATCCGATCATGCCCTTCATTTCCGAAGAGATATGGCAAAAGATCAAGGAAGTCTTCCCAATGCCAGAAGAAGCTTTGATCATCGCAAAATTCCCAGAACCTGATCCAAGTCTAATTGACCCAGAGATCGACGACCATATGCGCCTTATGCAAGAAACCATCACCGCCATTCGAAATCTGCGCAAACAGCTTAATCTCCCACCCTCAAAGATGGTAAACATTGTAGTGCGCACTGCTGATGCTATGCAAAATGAACTCTTTGAAGACTATCAAGGCTACCTGAACCGCTTGGCAAAAGTCCAGGAGATAAACTGTGGGGCAGATGTAACAAAACCAAAACCTGCAGTAAGCGCAGTAGTGCGCAACCTGGAGATATTTATCCCTTTGACAGGGGTAATCGATCCGGAACAAGAAAAAGCCCGCTTACAAAAGCAATTGGATAAGCTGGAGAAAGAACTCGGAGGAATTAACCGGAAGCTGCAAAACCCGAACTTCTTGCAAAACGCCAAAGCAGAAGTCGTGGAAAAAGAAAAAGAAAAACAACAGGAAGTGAGCCTCAAAGTCGAACTACTCCGTGCTCAGATCGCCGACCTTTGATTAGAACCCTTCATAATAATCAGCCCGGTCATAAAACCGGGCTATCTTTATCTGTAATTACTTGCGATTCTTTCAGGTCATTACCATAAAAAATGGTGGAGCTAAGGGGATTCGAACCCCTGACCTAATGATTGCGAACCATTCGCTCTACCACCTGAGCTATAGCCCCACTGGAGCTGATCTTTTGGAAGGTCGGTTTTGTGTCAATGAAAAATCCCGCAAAAACTGTTTTATCCAAAGGATAACCTGCATTGCTGACATTAGACCATGCACCCTGTACACCCTATTTGACTCCTATGTACAAAACTATTTAGGGTTTTGTGTCCAGCCGAATGCTCCCGTCATATGTATACCGGATTTCGATTGAGTTATCTCGGAGTCGTTTAAATGTTCTTGGATGCGGAAAGCCATAGATATTCTTTTGAGAGCTGGTGATGATGGCAAGCTCAGGGCGCACCATAGACAAGAATTCATCACTCGTGGAACTGCCAGAACCGTGATGTGCTACTTTGAGCACATCAGCTTTGAGTTGATCGGGATATTGATCACACAGATATTTTTCTGCCTCAGCTTCTATATCTCCCGTAAATAGGTAACTTTTTTGCCCTGCATCATAGCGGCAGACTATGGACTGCTCATTTATATCATCCAGCTTGAATTTGCTATCGGGATGGAGGATTGTAACCCTATGTGAGCCCAAAGCAATACTGCAGGTATCAGTGATGCTAATGACATTGACCTCAGAGAGATCCAGATTGCTTTGCATATGCTTCCAGATCTCACTTTTGAGGCTATTCTGGCTCAGGATGAGATTGTGAATCTTGACCTTATCAAAGAGATCCAAGAATCCGCCTGCATGGTCACTATGTAGGTGGGTGATCATTACATAGTCCAGATCTTTGATTCTTCTTTGACGCATCCAGCGCAAGAGACGCCGATAGAGCCAGGATTGCCCTGTTTTCTCTTTGGCAAGAGTGCTTTCTGCCCGCTGCCCACTCACCCCGCCGGTATCAATCATAAAGCTTTGTCCATCATCGGCAAAGATCATGATTGAGTCTGAGACGCCGCTATTGAAGAAAAAGATCTTATCTTTTGTGGGGGTTGGTAGGAAGATTAGGATTAGTATGGCAGCAGAAATAGGTATCAAGAGCCTTTGCAGGAGGTGATAGCGTCTTCGTAGTAATAAAAATAATAGCAATAAGATCAAACCCAGAGCAAAAGCTTGGAGGCTTGAGATCCACTCTCCTTCTATATATAGCGGCAAAGATGCGCAAAGCTTTAACCACATATCCCAAAGGTCAGCCAAAAAGATGAAGCTTAGCGAAAAGATTCTGGTAGGAAAGATCAAGACTAAAATGCTACAGATCAGTAAAAGCGCTACCAATGGCAAGCCCAAAAGATTCGCCATGATTCCACTAAGAGAAGCTGAACCGAAGTAAAATAGCGATAGAGGTGCCAAACCCAAGGCAACTATCAAGCTCAGCAGCATATAGTTGCCCAGTTTCTGAAACATCCGCAATGGCTGGGACGTGCTTTCCTTAAATTTCGGTAACGCAAATGCAATCAAAGCCACTGCCAGAAAAGAAAATTGGAGGCTTAGTCCAAAAATCTCTCCAGGATTAATCAGAGTGATGATAAATAGGGATACAAAGAGATTTTGGCTCAATGATAGAGGTCGAGAAAGATGCTTTGCCACTCGCGCCAAAAGGATCATGAGACTGGCACGCAGAATAGGTGGCGACCAATTGTTGAGGGCGGCAAATCCCAGCAGCAAGACTACCAAGAGCAAATCCGCTATCCTCCAAGGGAAGATAGAGCGCAAGACCGCAAAGAGAATGAAGCTCAGGATGACCACGTGTAAGCCACTAACCACGATTAGATGCGTAGCTCCCGCACGGCTTAAAGTCTGACGATGCTCACGCTTGAACCCTGAATCGCTGAGCAGCAAAGCTTCCGCCAATGGCGAGTAAGTCCCCAAAGCACTTCTCAAGCGTAGTCTGATGCTATTTTGTGCTTTCTGTCTTAAACTTTTATCAACCGAGTCAATCAGAGTGGGGGATCCAACAAGCCGCATAGAGCCTGAGTATCTATTGGGGAAGATGTCCAAAACGGGATCTCGCCTCAAGGGCAGAATTTCCACCAAAGCTGAATATGATGCACCCTGTTCAAGTTCGCGGGAGTCCTTCAGAATCAGTTTTTCTTGCAGTGGATATCCTGCAATTCGACAAAGAGTGACTTCATAATTATATTTCCCTAAGCTCTGCTCCAGGACAAAATCCGCATTATGCTGAATGTGACCCTGCTTTTGCAAGACCTCGCTCAATACACTTGTGTGAGCTTCATATTGCTGCATGCGATGCATGCCAAAAACAAGGAATATTATAATAGAAATAAAAATCCTCAGTTTCGGCACAAACAGAGCCGTGATAAGCAGTACCACATAGGAAACTATGATACTCCCATATCCCAAAGCGAGATGGTGGGACAAAAGCAACCCGGTAATCCAAAATATCACCGGCCACAGCATGCTATTCGGCAGTGGCTTTGCCACTTTATTGCTGTTTCCCAAAGATCAGAAAAAAGCGGCAAACAGCGTCAAGCTATTTGCCGAAAAGTTAAATATTATTTTCGATTAAAGAAACCTAAGATCAAGCCCAAGGCTACCGACCACACTGCTGCAAGTCCCATCTTAAGATCATCATTAACCATGAATGTAACAGTATGTGCCGGAATCCAGAACCAAAGCAGGCTATACATTCCTTTGTGCAAATTCTTCCAGTTCTTTTCCTTCAAAGGGATATTGTCCAAGATACGATGAATCAAGACCAGAAACAATCCAAACTGGAGGTTCATGAGGATAGAAAGTGATAGTGCATAGCCCAGGCTACCTTTTGCAAAGGCAGGCCACAAGCCTGATTCTATCAAGCTTTGCACGTAACCACCAAAGCCTATGAAGGCATATTTGATACCAACCGCCAAAACTGCCCAAACAATCATCTTCCAGATGGTCATCATAAAAGTAAACGGGTATTTAAAACTCTTTTGCACTATCCATTTAGAGATGATCTCTCCTAAACTGCCCAAGATCGCAAATTGCAGCATGGCACTGGTGATTGGATGGCTCTGTACCCAAGTCAAGTAAATATTCATAAGCTCCTCTATTCTTTCGTTTTACGGTATATGACGCGAATGTCTTTGTTGGGCTCGTGAACGAGTGATGACTAATTTAGCTATTCACTCCATAGGATGCCACGAGAGATATCTGGATCGAGATTATGGATTGACCTTGCTTCATCTTTGATGGGCATAGTCCAGACTAACCCTTATAAGTTTATCGTCCGGAAGATTCCACAGTGGTCAGTTTCTCTGATATTTCCCGCGGATTTCTTCAAAAAAGTCAAACAACCTATTTGGTCAAGATCTTTCTGCAAGTTTTCTGCGGTTGCCGGGATCATCTTTTAGGGCAAAGAGCAATCTTTTTCAAGCGCTGGTCTGCCTCCTGTACAAACGGATTATCGGGCGGGAACATAGCTTTGAGCACTTTCGCACCCTTCTTCCAATAGCTGGCAGCTCTTGCTTCTTGTCCCATCTGTTCATACAGATCCCCCAGCTTAAGGTTCGTATTTGCATAATCAGGGGATTCTTTGCCAAAATATTGCCCATACTTCCTACGCGCGTAGAGCATCTTTTTTTCAGCTTTTTCATATTTCTTTTGCACACTGTAGCACTCTGCCAAAAGCAGATAGCATAACGCAACGCGGGGGTTTTTGCCGCCTCGATCGCGGATCATAAGCTTAAGCGCACGATTAGCTTTTTCTTCAGCTAGCTCCGGTTTGCCCATTTTGAAATGTAGATAACCGATGTTCAGCTCCATCATCCCCACGTAATAATCGTGGATTATGTGTGTTGATTGTTCAAACAATACCAAAGCTTTCTGTGAATAGCTCAATGCCAACTTCCATTTCCCTTGTTTGTTATACAAGGATGCTAAGTTGTTTAGTCTGTCTGCGATATCAGTTTGCTTGCCAATAGTAATCTCCATATCCAGAGATTTACGCAGTAGCTTTTCAGCTTCATCAAAGCGTCCCACATCTTTGTAGAATCTACCGAGGTTATTCACATATGGGGAGATTTTCAGATTGTTATGTCCCAAGGCCTTGACTCGGTTTGCATAAACGATCTCATATAGCTTTTCGGCTTTATCATAGAGCTGCATATAGTGAAAGCCGATCGCCAGCCAGAAGAGGTTTTCAATATGTTCCGTAGAGCCAAAACCAAAGATCCTACCGCTATAGATGACAGTCTCCCGCTGTCTACGGATACCTTCGTGCCAGTTATCCGTATCCATATAATGTTTTGCTGCAAGATGCATATATTTTTGCGTTTCAAAAAGCATGCCAGCTTTGGAATAGTGATATGAAGCCGCTTCCGCTTTTCCTGATACATCCAGATCAATATCCTTCGCCAAGCTATCTGCTATCTGCCGGTGCAAATGCATAACATCCGATTTAAGCATTCTTTCATATATGTTTTGATGGATCACAGCATGCGAAAAGCTGTAGCTATGCTTAGCTATCTTATTCCACAGCCTATGTCGCTCACCAATCTCCAGTGCGGAGCTTATATCATGGTTGACCACTTGCTCTAATAGGTTGGTATCGAAGATCATCCCAATGACTGCAGCGGCATAAACTGTTTCGCGCATTTTTTGTCCAAAGTGATCGATACGACTATTGATCACATCGCTGATGCTGAAGGACTGAAACACTTCCGGCAGCACTGGATCTTCAATGGAATTTCCCGTATGTTCCAAAATATAATATGCCATCTGTTCAAGATAGAGTGGATATCCACCTGCCTTATCTGAGATAGTGGTGAAATTTAGATTAATTTTCCCCAAAGGACTCAATATCTGCCTCAGGAGCTCCATCTGATCCTCTTCCTTCAATGCTCCCAGTTCCATGTCATAGCGCTCCAGTTTTGATAGCCCTAGATCCATCTTACTCCCATCTGAGAGGTATCTGCAAGTAGTTATGATAAAGATCGGATTCCGCTCTTTGGGATCAAGATAATCAAAGAAATCCCTACTGCTTTCAGCCAGCCACTGCCCATCGTCGATCATAATGAGCACTGGCATCTCTTTTGCCAAAAGGGAGATGAAGTTTGAAAAAGCCTTGATCTGCCGCAGATTCTTCTCGTCGGGATCAGTAAGTTTGCTTGCTGAGCCGGGGTATTCAAGATCCAATATGGATGCCAGATCGGCTTTAAATCTACTATCATATGCCTCATTCCAGCCTCGTTCCGAAAAAACTCTATCCAGCTTTGCTTTCAGCAGTTCCGGGGTAGACTCATAACTAAAGCCGAAGAAATGTTTTAGGATCTGCTTGACCGGATCGTGTACCCTCCCATCATAAAGTGGACAAATCGCCGTAAAACTGTGAAAATTCTTCAAGCTTTGAATAAACCGCCAAGCCAATCTACTCTTACCTATTTCCGGTTCTCCATGGATATAGATGACAGTATTGCGCGAAACAGTGAGATTGGTTTTCACCACATAGTCCAGATATTCCAGCTCATTTTCACGTCCCACAAAGTGATGTTTAAAATGCAACTGCTTTTCAAGAGGTTCTCGTTTGAGACGGAAGAAATTAAGCTCCTTTTTGAGCCCTCTGAGGCAGGTCTCTCCCAAGCGTTCTAAAAGATAACCCCCATCGATTTCTCGGGCGATGCTGGTATCGCAGATCACATCACCCAAAGCAGCTTGATTCATCAATCGGGAAGCGATATTCATGCAATGACCCAAGGCAGTATATTCTCGCACATTGTCCGAACCCACATATCCAGCATAGGCATATCCGCAGCTCAGACCGATGCTGACCCCATCCTCCTGATGACTGAGACTCAAGGAAAATTCACATGCTTGGCGAATGCTTTTCCCGGTGCTCAGTGGAATCCCAAAGATCACCACGACTACAGGATAACTACCGGTGTAATCGACTTTGTTTACATAACCAAGATGTCGCTCTGCCAACCTCGCAAGCGTCAACAATGTAGCCCGATAATCTTGCACCCTACGCAGACCCACAAAGCAGACCGCCAGATTGCGAATCTCATTTGTAGGTGAGTAGCCGCGCAGGCGGGGATGCTCAAAAAGGTCCTTGCTTTCTTTTTTAAAAGTGTATCCAGTTTTTTGAGGCTTTAGCTTCAATGGGGGAATCTGCAAAGTTTGGCAGCCATCTTCCACAGAAAAGTGCTCCGCTCCGACCTGTTGCACAAAAGTCTGGGAATAGGCATTTTGACAGTGATCCTCTGCCAAAAGAGTCAAGCTCCGAAATGCTTCTCCATAAAAGAAATACTCATACTGTTGAGATATTTCTAAGATCTCCCAAGCAATATCACCATAGCTGATGATTTCCCGCAGCTCAAGTTTCATGTTCAGATTACCCGACATGCTCTTCCGCATGCCGGATAAAAACCTACGAATCTCGCCAAGAGCACATAAGAGAGGGCGGGGATCTTCTCCGGGAAATACAGCACAAATGGCGTCTCCAATAAAAAGACTGACAAATCCACCATGACTTTCTATCGAGCGGATCGATCCCTCTGAGATTGCGTTTAAAAGCTCTCCAATCCTGTCTGCCCCATGGTCATATTGTTTTTGGAAGACCTCTGATATTCCGGTAAAATCCACTATATCCAAAAGCATTACATAACCACAAAAACTGCCCTGCATATCGCCTTTTTCCAATTGAGCAAGGATAAAAGGCGGTATATGGCGAATCACTCACACCTCCTTCTGATTTTTGAAACTGACCTTTCTGTAGAGTGCTTAACCTCTTTGTTTAGCGGTTACCACTCATGAATATTGAAATATCTTATGCTTTGCTTTTAGATTTCCTGTCAAGAAAAAAGCTGAAATTTACTCCAAGTGATAACAAAGCCCGTATAAAGAGTCACTGAAATCTGCAAATAGCGATCAATTGGACAAAATAGAGGAGTCGAAGAAAGCAAAAGGACTTGCATATGCAGTCCACGAAGCAGCATCATGATTAAGTCCAAAAAACCGATTGCCCATAGTACGGCGAATCGCGTAAGTCCTTATTTTCCCGTTTCTTGCCCACTTCTCAAAGGAGGGAGAAACGGGGGAGGCATCGAGAGCCCATCTTTTTCAAGCATTTACGCTCTTGAAATTAAGCCACAAACTTAATTGCAGGGTCGATTTTACTTTTGAGTCGATAGCACAGGAAGTGAGTCCTCCTCTCTGAATAAGGACAATTTCATTGACATCAATGAGCATTTCGAAAATATGAACATTATTTATATATAAGAAGGCCAAAGTATGGGGTTCTGCCCCACGCCCCGATTATCCAGCGGTCTTACGAGGAAGATATGACGAAATATGAGAGTCGGCTTTGGGGCTTGGATAAGATTTTTGCTTTGTTAGATCCACCATCGGATTTTATTGCATCTATCAAACGATCTAAGCTCAACCATGAACATCTATCAGCAGATGAATTAGCCTTTGCATATGAGCGCCGTGGATTGCTTCTAAGCTTGTTGAGACAACGACGTCATATGAAATGGCATGACCTGCTTTCCCCCATCTCCGAGATCCATGCCTCAAGCTATGCAGCCGGCAATTTCGCCCTCCATGAAATCTTTGATCTCAAGCATTTTATCTGGCATTATCAGGCTTTAAGAAAATATTGTCTTGAGCAAGGCATCACACTATATGACTTACCTGATCTCAGCGAGCTTTTTGCCCTTTTGGATCCAGAAAAGAATAACATTCCTTCTTTTCGCCTTTCACCTGCCTACAGTCCTACTCTTGCCAAACTGGATACCTTGCGAGATTCTTTAGCTCTAAAGCTCAAGCACGCTCGCCACAAATATCTGCAAGAAGCTATAGCTCAGCTTGGCATAGATGGACTCAAGGAAGAATTTGTGCTTCCGCGGAGCGCAAGATCGCTGATCCAAAGTTTGAATCAAAGCCCCTACTTTGTATTACATCGTGAAAGTATTGCAAACCTACATTATATTCTTGCAGATAGTGATGAAAGCTTGCAGCATAAGAGTAAATTGGCTGAGATCAATCAGGAAATTGCCCAAGAAGAAGAAGCGATCTTAAAGCGATTATCTCAGCAGATTGTGGAGCAAAATCCATTATTGGAAAGAGCTATTGATTCTTTTCGGGAATTAGCGTGGGACTATACTTTGGCAGAATTTGCATACAAATATGATTGTGTGATTCCTCGGATAAGTGATGAGATCCAGATCCAAAGATTGAGGAATCTACCCTTACAGCTTGCGCTTGAAAATGATGGAAGACAATATCAAAGCTTGGATATCTCATTTGGCAAAGCAGCAAACCTGATCATCGGACCCAATATGGGCGGCAAGACCAGTATCCTCAAAAGTCTGGCTCAGTGTGCAATTATGGCTAAAATAGGAATTCCTCTGCCTGCCGAGCAAGCTAATATTCCCCTTTTTGATTTTGTGTATTATAATCATGCCGGTGAGACGGATAGTCTTTCTTCGTTCGGAGCAGAAGTAGTTTCATTTTGCACAGCGCTAAAACGCTCTGGACGGGGACTTTTTCTATTGGATGAATTTGCCAAAGGAACCAATCCTCGGGAAGGCGAAGCTCTGGCTACGGCTGTGATCGAGCACTTGGCAGAAAGCCATCACACAACAGTCGCTGCCACTCACTTTAGTGCGCCGACTCGGCTTAAAAACGCACGGAAATATCAGATAAAGGGAATAGACAAGAGTTTTGCACAAAAAGCGGGTGATGATCTGACCGCAAATCTCAAGGCTTTGGCCAATGCGATGGATTATAGTCTGATCAGCTTGGATGAGGGACAAACGCCACCCTTGGATGCCTTGAAGATTGCCAGGATATTGGGCATGCCCGACGAGATTCTTGCCAGAATCACTCAGGAGGATTGATGCCGGAGATTTCGCTCAAAATGTGTAGCAAATTAGCGCTCAAAGCTGGGAGCATAATTTTGGAAAGCGGAGGGGCAACTAATCGGGTCGAACTCATGATGTACAAAGTTTGTAAGGGTTTTGGATTTGAAGAGATAGAGTCGTTCGTGACGCCCACTGGAATTTTCCTGAGCATCGGAGATGGGAAAAACGAGCTCAGCACGAGCATTCGCCGAGTCGAACAGCGACGCATAGATTTGGGAAAGATCACTGATCTTACTCGAGTGGTAAACACATTGTATGAAGATAATTGTGCCAAATGTCCTCCGGAGATGACTAAATATGACTACTTCCGGCAGGAACTGGAGAAGATCGATACGCAACAGCCTTATCCCTCTTTTGTGACAAACTTGTGCGGCGCTGCTACCAGTGGATCCTTTTGCCTGATCTTTGGGGGAACCGGATTGGAGTTTGCTTTGGCAATGATTGTCGGATTTATTGTTAGCGCCAGCCTCAAGTATATCTCACTCTTACCCGTAAATAACTTTTTGTTAAATGCTATTGCTGCCTCGATCATCGTGATCCTGTCAAAGACTATGCAGCTTGGCTTTCAATCTATTAACTTGGATACTATTATTGTCGGTGGAATTATGATCTTGGTGCCAGGACTGTCAATCACAAATGCTATCCGCGACACCATGAGCGGAGATTTGGTGGCGGGAACTGCTCGCGGAGTAGAAGCCCTCATCATCACGGTCGGGATCGTGGCAGGGAGTGGTGCCATGCTCAAGCTTTGGGAGATAATTTTAGGATGAATACACCCTGGGACATTAGCACTTTTTGGCAATTTTGTTTTGCCTTTTTGGCAATATTAGGATTTTCCATGCGCAGCAATCTTAAAGGATGGCGGGTATTACTAACCGGATTAGGCGGCGGCATCTGCTATGCAAGTTACTTAATTATTTTGCACTATACAGAGTCGGTCTTGCTTTCAGTCTTCTTGGCGATTATCTTAGTATGTATATATTCAGAAGTTGTTGCCCGCATGGTGAAAACTCCAGTATCAGTCTTTGTGATCTGTGTAATCATTCCCTTAGTGCCTGGACGTACCATGTATTACGCGATGCGAGCCTATATCAGTTCCGATATGGCTCTGGCGTCAAGTTTGATCTTTGAAACTCTCATGATAGCAGGGACAATCTCAATTGCCATCGCTGTGGTAGCCTCTGCTACGAGCTTGGTATTGCGTCTGCAGCAACGCTTCTAAAGGAGATATGAATTATGAATAAGTCCATGAAACAGATACAATTGGAGAAGAAGATCTTGAATCTTTTGGATGGCAAAGCTCTGAAGACCGCCGAGCTCCTCTTTGATGATCCACAAATTCAAGCTCTACAGGAATATGCAAACATAGTATCAATAAAACGCCTTGGATTTAACGACCACGGACCGGTGCATATGCGTAAAGCTACTCTAAATACGATCATGATGTTCCAATTGCTCAATCAAGCCGGGATCAAGATGCATCTTGAGAAGGAAAATGTAGGAACAGCAGATGATTCCTTGGTTGGAGTGATCATGGCATCCCTGATGCACGATCTCGGGATGACAATCGCCCGAGATAGTCATGAATTTCTCAGTATCCAAATTGCTACTCCATTTATAGACAAGGTCTTGGATGCTATCCATAAAAAGGATGAATATAATACTAAGGCCGCTATCCGCTCCATCGCGATTGAAGGTATCTTTGGACATATGGCGACTCATACCATCCATAGCCTGGAAGCGGGATTGGTGCTCATCGGAGATGGAAGTGACATGGAAAAAGGGAGAGCCAGAATCCCAGCAATGCTGTCAAAAAAAGTACGCCCGGGAGATATACATCGCACCTCCGCATCAGCTATCCAAAAGGTGAAAATCCACAAAGGTGAGGAACGACCAATCCGCATCGATGTCGAGATGAATGCCTCGGTAGGCTTCTTCCAAATCGAAGAAGTCTTTTTCCCAAAGATCAATATTAGCCCTGTCAAACCCTATATCGAGCTATACGCTGGAGTGATCGACCGCGATATGCTCAAATATCTCTAAAAATAAATCTGGACAACTTTGTGCTTTCCAGAGGATGGATTAATAGAAGATTTACCGCGGGAGCGAAAGATGTCTGCTGTGTTCTTGCACAGAGGAAAGTCCGGACACCTTGGGCAGGATACTTCCTAACGGGAAGCTGCAGCAATGCATAGCTAGCTCCACAGAAACAAACCGCGCAGCATCACCATCTAGCTTCAAAGATTTTGAGGTTTGATCGTGGTGCTGCGTAAGGGTGAAATGGTGGTGTAAGAGACCACCGGTGCCAATGGTGACATCGGCAGCCAGGAATGCCTTATCCGGTGCAATGCCAAATAGGGAAGCAATGGTGCGCCCACACCGCTTCCGGGTAGGCAGCTTGAGCCAAAGCGCGAGTTTTGGCCCAGATGGATAGACATCGGTCTCGGTGCTCCGAGATTACAGAATCCGGCTTATTGAACTCCCGCGGTTAATTTCTTATGAAATGGGTTCCACGCTCACAGCAGTACCAGAAGCAGCGACCATCAGCATGCTTTGTCCTACAACTTCATAATCTATGTCCACACCAACTACAGCGTTTGCTCCGAGCTTCATGGCCTGCATCTCCATCTCGTGAATTGCATCCTTTCTACCTTCTTGAAGCTTGCTTTCATAAGCTTTGCTGCGCCCGCCAATTACATCGGTGATAGAAGCCACAAGGTCGCGAACTATATTTGCGCCCATAATCGCTTCTCCTGTCACAATGTCATAGTATTTTACAATCTTGAAACCCTCGAGGGTTGGGGTCGTGCTGGCTATCATCTTTTCTCCTTCTATTACTTGATATCACTTATCCTGTTTGCGAAGTTTGTTCCACCATGCTATACGCTTGGCAATCTCTTTTTCAAACCCAAATTCACCTGGTCGATAGTACTCTTTTTCCGGTAGCTTATCAGGAAAATACTTTTGGTAGCTGTATTTATTCTCAAAGTCATGGTCATAGCGATAGTCTTTACCGTAGTCCAAATCCTTCATGAGCTTGGTAGGAGCATTACGAATGTGAAGCGGCACCCCAAAATGGCTGGTCTTGCGGGCATCTTCAGCAGCAGCATCATAAGCCAAATACAGAGCATTGCTCTTGGGCGCTGTAGCAAGATAAACAACTGCTTGCGCGAGAGATACACTCGCTTCCGGCATACCTATGAAAAGTAAAGCATCCTTGGCAGCGAGAGCCTGAACCAATGCTTGAGGATCCGCCAAACCGATGTCTTCCGAAGCAAAACGGATCAAGCGCCGTACTACATATCTTGGATCCTCACCTGCCTCCAGCATCCGCGCAAGCCAATATAAAGCTGCTTGCGGATCACTGCCCCGCATGGATTTGTGTAATGCCGAAATCAAGTTGTAGTGCTCTTCCCGGTTTTTGTCATAGAACATGGTCTTCTTTGCCAAAGTTTGCGCCAAAGTCTGGATCGGAGGATGTGGGTTTTCTTTGAGATACCCCTGAATTAGCTCCAATTCATTGAGGGCTCGACGCGCATCTCCATCGCTATTTGCCGCCATCCAAGCGATAATTTCTTCGTCTTTTTCCAGCCCCAATTCATCAAATCCACGCCGCAGTATCGCACGTAAATCATCTTCTCCAAGAGCTTCCAGGACAAAAACATGACATCTGGAAAGTAGCGCGGGTATCACTTCAAAAGAAGGGTTTTCGGTCGTTGCCCCGATGAGGATGATGGATCCACTCTCGACAAAGGGTAAAAAAGCATCCTGTTGGGACTTGTTGAACCGATGGATCTCATCGATAAAAAGGATTGAACGCTCACCCAGATTGCGATGTTTGTAGTCGGCTTCCTGCATCACCGCTTTTACGTCTTTGATCCCAGCAAGCACTGCACTAAAATGAATAAAGCGGTGCCTAGATTTTCGCTCGATGATGCGGGCAATAGTAGTCTTGCCACTCCCTGGCGGACCCCACATAATGAAGCTTTGGTAGCGACCTGTTTTGATCATTTCCGAAAGTAAGGAATCCGGAGAGATCAGCTTTTCTTGGCCACGCAATTCCTCTAAACTGCTCGGGCGTAACTTTTCTGCCAGAGGAACCTCACGCTCCTGCAGCTCTTCTTTCTCAAAAAGATCACTCTGATCTGAAAGCAAAGCTTAATACTCCATAAAACCATCAAGCTCAGATGGATCAAACCACTGCAAGATGCCGTGTAGCTTCTCAATCTCGGCAAACAGCATCTCTTTGTGATTCAGCTCTTCATCGGCAAAGCGAAGAAGCAGACCACGAGTGGAAGAATCTGCAGATTGCTCTGCCATATTCAAATAGATGTTCTTTGCCAGCTCTTCACGAGAAATGGCAAATTCCAAGAGCGCTTTAGGATCATCCAGCTTCAATCCCCTCATCTCAACATCCGGTTCCTCAGAGAGCTCCAGCTTCTTCCCCGGAAATTCTTTTGTAAAAAGCTCCCGCATCTTTTCTTCATGATATTCTTCATATTTGACCAATTGATCAAAAAACTGCGCTGTATCTTCATTCTTGAAGCTCTTACCTAGCGCTCGATATAGCTTCTGAGAGCGAATCTCTGCTTCGATAGCGATGCGATATGCATCCTCGCGTGTCATAATATTTCACCTCTTATGCGTTACGGCGAATCAACTCCACCGCATTTATTTTCTTTAGATAATTTAATGGCATAAGCACACTTAACCAAGTTAGTAAATAGGAAACTCCTCCCACCACAAGGAAATCACTAAGCTGCATCTGGACCGGCAGAATGATTGCCTGGTCTAGCTTGACAATTCCAAAACGATCCTGCAAAATTAAAAGCACCGTGCTGAGTAAGGCACCCAAGATGAAACCCAAAGTGCAAAGCATCATCGCTTGTGCTAAAAATAGCCGGCGCAACTCGTGATCTTCATAGCCCAAAGCCTTGAGCAATCCCAATTCCTGCTTCTTCTGAGAAATAAGCTTGAGCAGCGAACCTGTGAGATTGAAGCTGGCTATGATGAACATAAATAGTAAAATTACAAACATCAGGAATTTCTCAAATCGAATAGCTCCATATAGCGAGGCATCAAAACTGCTCCAATCATCTATCTTGAAACCTGGAAACTGATTGTTAAGCTCCCGGCTGTGTCTTATGCTTTGCTGAGGATTGTCACTTCTGATCTCGATATAATCCACTCGGTCCTGATAGGAGTTAAAGTCTTGCGCTACCGATAGAGGAATATATGCAAAGCTCTGATCATACTCGGGCATACCGGCAGCAAAGATCGCCTTCACCTGCAGCACCCGAACCCTTGGCATCAGCCCAAAAGGACCCGGCTCAGTAAAAATAGGTGAGATCACTTGAATCTCATCTCCAACATAGATACCGAGATCGGAAGCAAGCCCGCTACCCAAGGCAATTCCACGCTGGTTAAAGCTTTCTGGATCGAATGACCCCGCCACGATGCCTTGCAAAGAGCCATACTCATTCTGAGCTTGCAGGATCGGACTCATCTCTTTTTGTAAGGCAGGATCGATTCCAAAAACCACAGCTGGAGCCGTCATTGCACCATGCTTGAGCAAAAGCTCTGCTCTCACGACAGGAGCGGCCCTGTAACCTCTTTGTTGCAAAGCAGAAACCACGGTTGCATAGTCGGCAAAGGGCTCATTATCCACTGCCGAGAGACGCATCTCGGAAAGAGTACCGATAATCCTTTGGCGGATATCTTCCCGGAATCCATTCATCACGGAACTGACTGTAATGAGTGCCATGACTCCCAGGGCAATCCCCAAAAGGGTGAGTAGATGGGTTTTCTTGATACCCATCCGGCTATCCCCTCCCAAGTATTTCCGCGCAAGGAAGTATATACTGGCATTCTTTTTTGTTCTCTTCATTTTTGCACTTTCCCATCCAGCCAAAAATCGTCAAGACTTTTTGCAATTCTCGTTCATCTCATTCTCTCAGGGATAATTCTTGCAGGTATTGCAACCGTCAATTAGTATATATTATATATTTTTGGTGTCTATTGATGAAGAAAGAAAGCTTTGAGGAATTCCTAACTGCCCATGAAAAGCGGATATACCGCTATCTAATGGGAATTACTGCTGACGAACAAGATGCAATGGATCTTGTGCAAGCAGTATTTATCGCCATATATGAAAAGTTTGAGCAGATTGAAGAAAAGACAGCTTTGGCATATACATACCGTGTGGCGCACAACAAAGCGATGACCTTCCTAAAGCAAAAATCGCGCTATATTAGCTTGGACCCGGTGAATTTTACTCGGATCCCAGAACCTACTCCACCTGAAGCTACGGATTACTCTGATCTCCAAAAGGCAATAGCAGAGCTACCTCCTCGCCTTGCCGCCGTGATTCAACTCCAATACTATGAAAAGTTATCCTACAAAGAGATCTCTGATCATCTGGGAATTAGTCTAAAGGCGGTGGAATCGCTCTTAGTGAGAGCCAAGCGCAACCTACGCAAAAAAATAGTGCAGGTAAAGAAAGGTAGGAATGTATTATGAGCGAAAGCAGATTATGCTTACCAATTTTAAGGAGAGAACCATGAGATGCAGTAAAGCAGAACGCTACATCAGCCTCAAGCTGGATAACCATTTGAGCGCCAGAAACGCCCGTGCCCTCAAAGAGCATCTTAGAATGTGTCCCTCCTGCACCGATATCTATAAGCAATACACAGAGCTAGAAGCAAGACTAGCAGAGATTCCTTCTCCGGAATATCCGCCGTATTTGCATCATCGTATCATGAGCAATCTTCCTGCGAAGAAGAAGCGCAGTGCTCTTCAAAGGTATGGCTTGGGTTATGCCACTGCCTCTTTGGTCATCTTGTTAAGTCTATGGGCTGGTACGATCGTCGGGAAAATGGTGATTGAACCCCAGGATGATTATCTCAGCCAAACTCAAAGCGAATATGAAGCCATTTACTTTGGGGAACACACAATTCTGGAGTATTATGATGAGTAAACGGTTGCTATTGTTTCTCTTGATTGTCTCACTTAGTTTCAATTTTGCAGTGATCATCTCTATTTATTGTTTCGGAGTCAGAGCTTGTCCCGCTCCAAGAGATGTCCCTCCACGCCCAGATCACGTAATGCTGCCGCCTCATCTCCAAAATATACCTTGGAATCCTGATATCCGGCAATTGCGCAGCAGTTTTGATAGCACTAGGGTGGAGCTCATGCGAGAGCTCGCCAAAGACCCAATTGATGAAGAAACCGTCAACAACATCCTCCAAAAATCCTTGGAATTGCAAAATTCTCTAGAAAGCCGCTTGGGGGAACGTCTTCTCACACTTCGCAAACAAATGACTGCTGAGGAAGCTTACAACTACTTCAGTAACAGCGCTGACAATATGCAAAGACGCATCCAACACTTTAGAAATACTAGAAACAGGAGAAATAACCATGAAGAAAACAATCGTAATTAGTCTTGTCCTCATGATCGCCACTGGAGCTCTTTTTGCTCAAAAGATGGATCGCAACGCTATGCCCCCAAATGCCCCGGCAGCCTGTGAAAGAATGAACAGCATGCAAAGATTCATGCAAGATCTCAATCTCACAGAGGCACAAGCAGAGAAATTTGCTCAAGCTAGGACAGCCTTCGAGCGCCAGAAAAACACCATTAGTGCCGACCTGAAGAATCTCAGACTGGATCTATTAGAAGCAATGAAGAGCGAAAACTTCCGCCGAGCTAAAGAAATTAATAGCCAAATTAGCACTAAAGAACTTGAGCTCGCCAACGCCAAGATTGATCTCTTCGCAAACCAGATCAAAGAATTGAACGCCGAACAAAAAACCATCATGATGAAACGTCTTCCCATGATGATGGGACGACCTGCGATGATGGACAATATGCATCAACGCCATCAGATGATGCAAAAGCCCGGCTCTGGAGAAAAAAATCCTGGTCACCGAGATAGACAAAGACTTCAAGAGTGTGAAGATTGCAATGACTGTGATGGCGAACACGAAAACCACAATAAAAAATAATCCCTCCTCAGTAACACACAACCACAAAGCCACAGTTTAACTGTGGCTTTTTTCGTTGCTTCAAAGGGTACTGGCTCTTTCAGGATTTCTTTGATTTTCCCATGGACTTCGAAAGATACAGTTACCTCCTAATCCAGTCTTCCGAATAGCCTGGCAGGATTGCACCACAAAAACCAATTTGCAATTTTCAATGATCGCTTAAATAAACGACCTTCCCTAAAGTCTGACTTCCACGGTATTGCTTGACAAAAACTTGACTCGGAATATAGTGTAATAAAGTATAAATATAGGTAAGGTAAGTTTATGCCGCTGCTTTTGAAGACAACTCGCTTCATAGAATCCCAAATAGATACTTTTTTGGATATAGTGAGCGATTCTGCCACTACTTTTCAGCTTGCAATTGAGGACTATCTTCATGGGCGTATCCCGGAATTTGAAGATCGACTGAGTCAAATCCGTGAGCATGAACATCGAGCAGATGACCTCAGGGTCAGCATCGAACGCTTCCTCTATGAACGCACCCTAATCCCGGAAAATCGTGGTGATGTGCTCGCTATCCTGGAAAACACCGATGAAGTGATCGACAACATCAAGGATTCTCTGCTCCAGTTCTCGATTGAGATGCCTGAGATTCCTATCGTTCTTAATGAGCTATGGATGCAGACTACCAAAGCCTCTGTCGCTGCGGTAGAGCAGTTAGTTTTTGCTGTGCGCTCTTTCTTTAGAGATCTTGGCGCCGTAAACAACTATATTCATAAAGTTTATTTCTTTGAGCGGGAAGCAGATCAGATCGGTGAGAGATTGCGCCGCAAGATCTTTGCCACTGAGATAGAGCTCTCGCGAAAGAGCCAATTGCGGTTTTTTGCCATCCACATTGAAAGGGTCTCAGATGCCGCGCAGAATGTATGTGACAGACTCTCTATCTACACTATCAAGAGACAGCTTTAGAGCAAATTCATGTTTTTCTTCTACCTTTTGAGCGGCTTGTTTTTAGGCTGGTCCCTGGGCGCGAATGATACTGGTAACATCTTTGGAGCAGCAGTGGAAACCCGTATGCTCAAATTCAAGAAAGCCGCCCTAATCGCCGCCATTTTTATAACTTTGGGTGCCGTATTTGAAGGTAGCGGACCTTCCGGAACTTTGGGCAAACTCGGCTCTGTTGATGCCTTAGGAGGAGCTTTTACTGTTGCACTGGCAGCCGCAATAGCCATCACTCTGATTGTCAGGATTGGCATTCCAGTTTCCACTTCTCAAACCATAGTTGGGGCTATCATCGGCTGGAACGTGTTTTCCGGACGACTTACTGATTATCGCTCAATCATCACTATTGCCTCAAGCTGGGTAATGGCGTTTGTACTCTCAGCCATCATAGCTGCAGTTCTATTTTATCTGGCAAAGCCTTGGGTAAACCGCTCAAAATCTCACCTTCTGGTGCAAGATCTGTTTATTAGAAACGCCCTTATCGTGGTCGGCGCATTTGGAGCCTATTCCTTAGGGGCAAACAACATCGCAAACGTAGTTGGCGTCTTTGTCCCAGTTTCACCATTCACTGATATTCACATCTGGGGACCTTTTGTGCTCACTGGAGTGCAGCAATTGTACCTTTTAGGTGCACTTTCGATCGTTGTCGGTATCTATACCTATTCCCACAAAGTCATGCGCACCGTGGGTAAAGATCTCTTTCACCTTTCTCCCATCACCGCCCTCATAGCTCTTATGGCAGAGGCGATTGTGCTCTTTCTTTTTGCCTCGCGTGGACTTTACAATCTACTATTGAGTCTGGGACTCCCCACCATCCCGTTGGTGCCGGTTTCCTCCACTCAGGTAATAGTCGGTGCAGTGATCGGGATTGGACTGGCAAAAGGTGGCAAGAACATCCGCTACAATATATTGGGCAAGATTTCTCTGGCATGGATCGCCGCTCCTATCTTAGCTTTTCTAATTAGTTTCACCATGCTTTTCATCATGCAGAATGTCTTTGAACAAAAGGTGCGAGAAAAAACTCAATATATCTTCGACAGAATTACCGTCACAAAGATAATCAACGATGGCTATGATCCAGCCGCTTTATCCAGTGTCAATGGACGTAGCTTCACCACTGAAAGAGATATCTATCATGAACTCACTGAGTTCAGGGATCTCTCCCGCGACGACATCTCCCAGATTATCGAAATTGCTGAGATTTATCCCATGTTGGTAGACACTGCGTCTCTCACTAAAAGTGGTATGTATCGCCGATTCTCGCCTGAACAGCTGAGCGTCCTGCGCAGATATGATGGGCAAGAATTCCGTCACAAATGGCAGTTGAAAGCTCTCTTAACCACACATAAAGAATTTGAATATTACCCCAAACCTGAAAATGAATTACAGAAGAATCAAAATCGGGTTTTGGACGAACAGCTGAACCAGCTTTACCGCAGTTTTAGAATAGAAAAAGAATAATAGTAATGAACCCATTTGTAGAAAAGGTCATACCCTTGATCCTTGCGTTCTTTGTGGGCTTGCTTGCCAAGTCTATCAAATTACTCAGCAAAGATGACGCCCCGATACTCCTAAAATTTGTGCTCAATGTAAGTCTGCCTGCTCTCACCATCCTTGCCATCACAAATGTCGAGATCAGCCCGAATATGTTCTTAATTCCCCTCATGGCAATCGTAATTGTGATCTTAATGTACATCATTTCCCAAGGAGTAAACCGGGTGTTAAAGCTCCCCAGCGCTATGTTTGGCAGTTTCTTGGTAGGCACCATGATCATGAATACCGCCTATGCCCTCCCTTTTTTCCACGCTGCTTTTGGGGATGAAGGTCTTGCTCGCGCCTCCCTATTTGATATTGGCAACACTTTCATGATCTTCACTTTCACATATTTCAATGCCGTAAAATATGGAGATAACACCAAAACTGACAAAATCGTTTGGTCAAAATTTCTTAAGCTTGTACCGCTGTGGGCGATGCTCATTGCCTTTGGAATCAAAGCTCTTGGCATCTCATTGAATCCCCTGACCGTGAATTTCCTCAACCTGGTGGGACTTCCTACAACCCCATTGATGATGATCGCTTTAGGGTTGTATTTTGCCCCGCGCATCAAAAATATAGGGAAGGCGTTTTTGGCGATCTTCATCCGCATGGGAATCGGCTTGGGAATCGGCTTTGCTCTCAGTCAGCTTATGCGGTTGGAAGGACTTACAGCCGTAACTGTCACTGTCTGCGCAGCCCTGCCGATTGGATTTAACACATTGATTTTTGCTGAATTAGAGAATCTAGACCGCGAATTTGCCGCTACTATGGTTAGTTTTTCCATCATTATTGCCCTGTTTTATCTACCATTATTGATTTACTTGTTTGGTTAAACAAAGCTTCATAATGCCCTTCACATCTCTGTAACTCCTTATTTTCTCGTTTCTTACTCACTTCTCAAATGAGCGAGAAACGGGGGAGGCATCAAGAGCCCATCTTTTGCAAGCAGTTACGAATCTGATTTAAGCTATAAATTCTCCCAATCTGAGAGAATATTATTCTGCCCTACCCTTGGGATTTAATTTATCTCTTGGTAACGATCCTGTTTAAGATTTTCTCGTAGTGTTCTCTTAAGCGACTGGCAAATCCTGGCTCTTTATCTTTTTTTAGAGCTTCCTTGGCTGCTTTGCGTCCGAAATCATAAAACTCTTCTGCCTTGCGAATATCCGTGAAGCCCAGTTTAGGATAATGTGCTTCGATAATGATATCAGGTTTATATCGGACGATGGATTGGAAAGCCATGAAACCCTGATTGTGCATCAGGGATTGCAGTAATACTTCATATCTATTGAGCTTTTCTTTGTCAGTCTTGCTGGATGGTCTATAGAATTCCGCCCTCGGAGCAACGGGAGGCAAGACGTTGACAGCAATAGTGATCTCACCGGGAACTTTTTCAGCAAAAGCCAAAGGTAAAGGATGGGATACTCCTCCATCGACGAAAAGATAGTCCCCCATATCCTGAGGTGCAAAAACAAAAGGCAAGGAGCTGGAAGCGCGCATAGCTTCTGAGAAAAGACCCTTGTCTATAAGTACAGTATACTGTCGTTTAAGATCAAATGCTACAGCTATAAAGGGGATGTCGGCGTTCTCGATCTCGCGTTCATCAGTCCATTCGCTGAAAAGCTTGGTGATGGCCTTCCCATCAAAGATGCCGCTGCGAGAGAAATCAAGCGTGAGCGGATTGAAAAGTTCCAAAGTGGAAACATCTGCTGCCAGCTCAAGTATTTCTTCTGGACTGATACCACAAGCCAGGCATGCACCAATGATGGCTCCCATGGAAGTTCCTACGATACCGGAAATTTCGTATTCCCTGCTGATAGCTTCACAAACACCAATATGGGCGAGCCCATAAGCAGAGCCACCTCCGAGAATCAAACGTGCCTTTTTCATCTTAAGTCCTCCTGCAATAGCGTCTATAGATGCGATAATTGTGAATTACTACCACAATAAACACTAAGTTGCTGACAGCAAGGACGATATTGAGTGTTAAAAGGTCGTGCCCAGCATAGAAGCACATGGCGGGTATGAGGATCGCCAAGAGGATAGTTTTGAAAATGATGATACCTTGAGGAATGCCAAATTTTCTGAAAACCATCCTGGCAATGGGATTGCGTTCACGCCGAAAGTGATCGGGACGCATCACAAGATAGGTTGAATGGGCATCGAGCATATTAAGCGCAATAAACCCGCTGAGCTGACTCCAGAAAGCAATCTCGGAAGATAGGAGACCTGAAAGAATTTTCATGTAAATTTCCATATTTCTTTTTTGTGTCCACAAATCAGAATTTATTGTTTCTGGCAAGAAGAATTCTATTTTGACCACCGAGATCAAATAAATTCTTTACAAGAAATCAGCCACCGAATAAGCTGCATTTATTGAGATAAATGCATGCATCAGGCTGCACAATTGCTTTTACTAAATCCACTCAAGATGCTGCTAATTCTCGATTTGAATAGATAATAAATATGAATATAAGAGGATAAAGCATGGACAAAAAGTGGCTCATACCACCGGGTCTGAATGCAGAAGAAAGAGAGGCTGTGGAAAAACTAAGTGCTGAGTTAAAGGCACCTGATTTAATCGCAGAATTGCTCTATCGGCGAGGTTTGCACACTGAAAAAGAGATTGAGGAATTCTTTAATCCGAACTTATTAAATTTGGCAGATCCCTTCTTGTTTGAAGATATGCAAAAAGCGGTGAATCGTATTATACAGGCCATCAATGACAAAGAGAAGATCACCATCTATGGCGATTATGACGTGGATGGCACAACTGCCACAGCACTCTTGTATCTGGGGCTAAAGCGAGTAGGGGCAAACATACATTTTTATATACCCCACCGGATGATAGATGGGTATGGCTTGTCTTTAAGCAGCCTTCAGCAAATTCATGAGGAGGGATCTACTCTGATCATCAGCGTGGATTGCGGGGTGAACGCCCTGGAAGAGGTCTATTCCATCAAAGAGATGGGCATGGATATCATCATCACAGATCACCACAATCCCAAAGCCGAGCTACCCCCAGCTTTGGCAATCATCAATCCTAAGCTACCCGGCTGTAGCTATCCCTTTGGACACTTGGCAGGAGTAGGAGTGGCATATAAGCTGCTCATGGCTCTATATCAGGTTTTGGGAATCAATGACACAGAAAATGTTCTCAAATACATGGACCTGGTGGCAGTTGGGACGATCGCGGATATAGTTCCACTGATTGGAGAAAATCGCATCTTTGCCTCTATTGGATTGCAACACCTCATCGAGATGAAAAACCTCGGGCTGAATACACTCATTCAGCTCTGCGGCATGGATCATAAAAACCTGGACACCACGGACATCGTCTTTGGCATCGCTCCACGGATCAATGCCGCTGGTCGAATGGGCTCAGCCAAGATTGCAGTGGAACTCTTGATATCGACCAATGAAGCCCAAAGCATGGAATTGGCGGAAATGATTGAGCGCGATAACTCCCTGCGACAACAGGAAGATCAAAAGACCTTTTATGAAGCCTGTGAAATCATTGAAAAAAAATATAAAAACCTGGAGAATACTCCCTGCATAGTCGTCTCATCCGACGACTGGCATCAAGGCGTGATCGGAATCGTGGCATCAAAATTGGTGGAAAAATATTACCGCCCAGTGATCATGATATCCTTCAAAGATGGCTTTGGCAGTGGCTCTGGAAGATCAGTGGCAGACTTTGATCTGTTCTCGGCGCTGCAACATCTTGAACATAATCTACACAGCTTTGGCGGTCATAAATATGCCGTTGGGTTAACCATCTATCAGGAATATATCGATCGCTTTGAGAATGAATTGGCGCGCTATGTGGCAGATCATCTGAAGTTGGAACAGATCCAGCCACCCTTGGCAATAGACCACGAGATCGAACTCTATGACATCAACGAATATCTTATGGATGCAATCGAACTCTTTGCTCCTTTTGGACCTGAAAATAACCGCCCAACCTTCATGACTAGAGCAGTAACAATTGCGAACTATCCCTATAATGTCGGGCGTAACCACCTTAAACTTAAGGTAGTCAAAGATGGAGTCAGCTTGGATCTCATCGGCTATAACCTGGGAGATTATCTGACTATGCTCAAGAAAAACAGCATAATCGACATTGCATATACATTGGAATATAATCGTTTTGGCAACAAAACCTGTATCCAAGGAAAGTTAAAAGATCTGAAGATCATAGGAGTATGATATGAAAAGGTATATCGGTTTCATGCTGGTGATACTAGTGCTGATCACAGCCTGCTCTTCGAACAAAAAAATGCCTCCCATGGAGGTCGTAGATTTCCGCCTTATCGAAACGGTCGAATTTGCCGAACAAATCAGTAAGGCATATTATTATCCTACTAGCAAGTCTGTGTTTGCCATGAATCCGGATGCACATCAGATCCTAATCCGAAAAGGCGATAAACAGCCCAATATCATCGGCGGTATTGGGACTGGAAATACAAACTTTATGGATTTGGCAGATATGACTATGGCTCCGGATGGGAGTGTCTATGCCTTGGATAGTGCGGCAAAACTGATCAAGCGCTTCAATTCTGATGGGAAATATATCAGCAGCATGGAGTTGAACTATGTCCAGCAACCCCAAAAACTGGCATTGGGAAACGAGCAAAACGTCTATGTTTATGATGCTGCAACATCTGAGATCATTTCCTTTAACCTCCTGGATGGCAGTGAGCTATATCGCTTTGGTCGCTTTCAGTTGGAACGCGTAGATCATCTCTATGCAAATCGAGATTATGTCGTTGCCTATGATAAGGATAAAGATAAAAGCACGCTCTTCTCCAGCCTCGGACAATTCATATCCTCAGAATCCGGACAAATCGTTTATGATCAATACAACAACGCAATTAAGCTTTCAGATGAAGCCTTGGTGAGCAAAATGAGCGCTGCTTGGCTACCGCTCACCGGCAAAGCTAAGATCATGACCATCTCTCGGGATATTCTGGCAATAGTAGTAGGAAAACAGCTGAGGTTGCTACAACTGGATTATGCTTCGGTTTATTAAGAAATATTATCTCCCGCTGCTTGCAGGGATATTGATCAGTTTGTCAAGACTGCCAATCTATCTGGGTTGGCTCGTCTTCTTTGCGCTGATCCCGCTTATGCTCTTCTTTGAGAACAAAGAGCATAAAACCATCGATAGAATTATCGGTGGATTAATCTTTTCGCTGGTGCAGATTATCTTAGTCTTTTACTGGATCGGCTCCGTCACCTTCCCAGGATTGATCGGAATATGGTTGATTTTTGCGGTTTACTATACCATTAGCTTTTGGATTATCGAACGAGCTTGGCATCGAATGCCAGGAATCCGCCTGCTAACCATCCTCAGCGTCTTCATCAGCTTTGAGTATCTGCAAAACTTTGGACAGATGCGCTTCCCGTGGTGGAATCTGGGCTATTCCCTCACCGACTTCCTGCCTCTGCTGCAAGCTTTGGATATCGGTGGAATGAGCCTTCTAGCCGGGCTTATAGTGATCATCAACTATCTTCTTTATCAAACTTTCAAGAAAAAAAGACGGGCAATCATCTGGATCATCGTAATCTTTGGAGTATGGTGGATTTATGGGTCCTATCGGCTTCTGACATTGCCCATGGAAAAAACTGACTTACCCGTGGCAGTAATGCAGCCATCTATTAAGCAAGATGACAAATGGGACGAGACTCACTATAGACAAATCCTGGCACGCTATGATGACCTGTGTAAAGCAGCAGCGGAAGAAGGAATCAAAATGCTAATCTTCCCGGAAGCAGCTATTCCAGATTACCTGATGATCAACCCCCATGTCCGCAAGGATCTCAATAATTTAACCACAAAACACCAGATAAGCATCTTTACTGGATTTCCACATGCCGAAAGAGCCCCGGCAGACTATCCCGTGCCTTATTACTCATATAATGCAGCTTCTCTTTTCTCTCCGGATGGCTCCACGCAAGAACTATATTACAAAAACATCTTGGTTCCAGTCGGAGAGCGTATGCTCTGGCTGGAATACTTCCCCTTTTTGTGGTCTTGGCAATTTGGGCAAGCCAATTGGGAATTTGGCACCAAGATCCCACGATATACATTCCAGGATAAGACCTTCTCGCCTTCGATATGCTATGAATTGGCATTCCCACATTTTTATCAACGTGCAAATTTCGAAGATGGTCAAGGGAACTTTACCAAAGCCGACTTCCATGTAAATATCACCAATGACGCTTGGTTTGGTACCTCATACGGACCCAAGCTGCATGCCATGATGACAAAGTTCCGCGCCATCGAAACCCGTACGCAGTTTTATCGTAGTGCCAATACAGGAATATCTATGATCGTGGACCCCAAAGGGCAGATCTTAAGCTCTACCGAACTTTTTGAGATCACAAACATAACGGCACCTCTATACTATACAGACGAGATTCCGTTTTATCACAAGATCTACCGCTACCCAATTATCTTTGTGCTTATTAGCTTGGCAATATTTATCTTAAGCTTCATCTTTCCGCGGAGAACCAGATGACAAAGCAGTATTACACTATCGGCGAAGTAAGCAATCTCCTGGAAGTCAAACCACACGTCCTACGCTATTGGGAAAGTGAGATTCCGCTTATCCGCCCCAAAAAGAGCGGTCACCAAAGGCGATACACTTTGCAGCAGATAGAGACTTTGAAGAAGATCAAAGACATGCTCTACAACCAACGCTACACCATAGATGGAGCCCGCCAGAAACTCCGCCAAGATAAAGACCTTAAAGAAGAGATTAGACAAGAAGCTATTGCCAAGCAAAGGAGCAAGATAGACGCTGCCATGCCTGCTGTGGCGAAGGATCTCATTGAGCTTCGCAACAGCCTGGTTAAACTCAAAAAAGAAATTGAAGAAATAAATAGGAAATAAAGCATGGAATTCCAAAAGATAATCCTCACCCTTCAGCAATTCTGGGCTGAGCAAGGCTGCAATCTGCTGCAGCCATATGATATGGAAATGGGAGCAGGGACTTTCCATCCAGCTACCTTTTTTGGTGCTTTGGGTCCTAAACCCTGTGCCATAGCCTATCCCCAAGCTTGTCGCCGCCCAAAAGATGGACGCTATGGCGAGAACCCAAACCGGTTTCAACACTACTATCAGTTCCAAGTCATCATCAAACCTTGCCCCGATGACATCCAGAATCTATATCTAAAAAGCCTCCAAGCTATCAATATTGAAATAGAAAAGCACGACATCCGCTTTGTGGAAGACGATTGGGAATCTCCCACTCTTGGAGCTTGGGGCTTGGGTTGGGAAGTCTGGCTGGATGGTATGGAGATCTCGCAATTTACCTATTTCCAACAAGTAGGAAGCATGGATGTCTTTCCTATCTCGGTAGAGCTCACCTATGGTCTTGAGCGCTTGGCGATGTATATCCAAGATGTATCAGACTATCGAGATTTAGCATATAGTAAACATAGTAGCTACAAGGACCTTTATTATAGCAAAGAAGTAGAATATTCTCACTACAATTTTGAGCATGCCGATACAGCGTTGCTTTTTGAACTTTTTAATGATTATGAGAAGGAAGCTTATGCTCTCTTAGATAAATCACTGGTATATCCCGCCTATGACATGCTACTCAAGAGTTCTCATACCTTCAATCTCTTAGATGCCAGAGGTGTAATCAGTGTCACAGAACGTGCAGCTTATATTGGAAAGATCCGCAATCTTGCCAAAGCATGTGCCAACAATTATATCAATAAATATGCTCAGGAGGAGTAATGAATCACCATTATAACGGTCTATTGAAAAGTCTGGAACCCGTATTAGACTTATTGATCCAAGTAAACATCTATGAGGATCTCTCGGGCAAGCAGATGGCAGTAGTAATTCTGGACAAGGATCCTGATAACCTCCAGGATTTTGTGCCCATGGCGAAATATATCCACAAAAACAAACTTGCGTTGCCACTTGTTATCAATCGTCGCTTCATCAAATCCTCTTTGGATTCGTATCCTCTCGAGTTCATTGACATCATGAGTTCTCAGCATGTCAATCTCTTGCTCAAGGAAGATATCCTCTCAAAGCTTGAGTTTCTCCCATCAGACGTAAGACTGCAGATGGAACGGGAATTCAAGAGCAAATGGCTGCTCACCCGGCAGATGCTTCTGGACGGCAATCTCAGCCCGCGTAAGCTCAAAGAGACTCTCCCTCTTTCGATTTCCGCTTTAATCCCGGCTCTGAAGGGTTTTTTCTTCCTTGCCAAACAACCGTATCCTCTTACATCCAAGGAACTCTTTGATAAAGCTGGTCTCATCAGTAAGATTGATCTCAGTCCTTTAGAGCGTTGGCGCGGCCAATCTCATTATGAAATTGCTGATGCAGAGCACTATCTTGCGATTCTGGACAAGCTTACCGACCTGATGGAAACATATCCGACAACCTAATGATACAGAGCAGGTTTACTCTCACCGATAGATCCATTCCAGTGATCGCTACGGCTATTCACAATGGTCATCGCATCCCGGAAGAACTACAGCCATATACTTGTATCAGTGAAGGGGATCGCCTACGGGAAGAAGATCCTTATACGGGCAGAATCGCAGAACAATTCCCAAATCATATCGTCGTAGATACCAGTCGTTTTGCTGTTGATCTCAATCGCAGCAGAGAAAATGCCGTCTATCGCATGCCAGAAGATGCCTGGGGATTGACAGTACGGACTGCTGAGTTCCCCAAAGCGATGGTCGAAGAATTGCTGAAGAGCTATGACGCTTGGTATAATATCCTTTGTTATGAACTTGAGCATTTCTTTAAACTGCATCCATTTGTGATTGTCCTGGACCTGCACAGTTTCAATCATCGTCGGGGAGGGCAGCAAGCTGAGCCTGATCCGCAGGCAGAAAATCCTGATATCATTCTGGGGCGCAGCAATATGCCCAATGAGCTTTATCCTTTGGTAGATGATCTTAAGAACATCCTTGAGGGCAAACCGTTCAGAAATGGCAAACTAGATGTTCGCATCGATGTAAAGTTCACCGGGGGGTATTTGTCTCGTTTTTTGCATAGCAAATATCCTGGTAGATTGATCTGTCCAGCCATTGAATTCAAAAAGATTTTTATGGATGAATGGAATGGCACTTTGGATCCAAGAACCTTTTTTGATTTGCGCAAGTTTTTTTATGCAGCTTGCCAAGAATGGATTCCCAAGGTCCTGTCGCAAAAAGGATAATATCCCCTAAGACAGTTATCTTTCATGACCTTAGGAGCCAAAGTTATGCTATTATCAGAGTTTGGGAGGAATGCTCAGGCAAAATTACTATTGACAAAAGAAAGTGATCTAACCATAATTGACACACATAGATAATATCATGGAGGTAAAGATGATAGCTATAAGACAAATTTGGCATTGCCCAATCTGTGGAAATACTGTTGAAGCCGTTTTCGCCGGACAAGGTGAATTGGTTTGTTGCGGAAAACCTATGCAATTGCTTGAAGGCAATACGGTCGATGCAGCAAAAGAAAAACATATCCCGGTAGTCACAGAACAAGGTGCGACTATCAAAGTCGAAGTGGGCTCTGTACATCACCCCATGGAAGAAAAGCATTATATCGCATTCATCGAAGTGCTTACTGCAAAAAAAGTTTATCGCCACGAATTGAAACCAGGCGATGCCCCAGTTGCTGAATTCCCTGTTAAAAAAGCCGATGTCAAGGAAGTACGTGCCTATTGCAATCTCCACGGGCTTTGGAAAGTTTAGAGTTACATCAGGAGGAATAAATGTCTTTCTACGATTCAAGAACTGCAGAGAATCTACTAAAATCATTTGCTGGAGAGAGTCAAGCTCGGATGCGTTATGAGTATTCTGCCAAAACAGCAAGAAAAGAAGGATACATTCAAATCGCTAATATCTTTGAAGAAACTGCTGGAAACGAAGTTCAGCATGCCAAGGTTTTCTTCCGCCATCTTCTCAAAAATGGAATGGAAGCTGAGAAGATTAGCTTCACTGCCGCCTACCCCGTAGGCTGGAGTGAGACCGAAGAAGCCACTCTCAAAAACCTCCATTTTGCCGCTGAAGGAGAACACGAAGAGTGGACTGATCTCTACCCTCTCTTCGCTGATATTGCAGAAGAAGAAGGATACAAAGAGATTGCTAATTCTTGGAGAATGGTTGCAAAAGTGGAAAAAGGACACGAAAAGCGCTTTCGCAAACTCTATGACAACGTCAAAAACATGAAGGTTTTCAAACGCGAGGAAAAGCTCTTCTGGAAATGTCTAAATTGTGGATACATCCACGAAGGCATGGAACCCCCGAAGACCTGTCCAGCTTGCAATCACCCGCAAGCCTACTTTGAAATCCACTTGGAAAATTACTAAATTAAGGCCTGGAGGAATCCCATGCAGAAATATCAATGCATCGCATGTGGCTGGATCTATGATCCTGCAGAAAATGACAATGTACCGTTCGAACAACTTCCTGATGATTTTGTTTGTCCGGAATGCGGAGTCGGGAAAGACATGTTCGAGCCCCTTGATAACTAGTACTTACCGCCGGGGAGCCTATGCTTCCCGGCATTTCTTTGTACTCCTAAACCTAATAGAGGAAGCATGACAATCATCGAATTCAACGAAATAATAGACTTTGCAATAGCCCGCGAAAAGGAAGCGATAGACTTCTATCGAGACCTGCAGACCATGGCGAAATTTAGCGGACAAAAAGAAATGCTCAAAGAGCTGGAAAGTATGGAAATGGGACATATCGTCGTCATCGAGAACATCCGTAAAAAAGGCGTTAAGCCAGAAGATATCAAACAAATCCCGAATCTGCAGATCAGTGA
The DNA here is from genome assembly GCA_030154085.1 of Candidatus Cloacimonadota bacterium. Taxonomy (GTDB): domain Bacteria; phylum Cloacimonadota; class Cloacimonadia; order Cloacimonadales; family Cloacimonadaceae; genus UBA5456. The sequence goes on along the minus strand of JASKKR010000003.1, from coordinate 97,622 downwards.
GTATATAACCAAAAATCTCAGTGATGACGAGCTCAGCTACCAAAATATACTCATCAAAGCTATGAAACGCGAAGAACTTAGCTACAAATTATATTCCGATATGAGCACCAAGTTCCCCAATAAAGAAATCTCAGATCTCTTTAAGCGCCTTGCTTCGGAAGAAGCAAAGCACAAACTCCATTTTGAAACTCTATACGACGATTTTATCCAAAAAGGCAATTGAAACTCGCAATTGACAGCTCACAAAGCTCCGGGTCTATAGCTCTGCATGACAAGGGAAAGCTCGTCTATAGCGCATATTTTGATCTCAGGGTGACACATAGCGAGACCCTCATGCCCGCCATCGACAACGCCATCAAACTCTCCGGCGTGGGTCCTGAGGCTCTTTCTGAAATCCTTGTGTGTGTGGGACCCGGCTCATTCACTGGACTCAGAATCGGACTTGCCACGGCAAAGGGGATTGCCTTCGCTCGCAAGATCCCGGTGTCGTCTTATAACTCCTTGCAGATGGCTGCCTATCCTTGTACGATCGCCGGGAAAAAGATCCTCAGCGTTATTGATGCCAAAATGAAGGAAATCTATGTGGCACTCTATCGCCCGGATCTCTCCCTGATCGAAAACCCCCAAGTGATAGCTCCCATTGATCTTCTGGATTGGGATTTGACAGATACCATCATCACCGGCAGTGGTGCACCGATCGTTAGTGAAGTTCTGAAAGATTCGGCAATCAAACAAAACGTAGCTCCATCATATTTTCACACTCTCAAAGCAGAACTACTTTTTGCCATTTCTGACCTTATCCCGCCTACACACTATGATGCAGAAGCCTTAGCCGACCTCGAACCATATTATTTACGCGCCAGCACTGCACAGATCAAAAAGAAAAATTCCCATAATTTATAGCGATCAAAATACGCCAAATTTACTCTGTCTTCTCCAAAAAACACCTGCTAAGTGCTTGAAAAATACGGCTTCTTGATGCCTCCCTCATTTCACGCTCATTTGCCAAACGGGTAAGAAACGAGAAAATAAGCACTTACAGCTCTGCAATATTTATCTAACCACTCTTCCTACTAGCAAGCATGATTGACTATTCTTGGCAAAATAGCCAAACTTCGAATATCTTGGATGTAATGATCTGTGGTGTACTGATTTAGTGAGAACCGCATCTCATACAGGGATAAGAGGTTGCCCTGCTTATGAACTAAATAATAAGGGAAGCATCTTGGAAAAGGAATTGTGGTGGGTGATACTGGATTCGAACCAGTGACCTCTACGATGTGAACGTAGCGCTCTAACCAGCTGAGCTAATCACCCTTAAAACAGGTGGTGGGAGATACTGGATTCGAACCAGTGACCTCTACGATGTCAACGTAGCGCTCTAACCAACTGAGCTAATCACCCACTGTGTTGGCTATCTTTTTTATTACGGGATTTTTGTCAATTCTTTTATGATTTCTTCCAGGCTATCCCCAAGTCCGACTATGGCATAAAAGCATAAAACTCCCAGAAACAGCCATCTCTATCATCTTTGTTTATGCGAATCGTATCTTCAAACAGGCTGGATACTAACTCGCTATCGACGGGAAGCCATAAAGTAAAGCATAGGTAGCATATGCCAGAGCTTGAGACCAGGTTTTAGTTGTTGTTAAGATATAAGAGGCTATAACTTTAGTACATTCACGGTGTATTGATACTCTTCATCATGATCTATCAGTCAAGCAAGAGTAGCTTTTGAGAAGCAGATGCATGTTGCCCTTTGATGCGAACAAAATAGACTCCTGAAGATTGACGCCGCCCTGTGCTGTCGCAGCCATCCCAAATAAAAGACTTTTGTGCAGAATCCAGCTTGATGTCTCGGACTTTCTCACCGCGAACATTATAAATTGTAGCAGTAAGTCGTTGATTATCTTTGGCATCCACAGATACCCTCACTTCATCACTAAATGGATTAGGATAGACACTGTCAATACGCAATGCTGGGACAGCTGCGTTGAAGTCATCAGCTACGATTACTCCAGGATTCCAGATCCGATTTACAAATTCTGGTCGATCTACAAAGGGATTTCTATTGTTTTGAAAGGAATATATCATATCGTTGCGATCGCGTTCAGCTTCATCCGGGGGGTCAGCATAGTGCCAAGTAATCATCGTGGGGAGCATATCGACTCCGCCTTGCACCAGAGGATCTTCGTAGCGGGTATGAAAATATAGGATAGCGCGGGCGATGTCCCCTTGATATTGGGAATTTACTTGAAAGACCATGTGTTGCCAATTGTCATTTCCGCGATAGCTCTGCAAAGGGGTGTAGCTATAATATACTGTAGAAGCAGCTGTGCTTGCCACATTACCAAAGGGAAGATTTCCTCGCGCGGAATTTACATTCATGGTCGTGATAAAAAGATGATGTAGATCTGCCTTTTTAATGTTGCTATCAGGATCGCTGAACCAGCTTTGAGCATAGGTATGCTCGGTGTTTGGGTTGTTTTGACCTGAGTAATTCTCATCAATGGTATATTCTTGTCCTGTATAGATACATACAACCACTCCGTCGTCATTATCAAGCTCTTGAAAGAGAAAGACCTTAGCTCCATCATAGCTGGAATAAGTATTTGTTGAAATTAGATCCCTGAGCCCATAAAGCAATTCATCCCCTGTCAAATCTTCAACATCCTGATAGTACTCTGCCCCCAAGCCAAGAGCAATCAAAACCAATAAAGCTGAGATAATGTATACTTTCTTAAAATTCATCTTGTTATCCTTCTTATGCGTAGTATTCTACTGGATCAGGCAAAGAGAAGAGCTCCCGCTCGACCATCTCGACTATAACGTGTAAAATGATGGTGTGTATCTCTTGAATCCGATCACTGGTATCTGCGGGAACGATCAGTTCATAGTCCGTAGTGCCAGCTAACTTGCCACCATCAGCACCTAAAAGAGCGATGGTGATGCAGCCCAGATCTTGAGCACGAGATAGCGCCTTGATGATGTTGGGCGAGTTCCCGCTCGTGGAGAGCCCGATGACCACATCTCCAGATTGAGAATAGGCAGAAACTGCACGAGCAAAGATCTCATCATAACCATAATCATTGCCCACACAGGTGATGTGGCTGGGATCGCTGATTGCGATCGCAGGAAGTGGCTCTCGATTTTTGTGAAAGCGCCCGGTGAGTTCTTCAGCAAAGTGCATAGCATCACACATACTGCCGCCATTGCCGAAGATGATCACCTTGTTCTTTTTGCGATATTGCTCTGCAATGATAAGGGCAATCTGTTCGATCTCATTCAGGTTATCTTTGTTTGCTGCGAAGTTTGAAAGAGTATCCTGAGCGGCGGTAAAAGATTTCTTGATCAAATCCTGCATCATAAGCTTTCCTTCAATTTCATTTTGGTCTTGAGTTCCGCTTCTTCTATTTCATCAAATTCTTTGAGAGTCTGATTGATCAGTCTTACTCTTTCTTTGTATGGAGCAAAGGCGCTTTTAAAACCATTCAGGATCACATTCTTGACAGTGGAATAATCCAAGCCCAGTTCCTTAATGGCGAGCATATATTCATCTGTGACAGTAGTGTCACTGATTGTGCGATTGTCAGTATTAATGGTCACTCTCAGTCCATAATCTATATAAAAATCTATGGGATGGCTCTGGATATTTTCTACTGCTTTCGTATGGAAATTGCTTTTGATGCAGATCTCCAAGGGAATGCGATGGTCATTAACATAGTTCAGGAGGTCCCCATCTTCAACCAAACGTGTTCCATGACCAATGCGATGTGTTCCACAATAGTGGATGGCTTGGTGGATGGATTCTGGTCCATAGGCTTCTCCGGCATGAATAGTGATATTAAGATTGTTCCGCAAAGCCAGATCAAAGGCTTCTTTATGATCTTTGGCAGGATAGTTATATTCACCCCCAGCCAAATCAAAACCGATTACTCCTTTATTCTTAAAGGCAATAGCCAATTCTGCAAGCTTAACCGATGTATTAGGATCCATATTCCGGATACCACAAATGATAACACCACATTTGATGTTAAAATCTCGCTCAGCTTGGTTTAACCCATCGATCACCGCTTGCGAGATCTCGGTGAGCTTTAATCCCTTATTTGTATGTAAAATGGGAGAATATCGTACTTCCATGTAGCGGACGTTTTCCTTGGCTGCATCTTCTGCCAACTCATATGCTGCCCGCCACAGACCTTCCTTACTTTGCAGAACTTTGTTTACAATCTGGAATCCCTTCAGATAGTCTTCCAAGTTTTTAGTTTGTTCACCACAGACAATGAGTTTGCGCAATCCTGCTTCATCCATGCTGGGAAGCTTGATGCCTTGTTCTTTTGCCAGTTCTATAATAGTCGGAATCCGCACGCTGCCGTCTAAGTGAACGTGTAGATCGGTCTTGGGTAACCTGTGAATAAGTTCTTTTGTCATTTGAATTTTCATGATATTATCCTTCGTATATAAAGAACAATGTATTTAGTAAATGCGTAGTTGTCAATTCATTTCTGATAAGATGATATTACATGCACCCCGCAAAAAACCCGTGATGGTTCACGGGTTTCACAGATAACTGTTTTGGGAATTTAATATCTATCAAGCTGCTTATCAAGTTCTTGAAAAGCTTGAGATGCTTTGAACTGATTATAGAGCGTTTCTTCGTTTCTGATGGTTTCCACCAGGTTCTTATTAACTTGATCTCGGGGGATCTTAAGCTGCATCCAGGTTTTGTACCTGACGCCGCCCCGTTCGTTGATTCTACGAGTCTCGACCTTCCCTGTCACTACCCCAGAGAACTTGGCATTTGCCACAGCACGCACCACGCTTGAAGTCAAAGACAGCACTTGTGGGTCATTGATCCCGGCTTCTTCTTCAAAGTTTTTGATCATGCTTTGCACTTCCACTTCCACGTAATTGGCAGCTTCTTGCAGGGCATTTGCACGAGCGGAATTCATTGAGGAATTCTCTGCAAGATTGGTTCCTTGACCATATGTATATATAAATTCAGGCTCTTCCTGACTACCCCACCATGGGGGACGGTAAACTAAATCTCCATCGGATTCGACAGCCTGGTTGTTTGAGCTGCAGCTAAAAATGGACAGCCCCAGGCTAATCACCAAGAGAGCGAATACAACTTTTCTCATTTTTCCTCCATATGCTTTGCATATATAATGTCATCACGATCGTTTTGAAGTGCTCAAGAAGCACTTCCCCAAATGGTATTTTAAAGACCATTTACCAAGAAATATCATCTATATTTTTGCTGTCTTTGTAAGCGTTGATGTTCTGCAAAGCTTGTGCTGAATACATTTCCTCCTTTGCCATCTGCAAAGAAATATAAATAGTTATGTTCTTGCGGATTAAGAGCGGCTAGAATGGATTCGATGCTGGGATTTGAGATCGGAGTAGGTGGTAACCCAGGATTCTGGTAAGTATTGTATGGTGAGGAAATCTCGGTGTCGGCTGTGGTCAAGACAGCTCGTCGGACGCCTCTTTGTTCCAAGATATAGTTCACAGTAGGGCAGCTTTGGAGGGGCATTCCCAGGCGCAGCCTGCGCTCAAAAACTCCAGCTATTTTTGCCCGTTCGGAGTTGTTTCCAGCTTCTTTTTCTACTATTGATGCCAACTTCAGGCGATCGTAAAAATCTTGTATGTCATGCGGATCAATACCTTGAAGCTGCATTTTATGGAAGAATTCCCGCGTCATTATCGACAAGATGCTATCCCCGGAGCAATTTACGGGAAAGAAATAGGTCTCAGGATAGAGAAAACCTTCCAGGCTTTTAAGTGGCATGCCCGTGAGTCTGCGCACCAAAGCAGTATCTGTCGCTGCGGAATATAGTTCGTTAAAATCTGCCAGCCCACTTTCTTCGATCAGTTTCAGGGTTTGATACATCGACAGACCTTCCGGGAAGGTAATGCGGCAAGTTGCTGAGACTCCTTCTTTAAGTCGAGAGACTGTCTGCCAGAGATTGGTGTGTCCACCGAAGATGTAAGTGCCCGATTTTAGGTTTCGATCTGCCCTTCTGACTTTTGTGAGAAGCTTAAAGCTTTTGGCATTGGCAATGATACCTGCTTCCTCAAGCTTTGCCCCGATGCTGGCTGCACTTTCCCCGGGTTCAACTTTCACGGCATGCTCGGAGGTGTCACGCCAACTGAAAAGCTCATAGGCAGTTAACGCTGAAATGATCACAACGAGCCCGATCAAAGCGATTATCAGGTATTTCCATCTTGTCATTGTTCGTATGTCTCCAAATATGTTTTTAAGATCATTGCGGCAGCCATGGCATCAACCAATTTACGGCTTTCTTGCCAACTTTTTCCCATCATCTTAAGTTCTTCTTCCGCTTCGGACGAGCTGTATCGCTCATCACATGAAACTACCGGAATCTTTGTCCTTTCCTGCAACTTTTCTTGGAACTCTTTGGTCTCGATAGTCTTTGGAGTGAAGCCGCCATCAATGGCATAGGGCATTCCCACCACAATCAGGGTCACTTGATATTCTTGCACCAAATTCAAGATCTCTTTTACAAGAGATTCAAAGCCAGAGTTTTTCAAGACACTATGTGCTTTAGCAAAGATGCGCATGGGATCGGTCATGGCAATCCCAACCCGTTTTGTACCATAGTCGATTGCCAAAATGCGTCCCTTCATAGATTGGATTCATCCCGCCAAATGATAATCTGCCAAGCTCCATCTTCTTCCACCAGATAGAATCTTGCAATACCATTTGCCACATAGCTGCTGTTTGAGGATGTATAGCTGAGAATAAGGTCAAAATAGCAAGGGATCACGATCCAATTTTCTCTTCCAAGGGCAGGGTCCACTTCCCAAAGCTCCTGGGGAGGAATCTGCAGTCGCAGCTCTATCACATCTGCCACGGGCATAGAACCATCGCTAGAACCTCGTTCGAACATATTGCGAGTCATCTCAAGCTCCTGCTCGTAATCCCACCATGTATCCCGGATGCCATCTCCATCCATATCAATCCCGATCTGGCTGTACTCACTGGACAGTAATTCAAAGCGGTAGTCTTTATGGAGCAAAGAACGGAATATATTGATGTTTTTCTCGCGATATGACTTCTCCAGATTGCGCAATAATTCTTCTGGGTTACGATTATAGATCACCGATGTGGAAGCATCTATCAGTTTCGGTCGGAATGGATTCTGACAACCCATAGCCAAAATAATCAAGATTAGAGGGAACCATCTAAGAGTTTTCATGCTTCAATCTTCCCCATGTCCAATCCGAGACCGAACGATAATCATACCAATGCGTAATATACCAGTAGCCGTATTCTTTGCGTAATTGCAACTCCATATTGCCGCTTACGACCAGCTCATTTTCTTCCGGAGCGCTCGGCTGTAAATGCATCTCATAAGATCGATATATCTTGGCGGAATCAGCCGAGATTTCATCGTCTATCTCGAGGCTTTGTAGATCTAGCTCAATCTTGGAATATCGGGAATGCAGGTTCAACAGCATATCCTGCTCCTGATATCTCTCCCAAAAAGTATCAGTGCTAAAATCTGTTATGTCTTGAGGAGCAAAATGGAATCTATACTCGTCAGCAAAGATCCTGCTATAGTTCACGGTATTGCGTGAATCTGTATATGCCAATCTGAGGTTTTGCACGGTTAGCTCCCAACTTGTGGCAAAATCGTTCCATACAGCCTCTTCAGACGGAGGCTGGGGATCCCGCAGATCAAATATATCGCAGGAGGTCAGCGCAATCAGCGCCAGAATCAACAGCGCAAAGTTCCTCATAAGAGCAGATTAATCGTTGGCATATATGTGTCAAGCAAAAAGCGCATCTGTAATCTTGTCAAAGTTCATCTCTCTTTTGCGGGATACTAACTTAAGGCGATTACATAAAATGGGAAATATATGTAACTAATTCTAAACAAGCTCGATACTGATGTAGCTTCATCCTTTATAAGCACGTCAGGGAAAATGCGGAATACCAACTATAATTGCCTTGCGAATGCACTTCACAAAGCTGTAACTCCTTATTTTCCCGTTTCTTGCTCACTTCTCAAAGGGGGGAGAAACGGGGGAGGCAGCAAGTGCCCTACTTTTGCAGGCATTTAGCCAGGCTAAAATTCAGCTGATAATAGCCTCTGCTGGGTATGATCTTGGATTAATATGAATCATGCTTTGCTTTGTAGTTTTTGATCGCTCGGCAAACAAGGTTAATCAAGATTGCCCTTTTGTTTACCAGTTGCAATATGTCTTGATTGATTATATGGAAGATATCTTGAGTAAACATACTCTCAGCTTGTCTGATTCTATACAGATGTCCCCATGCCACGCAAATCGCACTTAATGAATGTGGTCACTCAGAGCTCAATTATACGACGGTCTTTAACTTTAGCAAAAAAATGCTTTACATTTTGTCCACAGCTTCTATGTTTTGCATACGAGGTGAATTTATGGAACAAACCCTTGCTGCAAGTGGTTCTTACCGCTTCAATCGGATAAGCTTTTTTCTCAATGGCAAGGATATCTTGGTGGATCTTCCCCCCGGTATCAGTACTTTGGATTTTTTGCACAAGATAATGCATATGTATGGGAGCAAATGCTCTTGCAACGAAGGAGATTGTGGTGCTTGCACGGTGGTCATCGCCCAAGCGAGGAAAGGCACAATCGTCTATGAGTCAATCAATTCATGTCTCTATCCTGCAGCAAAGCTACATGGCAAACATCTAATCACCATCGAGGGACTTGGCAATCCTGAAGACCTGCACCCGATCCAAAAAGCAATTTTGGAGCATCATGGCACTCAATGCGGCTATTGTACTCCCGGCTTCGTGATGAGCCTTTTTGCACTTTTAGTGAGCACACCACATCCTGATAAATCAGAGATTTTGGCAGCTTTAGAAGGCAATCTCTGCCGCTGCACTGGTTATCAATCAATCCTCGATGCCGCTTTGGATTTATCAGCAAATACCGAAAGATCGGATATCTTACCTCTTTATTACCGCGAGATAGAGCCCAAGCTTTTTACTTTTAATATTCCTGCCGAGGAGTATGATCGCTCTGAAGCTTCATTGCACATGATCCAGCACTATCACAAAGCGCACAGCATTGAAGAGCTTTGTCAGCAGTTAGCGAGATATCCTGAAGCTCGTTTGATCGCAGGTGGCACGGACATCATGGTGCAAGTCAATATCGCAAGGCGTAGTTTTGAGCGCTTGATCGATCTGACCGATATCCTGGATCTAAGTGAAATCCAGAAGGAACAAGATGGCATCCATATCGGATGTGGAGTCACCTACAGTCAGATCATGGATTCTGATATTATCAAACGTGATTTACCTTATTTGGTGGAGCTGTGCAGTTTGATTGCATCAAAGCAGATCCGGAATTTTGGAACTCTGGCAGGTAATGTCGCAAATGCATCACCCGTCGGTGACAGTCTCCCGCTGCTCTTGGTGCTTCAAGCACGTCTCGCCTTGATGAGTCAAGAACGGAGTCGTGAGCTGCCCGTCTCAGAATTTTTCGTGGCATATCGCAAAACAGCCTTACAAAAGGGAGAATTTATCCGCGAGATCATCATCCCTGTCCCACCACAAGATGCATATATCGACACGATGAAAAGTGCAAAACGCAAGTCTGTAGACATATCCTCTGTGGTATCAGCTATCTGCATCCCAAAGGACGGCACAGCACTTTTAGCATTTGGTGGAGTAGCAGCAACACCTGCTCTGAGTAAGATATTTTCCAAGCTGTATCAAGCAGGAGCTTCGACCGAGATCATTGCTGAGCGAGTCGCGGAGGAATTTAGTCCTCTTTCAGACGTTCGCGGCAGCAGCAGCTATCGCAAACAAATGATCATTAACCACATCATTAAATATCTGGAGGGGCACGATGACAAAGCTTCCTTGGCATATTAATGGGAAATTGCACGTTTGCGGCAGTTCTGCCTTCATCGCTGATGAACCACCTCAAAAAGGCATGCTGCATGCCAAGTTTCTCTTCTCTCCCGTAGCACATGCCCGCATCAAACGTCTTGATCTTTCTAAGGCAAAAAGCTTCCCAGGTGTTCATGCCGTGATCTCTTACAATGATATTCCTGGGGAAAACATGATCGGTCACGTGCTTCCCGATGAGCCTCTTTTCCCAGATAAAACGATCATGTACTGTGGACAAGTGCTCGCGATGGTTCTGTCTGAAGATGAATCAATCGCTGAGGCTGCCGTCAAGCTAATTGACTTCGAATATGAGGAGCTGGAACCAATCTTGACCATAGATGAAGCAGACCGGAAACAGGAATGGTATATCCCGGAGCGCAAGATTGAACTCGGACAGGTCGAGCAAGCTCTTAAAAAAAGTGCGCACCGACTTCAAGGCACCTGCATCAGCGGAGGACAAGAACACTTTTACATGGAGAGCCAAAGAGCCCGCGCCATCCCGGTCGATCATGACCTGATCCACATCTACTCAGCCACGCAAAGCACGATGGAAGTGCAAGAAATCGCCGCCAGAGTTTTGGGCATCCCGGTGCACAGAGTAATCGTGGAAGTCTTTCGCCTGGGTGGAGCTTTTGGCGGTAAGGAGCGTGCCGCAACTATCTGGGCAGTGTTAGCTGGATTGGGAGCCTATCTCACGCAACGTGCGGTGCAGGTCAAGCTTTCGCGCGATGAAGACATGCACTACACCGGCAAACGCCATCCCTTCCAAAGCGATTGGCAAATTGGCTTTGACGATGAGGGGAGGATTTCCGCATGGGACATTCTGCTCAGAAGCAATGGCGGCGCATATGTGGATCTATCCATCGCCATTCTGGAGCGAGCCATGTTTCATGCAGATAATATTTACTACATTCCCAATGTCCGCATTCGAGGTCGTGCGTGCCGCACAAATCTGCCTCCAAATACTGCATTCCGTGGATTTGGCGGACCCCAAGCAATCTTTGTGATCGAAAGTGCTATCGAAAAGATTGCTGCTCATTTGGGTAAAGATCCACTCGAGATCCGCAAATTAAACGCCTATCATAACGGAGATGTTGCTCCCTATGGACAAAAGATAAAGGAAGCTTCTGCTGCTGGAATCCTTGATCAAGCCGCTTCTGATTCTAATTATGAAAAGCTAAAAGCCTCAGTAGCCAGCTTCAACCAAAATCATCGCTATCGCAAACAAGGTTTGGGAATCGTCCCGGTCAAATTTGGCATTTCTTTCACCACTGCCTTCTTAAACCAGGGGTCAGCCATGATCTGGGTATATATTGATGGCAGTGTATCTGTCTCCTGTGGGGGTGTGGAAATGGGGCAAGAGCTCAATACCAAGGTGGCAATAGTAGTCAGCAAAGTCCTGGGAGTAGATCCTCAAAGGATACGTGTGGAAAGCGCTAATACCCAACGCATTGGCAATGCTTCTCCCACTGCTGCGTCTACTGGAAGCGATATCAATGGCAATGCTGCCCGCATAGCCGCGGAAAAGATCCGCAGCAAGCTCAGACAAGCTGCCCTCATGCTGATCAAAGAGCGCTATAACATCATCCCCGATGAGTTGATCTTTGATCACAATAAGATCTTCCCTGTGGGCTTCCCCAATCATTCCATCAGCTTTGCAGATTCTGTCAAGCGCGCCTATCACGAACGTATGCCTTTGGGTGCATATGGCTATTACGCGACGCCAGATCTATTTTTTGACAGTGAGCTCGGAGAAGGACGACCTTTCCACTACTTTGTATATGGAGCGGCAATCTCAAGGGTAGAGATCGATATGCTTAGTGGCGAACATCGAGTGCTCAGCACCCATATAGTGCATGAAAATGGTAAAAGCCTCCATCCTGAGATTGATAAAGGTCAGATCATCGGAGCATTCATCCAAGGCATGGGCTGGTGTACTATGGAAGAGCTCATCGTTGATGTCAAAGGGCAATATCAGAGCGGCAATCCCAGCACCTACAAAATTCCCGGCATACGAGATCTTCCCGCTCAACTTGAGCTGAGAATGTTACAAAGCAGGTCTTCTGAAGCGAGTGTATTTGGATCCAAAGCGGTAGGAGAACCACCTTTCATCTATGGGCTGTCAGTATTCTTTGCTCTGCAAAATGCTATTCAGAGCGTCAAGCCTGAAGCAGAACTCAGCTTCCCAGCAACAAATGAGGCGATAATATCCGCTCTCTCATGAGCCAACACATAAGTCTTTTAAGACTTTAAAGAGAGCTGTCTTGACAACTGGTTTTGGCACAAAGGCATCAAAACCACTGTTCATAAGAGCAGGCTTATCTGACTCTGTGGCATATCCCGTGACTGCCACAATCTTCAAATCTTGGCGCATATCTTTGATTTTAGCAGTTGTCTCAAATCCATCCATGACCGGCATCTGCAGATCCATCAGGATCACACTTCCGGATGGCAAAGCGTCAAGGTTGTCCAATGCATCTTCTCCATTTCGCGCCTGATGAAAGATAACTCCGCTTTTACGCAAATAGTGTTTAAAAAGCATCAAAATGCTATGCTCATCATCAACCACCATCACATGCTTGCCGGAAAGGTCCAAGCTCATACGCGGTTTAGAGGAAGCATGTTCGCCTTGTTCAGGATGGTGATTTATGACAACCGGAATCTCCAGATAGAAGGTGCTACCCTCCCCTGCGATTGACTCAAAATACAGCCTCCCACCCAAAATCTCAGAGAGTCTTTTACTGATAGGTAAACCTAATCCCATTCCTCCAACCTTCCGCGTATATACGTCCTGCCCTTGCGAAAAGATGTCAAAGATCTTCTCGTGCATATTTTGAGGTATGCCGATTCCTGTGTCTTTGATGAAGTAGCGGATCATATCATCATCAAGCAGCTCATAGCCAAAGACTATTTCACCGCTATCACAAAAACTGACAGCATTTTTGAACAGATTGTGCAAGATCATGTTGATTTTGCCGACATCCGCGTAGATCTCAGGTTCGGAGATTGATTTATCTCGGCAAAAACGGAGGATGATCTTATCCCGTTTTCCGGAAGAGTTGAGGATATCACGCAGGCTTTGTTGATTTTGCTCAAAGTGATCGTTCATTTTGAAAATAGTCGGCTGCAGCAATGCCTGAGCTGGATCATTCAAAGACAGATTAAAAATGTCCTGTAAGAGGTGCAGGAGATGTTTACCGCTACTGTTAATATGGGCAGCATATTCAGCGATATCGGGGGAATTAGGCGTTGCCTCCATGAGCTGGGCATAGCCCAAAATATGATTAAGTGGCGTCCTGAGCTCGTGATTCACGATGCCCATGAAAGTGCTCTTGATGCGATTGCTTTCTTCCGCTTTATCCCGAGCCTGAATTAATTGATTTTCATAATCTCTCCTCTCAAATGCTACGGAAAAAAGCTTTGCTGCCATTTTCGCCATGGTGATCTCAACATCTTCCCAATCCCTTTTGACATTTAGACTATCAAAGCTCAAAAAACCAGTCAAGACTCCTTGGTGCTTTATCGGTATGTCGAGCACAGATTCTATCCCTTGCACACGCAGGAATTCTTTCTCACGTATCCACTGCTCGGGCAGATCTCCTATACACGATATGCTGAGATACTCTCGCTCTTCAAGAGCTTTAATCCAATGTTGAATCATTGTCAGAGGAATGTCCCGCAATATATCGTCTTGACTCTCTACCCCTTCGCGACACCATTCAGATTGAGAGAAGAAGATATTTGCCGAAGTATCCACTCGAAAAAGTTGCACTCTATCCAGATCAAGTAGTTTCCCCAGATCTGCTAAACTTTGCCTTGAGACTATTTCTAAATCGGAAGCTCGAGATTCCAGCAAATGCGAAGCAAGGTTTTGCAAGACGCGATCTACTTCCTGCTGAAAATATAGCTTTTGCATGGTTTCCATTCTGTCAGTAATTTCTGTGAAAGAACCGCAGAGTGCTATCGGCTCTCCCCTGCGGTCCTTGACCAAAGCAGTGCGCACTTCCATGAAGATTTTCTTTTTATTCTTAGTATATGTTTCCACCACGCCCCGATAAGAGCCATGCTTTTTAGTCTCTTCCAAGATTTCTTTAGTAGTCGATCCCGCTTCAGAGTTTCTACCAAAGATGCTTAAGTTTTTGCCGAGCAGTTCGCTGCGATCAAAACCAGAGATGCGGCATTCAGAATTATTGACATAGGTAATCTTCCCATCAAGATCGGTGATGATCACAGCATCGCCAATCTGCTCAAGTGCCAGACTTTGTATGCTGAGAGAATTCAGTAGTTTGTCTCTATCATCAAGGGTTTTTTGAAGAAGCTGCCTGGTGCTGCTCTTCTCTGAGATCAATTTGCCCAGATCGCTGAAGAAAGACATGATCTTGGCAACTTCATCTTGGGAATAGCGAGGCACTCGGGAAACAGCTGCTAAATATTCTTTCTCTGGAAAGCCATACTTGTGAGCTTGCTCTCTAAAATATTCCAAATCCACCGCGGTATCTTCAAAAAAGAACTGACCAAAGAAGAGATTGGCAACGTGAGCGTCACCTACATTTAGAGGTGTAACTATATCCCAGAGTTGATTCTGGCATTTATAAAGCTGAAACTGTCCGAGAGGGATGTCCCCGCTAAATTCTACATCACTTTGCTTGCATTTCTGTAGACAATCCGGATGTCGACGATGGAAGATCTCACAAACGTCCTGCCAGCCGACTTTCACTAACACATTGCCACTAAGATCTATCACTGCGGAAGAATATCCCGTAAGCTCATAAAAATCTCTGAGGAGAAACTGAATCTCCACAAGATCCAAATCTCTGATTTGCGACGCTCTATGAAAGTCAGTTTTAAGATCGCTGTCTTGGGGCATATATCTTCCCATCCCAATTCTTTTCTTTTACTGCCTACGAGCAAAGTTTAATCTTGAAGACCCTATGTTTGCAAGATAATCTTTAGGAGCATAATCCGTCAAGCTATAATTTGGCTGGCAAACTCTCGCAGATACTATCAAAGATTTATGCCTACAGGAATTTGTCTATCAGCCTTACTATCTTGTAGAGCATCGTTTGGCGATCTTTATATGCACAGATATCATCTGCTTTGATCACGCTCTGCTCCTCTTCCATATTCATGATTTTACACAGAATCGATGCCGACCAATATCATAAAGCATGGGCAAAAATAACATTGACAGAAAACGAACCAATTCTCAGAATGGATAGAGTTTTATAGACCCCACATAGAATGCCCTCCAAGTCGTGGAGATGCCGCCCGGTGTTCTCCACGACATTCTTTATCATTCCACTACGCAGGGATTGGGGAATCGCACACTGTCATTAGGCAAAACCGAATTAAAATTTACGGTGACTCTTTATATTCAGAGATAAGAGACAGGCACCGCGCAAAACGATATTTCGCTTGACATATTCTTGCCAGAAACGGTTGTTGAATGGAGGAATTGCCAAATGAAGACATGTATCATTACAAATTCACATCCGAGCAATGATGTTCGTTTATATTACAAGCTGGGGACAAGTCTCACAGCGCTGGGAGAGGTATATATCATTTCTACAAACGGAATTGTAAATCATCACACCAACCCCTATCAGATCATAGTTAGCGCGGGCTCTTCTCTCAAAGCTTTACCTCTGATCTACAAAGAATGCAAGGCTATAGCTCCGGATCTTGTGATTTGTGTAGAGCCGCTCACCGTGCCTTTGGCTTTATTGCTCCGAAGAAGCATTGGTTGTAAAGTGATCTTTGACGTGCATGAATTTTTTGCTGAGGCACATTCCGAGCGCGTACATTGGCTTTTCCGCCCGTTTGTAAGGCAGATTTATCTTAGCTTTGAGCGTTTTCTGGCGCACCGGGCAGATGCTGTCACGGCAGTCAATCAAGAGATCATAAATCAACTCTTCCCTGCCAACCCAAACGCCAAAAACCTTCTGGTGATGCCAAATTATCCCGTCAAAAATGTCTGGGATTATCAGTGTGATATTCCCGGATCCCTATCCCGTCTATGCGCCATGCGTTTTGACCTCATATATGTAGGGGGCATAACTCGAGATCGTGGGATTTTCAAGATCCTCAAATCTGCCACTCTCCTCAAAAATGAATTTCCTCATCTCAAGATCCTAATCCTGGGCAAGTTCCATGATCCAAACATAGAAAGTCAATTTATTGAAAGCATTGATAACTTCAATCTCAACGCTGTAATCTACTACCAAGAGTGGATCCCCCCGGAAAAGATCGGGCTGTTGCTCAAGCGCTCCCGCTATGGATTGTGGCTCTTTAACCCCAAAAACAAACGTATGCGTATGGCAATACCCCTAAAAGTTTTGGAATACTTGGCAGCCGGACTTCCCGTGATTAGCATCAAAACACCCCTCATGCAAAGCGTGATCGGGGCAAATAAACTGGGCGAGCTCTCCTCTTATAGAGCGCGTGACATTGCTGCGAGCATCGCCAAAATGTTGCGCTTACCCCAGAAAGAATATGAAGAACTCAGCGCTCGCTGTGCCCATATCGCCCAAACCCGCTTCAACTGGGAAAGCCTTGAAGAAAAATATTTTGCCTTGATCAAGAGCCTTATATGAAAATCCTATATATCAGCTACTTTTATCCCCCTTTAGGCGGACCCGCCGTACTCAGAAACCTCAAAACTGTGAGATACTTAAGTGAGGCTGGAGCCAAGATCACACTGCTCACCATCGATGAAATCGAATATGCCTACTGGGATCCTTCTTTGAGTTTGCTATGCCGGGAAGATAAGCTAATCCGCACCCCAAGCTGGGATCCCATGGCTCTGCTGCGAAAATTATTTGGGAAAAACAAATCAACCAGCGGATATATCTACAAAAAAAGCCCTGAGAGTCTCAAGCTATTTATGCGCCGGCTCTATCCCATCGATGATAAGATCGGCTGGCTACCACATCTCCTGAAGGCTGGTCGTATCGAACTACAATCTGGGGCATATGACCTCATTTTTGTATCTTGCGGACCTTTCTCTTCTGCGATTGCTGCCTATAAGTTAGCCGAGGAATTTCAACTCCCATTGGTAGTTGATTATCGGGATTACTGGACTTTGCTGACAGATTATGATCTCATGGGAAATCCCTTCAAAAGACACTTCAGCAAAGCTTGGGAAAAAAGAATCCTGGGCCGAGCTGATCTCATCGTGTCCGCTACCAAAGGAATCGCAGAAGATTTGGCAAAGCACTTTGATCCTCAGCTAAAGGACAAAACCTTTCTTCTCTTTAACGGTCATGATGAAGAAGACTTTAAGGATATCCCCTCAGAAAGGCCATCCAGCGAACATTTTACCCTCGCTTATTTTGGCAATATCTACGCCCGCCGCAGCTTAAAATATCTTTATCGCGCCATCGAAGAGATGGATAGAGAAAAACTCATCCCCGCAAATCTCCGAATCCTACTCTATGGAAATTTCAATCGCGAAGTCTACGATGAAATTGAAAAGAGTGGAATCAAAGAAAGGATATCTGTCCAAAACCAAGTTCCCCATCGGGAAGCCCTCGCCAAAATGCAACAAGCAGACGCCTTGATCCTCGTCATCAATAGCAGCAGCCCCAAAGGTACTCTTACCTCCAAAATCTTCGAATATCTCCGCATCGCTCGCCCCATCCTAGCTATGGTACCCCAAAAAAGCGAAGCCGCTGAACTCCTTAAAGAATGCGGCATCAAGACTATCTGCCCAATGGAATCCGTCTCTGCCATCAAAATCTGCCTCAGTAAGCTTTTTGACGATCGTGATCGCAAAATCGAGCTCTCCCCCGCTCTGACCAAATATGAGCGTAGAAGGCAAGTTTATCAGCTCTTTGGAAGGCTGGAAGAGCTGATTCATACCTGAGCGTGACAGTACCCGTTAGTGAGCTTCCATTCGTTCTTCGTTGTCAATATTAGCATTGCCAAATGATACTTACAGGACACACTTCACAAAGCTGTAACTCCTTATTTTCCCGTTTCTTGCTCACTTCTCAAATGGGAGAGAAACGGGGGAGGCGTGAAGTGTGTTACTTTTTCAAGCACTTAGAGCATATGATAATTGACTTCCCAAAACTTTTGCATTAATTAAAAAAGGCAGGCATAAACCAAAGACTTGCCCCATTAAAGTGGTGAAATCAGATAGTATTGATAAATGGGTGTATGCCAGGTCAAAACGGGATAAGCGCTTGACAAAAACCAGCATATCCTATTTTTTGCTTTAATCGCTTGATTTTTATGTTAATATGTTTGAAAATACGAATAAATTGAGGAACCATGCAAGATATCATCATCGATGGCAATACCCTCACCCTGGAAGCGGTGGGCAAGATTGCGAATGAAAAAGCTCAGATCCGCTTGGCAGACGCGAGTATTGCCAAGGTCGCACAATGTCGGAAATACGTAGACAAAATAATCGCCAATGGCGATATAGTATATGGTCTTACGACCGGGTTTGGAAAGTTTAGCTCAGTCAATATTCCTAAGGACAAAATTGCTGAATTACAAGTCAATCTGATTCGAAGTCATTCTGTCAGCGTTGGCGAGCCCTATAGCGAAGAGATCACTCGCGCTATCATGCTATTACGCATTGCTGTGTTGGCGAAGGGTCATTCCGGCATTCGTCTTGAGACACTTCAGACCTTGGTTGAAATGCTCAATAGGGGTGTGCATCCGATTATCCCTATGCGCGGCTCAGTGGGAGCCAGTGGAGATCTCTCGCCACTATCACATCTGGCGTTAGTGCTTTTGGGAGAAGGGGAAGCGATCTATGAGGGAGAACGACTTACAGGTGCAGAAGCACTGCAGCGAGCAGGTATTCGTCCAATTTCTCTGGCGGCGAAAGAAGGTCTGGCGCTAAACAATGGCACGCAGGTGATGGCTGCCATCGGAGCTTTGATGTTGCTCAAAGCAGAAAAGCTTTGCCGCACAGCAGATATTACAGCGGCGATTTCCATTGATGCGCTCTTGGGCACCCCTAGTGCTTTTGATTCATTGGTACACGGTTTGCGCCCACATCCGGGACAGATGAACTCTGCTGAAAATCTGCGACTTCTCCTGCAAAATAGTCCCTTGCGAGATTCACACTTGAATTGCGACAATGTGCAGGACGCATATTCTCTGCGCTGCACGCCGCAAGTTCATGGCGCCGTTCGAGATGCCTTAGCATATGCACGTGGAGTGCTTTCGATCGAAATCAATAGTGCCACGGATAACCCGCTGATTTTTCCGGAAGAAGACAAAGTTATTTCTGGTGGAAATTTCCATGGTGAACCATTGGCTATCGCTCTGGATACCATGGCGTTGGCATTCAGCGAATTGGCAAATATCAGTGAGCGCCGCATAGAACAGATGCTAAACCCTGCTCTATCACGGGGACTTCCGCCATTTTTAGCAAAACGCCCGGGACTGGATTCCGGTTATATGATCGCACAATTGACTGCAGCATCTTTGATTTCGGAAAACAAGGTACTCTCACACCCCGCCTCCGTCGATAGCATTCCTACTTCAGCAAATCAAGAAGATCATGTCTCTATGGGATCGGTATCTGCCATTAAACTTTTGCAAGTGGTGGAAAATGTCGAGCGTGTCATTGCCATCGAGTTTTTGATCGGGGCAACGGCGTTAGACTATCGCGATTACCCATCTTCTGCAGCTCTAGAAAGTGTAAAATCTCTGCTTCGTCAAAAGGTAGCCAAGCTCGAGGAAGATCGTATCCTTTATCCAGATATCGATGCTGCCATAGCTTTGGTAAAAAGTGGTGCAGTTCTTGAGTGCATCCAGCAACACAATCTAGTGCTAAAGTAATATCTGCATAAATCAAAATAAAAGGATCCAAAGATGAAGAGATTCTCAGGATATCTATTTTGGGCACTGCTGTTATTCCTATCCGCTTGCAGCATAGACAATACAATGTACAATGCCCAAAAATACTTTGCCAGCGCTATGGAGCGTCCTTTGAGCGCAAATGGGCGCCCTACCCCTCAAGCGGTGGCAGAGTATACCAAAACTATCCAAAAGTGTGGAATCATCCTATCTGAAGATCCAGATGGTAAACAAGCTGATGATGCTCTCTTTTTGATGGCAAGAGCCCTTTACTATAAAAAGAACTCCGCCTTCCAAGCCAAAGATGCTTTCGAGAGTCTGATCCAGGGTTACCCAGACAGCAAATACATCCCTGAGGCACATATATATCTAGCAAGAGTGCTGCGTGACATTAATCAAGCAGCCGAAGCTAAAGCCCTATTGGAACGCTTTATCCGCGATCCCAAATATGTGGACCACAGTGCCGAGGCGTTGCTGGTCCTTGCAGATTTTGAGATCCAGGATGGAGATCATACCAAGGCTCAATATTGGTTGGAACGCATCGTCAACAATCACAAAAATACGAAGGAATCCAACGAAGCCTTTTTCCTTTTGGGAAAGAGCTATTATGAGCAAAAAAACTACCAAAAGTCCATCGAAGAATTTAAGAACTTCATAAATATCAGAGGAATCAACAAGGAAAGACGTTTAGAAGCCAGATATTATATCGCACTCAATTATTATCACTTGGGCGAGACTGAATCAGCTTATCGTGAACTGCGTTATATAGTTCGCAATGAGCAGAGACCTGGACAACTTTCCCAGGCGAGAGTCCTTTTGGGGCGTGTCCTCCTTGCCCTTGGAGATGAAGAAAAGGGGTTGGAAGAGCTCGAAGCAGTAACCAGCAACTATCCTCGCACAGAAAATTCCGCTGCAGCCTATTATTATTTGGGCATGTATAAGTATTACAATCAGGGAAAGATCGAGGAGGCAATTGCACAATTTAATCGGGTGCGAGGAGAATATGCTCGTTCTGAACTTGCTGATAAAGCAAATCGCATCTCAAACGCACTCAATCAGATCAAGCCAAATCGCGCTTTGGATATCACCCGTGACGCAGATGCCTGGTTGCAAAATCACTACCGACGAGCCGAATACTTCTTGGATCCGCTGGCTTTGCCAGATTCGGCTATAGCCACATATCAAAGAGTGATCAGCCAAAAAGATTCACTCCTGGCACAAATCAGTCTCTATCAGACACAGATAGATAGTTTGAATCTGAGGATCGCTTCCATGCAAGATAGCATCGCTCACGTACAAGAAACCGAAGTAGAGACAGAGATCCCCAATATCGACTTTAAGCAAGAGAGCCTTACAGAGCCGCCTGATCCAGAAGCAGTCCCGCTTGCTGAGTCTGAAAACGATCTGCCAAGTCTTGGGAAAGAAATTGAGACTGAAAATTTATCCCCAGAAGATGGCAAAGAAACGCTTGAAGATATACCACCAACAATACCAGAACCAGATCTTGCTACTTTGGAACAGATCCGAGATGGGATAATCTCCGAACAAGAAAGTCTTGGCGAACTGATTAGCCGTTTTGATGCTGAGATCTTACCCTTTTGCTACTATTCTATATATAGCATAATCCTCGATGATCCCTCATATGCGGAACTTAACCAGGAAGTTTATGAGATATTGCAAACCCAATATCCACGAAATATGTATACTCGCGCCGCAACCGCCCTCAAAGAAGGGCGCATCCCCCGCCTCATAGATCCGGATTATGAAGAAGCTCTGGCATCATTTGACGCAGCACTGGAGCTCTATCCGCCGGATTCCGACTCTTTAGTCAGCCGGATGCAGGACTTCTTGCAGGTAGAATATGATGACTTGCGCCTGCGAGCCAACTATCGTCTCGGTTGGCATTTTAGCTTTGAAGAGCCTGATACTACTCGCGCTAAACAATATCTCAGAGAAGTCTTGACTAATAGTGAAGCTGGAGAATATGCCACCGCAGTCAGGCGTTTTTTTGACGGAGAAAAGTACATCTTATATGATAGCAAATTAAATACAAAATTCGAAGAGACAGATTTAATTAATGGCCAGAATCCCCCTGATCAGGTAGCAGAGCCCCCAGAAGAAACTACCCAAACCCCGAAAGAGCAGCAGATTTTGCCTTCCGATATCCCTGCCATCCCTGAAATAGAACTGCCAAAACCCAAGGGAGAAGTTGTAGCTCCGCTTGAAAACGACACTGAGCCGCCGGAGAATATGGAAAACCCAGCAGAGGACATCCCCTCATCAGACAATCAACCGCAAGAATCCGAGGATCTACCTCACATTAAAGAATGAAAACTCCCTTGATCCAAAACCAGCACCTATATCTCAAGCTGGCAATATTTGTACTCGGAATTAGCACTGCTTTCGAAGCTTCATTTCGTCAATTGGGGCTGCAAAGCCTTCTCGTGCTAATCTATATGAGTTTAGATTGGACTCTCTATGCAAAACTCATCTTTGCTCTGCGTAAGCTGGTCTCATTTTTGGCAGCATATTGGCTATTGGCACTCTTTACCGGAATTAGCTTTCCCGACTCACTTCTCTTCAGTGCCATGATCATCTATTTGATCATGATCACCGTCGCAACCTGGGGCGCACTCGACCTTACCCGCCTTGCAGCACAAATATCCTGGTGTAAGAGATATACATTTTCTCGCCATGTAGTCAGTTATTTTATTTCCACCTACTTATACATTCAAGAGTATTTTAGGCAGTATAAGAACTTACCCAAGACCGAGAGCATCGCCGGAATCACTGATCGCGTGATTCAAGCCAGTAGAAATGTCCATCAACACACACACCAAATCGAACAACAAACAGAAAGCATCCTAACTGAGGATTATCCCACCCCCGAGCCAGCAGTTTCAGCAAATCTCTGTGGCATGATCTTCCTCAGCCTCTTGGTTTTGCTCTCAAACATATGATATGCGATATCTGATCAAGTTTTCCTACGACGGCACTGGATTTATCGGCTGGCAAAAACAAAAGCACGGTCGCAGCATCCAAAAAGTATTAGAAACAGCTCTTGAAGAATTTTGCCAAAAACCCACCCCGATTGTAGCAGCAGGGCGCACTGACGCAGGAGTACACGCTCTGGGGCAATATGCTCACTTTGAATATGAAGGGAATATGCGTATGCCACAAATCCTAAAAGCTTTTAGACGTTGGTTGCCCGAAGATGTAAAAGTGGTCGAGATCTGGGAGGTGGGAGAAGATCTATCTGCCCGATATCAAGCCTATGAGCGCCAATATCGCTATATCCTTGTCAAAGATATCACGCCATTTAACCGCAACTACGCCGGCTTTATCCCGCATCTGAAGATTCACCTTCCGCCCATGCAAGAGGCAGCTCCAAGACTCTTGGGGAAGCATGACTTTTCCAGCTTTGGCAAGCTCAATCCAGAAGTTCCTAATCACAATTGTGAAGTCAAAGAGCTCACCATCATTGAAGATGATGATGCCTTTGTTTTTACTATCCGAGCTGATCGGTTTCTGCATAATATGGTGCGTCGCATTGTAGGCACTTTAGCAAATATCTCTCACTTCGATTTGGGTCCTGATACGATCGATAAGATCCTTGGTGAGCGCTGCTCCCGCCAAACCTTAGTAACCACCGCTCCCGCTCAAGGACTCTACTTGATCGAAGTTAAGTATCCTGTAGAACTGCTTGACGGTAAAGCCCACTGCAAGTTTTCTGACATCAGAAAGAGGTAATCATGAACTATAAAATCCCCCGGGGAACTTACGATATTCTACCCAAAGATAGCGCAAAATGGCAATACGTGCAGCGCATATTCCGCGAGACAGCCGCGAGTTTTGGCTATGAAGAGATCTGCACTCCCATCTTTGAGATGGCAGAACTTTTTGAACGTAGCTCAGGAGAAAGCTCTGATGTAGTGCAAAAAGAGATGTATCGTTTCCAAGATCAGAAGGGCAGAGATTTTGCTCTTCGTCCTGAGGGTACAGCTCCCGTGGTACGCAGCTTTGTGGAAAACCATCTGGATCTACAAGGTGGGAGGCACAAGTTTTACTACATCGGACCCATGTTTCGCTATGACCGTCCTCAAAAAGGAAGATATCGCCAATTTTACCAATATGGGATTGAGCTGATCGGCAGCAATCATCCCTTCTTTGACGCTGAAGTAATCTCGCTCGAAATGCAATTTTTGAAAGCTCTTGGTCTTAAAAAGATTCGTTTGGAGATAAATAGCGTGGGCTGTGCTGAATGTTCCTCGGATTACGACGCTGCTCTTCAGGACTATTATCGCCCTCATTTGGCAGAGCTATGCCCGGATTGTCAGAAGCGTTATGAGAAAAAGCCCCGTCGGCTTTTGGACTGCAAGGTTCCATCCTGCAAAGTGTTGCGTCAGGACGCTCCATCCCAATTAGACTATCTTGATGCTCCTTGTCGTGACCACTTCGCCCAAGTGCAGAGCTATCTGAACGATATGCAGATTGACTATAAGATCAATCCCGCCATCGTCCGGGGATTGGATTATTATACAAACACTGCCTTTGAGATCATCGTGGACGATCTTGGTGCACAGAATTCCCTTGCTGGAGGAGGACGCTACAATGGTTTGATCGCTGCCATCGGTGGAAAAGATACACCTGCCATCGGCTTTGCCGGAGGCTTTGAGCGACTTTTACTTGCCATGCAAAACGAAGGCATTTCCACAGCGGAGCCGTTGAAACCACAGATCTATATCATCGGGATTGGAGAAGCAGCACAGAAGGTTGTTATTCAGCTACTTTCACAGTTGCGTAATCGCGGAATCTATGCTGAATACAACCCAGATAAAAGCTCTTTTAAAGCCCAGATTAAGGCGGCTAATGCCATGGGAGCAGCCTATGCCGGGATCATCGGTGAAGATGAGTTATCCTCGGGTATGATAAGTCTCAAGGATCTGGCAAGCGGAGAGCAAAGCACTGTTGATCCTTCTGATCTGCCGAACTTACTGATAGAGAGTAAAAATAAAGAATCGAATAACCTATAGATTCACAATCATGCTATACACCAAGATCACACCGCTCCTTAGACAATCTCCTTTCTTTGAGGGGTTGCAGTCCATCAATGATGGTTTGCAGATCTATCACCTTAACCAAAGCGCTCGAGCATTGGTCGCGGCAGATCTGTGGGTCAAGACCGGTAAGAATGTGATCCTCATTTCCCAAGATGACATTATTGCCGAGGACTTGTGGGATGATCTTGTGACACTAGTCGGGCGGGAGAATGCGTTTTATCTACCAGATTATGAGATCTTGCCATATGAGGAACGCTCGCCCCACTATTCCATCCGTGCCACGAGGATGATGTCTTTGGTAAATACAGTTTCCGATATTCCGGCGATCTATAGCCTATCTATCAGGTCTTTTTTACGTTATATCCCCAGTAAAGCGAGCTTGCAGCGTCACATTTTACGACTGCATAAGGGTGACGAGATTGATCCCGACCAGCTACTGGAAAACCTGCAAAACATGGGCTATGAGATCGACTATCAAGTTTCCACAGTATATCAGGCCGCCAAACGGGGAGGAATCATGGACATCTATTCTCCGCCCAATCTTCATCCCGTGAGGATTGAATTTTGGGGAGATGAGATCATGTCGATCCGCAGTTTTTCCACTGCTACTCAACGTTCAGTACCTGGTGAATTACAGGAAGTGACCATCATCCCCGCCAGGGAGCTTGCCCTTGATGAGGTAGATTCTGGCTCGGTGATCATAGCAAAAGTGCGTGAAGAAGGCTTCTTTGAGGGTTTTGAGAATTTCTATAGCTTACTTTGCAAAGATCTAAGCCCCTTTGCTGATTATTTTGCTCCGGAATCCCGGATTATAGTCTTCAACAATTATACCTACATCAAAGAAGAGATGGAAGCTCTGACCGAGCAAACCCTGAACCAATATCACAAAGAAATCAAAAAAGGCAGTAAGGGCAAGATCCCCAAGGTGAATAGCTTGATCCTTGACGAAAAGAGCTTTTACTCCTGCATCAATAAAAGTGTTAAGCTATTTGTATCGCAGAGTGAATTTCTTCTTCCTGAAATCAAGGAAAACGTCCGTGCTCCCTTTGAATCCCAACCTGCTTTCGATGCAGATCTGGGATTGTTATCTCAAACTCTCAAAAGCCGCCACAGTCAAGGTTGGAAACACTTCCTGCTCTTTGATAACCAAGCCCAAGAAAAACGTATGCTACAAATGCTCACAGATGAAATCGAATATCAAAGCCATATCGGTGTACTGCATGAAGGTTTTGAAATCGGTGACATCAAGTTGGGACTTTGGACTGATCATGAGATCTTCAATCGCTACAAACGCAAGCGCTATGCTCCACGCTTTGCCCCGGGTGAGACCATCGTCGATTATGAGAACCTTAAGCCTGGCGATTATGTGGTGCATGTAGATCACGGCATCGGGGTCTTTGAAGGGCTCAAGATCATCCGTCTGGATGGTCGGGATGTAGAATGTTTGGTCTTACGATATGCAAATGAAGATAGGGTATATGTACCGACATTCCAGCTTTCTCTGGTGACAAAGTATGTTGCAGAAGAAGGCAGTGCCCCAGCTCTAAACAAACTGGGAAGCTCCAAATGGCAGAATACCAAGCGCAAGGCTGCTCAGCAGATCGAACTGGTAGCGGCAGATCTGGTGAAGCTCTTTGCCGAACGCAACAGCAGAGCTGGTCTGGCTCACTCACCGGATACAGAATGGCAAATAGAGATGGAGAACTCATTCATCTATGAAGAAACCCCAGATCAGATTAGATCCACTCAAGAGATAAAGCAAGACATGGAGCTGCCTGTCCCCATGGAACGGCTTTTATGTGGAGACGTGGGCTTTGGCAAGACAGAAGTTGCTATCCGAGCTGCCTTCAAAGCCGTAAATAGTGGCTTCCAAGTTGCTGTACTGGCGCCCACTACCCTCTTAGTGGAACAGCATTTTCGCGTCTTCAAGGAGCGGCTTGCTCAATATCCAGTGCGAATCGCTATGCTTTCCCGTTTTCGCAGCAGAAGTCAGATCCTCAAAGATGTCGCTGACATAGCTCAAGGCAAAGTAGATATCGCCATCGGAACCCATAGGCTGCTCTCAAAAGACATAAAATTTGCCAAACTGGGACTGCTCATTATCGACGAAGAGCATCGCTTTGGAGTGCGCCACAAAAACCGTCTGCGCAGTCTACAAAGCAACGTCGACACTCTTTATATGAGTGCAACGCCGATCCCGAGGACACTTAATATGGCATTGGCAAAGCTCAAAGATATCTCTCTGATGCAGACAAGCCCCAAAGAGCGTCTTCCCATTCGCACCATCATCACTCCGCGCGATATCGAAGTGATCAAAGATGCCATTCGCCGAGAAGTTGATCGCGGTGGTCAGATCTTCTTTGTCCACAATCGAGTGCAGACCATTGAGACGGTTGCGATGGAATTACGCCGTGCCATGCCGGATATATCTTTTGCTGTGGGGCATGCCCAAATGTCCGAGCATCATCTAGAAGAAGTGATGAATGCCTTTGTGAATCGCGAATTTCAAGTCTTAATCTGCACGACAATCATCGAAAATGGTCTTGACATTGCAAACGCAAACACTATCCTCATCGATCGAGCGGATACTTTTGGTTTAGCACAGCTCTATCAGATGCGAGGTCGGGTGGGTCGCAGCAATCGCCGCGCCTACGCCTATCTTTTGATTCCTAAAGGCAGTTCTGCCATCGCGCGACAGCGTCTGGAAGCGCTCACCAAATATGACTATCTTGGCGCGGGATTTCAAGTAGCACTTCGCGACCTGGAACTCAGAGGCGCAGGTACTATCTTGGGCACAAAGCAAAGCGGAATCATCCAAGCAATCGGTTTTAATTACTACAATCGCCTTTTAGGACGTGCCATAGAAGCGGTGGAATCCGGCGATACAGAACGACTCTATGCAGAAGATAGCCCCGCCACCAGACAAAGCATTCGCACCGAGCTTGACCTCTACTTCCCTACAGATTATATCGACAACGATGAAGAACGCCTCAGAATATATCGCAGACTCAGTGAATTGAACAGTCTTGCTGAAATTGATGACCTTGCCACTGAACTTACAGATCGTTTTGGCAAGATCCCTGAAAATGCACACTGGCTGATGTTATATTTTAAAGTAGAGATCCTGGCCAAAGAGCTTAAATTACGCAATTGCACCGTAAAACGCGGCAAGATGGTGATTGAATATGAAAGCACTCACACCCCATCCAAAAAAGAAATTCTCCTCTTTAGCAGCAAACTCTCCGAAAACTTCTCCTTTGAAGCAAAACAAACCCTAAAAATCATCATTGATCTGAATCAAAAGCTAAACTCCCTTGAGCAATTTGAACGTGCCATCCAGATTCTGGAAATGCAGTTAGATATAAGAAAAGCATCTTGACTGCGAAGCTATAGCCTCGACCCCCAAATTGCAGATGGCTTCCCAATTCCCCACCATGATAGGATAAAAGATCATAGCCTGCCAGTCGCGATTAAATAACGACAAGATTGCATCAGAAAGCCATCCTACTATTATTACTTTTTCTTATCTTTTTATGCTCGCTAAAAACACAATCACAAAGCTGTAACTCCTTATTTTCCCGTTTCTTGCTCACTTCTCAAAGGGGGAAGAAACGGGGGAGGCGTCAAGAGCCCATCTTTTTCAACCATTTACGCTCCTAAAATTTAGCAAGGAACTTGTCCTGAGGATAAGATGATAGGCGCTCGATTTTGGTTACTTTATACCTTTGCGGTCTGCTTCTGGGAATAAGATGATAATCGTTGTGATTTTTAAACCGTCTCCTATAGTTTTTGCAAGACAAGAATAGGACTTTTTACTTGACGTATCTATTTTGCTGAGATATATGAAATTATTTAAATTAGATTAGATAAAAGGCGGAGATTTAATGTTAGAATCCAGTTGGATAGAATTGGATAAAAGTGCTGTCAAAAAAAACATTCGCTACCTCAAAAAACGCATTGGCAAAGAGTGCACTTTCCTATCTGTGATCAAGGGCAATGCCTATGGACATGGCATTGAAGAGTACGTTCCTTTAGCAGAAGAAAATGGTATTCGCAATTTTGCAGTCTATGATGCCTATGAAGCACAACGCACACTAAAAGTCAAGCGCCGTGACAGCCATATCATAATCTTGGGCATGCTCGACGAAGATCAGATGGAATGGATCATTGATAATGAGATCGGTTTCTATATTTTCACCAAAGAACGCCTCGAAGCCGCCATAGCTTCCGCGAGAAAGGTCAAAAAGAAGGCGCGCATCCATCTAGAACTGGAGACCAGGATGTATCGCACAGGTCTTGAGGAGGAGATTTTACCTGAGATCATAGCATTAATCAAGAAAAACAGTCGATACCTTTTTCTTGAGGGTATTTGCACACACTATGCGGGAGCGGAGAGTATTGCCAATTTTTCCCGAGTTCATGCGCAGATGATCACTTTCGCTCGCCTTCAGAAAGATCTAAAGAAAAAAGGGCTGGTGCCTCAATATTATCACAGTGCCTGTTCGGCAGCGGCATTGATTTATCCAGATACGCAGATGGATATGGTGCGTTTTGGCATCGCCCAATACGGTTTTTGGCCTTCAATGGAGACCAAGATGAACAATCTATTATCCGAAGATTCGAAGTTTACTCGCGATCCGCTAAAGACAGTCCTGAGCTGGAAGAGCCGTGTGATGAGCATCAAGCATGTGCCAAGAGGCAATTTTATCAATTATGGCAATGCCTATTTAGCTACCAAAAACATGCGCCTTGCAACGATCCCAGTCGGTTATTATCATGGCTACAATCGGAGTTTAAGCAATTTTGGACATGTTCTGATTCACGGTAAGAAGGCAGACGTTGTGGGAATGGTGAACATGAATATGTTTATGGTCAATGTCAGCCATCTACCTTCGGTCAAGGCCGGAGACGAGGTGGTTTTGATCGGCAAACAGGGAGATTTGCAGATTACGGTCGCATCTTTCTCTGAACTCACTAATATGGTAAATTATGAGCTTTTAGCACGGCTTCCGGTTCAGATACCCCGCTTTGTAGTAGATAGTACTAAATAAGGATATCAAATCTTTTTGATCGCCACCCAAGCTTGGAAATCCCGTTTGAGTGGTGTAAACCCTCCTTTGAGAAAGATTCTGTTGGTTTCCGGATGATCGGAAAATAGATAGAGGTGGTTTGGCGAAATGCTACTGTGATAGTTTACTAAGTAATGAATCATCGCTCCAGCAAAACCTTTGCCTCTAAATTTCTCACGCGTGAAGACATCTGCTACTCTGCTATATCCAGCAAAGATACTGATCGACGCCAGAGACGCTAATTCGCCATCATAGAAACCTCCCAATAGATGGAAAGACGGATGTAACAGGTGACGTTCAACCACCTTGATGGTCCAGTCTCCACCATATTCCAAAGCGATGGTCTCCATGATGTCTATATCCAGCGCACGAATACGGTGGATGTCGAGATTCTCTACCGGTTTCAGGCTACTTTCATGGTCATGAAGGAAGTATTCATAGTTTTTAACTTCAAGCTCAAAACCGTGATTGGGCAGAATGCTTCTGATCTTTTCAAACTCCCCAGGAGTCAAGGAAGAAAAGATGCAAGGATTAATTCCTTTGGCTTTGTAAAAGGATTCAACACTACGGATGCTACTCTCGATTCCAATGTGATCAGTGATCACCGCATGATTGCTTTCCATGGATGCCTTGTTTCCCTCATTCCAAAAGATGAGTCCAAAATCCTTCTGCTGCATATTTGCAAAGCGTTGGGGGTAATGCAATTCCGTATCTTTCATACGGTTGATGTTAAAAGGTATAGTCATAATCTCCACCTTATTATTTTTTGCATCTTAATACATGGTATCAAGTTATTGGAAAAGGACAAGCATACCGTAGAAAGGGCAACCGCCATAGATGGCAGTTTGCCCTTTGAACTTTAGCTAAGATTTTAGATATTTATTTATTTTAGATTCGATGAGTTCTCGAATTTCTTGCATTCTGGCTTCGGTGGTAGCTTCAAAGCGAGTGACTAAGACAGGCGTGGTATTTGAAGCGCGGATAAGTCCCCACCCATCATCAAAAGTTATGCGAGCGCCATCAATGTCATTTACGTCGTAGCCTTCCTTTTTGAGTTCCTCACAAACTTTTGCGACTACCTCAAATTTACGGCTGTCCTCACACTCGATGTGCAGTTCCGGAGTATTATACATTTTTGGCTGATCTGCCAAGAATTGGCTGACAGGCTGTTGAGTTTTGGCTACGATTTCAATGAAACGACAGCTCACATAGATTGCATCATCAAAGCCAAGATAACGATCCGCTAAAAAGATGTGACCACTCATCTCACCGGCAAATTCTACACCAACCTCTTTCATGTGCTTTTTGATGTTTGCATGACCAGTCTTGTACATAATGGCTTTCCCACCCCGGGCTTTAATGTCGTCATAGAGGTTTTTGGAGCATTTTACATCGGCAATGATGGGCTTTCCGGGGTTTATGGCTAGATAGTCACGCGCCAGGATGTTGAGAATCTGGTCTCCATAGAGCATTTTGCCCTTTTCGTCCACTACTCCGATCCGATCTGCATCACCATCGAGACCGATTCCAAGCTCATATTCAGCATCAACTACAGCTCGAGAGAGATCGGACATGTTCTTTTCGATTGTGGGATCTGGGTGATGATTGGGGAAGTCACCATCAGGTTCGCAATACATCTCGATGACCTCACAACCCTTGCGGCGCAGAATCTTAGGCAGATACAGTCCGCCCATTCCGTTCCCAGCATCCACAATGACTTTAACCGGGCGTTTGATATCAATTCGTTCTGCGATGTAATCGCAATACTGTTCCATAATAGTATCGTTTTTAATCAGCTTTCCCGAACCAAAGCTAAAGTCTTCTTGTTGGATGAGCTTGAGGAGATCTTGGAGCTTATCAGCAAAAACGCTGTCCATACCGAGATTGAGTTTACATCCGTTATATTGGGGAGGATTGTGAGATGCGGTCACCATAGCACCACCATCTTGAGCCAGTTTCCAGATGGCAAAATACAGGATGGGAGTGGCTGTAATACCAATGTCAGTAACAACACAACCAGTTTCCAAAGCACCATTTATGAAAGCATCCATAAATTCGCGGCTACTATGCCGAGCATCTCCGCCAATAACAATTTTGTTGAGTCCCTGTTTTTGTAGCATAGAGCCAAAACCTTTGCCAATCAGAAAATAGGTTTCAGCATCGATCTGCTCGCCTACAATGCCCCGCACATCATATTGTCTAAAAATTTCACTATTAATCATATAAAACCTCTTTTAAAAACCTTTTATTCTTTCTAATATGGGTATGATTTTATTTAAGGCTAAGCCTCTGTGCGAGATGCGATTTTTATCGGTGTCACTCATTTCCGCGAAGGTCTTGCCGATGCCTTCCACCTCAAAGATGCTATCGTATCCAAAACCGGCGTTGCCTCTCTCGATTTCAGTGATAAAACCGGCTACTTCGCCTTGCACTACACTGATCAAGCCGGAAACATCTACCAATGCCATAGCAGTACGAAAATATGCTCTCCGATCGCTGATACCTTCCAATTGCAGAAGCACTTTGCGACGGTTATCTTGATAGGAACAATCCGGACCAGCCCAACGAGCAGAGTATACTCCAGGGTCTCCCCCTAAAGCGTCTATGAAGAGACCAGTGTCATCAGCTAAGCATAACATACCAGAATATGCTGCCCCATTACAAGCTTTTTTGATGGCATTGCCAAAGATGGTGTCTTTGTCTTCAATGGTCTCAGGACACTCAGGGAAAGCCTCCAAACTATGCACTGCCACTTCAAGCGGAGCAAGTAAATCGCACAATTCCTTAACCTTGTCGGGATTACGAGTAGAAAGTAAAAGTGGAATCATCTTAGATCTTTTTCAACCATTGGCGAATCTTTTGGAGCAGATTCTTATCTAAAAATCTATCCGCAAGATTAGTTATAGTTTGCATCTGCTTGAGCACATTACCCTCTCCACTCCAATTGTCCAGCAATACCTTATCATCGATCTCATTGAGAATCAGATTTAAGCCCAAGACTACAAGTACCAAATCATCTACATAGCCGATTACCGGAATAAAATCAGGAATGATGTCCAGCGGAAGGATCAGATATGCAATGATGCCTGAAACCATGAGCTTTTGCTTGGCACTAACCCTTTTATCAACAGCTAAGCGACACACTAGGATAAAGAAATCCGGCAACAAAAACAGATATTCACCGATCTTTCCCCCTACTTTTCCTGTTTTTTCACGGGTCCATCCTTTAGCTTTCTTGCGAAGATTTTCATAAAACTTCAGCTTGGCTCCATCCAAATCCACAACCCTGTCGTTGATCTTTGCCTGTTCTTCAACAGGTATTTCACGGGGTTCAAATACTTCATCTTCCATCTATACCTCCACAAGTGCATTATTATTGATGCCAGTAAATTGAGTCAAGGGAATAATCCTTTCCGCATAATGAGCTTTAACTAAACTACAAAAAAACCGGCGGAAATCTCTCGCCGGTTTCATTGGGTTTATGTTTGGCTATATTTAACGGATTGCTGCCATTGCCGCTGCCAAACGGGCAATCGGGACACGGTAGGGAGAACAGCTCACATAGTTCATTCCAACTCGGTGGCAAAATTCTACGCTGTTTGGCTCACCACCATGTTCTCCACAGATGCCCACTTTGAGATTGGGTCTGGTACTGCGACCACGTTTTGTGCCCATCTCCACAAGCTGACCTACACCTTCCTGATCCAAGACTTGGAAGGGATCATTCTTCAGAAGATTCTTTTTCAGATAGATCGGCAAGAATGTGCCAGCATCATCGCGGCTATAACCAAAGGTCATCTGCGTAAGATCATTGGTGCCAAAGCTAAAGAATTCGGCATTCTCGGCTATTTGGTCAGCAGTTAAAGCAGCCCTGGGGATCTCAATCATAGTTCCTACCAGGTAATCCACTTTTTGACCAGTTTCTTTGAACACTGCTTCCGCGGTTTCACGGATTATGCTTTCCTGCAACTTGAATTCAGCAAGAGTGCCAACCAATGGTACCATGATTTCAGGAAGTACTTTTACGCCCTTTTTTTGGACGTTGATAGCAGCTTCGATAATAGCTCTAGCTTGCATCTCGGTGATTTCTGGATAGGTATTGCCTAAGCGGCAACCACGGTGTCCCAGCATGGGATTAAATTCATGCAGTGAATCCACCCGTTCTTTCACTTTTTTGACATCTATGCCCAGCTCTTTGGCAATCTCCGCTTGAGCAGCTTCCTCGTGGGGGACAAATTCGTGCAAGGGTGGATCCAAAAGACGAATAGTAACTGGGAAACCATCCATTGCCGTAAAGATACCTTCAAAATCACTGCGTTGCATGGGCAACAATTTATCCAGAGCTTTGCGGCGTCCTGTCTCATCATCGGCCAAGATCATTTCTCGCATCGCTTTGATACGGTTGCCATCAAAGAACATGTGCTCAGTGCGGCAAAGACCTATGCCCTCAGCACCAAAATTGCGGGCAACTTTGGCGTCATTGGGAGTATCAGCATTGGTGCGCACTTTCATCTTGGTGTATTTATCTGCCAGTGCCATGAGAGTAGCAAACTCACCACTGAGTTCGGGATCCTGGGTCTCAAGCTTGCCTTCCAACACCTGACCGGTGGAACCATTGAGAGAGATCCAATCCCCTTCTTTATAGGTTTTGCCGTCCACAGTCATGGTGCGTGCTTTGTAATTTATGACCAAGTTACCAGCTCCAGATACACAACATTTACCCATGCCACGTGCAACTACTGCTGCATGGGAAGTCATTCCTCCCCGCGCGGTCAGGATACCCTTGGCAACATTCATGCCGCGCAAATCTTCCGGAGAAGTCTCAATGCGCACCAGGATTACCTGTTTGTCCTGTTTTGCCCATGCTTCGGCATCATCAGCAAAGAAAACGATCTGACCGGTGGCTGCACCCGGAGAAGCAGGCAAACCCTTGGCTATCACATTAGCATTAGCCAGCGCTGCTTTACTGAATACAGGATGTAAAAGCTCATCGAGCTTGTTGGGTTCCATCCGCAACAGTGCGGTTTTTTCATCAATCAAGCCTTCGTTTAACATATCCACAGCAATCTTGACCATGGCAAAGCCAGTACGCTTTCCATTACGGGTTTGTAATAGCCATAACTTACCTTCCTGGATGGTAAATTCTATGTCTTGCATATCCCGGGCGTGTTGTTCCAATTTATGCTGAATCTCATATAGTTCTTTATATACATCCGGCATGGTTTCTTCTAAAGACGGGTATTTGGCGGCGCGTTCTTCTTCGCTGATTCCAGCCAGTTTTGCCCAGCGTTTAGAGCCCTCTTTGGTGATCTGTTGAGGAGTCCGAATTCCGGCTACCACATCTTCCCCTTGGGCATTGATGAGGTATTCACCGTTAAATATTTTTTCTCCAGTCGCAGCATCACGAGTGAATGCAACGCCAGTGGCACTGGTATCTCCCATATTCCCGAAGACCATGGCTTGGACATTGACAGCTGTGCCCCATTCATGTGGAATACCATTGATCTGACGATAATATATAGCCCGATCATTATTCCAACTGTCAAAAACTGCAAAAATGGCTCCCCAGAGCTGTTCCCAAGGATCATCTGGAAAATCGTGACCGGTATTATCTTTCACAGCTTTTTTAAACAGTGAGACCAGCTTTTTGAGATCTTCACTATTCAATTCGAGGTCATTCTTCACGCCTTTTTCAGCTTTCATCTGGTCAATGATAACTTCAAAGGGGTCTTCCTCTTCCTTATTCTGGGGTTTTAGTCCCAAAACTACATCGCCATACATCTGGACAAAGCGACGATAACTGTCCCAAGCAAAGCGCTCATTATGGGTCTTTTTGATGATGCCTTGCACGGCATTGTCATTCATGCCCAGATTCAGGATGGTGTCCATCATGCCAGGCATCGAAGCTCTGGCACCACTGCGAACTGAGACCAATAAGGGATTCTCATTTGAACCAAATTGCATACCCATCAAGTTCTCAACATGTTTCACAGCAGCTTTTACATCATCAGTGAGGAGCTGGCGAAGCTTCTCTCTACCAATCTTGGTATATTCAATACATGCATCAGTTGTGATCGTAAATCCGGGGGGTACAGGAACTCCGATAAGGTTCATCTCAGCAAGGTTTGCACCTTTTCCACCCAGAAGATTCTTCATTTCGGCTTTCCCTTCGGCGTGTCCGTTACCAAAAAGGTACACACGTTTTGTTTCAGTCATTTATCCTCCATTTAAAGCAATGTATAAACTTATTTATACGTTTTATCAAGATCTTTTATAGACAGGATTTTGTCAAATACTTTTAAACACAGCCCCAACTTTCACGGTTACTGTAGATATTAAAGAATCACAGAATATGGCACATCTGAGCTGATTAAGCCTACTGCATTATGGAGGAAAATATAATAGTGCGACTTTAGAGATTGCGCTAATTTGAGATCATAGCTTTGGAGGCAAGATAATCATGCAGCTTTTTGTTAAATTCCCCGGTGATCTTGCTTGAGGCAGTGCGCATTGCCCGTTCTCTCGCATCTTGGAAGGTGAAGTGTGCTTCCCGCCCTGAATCCGTGAAATTGAAGATCTGTTGCGCATGGCTATCCGAAACTGAGATGTTAATTTGATAGCGGATATATTTGTTGCGGGGATTGTCCAGACTCAGTTCTTCGGTGCTATATGTATATCGCACTATGTTATCCGCATCATCAGATATTCTAAAGCCAAGATTTGTGATCACTTCTCTGATCAGTGGCAGCAAGGCGAGCCCTTCTTTATTATCACACACCACCTTAAAGCTGATTCGAGCACCTGCTGCTTGGGTCTGCATGCTAAGCACTTCTGAATCATAGGGCAAGCTGGTGGAAATTAGCCCGGCATCACCAGTACTGATGATGCGAAGCTGTGCAATGAGTTCTTGATTTTCTCGATTCAGTTCATCCGCTGCGGCAAGCAGTGCGTAGTTTTCCCACTGACCATCTTCTTCTAAGGCACGCTCAAGATATGCCATAATCTTTTTGCTATTGTCCTGAATCTTACTATGATGAAGTTCTGCCGTGGAATTTCGATGCAGATATACCAGAACATAGACATGCCCAAGCTCATCAGTCCAGCTCTTGCCAACCTGCACGTTACTAAGCGTAAGCGAGCTTAATACTCGCACCTGGGTTTTTTGATCAGTTTGATTGCTAAAATTAGCATCGGAAGAAGTAATGAGTTCCGAATACCGCTCTTCATGCCGGCTCTCGCTTGATATTTTACTTTCGAATATGCGAGCCAAATTTGCTCGAGCATTGTCTTCAGCGGTGGAGCGGCTAGACCCAAAGCCAACTGCGCTGAGATATTGCAGAGGATTATACTCCGCTGATGGATTATCCACCCAGATCGGGCGTTGACTTCCCATCCCTTTGGCTCCTAAAAGGCAACAACAGCAAAGGAAGCCATAGAAGAGGACTATGATCTTGCGCATGGTGTTTCCCCTTTAAAAAGTTCTCTTGCAAGTTTTCCAATATTATTGCCTGTGTCAAGTTAAATTGAGCCTGGGGCACTGCCAGATCATTTTTCTTGCGAATGAGGCAAGATCCTGGGCTCGCCAAGCCCGAATCCCATGCTATCAGGATAGAGGACGATTGCGATTTTTTAAAAAAATAGCTTTACAGATAATGAGCGATTTTTAGGATGTGCTCATAGTGATATTTTGCTTAGATTTAGGAATAAACATTTGGATAATGAAAAACGTGAAAGATAAGGATATGCGATGAAAAAGTTCTTTTTGATGCTTTTTGCCCTAGGGTGCATAGGCTTTCTCGCTGCCAAGGTGGATCTGAATACAGCTTCCTTGCAAGAACTAATGCAGCTTCCCATCACGGAAGCTCAGGCGAGAGACATCTATGAGTACAGGACCTTTGTTAAGATCTTTGATAGCATCTATGATCTGAGAGAGATTCCATCTATTGATCAAAAGACTTTGGATAGTCTAAAACCTTTAGTAGTGGTCTCGATCTATACTGAGACAGACGAAGTTTCTATCCGCAGGCAGGAGATTCGTGACTTTCTCGAGCGCCTGGACAACAATGAAGGTGCATCCGAGGGTATGGCCGATGTCTGGCAGGACTACTTGATGACTCCACAAAACGTCAACCGTATGCATTTTGATGACTTCATCAGTCTCCCCAACGTATCTGCTATCGATGCTGTGTCGATCTTAAAGCGTGTAGCCAGAGGAGACACCATCTCTGATACACGTGATCTCAGGAATACTCCCGGTCTCTCATATTATGGCTACACAAACCTCAGAAACTACGTATATTTTAGTGAGCCCCCGGTCAAAAACCGCATAATGTTTGATGCACAGGTGCAATATTACACCCGCCCCTATGAAGAAGGGCAATACGATATGCTACATGAAGCCTTCGTGCCAAAAAGCTTCGGAAACGACTGGGTCACTGTCCCTCATGACAAACGCAATTCCTACTGGGGCTATTTTAATGTAGACCAAGTTCAACCAGACATGATCTTAAAGCTCCGCATGCGCTATGGGAACAATATCAAAGCTGGCTTCATGAACTACTCCCCCAAGGCCAATGAGGGGCTGCTCTTCTCCTCGGAAGATAGCGGCACTGATCGCGATATGATCACAAATAGTAAATACTATGCTGGCTATGAAAACACCAATCTCCCGTGGCTGGATAACACTGCTTTAAAGCTCTATATTGGTCACTACCGTGCAACCTATGGGGAAGGTTTGGTAATGGAAAATACGGACTTCTACAGTGCTCGCAAGACAGGTTTTGGCTTTAGCAAGCGAATCATGGGTATCACTCCAGACCTTTCCCGTACACAGGAATATGCCCTGCGTGGTGCTGCAATCGAGATTAAAAACCCTCACTTTGGCGCTTCTTTCTTCGTCTCTGATGATAAAAAAGATGCCTTGGCATATATCAATCCAGATGGCAGTTATGTGATGCGTGATGATTTTGGCAACGACGTGTTCAGTGACGAAACCGGTCAATACTACGTCGAAAATAATGTCCGTCATTATACATATGATGATGGCAGTGTTGTACATGCTGACAAACGGAAGCTCTTTAGCTATATAAATCCCACTCTCCCCTATGACAATGAGACCATGATGGAAGCCGAAGCTGTCTTCAACGACGTACTCAATCCAACTCCTGGACCCGGACAAAACTACACCCCCTTTGCCATGCCATACATCAATCTTGCTACTCGCAAAGATGCCATGAGAGAAAAGCTCTGGGGCACTCATCTGCAGGTGAGCCCAATCATCGGCACACATCTGGGATTCACCACCTACACAGCGCTCTATGACAATGCTCACCTTATAGTCCCGGATTTCAATCAGCTCTTGCCGACCATTATCCGAGATTCATATTATTATACAAAGCTGCAAAAAGCGCTCAACTCAGAAGTCTCAAATATGTATAGCACCCAGACTGATAGCTATAGTAGAGACTATCGCCGTGTAATCGGCTTTGATGCCGGAACGGTCTTGGGAAACACTTCGATTCAGGGCGAGTATGCTGAGCTTTCAGTCGACGGTGATGACTTCAAATTAGGCGATGATCCAAAAGCCTATTTGGTGAGCGCTCACACCCAATTTGAAAATCTATACTTCATTTCCATGTTCAGAAACTATGATGTGAATTTTGAAAACCCATACAGTAATAGCTTCTCCGAACATGAACGCTTTAATGATACTATCTTAGAAAAGAATATATATGCCCTCACAAATCCCACAATCTCAGATATCTTACAGAATAGCAATCAAAGTCAGCCTGAGCGTGGCATATACTTTGAAACCCGCTACAAATTCAATAACTACTTCACAGTGGGACGCAGCTATCTGGATCTCTGGGAAAGGCTCAGTGATGGCCGCAGATCCGTCCGTTTCCAAAGTGAATTGGAATTTCGCCCCTTATATCAATTGGGCTTGAGATTGCGCTATAAAAATCAGGTAAATCGCTATGACGATCTTGCCGATAGAGGCGTTTCAAAGACCAATGAATATACTCTCGCTGTCCGCACCTTCCTGTCAAACCGAGACTTCTTGGAACTGGAATATCGCTACAACACTGTGTTAAGCCCTCCGTACACTTCTCTTACATATCCTGCTGAACCAGGAAACAATACTATGGCGGCAGCAATGACTTTGATGACTGGTGACTATATTGGCGTTAATTATACCCACAACTTCAATTCTTCTCTCAAAATGCAGGGGTCATTTATCTACTGGTATGGTCACGGGATTTCTCATTGGGACTGGGAAGATATGGAAATCGACTTCATGGGTGAAAAAGGCGCAAAAGCATGGGTCGCCTTTTCCAGCCGCATTTCAAACAATATGTATATGAATCTTAAGTTTAAAAATAAAACTTATCAGGATAAAGAGCTGAGAATTCGCCAGAACAACGATCCCAATCACAGCAATCTCACTGACCAGCTCACATACTTTGACCGGGTGGAACACAGTGAAAATACCATCCGCCTTTCCCTGGATTATCGCTTCTAACGTGGAGGAAACATGTTATCAAATAAATCTCTGATTCTAATAGCTTTACTGGTAATTGCCACTAGCCTTGGCGCCTTTAGTATTTCTGATACATACTTTGGTTATCGCTATCCCGCTTTTGATGCCAGATCCATGGCCATGGGCGGAGCTGGAGTCTTCAATGATATGAGACCCGCAGCCTTTCTGCAAAACCCTGCCAATATCACAGTCCAAAAGCGATTTGCCGGTTTGCATATTGCAACCATGGTAAACCGCGCTGATGACACCCGTATGATCCCGCTATACAATTCATTCGACAATTATATAGATGATGCTGTATACGCTTCTAATATTAATGCCTTCACCCAATTTGCCGGCGCTGGTTTTGCCACCATCGGAATTTCCAATTTTCGCTTTGGCTTGGGTGCTTATCAACAACCGGTGCTCAGCTTTGATGGAGTTTACACCGAAGAAATCAGAAACAATCGCAATACTGATGACGATGGATATCCTGAAAAAATCGCTCAAAATGACATCGATAATGAAGGCAGCCTGTACAAGACTGGGGCTGCCATCTCGATGGCATATGCTTTCAGCGAATATGTGGATTTAAATCTCGGCTTTGATTTTGGCATGATGAATGCGGACATAGAACAAAAGACCACCATCCGTTGGACAGATTGGTCTCGCCAGCAAGTAGACGATGGTGTTGTTCTACCTGAATATACTCGTATTGCGGATTGGGATCTTGAAGGCGAGCAGCTCAAGTTTGGCGCTGCATTCAGGTTAGGACCCCACTTTGGTCTCGGCTGGAGCTACATCCCTAAAACCACTCTCACCCGCGAAGGGACGGATTTCACCTATCGCGAAGCTTACCGCAATACACCTGCCGATAGCACTTGGGTGAGCCTAGATTCGGATTATGATCTCCCTTCTGAAATGCGTTTGGGTTTGACATATTACCCACGTAATATCATGCGCACCGTTTTTAGCTTGGATCTGGAAATGGTCGATTATAGCCAGAATATGGACTTCTTGGATCCAGTTTACAATATATATGCCGGCGTGGAACATCACGTGGTTAATAGCATTCCTCTCCGTTTAGGCTTCCAGGCTGTAAATAGCTATCACATTGATATGGAAGATTCCATAGATGAAGAAGGGAATAGCATCACTCTTTATTCTGCAAATAAGATTCTCAACCCGATGATCACCGGGGGTAGCTCTGTCCAGATTGCCAAGAATATCGTGCTGGATCTGGGATTTGGCTATGCTTGGCGTGAATATGAAGCCCTTGATCTCTTTGGAGATGCCTATTACAACGACAAAATCTACACCGGGTCAAGTTCCTATTCCCTTTGGCCCAATCAATACATAGACCTACAGAACCGTGGCTGGGAAAACCCTGACAAGGTGAAAGAAAACTTTATCACCCTTAACGCTGGGCTTTCATTTAGCTGGTAATATCCATTAGAGGATAGATATGAAAAGATATATAGTTCTCCTGCTCTTAAGCTTAGCACTAAGCTTAAGTTTTGCAGATGATCTACGCCTAGACATCATGTGGACAAATGACATGCATGGTGGCATAGATCGTTCCAAAGCAACCTTCATGAATCCTGAATTCCCCCCCCAATTAGGCGGCGGTGCATCAGCAGCTTCCTTGATCAAAAGCGTGCGATCGCAATCTGGGAAAAACCGCGGGAATCTCCTTATTGATGTCGGAGATTTCTTCCAAGGTAGACCCGTCGGGACTGTCACAAACGGTCGCTCTGTGATTGAATATATGAATCTCGTGCAATACGATGCCTTAGTTTTGGGCAACCATGAATTTGATATCTCGCGGGACAAATTGGAACAAACTCTGGAGATGGCAAATTTCCCAATCCTGACTTGCAATATCATCGATACTACCACCGGAAAAATCCCCTGGTTTGCCTTCCCATACACCATTGTCAACCGGATGGGACTCCGCATCGGAATTCTGGGATATACTACTACCGATACTAAACAAATGAGCTTCCCCGAAAACATCAGCAATCTAGATTTTCTGGAAGCAGATGAGGTACTACCAAAATACATCAAGATCCTTCGTGAAGAAGAAAAAGTGGACATCCTGATCCTCGTCGCTCATGCCGGATTGCCCTATGATAACCTCGATATGTACCTCAACCGCTTTGACGAACGCGGCAATCGGCGCTATAATGACAGACGCACACACTGGGGATATGATGCACAAGAAATTGCTCAAGCCTTCGAAGGAATTGATCTCATCCTCGGCGGACACATCCATGTGGGACGCGCAGAGCCCTGGATTGATCCTCGCACGCACACAATGGTAATCCAAGGTTATGCCTATGGATCCAATCTTGGTATGATCACCCTCACCATTGATCCTGAAACCAAGAGTGTCTCTGGTTATGAGCTGCCAGCCCTACGTGAAGGCGCTATGATAACCCTTTTTGAAGATCAGTTCATCCCCGATCCTGATGCCAGCGAACTCATCGAAGCCTATGTCGCAGAAGCCGAAGCAGGCATGGATGAGGTGATCGGATTTGCCGGTGTACATCTCCATCGTGAAAACACAGATGCTCAATCTCCGATGGGAAATACCATCGTGGATGCCATGCGTTATATGGTGGATGCTGATTTTGCCTTCCTAAATCTCGGTGGTGTCCGCGCTGATATCAAGTATGGACCTGTTACATACCGTGATGTTTTTGAAGTAATGCCCTTTGATAACATGCTAGTCACTTTTGAATGCACTGGAGAATTTCTCAAACGCATCATTGAAGCTCGTGTCGAAGGTAGTCGTGCTGGTCTCATTATTTCCGGAGCTGAAGTTGTTTACTCACGGGCTCGACCCAGTTGGGATCGCGTTACATCTCTGAAAATCGGCGGAGAAGAGTGGGATCCCAATAAAATCTACAAGGTGGCAACCACCGACTTCCTGCTTCAAGGAAATGCAGGGCTAACCATGCTGTTGGAAGTTCCTCAAGAAAATATCGAAAACAACAATATCGACCTTAGAGATGCTATCGTACACTACTTTAAGGAAAAATCACCAATTAACACAAAAGTTGACAATCGCTGGAA
The DNA here is from genome assembly GCA_030154085.1 of Candidatus Cloacimonadota bacterium. Lineage (GTDB taxonomy): Bacteria > Cloacimonadota > Cloacimonadia > Cloacimonadales > Cloacimonadaceae > UBA5456. The sequence goes on along the minus strand of JASKKR010000003.1, from coordinate 54,160 downwards.
ACGTGATGACAACTCTGAATTAGCACCATGGATGAAAAAATGAAAATACTCATAATGTTTCATAGTAAAACTGGAAATACACGTGCCTTTGCTCAGTCCATTCTTACTAAACTCACCGCGACAGGGCACACCGCCGTCGCTATTGAATTACAGACCGAGAAAGAAATTAAAAAAACCAGCTTTCGAAGTAAACAAGAAATCAAGATTACCAATCTTCCTGATCCCAGTGAATATGACGCCGTGCTCGTAGGCGGTCCTGTTTGGGCTTTTGGGCCGTCTCCGCTGATCATGGAGGCCATCTCCCAATTAGGTGACCTCTCCGGTAAAATCTGCCATAGCTTCATTACAATGCACTTCTTTTTTAAATTTCTTGGAGGCAGTGCAGCCCTTAAACACATGAATCGTGCTCTGGCATCTAAAGGTGGACAAGTTGGTGAAGGATTTGTATGCTATAAAATGCGTGGACACTTTGACCAACAGATCGAAAGCAAATCTGCTCAGATCGCTAAGATTTTTACTAAATAGAATTTGTTATCAAACTACAAATTAAATAAAGCGGATTTAATTCCGCTTTTTTTTCTATCCCGAAGCAATCCAGGGATACAGTGACTAAAGTACACCGCCTATCATCTTATTCTCGGGTTCGGATTGCATGGTATACGGTGACTAAAGAAATACTCAATTTCAGGCGCGTAAATGCTTGAAAAAGATGGGCTCTTCACGCCTCCCCCGTTTCTTCCTCATTTGAGAAGCGAGCAAGAAACGGGAAAATAAGGAGTTACAGCTTTGTGATTGCGTCCTGGAAGAATATGTGTGCAGAAAGCTCATTGCCTGAGAAGGTAGAGAAAGTAATCCCATCCTAACTAATATGTGCCAAAATACAACAGTTTGTCATAATCTGATTCGCCAATACTTACTGGCTTCCTTTTGGGGGTTATAAGCTTATAATGCAACCTTACGTTGCATCGTAAATGGTTAAGAAGGTGAAGCTTGCGATGGCATAAACAGCAAACTTTTACTCATTGACCTACTCACTCAGGTAAGAGACAAAGGCTCAGCAATCGATATAGCTGGTAAAAACCTTTTGATTTAGTATAGAATTAAAAACTGACGACAATGCTTTGGGATTACTTTTTGCTTGACATTATTATGCACCCATGGCTCTATGCCATAAGATAAATAATATTGTACTTATAGGAGATAGAGATGCTTACCATAGACTGGAAAGAAAGGCTGACTTTAGATACAGAAGATTATCTAAAAAACAAACTACCTCGGAAAGATTATGACTTTGAAATTATTTTCAACGCATATCCCGAGCGTGTCAATGGTAAGATCCCTTCAGAAGTAGTGACCTTCATCTGCAGCATCATGGTTCAACGTTTGGGTAGGCGTCATGCCGATTACATTCCGTTTTATAGGCATTTGTGGCTCAAAAAGGGTGATTATGGTAAGCTGGCGTTTAGCGCTATCTTAGCAAAGGTTCTCAACAAAAAGCCTGAACTCTACCTTCCCTTATTAGAAGAAATGATGCAAAGCGGGACAGCTTCACAAGTCAATGCCTTACTTGATAAGGTCATGCTGCCCCTCTTACGTAAATATCCAGAAAAATATTTATCACACGTATATCAATGGAGCAAATCCGACAATGAAAACATCGCTTCAAGTGCGATTAATCTTCTGACGAAATTAATCAAGCGGCGGAAGGATCTTTTGCCAGATGTGCTAAGTCAATTTCAGCATCAATGGTCCTATCCTTTGGGCAATCTGCAGAGCTTGCATGTACAATTTCTAAAAACAGTTGCCAAGCTTGATCCCCAGCTTTATGCTTCTATCTGGAAAGAATATGGGATATCTCGTGATCCCCAGATTGTCGAGCTTTTGAGCTCATCTATTATCTCTTACAATCAGGATTTTGACGAGATAGTTGAGAACTGGGTTAAAAGTGGTAATGCTCGGGTTAAAAAGGCCGGGCTGACCGCTCAGAAGATCTTGAACAAAAAAAAAGGAGTTAAATCATAATGGATCTAAGCGTATATATTACCACGACAGGTATGGAACGCTTGCAAAGGCGGATCAATGAGCTGCTAACAGAACGCCCGAGAGTGATCAAAGCCGTGTCTATCGCACGGGAATTTGGAGATCTTTCGGAGAATGCTGAATATAAGGCAGCTAAAGAACGTCAAAGACAAATCGATAGCGAAATTGACTATCTCAGAAAAATATCAGCTCGACTTAAAGTGATCGACACCTCAGTCTTCCCCAAAGATGTTGTGAGATTTGGTTCAAGCTGCAAGACCAGAGATCAAGACACCGGCGAAGAGCTGGACTTTTTATTGGTTGGAGCAGCAGAATTGAACTTTTATGAAGAAGAGCCAAACAGACAAGTGGTCTCGGTGGTTTCTCCCATCGGTAAAGGACTCTTGGGCAAAAAACCAGGTGAAATTGCTATTATTCAAGCGCCCATGGGCGAACGACAACTAGAAATCATAGAAATATTATAAAAAATAAAGATAAATGGAGATCCAATGAAAAAAGGTCAATCAAAAACAAAGCTGACTTATGAACGCAAAAACTTTTGGAAAGATGCACCTGCCACAGAACAGAAGGCAGCTATTGAATATGCCGTGGAATATAGAAACTATCTCAATCAAGCAAAGACCGAACGCGAAACAGTTGCTTGGACTGAAGCTTACTTAAAAAAACACAAATTCACCGATATCAAAGGGAGAAAAGGATCAAAGAAGGTCTACAGCATCTTCCGTGGACGCACAATGGCTATGGCTATTCTCGGTACAGACCCTCTCTCCCAGGGATTTAACATGGTAGCTTCCCATATAGACTCCCCCAGAATTGATCTCAAACAAAATCCACTGTATCAAGACGGACCCTCTGAAATGGCATGCATGCGCACTCATTACTATGGCGGCATCAAAAAATATCAATGGGTCTCCACTCCCTTAGCACTACACGGTGTGGTAATCAAATCCGATGGTAACAAGATCAATATCCATCTGGGTGAAGAAGAAAACGAGCCAGTCTTCATTATTCCGGATTTGCTTCCGCATCTTGCACGTAAGGAACAATATAGCAAAAACATCAATGAAGCTATTGACGCATCCAAGCTGAATCTTGTCTTTAGCGGCATGGTTGAGCCGTCCAGCGAGGAAAAAGAAGCTGCGAAGCTCTTTGCCTTGGAAGTTCTAAATAAGACCTATGGCATCACAGAAAAAGATTTTCTCTCAGCAGAACTCTATCTGGTGCCGGCTTTCAAAGCGCGCGATGCTGGAATCGATAGCTCCATGGTGGCAGGTTATGGTCAGGATGACCGCATCTGCGCTTACACAGCTCTCACCGCTTTGACTAATGCCAATCTGACCAATCCAGAGCGCACCATGATCGTCTATTTCTCAGACAAAGAAGAGGTTGGCAGTCAAGGTGCAACTGGCGCTAATTCCATCTTTATTCAGGATTTTGTTTCTGATCTGATGGAATATAAAGGTGAAGAAAACACCAGCACAAACCTGCGCAAGGCTTTCATCAATTCTCACATTATCAGCGCCGATGTAACCGCTGCGATCGATCCAAATTATCCAAATGTCCATGAAAAACAAAACGCTGTGATCTTCAATCACGGCATAGGCATCGCAAAATTCACCGGCAGTGGCGGCAAATATTCCTGCAATGACGCTAATGCCGAATTTACTGCAAAGATTTTGAAGATCTTCACCGAAGCTGGTGTCTTTTGGCAATTGGGTGAACTCGGCAAAGTCGATGAAGGTGGTGGCGGCACCATCGCTTATATCTTGGCAAATCTCGGCGCCGAAGTGATTGATTGTGGAGTCGGAATCATGGGTATGCACTCATTATATGAGCTCTGCTCAAAAGCCGACTTATATTCCACTTACAAAGCATATCAGGCTTTCTTAACCACTAACAAATTGGAAAGGAGTATTCCATGAAACACTTAGTTATACTGTCTATAGCCTTACTAATCTTAACAGGATGTGTCAGTAATTCTGCATACCGCGAGCAGGAAGAAAGGGTCGCAGATATGGAAAACGCAATTATGCAAAACAGCGAAGAACTCGTCGTCTTGCGTAAAGAAATTATGAAAACCCGCCAAAATAATGCTGCAATCGCTGCCACAGACATTGAGCAGCTAAACGCACAAATGCTACAGAATGAAGCTGATATGAAATCCTTGGTGACAGAGCAAACTTATCTGGCTCAAGCTGTCAACGAACTCAGCGGATCAGTCATGGAGTCTGATCGTCAGATCGTGCAGATGATCCGTGATCTTGAGCTAAGAATCAATGCCCTCTCCCAAAAAGGACTCAGCAGTGATCAATTGGCTGCAGCAACATCTGCCGACATCAGCAAAATAGAGCAAAACACTGCCGAAATTGCTAAACTCAAAACAGAACTTGACGCTTTGAAGGAGAAGCTCGATAATATTCCTTCTGAGCCTCGAGCAGCCGCAAGCGAAGTTGCGGAATATGTAGATGCCCGAGACGAGTATTATAAAAGAAATTTCAACACTGCTATTACTAAATTGGACGCCTTCGTGGCTAAATATCCCAATAGCGATTATGCCGGCAATGCTGTCTATTGGAAAGGCGAAACTTACTATGCCCAATCCCGCTTTACAGATGCTTTGCGCGAATTTCAAAACGTCCTTGCTCGCTATCCAAAATCCTGGAAAGCCGGCGATTCTCAGTTCAAAATCGGTCTCACCTATGAACAAATGGGAGATCACGAAGCTGCTAGAACTGCACTAAATAAGGTCAAAACAGATTACCCCAAATTTGAAAGAATGGACCTGGTAGACCTTCACCTATCTCGTTTGAAATAGGACAAAGTGAAGCCAGTTGGCCATATAATCATCATTATATTGCTGTTCTTTGCCCATGCATCAATAGCATGGGCAGAGCAGCAAGAAAGCGACGTCGAGCATATAGCCTCTGAGATAGCGGCTCTCATCCCCACCACTGAGGCGATCTTCTTGGATCTTCGCTGTGGTGAATGGACTACACAGCTATCACAGAAACTGAATCAAATCCTCCTTGAAAGAGGTGCTGATATCAGGCAAAGCCGAAGCTATCCTATCTTTGGAGAGATAACTGAGGATGAGCTAGGCATTCGTCTGGATGATTATGGTTTGGAACGCGCTCGCTTGGTCCAAGTAAGTATGAATATCCAATGGCAGACTCGGGAACATAAGAATTTCTTTTCCTATAGAACCGAGCAGATAATCGTGAACAATTTTGAAATAAAACAGTTGCTCTTACCAGAATATCGGCTATTGAAAATCGATAATATCGAACACGCAGTGCCTGACAGTCAGGAAGGCAGCTTCTCTGCTACCCAACTACGCTGGATTGAGCCGCTAATTGCCAGCACTGCTATCGCCTCCATAGTATTTTTACTGTGGACATTAGAATGAGGAAAATCCATGAGAAAATACTTTAGCATCCTGCTCTTGATCCTCTTGGCTTTTGCTGCTTGCAGCCAAAACAAGACCGAGCTTAGCACAGATGAAAAACTGGCACGTGCTGATGAATATTATGCCAAAGGCAAATATGCAAAAGCAGCCAGTTTATACGATGAAATCTCCTTCGAGCGCAGATCCGCTGCCACCGCTTATGCCACCCTGCGCATGGCAGACAGCTATTTTGCTATGAACAAATTTACCGATGCCAGACTTAAATATCAGCAATTTTTAGACACATTCCCAGATCATCAAAGCGCATCTGACGCATATTATCGCATCGGAGTTTGTTTCTTTGAGGAATCCTTACCACCTGCCTATGACCAAAGCGAGACCATCGCATCCATCGATGCTTTCCGCGAGTTTATCGAGCGTTTCCCCAACGACAATCGCTATGATTCTGCCATTGACTATATCAGGAGAGCGCAATATAAGCTCATCGAAAAAAAGTATCTAAATGGATATACATATTACAAGATGAAGGACTATAGCGCTGCCCTAATGTATTTTGAGGAAGTCATAGCACTCGGCAACACGGACACCTTGGACAAAAAATCACTCTATTATTCCGCCCTTTTACACCTGGCTCAAGATAATGAAGAGGCAGCAAATGCAGCATATCAGAAGATTTTACTAAAATATCCCGATTCAAAGGAAGCCAAAAAGCTTCACTCTAGGTTTGACTAAGATGCCACACAAAGATTCTCTTAAAGGCGCATACGCAATCCTCGGTGGTAGCTTCGACCCCATCCACAATGGACATCTCTATCTTGCTAAAGAAGTGCTCAGTCTCAGCCCGGTTCATAAAGTGATCCTCATCCCCAGTTTCAAACACAACTTCAAGGGCGACAACATCATCCTGGATTATGATACGCGTCTGGCTTTGGCTCAAGAAGCCGTAGACCACTTTAATCCCTTAAACTTTATCCAACAACCTGCAGAAGATTTTCGTGCGCCGATTGAAGTCTGGGATGCTGAGCGTGATGAAAGCGGTTATACAAGTGATCTTTTGCGCAAGCTGCTCTCTCAAAGACCAGAACAAAAATTCGCCTTTATCATCGGTGCTGACAATCTTGCAAAGCTACCAAACTGGCACGACTTTGAATGGCTACGCCAGAACCTCCACTTCATCATCCTGCCCAGACCAAACAGCACAATGCCCTGCGATGTGCTTTCCATGATCGAGCACAGCATTCTGGATATGCCACTTTGTAACATATCATCTTCCGCTATCCGAGATCGAATTGCCAAAGGCGAATCAATATCCGGTATGGTTCCGGAAACTTTGGAAATGAGAATCCGCGAGCTTTACCGAAATAAGAATTGAATAGATTTTAAGACGATGCCGACCCTCCCACCTTGCTGATTATTGGAAAGAGCAAAGTCTTTATCAGATCTTTAGCCTCGGTCTCCAACCCATAAGAGCTAAACTGGATTATATCGACTATTGCCGTGTCTTTCCCTTTTCAGAAGACTCTGAGCATAACTTGATATTCAGATATCTATATGTAATCTTGAGCGTGATTGGCAGCTCCTGAGTGAACCAAGCTTACTGTTGTATGTTTATGAACTCAATCATCATGTGACAGCGGTTCTGTATCCAGATAACTACCAACGATCTTGAGCAATTTCCCAGATTTAAAGGAAACCGTCACTACAGCATCCCTATCCATTCCATATACCGCAAGTACCACGCCTTCTTTGTGCTCCTTGTGCCACACTTTCTGACCAATGCGGAAATGCTTCTGGCTATCCCGCACTGTGATCTTTGGTTTTTTGTAGCTACTTGGGGGGTGATCAAGAAAAAGATCTTGGCTATCGATAACATCCTCACTTAACCCATTGAGGAAGATACTTGGTTTGCATATCTGATAAGTGTCATATGTGCGGCGTGATTCTGCCAGGCTCAAGATCAGATTGCGTTTGGCTCGCGTGATACCGACATAGAAAAGTCTCCGTTCCTCCTCAATCTCTTCTCTGGTATCCATGCTCATTCGATGAGGCAGTAGTTCATCCTCCAAACCAGCAATGTAGACGGTCTCAAATTCGAGACCCTTGGCATTGTGCAGAGTCATTAGTCGTACACTTTGCTGTTCTTCAGAGACCCTATCTAGATCGGTCTGTAAAGCGATATATGGCAAGAAATCTTCAAGCAGAGCAGTCTTGCCGGTTTCCTGGAAGAAACGCTCTGAAAACTCATTTACTGATGCCACAAATTCCAAGAGGTTCTCTGCTCTGGCGATGTCCTTGTGATCGCTGCTCTTACGATAGAGCTTCACCAATCCCAGCTCTTCCACTATTTCTTTCACCAATTCGGACGCTGGCACGTATTTTGCGGACTCAGTCCAAGCCGTGAGTAACTTGCTAAATTCCCCCACTCTTTTTATCGCCGCACCTTTCAGATCCGTTACAGCTTCAGGATTATTGATGGCTTTATAGAGTGGCAAATGAGTCTTGGCGGAGAAGCTGAGCAGGCGATTGATCGTGGTTTGTCCGATTCCACGCGGAGGTTCATTGATGGCACGAATCAGGCTTTCTGTATCGAAGGGATTGGTAATGACATTCAGATATGCCAAGAGGTCTTTGATCTCTTTGCGTTGGTAAAAGTGCAAACTTCCCACGATGCTATAGGGCAGTTTAGCCTGCATAAAGGCATTTTCAAAGAGGCGTGATTGAGCGTTTGTTCGATATAGGATTGCTATATCTCGTAGATCCTCTGATGCATCTCTACGGCGCTTGATATCTCTGGCAATAGCTTCTGCTTCCAGATAGGCATCGCTATAGACATTCAACTTAGGCTTTTCTCCTTCGCCCAGTTCGCTCCAAAGTTCTTTGGGATGGCGGTTTTTATTTTGGCTGATCACTCTATTTGCCAGATTCAGAATTGCTTTGGTGCTGCGATAGTTTTGTTCCAGACTGATAGTCTTAACTCCATCATAATCTCGCTCAAATTCCAGAATATTACGCAGACTAGCGCCACGGAAACTATAGATAGCCTGATCATCATCACCCACGACGCATACTCTTTGATGTTCCTTGGCAAGTTGATATATGATTTCGAATTGGGCTTTGTTTGTATCCTGATACTCATCAATCATAATATACTGGAATATGTCTTGATATTTTCTTCGTATCTCTTCTTTGTCACGCAAAAGCTGTGCTGTATATAGCAGGATATCGTCAAAATCCATCGCTTGATTCATCAGTAGTGCCTGTTGATAAAGTGACCAAATCTGGACGAAGCCTTTGAGGAAGGCATTACCCTCATACTCACTTGGATCCAGATCATTCGGGAGCCGCAAGCGGTTTTTATAGCGGCTGATCCTTGCCAAGACACGATTGATGGGATACTTCTTGACATCAAAGCCATGCTCTTTGTAGATCTTCTTAAGCACCGATTTCTGCTCGTCCTCGGCATAGATGCTAAAATTCGCATTATATGGCAGATATTCAGACTCAAAGCGCAGAATACGTAGACAGATCGAGTGAAAGGTGCCCACCCAAAGGGATCTGACCGGAATGCCGAGCAAGCCCTCGAGACGATCTTGCAGCTCACGGGCGGCTTTATTTGTAAAAGTTACGATCAGGATCTTCCAAGGTGGAATCTGTTTCTCTCTGATCAGGTAGGCTGCACGATAGATGATGCAGCGGGTCTTTCCGCTGCCTGCTCCTGCCAAAACGAGGATGGGATGTTCGGTATCTGTAACGACCTCCAACTGGCGGTCATTTAGATCTTTCAAATACTCCTTCATTGATCAGGAATACGGACAAAGTAATTTGAACTAGGACGCCCTTCTAGCCTACCTGCATCGTAATCCTTGAATGCTGAGATGCGGTAATAATAGTCCCCCGGAACCACGGTGTAGTCATTTGCCGCACTATGGATAAAGGTCTGTCTACTTTCTCCATCCACATGCCACACGGTGTCCACTATCGCAAAGCTGTTATAATATCCCAGGCTACGATACACATAGTAGCCATCGGTATTGTAGGGCGAATTTGAATTCCAGCTCAAGACCACATAGGGCGTGATGCCCGTGACTACTTGATCTTGCACTCCTGTCACTTGCGCCGGCACTATGATATCCGAAGAGTAGTTTGGATCAAGCGGATTGTCACGCTGTATCCCGCAAGCCGCCAATACAACCAATAACGGAACAGCGAATAGAAATAGTTTCTTCATGATGCCTCCTAAAACCTAAGCTCCAATCCGCTTGGAGTAATTTGCAGACCGGTTTTAACGGGTCGTGACAGTATCTCCTCCCAGAGCTCTGCATTATATTCGTTCGTGGACATGACGACGTCATAGATATTATATCCCCAAATCACCCCTGCCAGACCTAATAACAGCATGGAATAATGATACGGAGTCTGAGTCTTGCCCCACCAATGGTTGATCTCGTCAATCTGAGTAGCAGCTTTGTATTTATCATAGTTTCTTTGAGCTTGATCATAGTAGTATATGGAGCCTACGACGGATATCAATTCCATACTCAAGATAATGGTAGCTTTTGTGTTGTAACTGGCGGCAAATTGTCCCCAGCCAGGGATTACTGCGCTTTTGAGAATATTTTCCCTAATCGTCAAGGATTCCATCTCATAGATTTGCAATTTGTTCTGCCGAAAGTTCAGGTCTTCCCGAAAGCTGAGACGATCCCGATAGTCTTTCCAGTCATATTTGGTGGTATCAGCAAACGCTTGGATGTCAAAACTCTGTGCATAGCCAACACAGATAAAACTCAGGATTAATAGCAAAGCAAGGTATCTAATAAAGTTGGTCATTCTTTTCTCTCCCCTATTGCATCAAAGCTTCTGATAGCTTATTTAATGGGATGATAGAACGATCCCTAAGATTAATCTGCCAGACATAGAGATAAGTCTCGGTTGGAGTCAAGATGTCATATCTGGCTTCATATTTATACTGCCCTGTGGAGAGCATAATCCTCCAGCCACTATCCTGAACATCTGATGGATCATGAGTTTCCAAGATCTCGGCAAGTTTTGCTTCGATTCTGCGCAAGAGCAAGCCCCCTTTATATTGACTGATGATTCTCCGAGCCACTCCGGTCGGGTCTTCTTGTGCTTCGATAAGATTTTGCATATTCTGTGCTTTCTCACGGAATTCTGGTCTCTGATCCAGGGAATATGCCTGATTATAGAGTCTGAGAGCCTCTGCAAAGCGTTGAGTACTCTCCATTTGGCTTGCTTCTGCTGCGATTCTTTCAGCCTCCAGGATATTTTCTTGCAGGCGCTTCATTCGCTCTATTGCTTCTTCTGCAGGCGGATAATTGGGGATGATCTCCAAGGCCTTATCATATTGAATCATTGCTTGCTCAAAGTCTCGCTCAGCTACAAGTTCATCCCCTTTGCTGATGTAGAAATCAGTGATGCCGGTCAGTTTGGCATCCACCTCCACTTGTTTGGCAGGGTTATATTGCACTGCGATACGATAGAGACTGTCAGCTTCATGATATTCTCCCTCATCAAAGAGTTTATCTGCCTGAGCTTGGTAGACATCGGCAATCAAGTAATTAATCTCTTCTGAATCCACCACAGGGTATAGAGATAGGTCAAAAAGTTCTTTCAGGGCATCTTCATAATAACCCTCTTCCAAGAGAATCCTGGCATATTCTATCTTAAAGTCTATAAATTGTCGCACATAGTATCGCGCTTCGATCTCATAAGAATTATTAGGATAGTTATCATATAGAGTCTTATAATCTTCCCAGGCAGCATCACGATCCCGATATTCCTCGATGTTGATATTAATCCGTCTCAAAAGAACTTGAGGAATCAGGGGAGATTTGGGAATCTCACGGATAATGTCGTCCATATAACGCTTTGCCAAGGATAGATTACCTTCTGCCAGAGCTTCTTCACCATCCTGATAATATAGCTCTGCCAATTTGAGATCAGCCTGTTCCGAATTTGCCAATTTGTAAAACCGGATGGCCAAAGATCGATTGCCCCTCTCTTCCGCCATTTTACCCAATTCCAGATAACTGCTACTGCGAATCAGTTCAGCTCTGGTGATGATCGCTCCGTTTTGTGCGGTTTCAATTAATTGGTCTGATTCCAATATCGCCGCTGCATAGCGCCCGTTTTCAAAGTGCTCTGTCGCACTGGATAGCTTATTGATCTCACAAGCAGTCATCAACATCATAAGTGATAATAAGATGCTAAGTCTCATAAGCTTTGGGGATCGTTTGTTTTTTTGCACAGATTTTCCTCGTCTTTTAGATGTTGTATTTTGCGCCTTGAATCGCTTCTGCAAATCTGGGATCAGGATTCTCAGCCAGCCATTTGCGGGTCTCTTCAGAGCTCTCATGTGTCAACAGGATGCGCTGTATTCCCAGATCTTTCAGCTTTTGAATCTGCTGGGTCTGCGGATGCCCTGCATCCAATAATATAGTGTGCGCTGCAGCACAAAAGTCCGCAATGCTGTCTACCGTACTGAGATCCGAACTATACACAAAATCTCCGTTGTGGCTTTGAATCCGCAGAGAATATGCCTTTTGCCGATTCGGTAAAGAATATCGCCGGATGATATCGCTATAGGAAATCAAATGGTCGTTTTCGTGGCAAGTCAGAGTTTCATATGCTTTATTCACATCTGCCAAAGGAAATAAATTCAGCTTAAATCCAAGCTTCTCAAAGAAAGTATAAAACATCTGAAATATGCCTTCAAATTCATCCTCCCGTTCTGGTAAATAAAGCGTCAGCGGCTTTTTGCGCTTCGCTAAGTATAGCATCTGGATAAGCATAAAGATTCCGCTCACATGATCAGGATGTAAATGCGTGATTAGAACAGCATCCAGTTCGTCAGGATGTATTCCCCAGGATATCAGGCTTTTGCTGACCCCTTCCCCAGCATCTAACAAAAAACAATGTTCATCCGTCTTTACAAGGATACTGGAACAATTCAGGTTTGCACTCGGCATTCCGGATCCGGTTCCTAATGTCCAAAATTCCATCTATTTTCCCTTTAATTGATTTGCTGGAATCACCACCGGCACTTTATCCAGCCTTCTTCCAAAGATCAGGAAAAAGGCAGCAAAAAGGATGGTGCTGGCAATGAGCAGCTCGCGAGAGCCGACCCTGAAGATGATGATTGCGGTCAGCACTATCAAAGCGTTGATAGTATATATAATCGCTGCGGTCACCTTGACTGACCCAAGCACGTTATTTATCCGATGAGTTGAATGATCCTTCCCACCTTGCATCACATGCCGTCCATCCCGTCGCCGGGTATAACTCACCAGTGAAATATCAAAGATAGCATAGCTCAAAAGCAATACTGGCAGGAGATAGAACGCTTTGTCGTTATATCGATTCCCCGCATATTGTGCCATCAATATTCCCATTGAAGACAAAAAATAGCCGATAAACATGCTACCAGCATCTCCCAAAAAGATCTTGGCAGGATTGAAATTGTAAGGTAAAAAACCAAAGGTTGACCCGGCAAAACTTAAAGAAATCAACGCAATGAGCGCCATGGCATTTTGATTTGATGGATTTGAATTTGTGAGCGCAAAAGCGAAAAATCCGATGCCCAAAATACCCGCCATACCGCTGAGAATACCATCCATATTGTCTAAAAAATTGAGTGCATTCATCAAACCTACCATCCACAACAGCATGAGCGGCAGAGTGATATACACAGAACCAAACATCCTTTCTAACTCAGCAAAGGTAAAATTTGAAAAGATGAAGATGAAGCTTACCAAAATTTGCCCCGCCATCTTGACAATTGGCTGCATACCACGACGATCATCGATTGCCCCGATCAGGACAATTAGGATTGCTGCCGCCAGATAACCCAGCATCGGCGTATCAAAATTTCTTCCCGGAGATATGGCAACGTCATAAATACAAAGCAAAACAAATCCTAAAGCCACACTGATCCCACCCATGAGTGGAACGCTCTTTAAGTGCATCTTGCGCGCTTCTGGCTTGTCTACAAAATTTATCTTATTGGCTAATTTGATGATAAAAGGTGTAAGGGCATAAACAAATAGCCAAGACATTACGAATACTGTAAGGTATTCATAGACGCGTATATCCATCCAGAACTCCATACTTTTTTTTTATTTGTCAAAAGTGAGATATAGCATGATTTTGTCAATGCTTTTTACCATAAGCTTTGCTTACCTCTAAAATAGATTATTATATCTTAAATTGTCTTTTAAAAAAGCGAGGAAAGGATGTCTGCTATAATTTTCTTTAAAACCGCCAATCTTCCTCTCATCCGTGAATTCTATCAAAGCAAACTCAGTTTTAGCAAATTTAAAGATCAAGAAAGCTGTGTGATCTTCAATCTGGGCAACATGATGCTTGGCTTTTGCGAAGCTAAAGCCGCTGAAATCGACGGTACCATCACCATCGTTTACCATACAATATCTCAGGTTGATGATGCCTATAATAAGCATATTGACATAGCGTTAGGATCACCAGAGATCAACGATTACTATAAGATTTACCACTTTTGGGCTCGCGACCCAGAAGGGAGAAGCTTGGAATTTCAATGCTTCCTTTCCGATGATGAGCTAACCCCACAAATATCTAAAATCAAAGTCCTCAACCCCAAAGCACACAAGCACAAAATCCTAATCACTCGGATGATCCCCGACAACGCTGTCAATAAATTGAAAAATCATTTTGAAGTACACGTCTCTCAAGCCAACAGAAATCTGACCAAAGAAGAGATAATCGCTGAAATCGCTGATAAAGACGCGCTGCTTTGCCTTTTGAGTGACCAAATCGATGCTGAAGTCATTGACGCTGCCAAAAGGCTCAAGGTGATTTCCAATTATGCTGTGGGATACAACAATATCGATGTCAATTATGCCAAAGAAAAAGGCATAGTTGTCTGCAATACTCCAGGTGTGCTCACCCAAAGCACAGCTGATCTCACTTGGGCTTTAATTATGGCAACTGCCCGACGAATACCTGAAGGCGAGCGTTTGGTGCGCGATGGCGGATTCCAAGGTTGGGAACCTCTCTTGCTTTTGGGACAAGATGTCCACGGACAAACTCTTGGAATTATGGGTATGGGACGCATCGGCAAAGCCGTCGCCCGTCGGGCACTTGGTTTTGGCATGAAAATCATCTATACCAATCGGAGAATTCCCAAACTGGATTTTCCTGCTGAAAAAGTTGATCTAGAAACCCTAATGAAAGAGTCTGACATCCTGAGTCTGCATACCCCGCTCACAGAAGAGACCTACCACCTAATCGGTGAAAATGAACTGCAACTGATGAAAAAGACCGCCATCTTGATCAATACCGCGCGCGGTGCTATCGTCGATGAAAAAGCACTGATCAAAGCCCTCAAAGAGAAACGCCTCTTTGCCGCTGGATTTGATGTCTATGAAAACGAACCCGAGATCCCCCAAGAGCTGTTGGATCTCGAAAATGTAGTGCTTTTGCCCCATATCGGCAGTGCCAGCCTTGCCACACGGGCTGCTATGGGCGATCTTGCCGCTGAAAATGCCATTGCCATTCTGGAGGGAAAAGAAGCTCCAGCCAGAGTAAACTAGATCATAGCAAGGTATATTTGAGTTCAAAAAAAAGAGAGACACAAGCTGTCACTTCACAAATTTTTGCATAGCTAAGTACTTGCAAAAGTAGGACTCTTGATGCCTCCCCCGTTTCGCCCCCATTTGAGAAGTGAGCAAGAAACGGGAAAATAAGGAGTTACGGCTTTGTGAAGTATATTCTGGAACAGAATTTAAAACGAGATGCTATTCTTATATCCAGAAAGTGGATTCAGTGCACATCAACTTTAGCACCTGTTTTGCCCAAAGATAACAAGGAAAGTTGCTGAAGACGGTTGCTCCTTTTGAACAGTCTTGGGAGACCACCTTGCATCCTGTTATTTAATCATTTCTATCTTGACATAAGCTGCATAGAGCAATCTACCCCCGACAAAGCCCAGAGAAGCTTGAATTAGATTGGGCACCAAGTCCGCAACAGCCGCGGCTTTACCGAAAGTCGGCATGATCCAGGTACCTATAAAATAGATGACCACCATCAAAATTCCGCCTATGATCGGCATCAGATTGCGCATTAGCCCTTGATAGTTCTTGCCTATCCCGGCGAAAAAACCCAACGCACCCTTTGCCAAAAGAGTTATAGGGGCAAAAAGTGGGAAACCAATGAGATCTGCTATAGCAGAGCCGATACCACCTGCGATGAGTCCGCTCTTGCGCCCGGCATAGAGCCCGCAAAACACGATCACAACATCTCCAAAATTGAAATAGCCACCCCCGGGAATTGGAATGCGGATCAAGAGGGTGGTGACCATCACCAGGATGGTAAAACCGACTGTTAGATACCATTTCATGATCTCTCCTTATGGCAGTGTCGGATCAAATCATCTATTTTCTGACCCTTTTGTTCTGCCTCGTTTAAAGTATATAAGACCAGAGCCAGAGTGGCAGCCAGGCTTCTTTTAAATCTTTCTCGAAATCCCTTTGGGGAATTTTTCATCGTGGGAGTCAAGTCTTGCCAAAATCGAATTTTAGGAAAAGAGTGAAATGCCGCATCATAGAGGATTTTGCCCAAAATCAGATATTTCAAATAGCGAATGCTGATGTCAGAACGAATGAGATCATCAATGCTCACAAATGAAAAGCAGATCCGAAAGAAAAGCACCGAACTGACGAGCAGCAAGATTCTCGGCAGACCATAGGTAAGCCAATATTCATGTGAAATTGTGCCTTGAGGACTAATTCCCAAGAGAATAAAGAGCCCATAGACTGCTATCAGCATGGCAATAAAAGGGCTGAGTATTTTGAGATTCTTGAGGGTAGAACGCCAGCCCGGCTTAAAGATGGAAATCAATAAGACTGCCCCCAAAGCAATGAACTGCAGATTGATCGCCTCCAACAAGAAAATTCCCAAAGCTAAGCAATACACACAAAATATAAGACCGGCAATGATGACTCTATACATAGACCAAGCTCTCGTGAATATTGATGGGTTCAAAATGAATATCTTGGGAATTATCCAGGTTGTAGTGATGCGAACTATAGATCACGTAAATGGGTCGCGCAAGACCCTGAGGTATCTCTACCGAATGAGCTTCATCTGCTATCACACAAACAGGGAACTCATCTGGCTGCTCAGAGAGATTATCCCAGAGATAGCGCCAAAGATCACTCTCGCTATCTATCTTGAAGCCAGGCTTAAAAATCGCAGCTTGGGCTTTGAGAGCTATGAGCTGTAGATGTAGCTGCTGCTCTACACAGATGATATAGAAATCTCGACGGTCTATGATGGTCGGAATAAGGATGCGCTGGATGAAACTACTCTTGCCACTGCCATTGGGACCATGGAGACGGTATATGCCATCTTCGCGGAAAGTGATCGGCTCGCGGATATTCAGCTCAAATCCCTGCCACAACTGACGTCTGCCCGCTTCTATTCGGATCATACGCTATCCTCGTAGATGATCTCTTTGTCACTTGCCAAAAGCAGATCTTGGACTTTGGATCTATTCTCCATATCAAGGCTATGATAGAGATCCCGAAAACATAGCGCTTGGGCGGGACTATAGAGCGCTAAAAGCACCATCAAGATCACCTTCTGCCCACCCGATAGGGTGTTGAGCTTGGTGTCCGTATCTGGCTCTTTGCCAGTGATCCGGGCAAAATCCCTCAAAAGAGGTTCTATCTTTGAAACGGCGATATTGTATAGTTTCATTTCATCGATAATTTTGTCCGTGCAGACCAACGGTTGCTCTGCATCCAAGATGAGATAGTGATCTTTATTTTCCATGAAGATCATGGGCTTTTACAGGCGTTGATTTGTCAAGCAAATCTGGCTGCAAGAAGCATAACTTTTTCACTTGAGCATCCTTTGAGTGAACGGGATCTATCCGTCTACCTTGAACCTCAGGTTATAAACTCCACTTACGGCATCGTGCCCTATCTCATCCTCACTGCCCCAGGAGATCCGGATAACTCCTTTATCCAGATTTAGATCAGCCATATTGAAACCATTCGCTCCCGAATAGGTTAATATCTACCAATTTTGGATCATAGGCTCAAGGAAATGCAAAGCATTCTCATCTTGTGCTTGACAGATCCTTATAGTTTAAAAAGTTTGTTGCAAATGAATCTCAATAAGGATAACACTATGCAAGATTATGAACTGCAATTTAAGAAGTTCCTGCTCAAGCGCGGGCTTAAGCTCACACGTAGCAGATCTTTGATCCTAAATGCCAGCTTTGCGCTGCATGAACACTTTGATGCCGAAAAGCTCCACAGTATCCTTAAAGGGATGAATGTGTCATTGGCAACTGTCTATCGCACTCTTCCCCTTTTAGTGGATGCGGGACTAATCCAACTGGCTGTACGAAGCGACGGTCGCGATCGCTATGAACACATCTTGGGACATCCCAAACACGCTCATTGGCTGTGTGAAAATTGTAAGACTGTCACTGAGACCAATATAAGTTCTCTGCTTCCGCTCATAGAACAAGAAGCAAAGGCTCTAAACTTTACTTTAGATCAGATAACTATCAACATCAGCGGGACATGCTGGAAATGTAGTAATAGTGAAGCCAATCCTCAATCGTAAGCCCATCATAGCTCTTGCCGGAAATCCAAACGTCGGCAAAACTACTCTTTTTAATGCCCTCACGGGATCCCGTCAGACCGTTGGCAATTGGCCTGGGGTGACTGTTGAGCATAAAAGCGGGAGCTATCTTTATAAGGGAAATGAATATGAAGTGATCGACCTCCCCGGTATCTATTCACTTTCTGGGGGAACTCCAGATGAATTGGTAGCAAGAAACTTTATCTTAAACGAAAAGCCTGACCTAATCTTAAACATCGTAGATGCATCTAATCTGGAACGCAATCTTTACCTCACCGTTCAGCTCATGGAACTTGGTGCTCCTATTCTAATGTGCCTTTCCATGGCGGATATTGCCGAGAAAAACGGTCTATGGATCGATCTGGATCATCTCAGCAAGCATCTAGGGTTTGAGGTGTGCAAGGTTGTGCTAAATAAGCGCTTTGATTCAGATGATCTCAAGCAACGAATAGCAGAGAATCTTGCTCATCCTCCGACTCCGGCTCAGATATTTTATGATGACATTGTGGAAATACATCTGGATAAGATCTGGAAGGAGATACTGAAGCAGAAAAATGTACCGGAAGCAACTCAGGAAAAGCCTTTGGCGAAGGATCTGTACGATCAAGTTCAAAAGACCCGCTGGCAAGCGCTTAAACTCATCGAAAAAGATCCGGAATATACGAGATTAATCTCGGATAAACAGCGTCTCGCCGTGGCAAAAGAAATCTGCGCAATCGAAAAGCATCGCGGTCAAGCGGCACCCAATGTCATTGCAGACGATCGTTACGGATTCATCAGAGGTTTAATCAAAGACGTGGTAAAACGCAAGAATCCGGGCATTAGGACATTCTCAGATAAGGTAGATAGGATTCTGCTTTCGAGATATTTGGGGCTACCAGTCTTCTTCTTTGTGATGTATCTTGTCTTTTGGATCGCCGTGCGTGCCAGCAAGCCCTTTATCAACTGGATTGAAGCGGGACTTTCCTGGCTCTTTGTCGACCAAGTGAGAGCTCTGTTGGAAATGCTTTCAGCTCCGCATTGGCTGAGCTTCTTCTTTAGTGACGCAGTAGGAGGTGGCATTGCTACGATCGGAACATTCATTCCGCCCATCTTCTTCATCTATATCAGCTTATCCATCATGGAAGATAGCGGCTATATGGCACGAGCTGCTTTTATTGCGGATAAATTTATGCGCCGCATCGGGCTTCCTGGCAAAGCGTTCATCCCGCTCTTGGTAGGCTTTGGTTGTACCGTGCCCGCCATCATGGCAACTCGTACTCTGGAAAGTCCGCGCGATCGTGTCTTTGCCTCTCTGCTTACTCCATTCATGAGTTGTGGTGCTAAGCTCCCGGTCTATACTTTCTTGGCAATGATATTTTTCCCGCAACGAGCCGATATCGTTATTTTTGGGCTCTACATCTTCGGCATCTTGATGGCGCTTTTCACTGGATTGATGCTCAAGAAAACCGTGTTTAAGACAGAGCCTGGGAACTTCGTAATGGAGCTGCCAAACTATCATATACCCACTTTCAACGGTATCATGCTGCACACTTGGTTTCGCCTCAAAGACTTCGTCTTCCGTGCCAGCAGAACCATAATCATGGCGATCATAATCATAAATCTCCTTAGCATCGTGATGGTGCCTAATTACTTTAGCCAAGGACGCGAGAAAGTCAGCGTGCTCGAACTAGGGGGGCGAGTGATCACTCCTGTGATGAGTCCGCTTGGGATCGATAAAGAAAACTGGGCTGCATCAGTTGCCTTAATCACTGGTCTTTTTGCTAAGGAAGCCATCGTTGGCACTATGCAAAGCCTCTATACTGGTTCCGAATTGAGCATAGATTCTAACAGAGATGAGGAGCCTTTGGCTGGACTTTCGGCAAACATTCATAGAGCGTTTGCCAATTGGCAAGCAGCTTTGGCATTCCTAATCTTTGTCACCCTTTATTCTCCCTGCGTAGCTGCATTGGCAATGCTTTTCAATGAACATGGCTTGGGTTGGACCATCTATAGTTTTGTTTATCTGAATATCCTGGCATGGGTGATTGCCATGGTCTTTTATCAGAGTTTTCTATTTAGCGCCTCATCCATCTATTGGCTGATTACCGGATTGGTAATCTTGGGGCTCATCTACTTTAATCTTAGTTTAATAGGAAAACGCCATGAACGCACGACGTAAAAAGAAACAGTGGAGATGCCGCTTAGCCCAAAACTCAGGTCAATTATCTTATAAGCAGGGAGATTGCGTCCCAATGACTAACTTGAACCAAGGGCAGAGTGGCACAGTATATAGCAACAATGATCTTCACACTATTGAGCGAGGCATCTATATTGGGGCTAAGATCACGATCTTACGCAACGAAACTGAAGAGCCGAATCTCATCGTAGCGGTAGGAGATTCGCGCTATGTGCTTGATCGCCGTATAGCCCAAAAAATCGATGTGAGGATAGACTGATGCCCTCTTCCTTTCCCTTTGGCTGGGTTTGGACTAATTATTATAATGAGTATATTATAACTGTCATTTCATAACACTCTCAATGAGCCACCGCTTGCTGTCTTGAAAAATAGAGAGTGATTCCTCAAAGTTCCACATAGAAGCGAGCAGGATGATGTAAGGAAGGATATACCAAACATCACCCTGCTTCGACTATAATATTATGGCTTTTTTAGTTCTCAGATTTTTTATAAGCTTCTGGAATCATCACTACACTAAGATGGTTTTTATCAAAGTTAAGATATTTCTTTGCACTGTTTACGATTTGTTTCTTATCGATCTTCTCGTAGCGGGAAGGGTGGTCCAAAAAGGAATCCATCTTTTCTTTGCTAAAAGCATTATCCGACATGCGTGCTAACCAATAACGATTTTGGGACATACTCTCTTCATAGCGTTTTTGTAAGACCGCCTTGGTGGAATCCACATATCGCTGTGCAAAATTGCCGGCACAGATGCTGTCGATGGTGGCAAATATGGCTTCATTGAGCTCATCCACCCGATCTGGTGAACAAGTCATGAAGATATTGAGCATATAATGCTCTTTGGGATGCATTTCATATGTATTCCAAGCTTGGATGACATAGACCCCGCTGAGCTCTTCACGTATGTTCTCCCGCAGCTTTTCATTGAGCACCAAGTTCAATGCGCTAATGGCGACCTTTTCATCATCTTTATACTGCATCTTACCGTTTGTGACGTGAGCTACATATGCACTCTCGCTGCTTCCTTTGTAGAATTTCACATCGTGCTTCCCAGAGATGGGCAAGATCCCTTTGTCCACGATCTTATCTTTACGGCGACTGGTGGGCAGATTTGCCAAATAGATCTTAGCATATTCTTCTAAGGCTTCTTCATCAAAGTTTCCAGTGAAGAAGAAAGCAAAATCAGAGAAGTCCGCAAAACGATCGTTGTGAATCCGGACAAAGTCTTCCAACTTAAGCTTATCCAGATGTTCTATTTTCAAAGATTCCTTCAATGGATGATGATCATAGCTAAAAGCTTGTAATGAATCAAAGAAAACTTGCTCCGGATTTGTCCCGCTATGTTCCAAGAAGGGTTTTAGTTGGTTGATCATAGAGTTCAAGCTACTTTGATCAAAGCGGGGATTGGTGCCATATTGATAGACCAATTGGAAGAGAGTTTCCAAATCCCGCGGAGATGCGGAGCCTTGGAAGCCTTCATAATATGTATCCACATAAAGGTTTACACTTGCAATCTTACCATTCATAATACGGGACATGGCATTTCGATCAAAATCTCCAACTCCGCTGATGGAAAGGTAATTGCCCAATAGCTGCGCCGTCATAGCATCATCGCTATCATAGCGAGAATATCCACCTGGGCTTTTGGCACTGAAGAGGATCTCATCTGCTTTAAAATCTGTATGTTTACTATATACTTGCACCCCGTTTGATAGAGTCCACTGCTGGATCCCGCTATCTCCAATACTTTTACGTTTGGTGATGCTTCCCGGATTTGGTAATGGATCCATCAAAGGCTCGGAAATCTCATTGTCTTCATAGGGCTCTATCTCGAGATTTTGCACTTCACCATAAACTGCCAAAAGCTGTTCTTCGGTAGGATGCTCCATCCCTGCTTTTTCGATAGATTCATAGATGATAGTGAGGTTTTCCTCGGTAATCAAGTCTTCTATGACGGCATTGACTGCTTCTACAGGGATGATATTGACAAATTGTGATGCCAAAGCCAGGTTCTGTTCTGCACTTATGATTGTATTCCCAAAGATCAATGTTTCAAAGATATCCCAGACTATGCGGTCTGAATCACGAGTGCTGCTTTCTTCGACTTCTCTTTCCAAGCTGCGGATGTAACTGGATTTGGCACGCTCCAATTCACTGTCAGTAAAGCCATAGCGTCTGATACGCTCTGCTTCAGTAAGCAGTACTCTGAGTGCTTCTTGGTTTTTGCCGGAGGCAGTATAGGCAAGCAGATCTGTACTGCTAAAAGATTTCATCATGCTTCCGCTATTTGCTTGTGCGAAGCTGAAGGGAGGGTTTTCGCCTTGCACCAACTCATCGAGGCGAGCGTTGAGCATAGCAAAAAAGAGGGATTCTTGCAGGTCCTTCAAATAATCGCCCACAGTATTAAAACTTTGAGGTTCTCTTCGCCAAGAGGCTGTTATCGTAGAATATGGAAATTCGGGATCGGTGGCAACCACAGCGCGTGGAGCAGGATGATCTGGCACTTCATAGATCTCACGGGGACGTGGATTTTCCCGAGCTGGAATATTGCCGAAATACTTTTGCACCAAATTTATAGCACGTTCAGGATCAATATCACCAACCACAACTACGCTTTGAAGATCAGGGCGATACCAATCCTCATAAAAGCGAACTATCTCATCTCGTCCGAAGGTAGAAAGGACTTCATATGTCCCGATCGGCATACGGGTTGCATACCGACTGCCGGCAAATCTCACCTTAAAGGTCTGCTCATTAATACGGCTCATTGCATTTTGACCCATGCGCCATTCTTCAATGATCACGCCACGCTCTTTCTCTAATTCTTCCGGATCAAAGCTCACTTTGTCTGCCATATCAGAGAGAATCAAAAACCCTTTCTCGAGTTGTTCGGTATCATTGGTCGGAATCTTAAGCTGATACATAGTGAAATCATAACTGGTCATAGCGTTGAGACCATTGGCAAAGCCCATGCCGATCGACGCCAGATAGTCAACTATTTCGCTCCTCCCAAAATTCTCACTACCATTAAACGCCATATGCTCAG
Organism: Candidatus Cloacimonadota bacterium; assembly: GCA_030154085.1. Classification (GTDB taxonomy): domain Bacteria; phylum Cloacimonadota; class Cloacimonadia; order Cloacimonadales; family Cloacimonadaceae; genus UBA5456. The sequence continues at coordinate 30,841 of JASKKR010000003.1, read as the reverse complement.
TAAAGTGAGCCAAACCCCGCTGATCTTCATCTTCGACAATGCTGCCTGCATCCACATAGAGGCGTAATTCTGCTATATTTGCGGGTTGACTATTTTGCTTGATATAATAAGTAAGCCCGTTTTCCAAAGTTCCGGTAATTATTTCCGGATCATCCGGTAAAGGCATTTCTGCCAGTTCTTGGGGTAATTGTGCGAAGCTAAAACTAAGCGCCAGGGTCAAAAGCGAAAGCCAAAAGACCTTCATAATTTCTAATCTCCTATGTTTAATTTATTATTCTGTAAATGGATAAACATTCACTAACCACTGCTCATCTTTGGCAAGGATAGTATCATAATCCCCAAATTCCAAATATCCGTCCTCACCATCTAAATACACAATCAATCTATAGCTGAAAGTGTTTTGCGGAGTGACGTGATTCACTCTCTTCCATTGACTTTCGCCCGGCATGATATCTTCCATGACACCAACTCGAGTCTGAGAGGTAGGCTTGATCTCCCATATCTCAGCCAATGTGACTATATGTTCACTGTTATTTACGATCTTGATCGAGGCGCGGTTGGGATCCAGGTATACGTTTAACGTCTTGCCTGCCTTAATAGTTACTACGGTCTCATCCACAAATTCATTAGTTTCTCTATCCTGCAAAGAGAAAGTATGACCAACTAACCAAACCGGCACATTCCGCTTTACTTCACCCGTGAGAAAAGTCTGAGTATCCGTATCGATCTTAAATACATGGTCTTCTCCTGCCTCTATGGTCACAACACTATCTGAATCCACTGACGTATAGACGGGGAATGAAGTGCGATTGATCATCTTCAAATTCCCTCCTGATTCACAAGCGCTGAGAATTAGGAGCATCACAGCGATTACAGCTATACAATAGGATTTATTCATGTAGATTACCTCTAAATACTTATATTTCGACTTATATCTACTTAGCATTAAAAGCTGTCAAGAAAAAAGCGAAAACACCTGGATTACATCTGCAAATATAGATGCAAATTCTGCGCCATCCTTCCCAAATTATTTCACTCCCTCTATCTTATATCTTCACTTTTTAGTCACAAATCCATTTTATTTTGCAAATCCCAAGCCCTTTCCTACTATGGTCGAAGAAATTTAATGTTTTTTCTACTTGTCTCCTGCCGGAAGATGTAAACACTTATATCATCTTATAAGTTATAAATGTGATTTCTTTTGTTGACAATTCTTAAAGGATATCTCAATTTACACTGTATAAATGTATAGGAACAGATTGAATTGATATGAGGAGTTTCGCACATGAAGATATACACCATCTTGACGATATTGATGCTTAGCTGCATACTTGTAGCGACAAATACTGAAGTAGCAGCCAGAATTGGGACCAGAGAATATAGCCAGCAGGAGCTGGATGATGGTTTTGCGGCATATCTTGAATATCGTGGAATTACCGAGCAGCTTAGCCCAGCAGATGAGCAAGTTCTCTTTCGAAAATATTTTGAAGAAATCATCGCCATGCATATCTACAATGATGAGATCCAACGCCGCGGTATCACCTTTACAGCCGGCGAACTGGAAGATGAAATTCGCCGCAATCCACCCGCCGGAGTGAAGCAAATCCCAGAACTCATGACCAATGGTCAATTTGATCAAAATAAATATGAGTTTGCTCTCTTTGAACGCCCTGAATTTCGCCTCAGCATTATGGAGTATAGCCGCGATGTCTATCAATATTACAAACTTTTAGACATCATTCGCGCAGAAGCTCAGATCGATAGTGCTGCTATCAGACGAGCCTGGATGCGAGAAGGGCACAGTGCAGATGCCAAGATTATATATTTCGACTATACCAAATTCTCAGACATAACAGCTAGTGAAGAAGATATTTATGCCCTCTACGAAGAAAACCTCGAGCAGCATCGCCGCGAAAACGGTCGCAGCCTATATTTTGTATACTTTGCGGGTCCTGGACATCGGAGCAGCCAAGGTCATGAGCAAGAAATCATCAAGCAAAGTGAAGCTCTTTATGCTGAAGCACAACTCATCGGACTACCGGCAGCCGCAAGGAAACTCGGCTTTGAACTCCAAGAGACTCCCTACTTCTCTCCCGAAGACCAGATCATCCGTGGCATTGGCAAAGATCCTGAACTTGTTCAGCAAGCTTTTAATGCTCCCATCGGAAGTCTTCTACCATACTATCAGAACGTTATGTCCGACATCTTTATCCTCCAAGTGGCAAACGAAACCGAGGAATATTATATCCCCTTTGAAGTGGAACGTCCAATCTATGAGTTACAAGCAAATTCACTTGCTAGGAGACAATATATGCAGTCATTTGTGCACGACTTTATTCGCAATAACAGTTCAGCAAACTATCTGACCGCTGCACAAGAAGCTGATTTGAGGGTGATCGATGCCAAAGATATCCGAATCGATAGCAATATCCCCGGCATCGGGAAAGTTGATGCCCTAAACCGCGCCATCCTCAGCACTGCTGAAAATACTTTCACCCCACTCATCCAGAATAATGGATTTTACTATCTGGCAAAAGTCGAGAAACTCCGCATGCGAACCATGCAAGAATGGAATCAAAATAAAGAACAAATTCTGGTTAATGCTCTCAAACAAGCTCAAGATGAACACCTCAATGAGTGGTATCTCAAACGCCAAGAAGAGCTGGATATCCTTTGGCCACCTCGACTTCGACAATAGCATGTGATTAAGATTCCCTCAGCACCGTATCTAAGCAAGGTTTTGGAGAAAAAGAGTATTTGCTACGCCTATTAGGCAAGTTCCCAGCTAATAAGATGAGAAATATGATGGGAATAGTCACTGACTCAGGATGACTCTATTTGCTATTCAGCTTCTTTCACCCGTGTTTGGCTTATCGATCCTGCAATCTTATCGCTTCATGAAAATACCTATTGCTTCTGTTTTCAACTTCCTCCACAATGCACTTCACATCGCTGTAACTCCTTATTTTCCCGTTTCTTGCCCGTTGTTCAAATGGGGGAGAAACGGGGGAGGCGTCAAGAGCCCATCTTTTGCAAGCATTTAGGCCACTAAATTTACTACAAAAGTTGTTCTATTTTTTAAATATTACAGAATTTGAATACAGCATCGTCTTATTATGAATAGGAAGCTATGGGTTCAGAAATTGCAGCAAAAAAAAAGACTTTACTAAAAAGAGCCATCTATAGAAATTGGTAGAAACCGTAAAGGTGGAGGTAAAATGCCGAGATTTTGTAAGCGTATCTCTCTAATAATCGCGATACTTGCGCTCTTTGGAAGCCTTTGGAGCGCAGGCGAAACTATATATGAGATCAAAGTAGAGGGCACTGAGAACGTATCAACCGAATTAGTGATCTCTGCAATCAGCCTCAGGGTAGGCGATGCCTTGAATCCGGATGATGTATCCAAATCCATCAAGAATCTATATAGGATGGGTGTTTTCCGTGATATTGAGATCTATACTGAGCCCTACAACACCGGCATCAACCTCATCATCAAAGTCGAGGAAAATCCTACCATCAGTTCGGTGAGCTACAAAGGTTTTAAGGTAATCAAAAAGGACGCTGTGGAGGAAATGGCGAACCTGCGGGTGGGTGCATTTTGGAGTGGTAGCCAAAAATCTCAGCTAATCCAGCGGCTTAAGCGTGAATATACTCAGAAAGGCTTTGCCAATGCTTCCGTCGAAATCTTGGAGGAGAGTCTGCCCGGGAATAAGGTCGCTCTAACTATTCAGGCAGATGAAGGCAATCGAATTACAATCAAACAGATCACTTTCATTGGCAATGAGAATTTTGATGATAAACAGCTCATACGCAGGATGAAGACCAAACCTTCGAGTTTATTGAGATCGGGTCGTTTTGACCAAGAAAAATTTGATGCCGATCTGATAGCTTTGGACAGTTTCTATCGTAAAAATGGCTTTATCGATGTCTCCATAGGACCTTATGATCTCCAGCAGATATCAGATCGCCACTATGAATTGGTTATTACGATAAATGAAGGGGAAAAATATCATTTTGGTGAGATCATCATCGAAGGAAACGAGCATTTTACCAATGAAGCGATCATGGAGTCTTTCACTTTCGAAGAAGGCGATATCTTTGATCAAGAGAAATTTGAAAAACAGTTGGCAGGTGTCTATTCAATGTATTTTGATGAGGGCTTCATCTACGCCGATATCCGCCATGAACTTGTGAAAGATGATAAGCGGCTAAATATTCAGTTGAATATCAATGAAAATACACGAGCCCGGATCCGTCAGATCCATTTTACGGGCAATCGCAGGACCAAGGAAAAGGTTTTGCGTCGTCAGCTTGAGATAGCGCCCGGAGACTATTATCGCCAATCCCAAGTAATCAGAAGCCAGCAAAATATTTATAATCTTGGCTTTTTCGAACCTGATATCCGCCTGGATTATGAAAGGATCAACAACAACGGGGATATAGACTTGCAGATTGACGTGGTCGACAAACCCAGTGGAGTTGCCAATGGCGGAATTGGCTACAATTCCCAAGACAACTTCGTGGGGCAGCTCTCGCTCTCCCAGAACAATCTGTTTGGCAACAATTGGAGCGCCAATATAACATGGGATTTTGGCGGAAGTACCCAGAATTTTGAGCTCGGCTTTGTGAATCCCAATTTGTTTGATTCAAATGTCCTTTTAGGCACAAACGCCTATTACACCGAAAAGAGCTGGAGCTCTTTTTACTACGAGATACTCACTCGCGGTGGATCTATGCGTTTGGGACAAGCAATCCCGTGGGTGGATCACACCCGTGCCTCCATCGGCTATTCATTTTTTAGCAAAAAATATAATATCACAAATTACTACTCAATCCTTGCAGATAGCTTGGCAAATGCGACATTGATCGAATTGGATCAATTGGGTTGGCGCTATACTTCCGCAATGAGCCTTACCCTCAGTCGTGATACACGCGACAACGTGTTCTTCCCCACTGAAGGTTCTCAGATCACCCTATTTTCTGAGGTGGCAGGAGGACCATTTATGGGAGATTTTGATTATTTCAAGCAGATCGCTCAAGTAAATTGGTATGCCGAGGTTTGGAAGAAACTGACGCTGCGAACTAAATGGCGGTTTTCTTACATTACAGCCTATGGGGATTCGAAAGACGCACCTCCGGATGAGAAATTTTATCTGGGCGGCACTGGAGCAGATGGCATCCGCGGATATCCAGATCGCTCCATCGGCCCAGTTGGTGGCGGCACTCGTGCGATCATCTTTTCCACAGAATTGGGCTATCCGATCGCCGGAGATCAGATCATCGGAGTTGGGTTCTTTGACGCGGGTGATAGCTATAACAAACTGCGCGACTTTAACTTCATGAAACTTAAAAAGGGAATCGGAGCCGGAATTCGCATCCGCAGTCCGTTTGGGCTCATAGGTTTTGACTATGCTTATAGCGTGGAAGACCGCAACTGGGAACCTCACCTTCAATTTGGAACTACCTTCTAAGATATGAAATATAAACACTTATTTGGACCAGTGAACTCCCGGAGATTGGGAATATCTCTTGGCATAGACTTAGTACCGTATAAATATTGCCCACTAAACTGTGTATATTGCGAAGTGCAAAGCACTACTCATCTGCAAACAACACGCGAAGCTTTTTTCCCTATCCAAGAAATTCTTGGAGAGCTGGATAACTTTATGCAAAACCGCCCTCATCTGGATTATATCACGTTCTCCGGAGCAGGCGAGCCTACCCTGAATAGCTCTATTAAAGATATCATCCAATATATCAAAACCAAATATCCAGAGTATAAGCTGGCATTGCTCACAAATGGAGTCCTGCTCACAGATGATGATCTGCTTACGGAGATACTCCCCTGTGACCTCATCCTGCCATCTCTGGATGCTGCTAGTCAAGAAGTATATGAGAAAGTGAATCGCCCTAAACCAGGTCTGAAGGTTGAAGATCAGATCCAAGCACTGGTCAAATTGCGGCAGAAATACCCAGGACAAATCTGGCTTGAAGTCTTTATAGTGCCAGGCATCACGGATACAGAATCAGAACTGAACTTATTGCGCAAGGCTATCGGAAAAGCCTCTCCGGATCTTGTGCAACTGAATTCCCTTGATCGCCCCGGAACGGAAGAATGGGTGAAACCGGCAACCACAGAACGCCTTAAAGAAATAAAGAAATATTTCGCCCAAGAGCTGAAGATGCCCATCGAGATCATAGCAAAAATCAAACATCATCCAGGTAGCACTAGCCTGGATGAAGAGATCGTGCATCTAATCCGCGGGACCATCTCTCGCCGACCTTCCACAGCAGAAGATCTGGCAGCAATGTTAGATGTCCATATAAACGAGATTACCAAGGTGCTCAGAGAACTGAATACTGAAGGTAAACTTCAAGCAGAGCGCAAAGCAAGGGGAGTCTTTTACTCATGGAAGCGTTGACCCATAACACCGCTATAATCACCGGCGCTGGATCAGGTCTGAGAATGGGCGGCGAGACCAAAAAACAATATCGTATGCTCAGCGGGATTCCCATCCTTATCCGCACTCTGGGACCTTTCTTTGCTTCTCCCCTTATTTCAAACATCATCGTCACAGCCCCGGAAGAAGATCTGGAATTCTGTAAACAACTCATACGGGAATTCTTCGAGCCGGTGACAAAGCCATATTTAGTTATCGCTGGAGGGTTGGAGCGCCAAGACAGTATCTTCGGTGCCCTGCAGGAATGTCCCTTGGATACACAATTGGTTTTTATCCATGACGCCGTACGTCCCTTCATCACTCTGGATCTGATTCAAGAACTGCACGATATTGCGCAGAAAGAAAAAGCAGTCGTTCCTGCTGCACGACTGAAAAATACTATCAAGCAAATCTCAGGAGATTATCTGCAAAAAACCATTGTCCGAGATAGGCTGGTACAGGTCTTTACGCCACAGGTATTTGCCTTCAATCTTATCCGGGAAAGCTATAGCAAAGCATATAACGACGGTTATATCAGCACAGATGATGCTGCGTTGGTCGAGCACTATGGAGCAAAAGTTCGGTATCACCTGACCAGCGATCTAAACATCAAGATCACCGATGAATGGGATATGATGATGGCAAAATTGATTGTAGACAACAATATTATCATATAATCGGAGAGTTAGTACATGAAATTAATGGCAAAAATTCGCAACTTTAAGCTTCGCATCCCAATTCTTATTCCCTCAATCGGATGCGGAGTATTGGGTATGGCATTGCCCAAAGTATCAATTAACCTGGGCAAACACGCTGCCCGCCTTCTCAAAGCCTTGGAATATCGGGGATACGATAGCACCGGAGCAGCTTTTTTGGACGACGAGCATAACGTTACTCTGCTCAAAGATGTAGGCGCTCCATCCACCTTGGTCAAAACCCTCGGAATCGAAAAACAAAGCGGCAAGATTTTCTGCGGTCAAGTGCGATGGGCTACTTTCGGATCAGTAAATAAGGTGAATGCCCAGCCCCATGAGGTGAACTGCAAGGAACATATCTTCGGTGCGCATAACGGCAATATCACCAACACCCGAGAACTAAAGAACTTCCTGACCATGGAAGGTCATACGGTGCTCTCTGACAACGATGGCGAAATGCTCGTGCACATTGTGGAACACTATTTTGACATCGAACTCTCAAAGATAAAACAAGATTTGGTTGCTGAATCCCGGAAAGTGTGCATGCGGCGTGCTATCATTAAAGCGTCTGAACAAATAATTGGCTCCTATGCAGCAGTGATAGTTGATCCCCAAACAGAAACATCGTGGGCAATCAAATCTGGATCAAGCCTCTACTTCGGTGTCGGAGAAGTTGATGAAGCCCCCTTCTGCCTTGCTTCCAGTGACCTCACCGCAGTTTTGCGATTTACCAAGCTGCTGGTTAGACTCAGAGAAGGTGAATTTATCGAATACGACTCCGATGCATACCATGTCTATGCCCAAAAAAGTCTTCGTTTCCGCAGATTAGGTCAAGATGATGAAGTCTATGCCCCCGGGGACGAAATCAAGGTGCAACCCGTATATTCCAAGCTGCGTGCTGAAGATGTGGAACTTCTCCCGGAATATGAATACTTCATGGAGCAGGAAATCAATGCTCAAAGCGAATCAACCGGGAAGCTGATCAAACTCTTCCAAGGCGGATCCAATTCAGGGAAACATATGCTCCACGAAATTGACAAAGCTGGATTCAGAGATGAGCTCACTCAACAAATGCTGGAAATTGTTGGATCCTCTCAGCTTGAAGAAAAGCATAAGAGATATAATGCACTATGCCAATCTTCTGATATTGCAAATCTTATCAAACAAGCCCAGAAAAACTACTCTGCTATCTTTGACGTAGCTGTCAAAGAAGGATTTGAAAAGAAGTATTTCTTTTCAAACGAGAAAAACGTCTTCATTGAGCTCTTCGACAAAGAATATGACAGCACCCGACTTTTTGTCTCTAAGGCTCTGGATAGTATCGCTGAAGCAATTGATGTGCAAGATTTCGAGCATAGCGTGCAAGACTTTCTGACTCAGCTCAAAAACACGATCCAGAAAAGCCGCAACGCATATTCCATCGCTTGTGGAACCTCTTTTCATGCTACAAAGATTGCCGCTCTTTTTTTCAATGAGATTGCGCAGATTGAGATGATTCCTATCCTTCCGGGAGACTTCCGGGGCGAATTCTCAAACTGTATTAAGGATAATGACCTCATCATCGGCGTCTCTCAGAGTGGAGAGACCAAAGACCTTATCGACATTTTTAATGATATAGACAAGAAAGAATTGAACGTCCATAAAGTGGTCTTGGTGAACAATATGAACAGCACTTTAGGGCAAGAGAAGAGTGATGTTGCGATCCCCATTCTTTGCGGACCTGAGATCGCCGTGCCTGCTACAAAAAGCTTCATGAATCAAATAACTCTCTTTTACTATCTTGCCATCCGCGCTGCACAGATGAAGCTTGATGAGATTGACCTTGATCTTGCACCAGAAGAAAAAGCTAAGCGCCAAGCTGCCATCGATTCCCGCTACAAATCACTCTGGGATATCCCCTATCTGCTCAAAGAAACTGTGGAAAGAACTGATGACATGGTCGACAGTATTGCTGCGAAGATCTATATGGAACCTTCAATGCATATCCTTGCCACCAAGATCAGTGGAGTAGCAATGGAGGGGGCATTGAAGATCCGAGAAACTGTCCTGAATCATGCTGAGGGCAGGGAAGCCAGTGAGTTCAAGCATGGGCCAAATACTATCTTGGGCAAAAACACTGTATTCGGGGTAAAGCACGTTCGCAATTTTGTGCGTTCCTTCAGCAACATGATTGATATTATCGATGAAGCTTCCGAAGCCAAGCATCTGCCACTCAGCGAAAGGAAGAATCTCCTCAAAGCCATAGCCGATTACAGCTTCACTCACAATAAGCCTTTTAACCTATCCAAAGACGCAAACGCTATCTTCAATAACTATGTTACTGATGTTGATTTCTTTGATCCCTTATATAGAAACTACCCGTTGATCTACATCACGGGTCCAGATGAACGAGATGTCAATCTCACCATTTCCCAGATAAATACTCACAAGATCCGTGGTGCAGACACCTATGTGATCGCAGAGGAAGATGAAAAGCTCTTGAAGAATGCCTCGCTCAATCCCAAAGAAGGTTCATATTACGGATGGGGATACATCATGCTGCCAAAGACCGGAGATAGCTTGATGACCTGTTTCTCTGCCACGATCGTTCTTCAGTTGCTAGCCCTTAGAATGAGCATCCGCAAGATGAAGAAGCTAGATCTTTTAGGCGTGAAGGATCACGGTGTACATCCTGATGTTCCCAAGAACGTATCAAAATCTATAACGGTTGATTAGAATGAGGATTGGATTTGGATATGATGTGCATCGCTTGGTAGAAGGGCGCAGATTAGTTCTAGGCGGAGTAGAAATTCCATTTGATAAAGGGCTGTTAGGTCATTCCGACGCAGATGTTTTAGTGCATGGAATCTGCGATGCGCTCTTGGGGTCATTAGCTTTGGGAGACATCGGTACTCATTTTGCAGATACAGATCCTGCCTTCAAAGACATTGATTCTCGAAAGCTACTCCGAAGCTGCTATAGTATGATAGTAGAGCGTGGATATCGTTTATCAAATCTCGATGCCACGATCTGTGCCGCAGCACCTAAGCTCAATCCACACATCGAAGAGATGCGCAAGATCTTGGCCAGTGATCTTGATTGTCAGATCGAGCAAATCTCCATCAAAGCCACCACTGAAGAGGGGCTCGGTATTTCGGGTGGAGAGGAAGGCATGAGTGCAACCGTGGTTGTCCTTGTTGAACCCCGATCCTGAAGGATATTACTATCACCTGACTTGCCCAAAGAGGGCAAGACCATCGAGGTCAGTCCTGAGGATAGTTCATCTCATCAGCGAAGGTTGAGAATTCGGTGCAATTGCAAGCTGAGTTTGACTTCCAGACCATCTTTCAAGATCCAATCTGCCAGCTCCTCTGGTTTCATTGTTTGGTACACCGGGGAGAAATGGATCGTATAGCCCAAAAGCTCATGACTTCTGACAAATTCCCGCGCAAAGACATAGTCTCCTCGATCTGATATAACAAATTTCAGCTCATCATTTACAGTCAAATAGTCTAAGTTATTGATCAGGAAACTATCGCCCATCCCACTGGCAGGGCATTTGATATCAACTATCTTGATCACCTGAGCAGGCACTTGGCGCAATGTCAGAGAGCCATTAGTCTCCAAGAGCACCCTATAGCCTTTTCCCAAAAGTTGAGTTAATAGCAAGATGCTGTTATCCTGCATCAAAGGCTCACCCCCGGTAAGTTCGACCAATGAACTCGGATACTTTGCCACTTCTGCCATGATTTGAGATATAGCTATCTGTTCTCCTGGCGCATAGGAATACTTGGTATCACAATAGCTGCAACGTAGATTGCACCCTGCGAGGCGGACAAACGTGCAAGGCATCCCGGCATAGGATGATTCTCCTTGCAGACTATAAAAGATCTCACTGATTTCTAAACTTTTCAATTATGAATTCTCCACTCAAAATGGGAGGAAGGGAAAATCTTTGTGATAACCAAGAGTAGCATCGATCTCCTCAATGATCTTTTGAGGATTATCAACCACAAATTTCTTACGACCATCAATCTCAAAGAAGCTATAGTCCTGATGAAGGTCTCCAAAGCTTTCAAGATAGATACTATCTCCATAAAGCGGAATCTCATCCACCACCATAAGCTTGATCCCACTCATCTCCAGATTCATCAAGTTCTCAAAGGGATCTGTTTGATTCTCATCCACCAAAAGAAGATTCTGTGCATCATCAAGATCGAGCTTTGCATAGTGCTGTGGCAGATATAGGGCTTTAACTGCATTTTCTGTCACCATCCGATATAGCTCCCGGGGCATAATCTGTGGAAATTTCTCTCGGATCAGCTCAAATTCTCCGATCAAGTTTTTTGCTCCGCTCATCGCAGAATCCGTGCCGATTACCACATTTACTTTATGCTTGATAGCGCTAAGGATATCCAAAGTTTTACCAATTAGATAATAGTTTGAGGTCGGGCACCAACAGATGCTGGCTCCTGCTTTGGCGATATCCATGATCTCGTCTTCAGTAAAGGCAATGCCATGAATTAACAGGGTGTTTTCTTTAAGTAAACCTTCGCTTTTCAACCTTGTAAACTCCTGACGTGTGACATCGTCTGTCCCTTCCCCCAGATGCACTATAAAGGGCATCTCACCCCCAGTGAGCCACATCTCTTGCTGAGCCGGTTCTCCGCCCCACCAATTTCCTAAGGTAAGCGAGTGGCACTGCCGATATCTCTTGATCACCTTAATTGGCATAGCATCATAATAGGAATCCTGCTGCAGAGGACCATGATCCTGCACAATGCCACAACCTGAGAAGAGATTCTTATATGCTCCCAATCGTGCCACAGTGAGCGCAGAAGGTACATTCAGATCAAAAGTACCGTCATTAAGCCAAAATTTGTTGCGCTCCAAAAAACTTTGAGAGCCCTTCATGTCTTCCACCCAGATGTGAGAATTGGGATAGGGTCGATTTTCTCCGGCTTTTGGAGTCCAATTCCCAACCAAGTGATCATGCGAATTTATCAAAGGTACATATGCGATACTATCCGGTATATTGAGGGTAGTTTTAACCTCATTCCTCAATTTTATCAGGGGGTGCCGTATGAGCTTATTCTCTGTTATGACGGCCTGTCCAGCCTGAATTATCATGCCCGTACTTCTTTAATCCTTTTGATCAGTTTGGGCACGATCTCAAATAGATCTCCCACAATCCCCAGGTCTGCAACCTTGAAGATGGGCGCATCAGGATCCTTATTAATCGCCACGATATAATCCGCTGAACTCATTCCAGCAAGATGCTGGATAGCACCAGAAATACCGATTGCTATGTAAATACTTGGTTTGACAGTCTTGCCGGTTTGACCGACTTGATGAGAGTAGGGTATCCATTCACTGTCCACTGCAGCTCTGGAGGCACCTACTGCCCCATCAAGAGCCGCTGCCAGCTCTTCAATCATGGCAAAATTCTTCGCCTCGCGGAGCCCTCGTCCTCCAGCCACTATCACATTTGCATCCGTGATATTTATCAGATTCGTCTTCTCTTTGACAAAGCCAATGAACTTAGTCTGATCTTCTTCCAATTCAAAATTATATTCTTCCCGAATCACAGTACCACTCCGAGAGTCATCGCGTGGGAGGGGATCCATCACTTTGTGGCGAACGGTTGCCATCTGAGGACGGTGATTTGCCGTTACGATCGTTGCCATGATATTCCCGCCAAAAGCAGGACGCGTCTGCAAGAGATTGCCACTTTCCTCATCAATCTCCAGACCGGTGCAGTCAGCTGTGAGACCAGTCCTTAGTTTGACTGCGACTCGGGGGATGAAGCTACGCCCGATCACGGTAGCTCCTGCCAAGATCACTGACGGCTTGTATTTTGCAGCAAGGTATATCATAGCTTCGCTATAGCGTTCATCTCGAAAGTGTGCCAAAGCAGGATCATCGATTGTGATCACTTGATCAGCTCCATAGGCAATTAGCTCTTCGGGAAGTCCATTGATTTGATATCCAAATAGTATGGCTGTTAGTTCAGAATCTTGCTGATCTGCTAATTCTCTACCCTTGCCCAAAAGCTCATAGGACACATTGGCGATCTCAGAATCTCGCTGCTCCGCAAATACCCAAATGCCCGAATATGCAGATTTATCCACTTCTTCGCTGGCTTGTTTGCGAATTAGAATAGCGTCAAAAGGACAGCTCTGCACGCAGGCGCCACATACAGTACATTTGTCAAGGTCGATTACTGCCACTTGGTCTGAGAGGCTGATCGCATCATAGGCACAAGCATTGAGGCAACTGCCACAACCAACGCATTTATCAGTAATAACTTCAATCATATCTTTCTCCTGAAGAAAACAATAATTATATACTTTAATTGTCAAGCTGATTTTTACGGCAATCGCAACTCGACCTTCTGCTGATTTGCAAGAATTTAGCCAAATTCCAAATAAGCTGTATATAATTTTACATGGAGCTTGGAGTTACGATTCATACTCCGACAGTTATGAGGTATCTCATTAGTTCTAATCTGAACTTAGCATCTATAATCTTTAACAAATATAGATGCATTTAATTCATAAAATCAGTTGTCTAAATGCTTGCAAAAGTATGGCACTTGCTGCCTCCCCCGTTTCTCTCCCGTTTGAGAAGTGGGCAAGAAACGGGAATATAAGGAGTTACAGCTTTGTGAACTACTTCCTCGTAAAAATTTAAAATGCCGTGCTAAATGCACTGACTCCGCACTTAAGCAAACTAAGTATCAACCATTTGATTCCATTCCGCACGGCGGTAGATTCTTCTGTGCTTCCTGTCTGTCTTAGATAAAAAAGAGCCCCAATCCAAGGATGGGGCTCGATATATCCATGAGACTATATTTTTTAGTTGAACCCTTGTGAGATTGCTTCACCAAGATCGAAGATCGGTAGATAGATCACGATGATAATGGAACCCACAACAACTGCCATCATCACGATCAAGAGCGGTTCGATCAAGGAAGTTAGGCGATCGATCACGCTATCCACGAGTTTCTCGTAGAATTGAGCCGCTTTGCCCAGCAGTTTATCCATATCACCAGTTTCTTCGCCGGTGGAAATCATCTGCAAAAGTGTGGGAGGGAATTCGCCAGTTCTGCGGAAAGCATTAGCCACACCATAACCTTCTTTAACCAGCACTCTCGCACGGCGCACAGCACTTTCAACTACAGCATTTTGCACCACGTTTTCAGTAAGCTCCATGGTGTCCATAATCGGGACACCAGCAGCCATGAGGATACTGAATGTTCGGGAGAACTTACTCATGATGGAGTTCGTTATCAAACCTCCTACGACTGGGATGCGCAGTTTTATGGAATCCATAATGTACCTTCCCCGATCTGTCAGATACACCAAGAACAATCCAGCTATAATCAAAATGAAGATCAGGATTGCCGCAAACAGGTTGTTTACGATGTAATTCGATATATTGATAGCGATCACTGTGGGTGCAGGTAGAGTGGCATTGAAATCAGCATAAACTTCAGCAAACATGGGTATGATAAAATAGAACATACCCCAAATCACGAAGACAAGAAAGACGAGGATAAAGACGGGATAAGCCATAGCGCTTGTTACTTTACGCCGGGTATCCTCGATCTTTTCCAGATAATCTGAAAGCTCATCCAAGACGGTATGCAGAGTACCAGACACTTCACCAGCCTGCACCATTGCAATATAAAGGGGGTTGAACACGCCTGGATGCTGCTGCATGGCCTCAGAGAGAGAGAATCCTTTACGAATGTCATCGCCTATCTTGCGTAAGACTTTGGCAAACTTTTTATTCTTTTCTTCTTTTTCCAAGTCATTTATTGCTTTCTCGATCGTGAGACCTGCCGAGAACATAGTTGAAAGCTGGCGTGTAAAAAATACAAGGGTCTTGAGAGTAACACCCGTGCGAATCTTGTAGATGGTGAGCATAACCTTATCAAAGAGCGATAGTTTTCCTTTGAAAGCTCCTTCTGAGGCGGCTTTAACTGATATAATGGTGGAGCCTTCTTTAGAAAGCTTTTCCACCGCCATATCAAGGGTATCAGCCTTGATCACGCCTTCTACACGAGCGCCTTTAGCGTCTTTTACGATGTAAGCAAAATTTGGCATATATCTGTACCTTCTTAATCTATCTTATTCTACTACAGTCATTTTGATGACTTCGCGAATGGTAGTAATTCCACGTTTCATCTTGGAGACAGCTGCATCGTGCAAGGTGCGCATTCCGGCTCTGAGAGCCGCAGCGCGAATGAGGTCCTGATTTCCACCATCATAGATCAACTGGCGGATTTCTTGATTGACAGTGAGTAATTCGAAAATACCAGTACGACCAGAGAAACCTGTGTTGTCACAATGCACACAACCAGCTCCCATCTTGAAATTAGCTTCACGGATATCTTCTTCGGTGAGAGCTGCATCTCGAATCTCTTGTTCTGTGGGTTGATAGTCCTCAATGCAATGAGGGCAAATCTTACGTACAAGGCGCTGAGCCATAACCAAGGAAAGTGAAGAACCAACCAAATAGGGCTTGATCCCGATATCGATCAAACGTGTGACAGTTGAGGGCGCGTCATTTGCATGCAGAGTGGAGAACACAAGGTGACCGGTGAGTGAGAATTTAATTGCTATATCAGCAGTCTCCTCGTCACGGATCTCACCGATAAGCACGATATCCGGGTCTTGGCGGAGCACAGTACGAAGAGCTGTGCCAAATGTAAGTCCGATCTGCTCTTTGGTCTCAATCTGCGTTACTCCTTCCAAGCGATATTCAACTGGGTCTTCCACGGTGATGATATTAGTTTCAATATCTAATATCTCTTTCAGGGCAGCATGTAGGGAAGTTGATTTACCACTACCGGTAGGACCGGAAACGATGATGATTCCATAGGGACGACGGATGATCTTATCAAAGATCTCCATATCTTCGCCTTCAAAACCAAGGGTGTCAAGTTTGAAACCAAAATCACCTTTGTCCAACAGACGCATAACGACTTTCTCTCCGAGGACAGTGGGCGTAATTGATACACGAACATCGACGCTTTTCATGGAAGTTTTCAGAGAAATATGACCATCTTGGGGAAGTCGACGTTCAGCGATATTTAGCTTACTCATCACTTTCACAAGAGAGACCAAACCCGCGTGCATACCGATGGGAGGATTCATCACTTCACGCAAAGCTCCATCAATACGATAACGAACGCGAGTGTGCTTCACCAAAGGCTCGATGTGAATATCTGTTGTGTTTGCCTTGATGGCTTCGTTGATAATGAGGTTTAAAAGTTTTACAACCGGTGCATCAGCGTCACTGGAAGCAGCGGAGATGGAGATTTCATTTTCATCTTCATCTACAGCCACAAAGTCAAAGCCGCCTACAGCATCTTCCACCTGAGAGGTAGTACGAATGCTTTTGTAATATTTTTCGATTGTATCGTGAAGCTCTGAGTCACCGATCAGCACTGGTTTGATCGTCTTACCGATGAGCTTTTTTAAGCTATCGAGAACCGTAAGATCTTCTGGGTCAGCAAAAGCAACGACCACTCCATCGCCTTCTTCACGAAGAGCGATAACTCTGTTTTCCGTAGCGTATGGTTCCGGAATGAGGGAAACGACCTTGAGGTCGAGATCCATTAACTCACTTTCTTTTACGACATCGTAACCCAATTGTAAATGCAGGGCATTTAACAATTGTTTTTCGGTGAGATAACCGATTTTAATGAGGGTTTCTCCGATCTTGAGACCAAAATTTGTCTGCTTGATCAAAGCCTCTTTCAGCTGCTCTTCAGTCACGTATCCTTCGTGTACTAAGATTTCGCCGAGTCTAGCAAATTGAGGGTTAAAACTCATGTCTATATCCTTATCTTGTATTTTTAAAAAAACTAAAATTGAGCAATTGCCACAAACATTCTATATCTTCTCCTTCTTTTTTTAATTAGCGTGAGAGCCTTACAAAGACTCTCACGCCATTTACATTATATTTATTTTTTAGAACGGAGCAACTCCTGGGTAGCGATATACGAGCAGATTTGTGGTCGCTTGTATATTCGTTCCCAACAGACGACCGGTGATCCCCACATCAGTGGTGCTTGGTGTATTTGTTTGAGTTTCACCATAGGGGAACTCATCGATGTATACCTTGACTCTTGAATGTGCTATGCCTTGATAGGTTGTCACTCGATCGGGAACCGAGATGTCAGCATAGTTTGGTGGAATCTGGGTATAGTTTGGATTAGACGGGAAGTAGTGATCCGGATGCAGAATGATCTGACCTCTGGTTGTGAGAATCTGGAATTCACTGCCGGTAATATCCAATCCTTGTCCATCTGTGAGATACATAATTATGTCGGCTTCCTTAGTTTGAGGAGCTTGTTGACCAAAATTCACAATCTGTGGTACAACTTGGATCTCAAAACGAGGATCGTTTAGAGGTAAGGTTACAGAACCATAGGCTTCCACTGCTTGTCCGTTTTCACCACCAGATCTGGCATAGATGGTCACTTCTTCGTTTGTCATCGTGCCATTGTAAGTCACAGTTGTATAGGCAACACCTGATAGTGAATCTCCATTTACACTGACATTCCCAACTGCACCATCAGATTCAATCTGAGCCGAAGTATAAGGATAATTTCCAGGACCAGCACCCGCACCATATATGGCGAACCATACCATGGTGTTGATTTGCACAGGGTTCTGATACCGGTCGCGGACATGAGCACCGGCTACAACGCGCCATACACCGCCACCCATATTGGTTCCGGTATTGAATCCGGAAATGAAGGGTTCAATAGAGTGCGGAGGACCTGACATGATGATTATATTAGCCTTAGTGGCACGAATCCATCTGCCATCTTCAGTGGTACAAGACGCTCTGATGACCAGCACACCGGATTCTGTACCAGCGTTAACCGAGATCTGCGCCTCACCTCCATTTGAGGTCACCATCACTGAATCTGAAGCTGGAGCATTGTTTAAGTTTGCTCCTTCAGGAAGAGACGTACCTGTATTCATGATCTTGAACCATACATCGTGCGGTTTGTCAATGAGGTTACCATTGATATCACGAAGTCTTACGCGCAACACAGCGGATTGAGTTCCACCAGTATTGGCAACATTCAGTCGAATCGGATCCTGCTGAGTGAAGTCTAGAGCGTGGATCTGATCTGAAGTAATGGTAAAGATCAATTGGGTAACCAGAGTATCATTCAAAGCAGAAGCTTGAATAGTAGCTGCACCTGCGAAAAGTCCGGGTGTAAAGCGCACTCTGGCAACACCGTATTCATTAGTTTGGATATTTACAGTCTGAGCAGTATTTAGGAAGGTACCCAGATCAGTGGTGAATTTTACGTTTTGACCTTGCACGGTATTGTTATACATATCCACCAGGGTGCTTTCTATAAATATCTGGTTTGTGCTGCCAACGTGAGAAGTATCAGCTTCTACCTCCACCCCATTTACACTTACCAAACTCCGCATCTCGATTCCAGCAGGAGTTCCGGGACGGATCATGATATTGCGACTATCTTGGACATCACCGATTTTAGCGGTTACAGTCTCAGGCAGGCTTTCTGGATTCGTGGTCGCTGAAGTACCAGAATTGTAGTATGTGGCTGCACGTCCATTATATGTAGGCTGATGAATCACTTTGCCAAGATCATTTCCAGCTTGATCTGTGAAGGAACCCTTTATGCACTCAAAAGTAATCAAGGTTCCATCAGGAACTACATCACCAGTAGTATTGGTAGCAGATGCATAGATCGGCACGGTCTGACCAACCCGCATTGGATAAGGATCAGCCATATTGTCAAATTGCAGCGTCACTGACTCAATGGCAGGCGGTTCTTTGACTACGACCCGCACGCTGTCGGTATCAGCAGAAAGGATGGAATCGGGTTCAGAAGGATGGAAATTTCTAACTACGGCTGTAATCAAAGCTTCGCCAGATTGTCCATCATCCCAAAATATGGTCCTAGCAATACCCGTGCTATCGGTTGAAACGTTTGTAAGCACGCGACCGATGGGAGCAGTTCTGAACTGAACTAGCTGTCCAGGGACACCAAAGCCTTCCCCATCACGAATCTCCACGGCTATGGTTGAATATGTGATGTTGTGGTCAGCATATATAGTATCTGGATCCGCACTAATCTTGTGGATCGTCCGGATTTCATTCAATGGAATTGGATCCGGTGGAGCCGGCAATATTGGTGGTGGATTGCGTTTATCACAGGAAGCCGAAAGACTTACCAGGATAATCATAATCAGTGTTAATATTGGTGTAAGAGACTTAACCTTCTTCATTATATTCCTCCTCACCTTCATATTCGATGAGTTTGCGAGTGAGTCTTTCGTCTACAATTGGTTCGGGGCTATTTTCATCCATGGGAACCAATCTGGGAGTAATTTCAATGATAAGATCGGTATTTTCTACCAACTCGTAACGATGCTGGAATGCCTTGCCGATGAAAGGAAGATCACCCAGGAATGGTAGCTTATTTGTTTTTTGTGAGATGGAGGAATTAAGCAATCCACCCACGATGATTTTATGTCCATTCGGTACGGTAACTGTGGAAGCTACCCGACGTACCTTGGTACGCGGAACATAACCACCTACGAGATCGGTAACTGATGAAACTTCGGGAGCAATCTTGGCAGTGATGTTCCCATCTTGATTAACAGAAGGAGTCACAGCAAGCATGATTCCCACTTCTTCGCGTTCAACCTGCACCTGTTTCTCATTGTCCATCACCACAAAGGGAATCACTTCACCGATGTGAAGAGTAGCTTCTTCACCGTTAAGAGCAGTCACTCGGGTATCTGTGAGCAGCTTTGCGGCGTTGTTTTCCAATAGCCAGTCGATAGTAATATCAAAAGCAGTAAGCTGACGGCTGAAATGACCAATGTCATCAAAACCATTGATTCTCTGGAAATATTGGTCATCAGGAAGCAGTCCTAATTCTGTTGGATCGCCATGAGGAAGATATCCATCAACATCTGTGTAGTTGTATGGAAGTCCAGCTCCGTCGGCATTAACCGGATCTTCTGCAATAATGGTGGTAAGGCTGTTTAAACGACTCCAGTCAACACCCACCTTCTTGGCACTGGTAAGATTGATTTCGATCAAGCGTACGCGGATTTCGATCTGTTCCTGTATAACATCCATACTTTTGACAAGAGTGCTGATCTGCTCGAAGGTTTCTTGGTTTGCATAAACCATGATGGCGTTTTGACCTTCAACAGCCACAATTTTAGCTCCAGTATCCTGCAAAGCATCAGCTACTTTGGATGCGTCCAAATTGTTCAGATACAGAACGTTGCTACGCTCACCAATTTCTTCCTCAATGTTTTGCCTTTGACCCACCACAAAAGTGTTACCAGCAATTACGCGGTAGGAAAGGCCGGAAGACCGGGCTACTAAGGAAACTGCAGTCTCAATCGGCACGTCTTTGACGTTGATGGTCACGCGTTTTTCGTCACTGGAATCTCTGTCTTTAGTCTGTTCGACAGCCAATACGATGTTGGTGCCGGAAAGACGGGACAGAGCTTTCAAAACGGAAGACAGGGTGGCGTCATCCGCACTAAAGGTTACCTTGGTTGACATTGGGTCTACCTGAGCAACGAGTGCTGTACAGGCGAATACCAAGAGCAGAGCCAAGCAGAGATATTGCTTACTTGAAAGCATGTTTTTCATATTTACTCCCACTGTTATAATATATTTCACCAATTACCACTAATACCAGCTTTAAGGTAGGGATTCTTATCCTCTTCCTTCAACACAGGGCGCGGCATCAGCTTTGCTGTATATGTTGATCCGCCATACGAATAGCGAATATTATCTTCATTTATTTCCAAGATCTTACGACCGGCTACCACTTCACCTTCGCGAGCTTCATGCAAGGCATCTTGGTATTCGATATATGCAATCTTGTTTCCATATTCATCGATAGCTGTAGTTGCCAAACGAAACATATTACGCACCATCTCCTCAAATTCTTTCATGCGATCGACATTGTCTTTGATGATGTTACCCTGACGAAGAGGGTCTTTGTCAACATGAAAGACAAATTCCTTACGATCTTGAATAGATTTTTCTATGGTGCGGATCCGGCTCATCAAGGTATCAGTAACTGTTTCCTGAACGTGAATAGAGCTATCCGGAACATTGGCTACGACACGATCAATCACAAAGAGGCGAATACACATGATCCCCAAAAGAATCACGATGAGGGCAATAGCGAAATCTTTTACAAATCTGTATTGCATCTTACGCCTCCTTCTTCACTTTGAATATGGACATTTCCAGCAAAACCCGATATCGCGAAGGTGCATTTGCATCCTGCTGATCTTTGTCTGACTGCTGAGCAGGGCTAATGTCCAAGGCCTGGATCTTGATAATGTTATCTTGAGATTCTAAATCTGAAATAAACTGACCAATTTGTGCATAGGTAGCTTCTAATTCCAGATTAAAGGTAGTTTCGACAAGATTTGGCAATGACCATTTATTCGTGTCGGTCATCTTCGTAATCTCAATCTTGCGTTCGTGCGCCATGTCGCCGATGAAGGTTTTAAACTCATTAATCTCATCAAAGCTAAATTGATTTGTTTTGGTCAAGCTATTATCAATAATTCTTGCAAACTGGCTAAGCTGCTTATCCATGATCCGAGCACTATTCAATTGCTCTTGAGTGGTCTTTATGCGCTCATCATAGTTTCTGATTTTCCGCAGATTAGTATCCAAGCTACGCGAGGTAAGCATGACGAAGGCTACAGTAAGAGCCAACATGATAATGATCAATGCGAGGTATCTTTCTCTCATCGTCTGCCTCCCGCTGCTTCAGGTGTGTAACATTCAATTACAAATTCAAAGATAGCAGTATCTTTGACAACCTGTTTGATCACTTGTCCACTCTTGATCATCGGGAAATCGTTTGAGATCTCAGGATTGGATTTCAAGCGTTGTATAAACTCGTTGATCAAATCAAACTCCTTTACATTGGCGTCTACTTCTGTGATACCATTGATGGTTAATACCCCATTGGAATACGAGAATTTGCGGACTGCCAATTTATCATCAATCTCTTCACCGAGTGCTACCATCTTTTTAGCCCAGAAAATCCGGTCATCAAAAGTTTTCGCAAGGCGGTCAAGATCGTTTGAAGACAAATAGTCTCCGCTGGTACGATAGCTTTGCAATTCTTCCTGAATCTCAGCAAGATATTTTTGGCGAGCGACCAACTTTTTATTGACTCTATTCGATTCATAAAACCAGCCAGCCAGTATCAGGATAAAAAAGATCACAAAAAAGATCGCAGCATTCCTAAATGTGCGAGCTTCACGCTCCCTTTCCAACCTCTGTTCGCCATATTTGTTAAGGTTTATTTTGAAGTAAAATTCCTGCATAATCTATCTCCCCCTACTCAATCCGCATTGCCAAGCCGATAGCTAAAGCAAGTTGTGGATCCTTCTTGTCTTGGAATTTTTCCGGCATTTCAACGTTAATGAAAGGCAAGAAGATTTCCGTAGGTACATTTACTTTATCCTGCAGATATTCCGCCAAGCCTTTAGTCTTAGCACCACCACCCATAAGATAGATCTTTCTAAAATCACTATTTCCTGCTTCTTTGACATAGAAGCGCAGGGAACGGCGCAGTTCTTCAGCGATGGCATCTTCAGTTGATTTCTCCGTGATATCAAGCATACTGATGGTTTGCACAGTCGGATTGTCCGGATCGTCTAAAAGTCCGTACTTGAACTTATATTCCTCAGCTTCAGCCCATTCAAGCTGACGTTTACGCATGATATCAGTCGTGAAATGATATCCACCATAAGGAATATCGCGGGCAAAGAACTTAGCATCTGGACCCCAAATTACCATATTGGTGCGGTGTGCTCCCACATTAAGCAAGACATACACGCCATCTTCGACATAGGCATTGAGCAAAAAGCTATTTGCCACCGCCAATGAGTCTATGTCCACAATATGGGGATGTAATCCTGCAGTATCCAAGATTCTTGTGTGCTCATTAAGTACCTCTTTGGATGTCGCAGCCAGGAGGATGTTCATATTATTAGTCTTTTCCTCCACGGATAGCACTTGGTAGTCCAGCACCATATCAGAGCCACTGATCGGAATGTGCTTTTTGGCTTCAAAGAAGAGAGCGGATTCTAATTCCTCATCAGGCAGGAAGATAGTCTTGATCTGCTTGATGCTCGTATTATCTCCACCAATCGATGTCACCAGATGTTTAATTTGCTTGGGTGATATCCTCAGAGTCTTCAGCATTTCGACGAGTACCGGCGCATAACGCTCGGGACGTAGGTCGCTGAGTACATACTCCACCCCCTGAGGCACAGTCGGTCGCACCTCATAGTTCAAGAGCTTGAAGCCTTCATGAAGCTTTTTGAGGTGCACAATCTTTACACTATGGGTCCCAATATCGATACCCACAGTCTCCTTGAATCGAACGGTTTTGTTCTTCTTCATATTTCCTCTTTATTCCACATACATATTATCTATAGTAATGACCTAACTGGTCTTTTTAAATTCCAGTCACCCTGATTCATAGGATTCTTGCCACCTTTGAGCCTAACTTTCGGATACAGGAGGGGAGTGACAGACAAGAGACGATTGTCGTAGTTATAGTTTTTCTTGTATCCGACACCACTTCCAGCAGCTCCCGGATAGTTTTGGGAGGCCATTTGAAAGCCAAACACAGGATCAGTAATTGGTTGACCATTAACCGGATATCCACA
This sequence comes from Candidatus Cloacimonadota bacterium, assembly GCA_030154085.1. Taxonomy (GTDB): domain Bacteria; phylum Cloacimonadota; class Cloacimonadia; order Cloacimonadales; family Cloacimonadaceae; genus UBA5456. The sequence goes on along the minus strand of JASKKR010000003.1, from coordinate 6,982 downwards.
TTTATCTACTTCAATATCCCAGACGCCATTATTAGACGGATATTCATTATCATTACCGCTACGATGCACGTAGCCGCGACGCCTTTGTGCTATAGCGCCCCAGACGTTTATTGTTCCGCGTTCACGATAGGGAAAAGCCTCCGGCCATAATGGATTGTACCACGGAAGATCCAGTGGGAGTTGCCCCAAAGCAGGAGTTGGCCAAGGCTCGGCTGCTGTAGGCGGATAACGCCGACGATGAATGTCGATGAAGTCAAAAGTTACAATCTCTTGAGTCCCATCATCATATTCCATCATCACATTCAGCGCAGGTGTAGATGGATGTGGATGTTGGTATTCGAATGTGAATACCCCATCCTCATAGGGATTATTATTACCATCTCCTAAAGCTGCCATAGCAGCATAGATGAATATTCCTCCGCCAGCAGGATTATTGTATTCAGTATCGGCACCAACGTTTGGATGGACTCGTAGGGAATCTTCCGGATTTTTATAGCCGTATTTGATGAGAATAGACTTCTCAGATACTAGACCAACTACGTCGGTGGAGTTATCTACCGGATTATTGGGGATGTTGGTGTTCTTAAGGGCTATATCACCAACAAGATACATATCACCTGAGCTGCCCCAAGTTTGATAGCCTTGGAAAACGCCAGATATCCATAGCTCGCCATTGACATAAAAAGCTCTGCCAGAAGCTGTACCGCCAAGACCTGGCGTCCATATGGTATCTCTTACGGTAAAATTATTTGTCCACAGGCTATCTCCAGGAGGTGGGTATTCGTCGTAGACAATCTTTGATACACGACGTCCTGAAGATATAGCACCTTCCCATCCGCTAAATCCAGCCTCATTAACTGTGATTAAATAAATATAACCATCTCCGTTACCAATGTTGGTTCCTCTAGCCCTGAGCTCAGTTGCTTCAGGTGGGAACTCGTATCCGTCATATTCTTCGACTAGTCCACCTTGAAAAACCTGATTTAGGGGATAGTTTGAAGGTGTGGATACAATATGACCGGCGGTTGTGACCAAATTCAAGAATGTAGGCCATCCATTGTTGCTTCCGCCACCGGCTTGCTTGATCTTGATATCACTATTACTGTGCACCTTACCAGTTACTACATCGTATCCATAGAAATAAACGTTTGTGTTATTCGGACTCATATCCGTGTCTGTGAAATACATAAATTCTGAGAAACTGGTTTGGATAATGGTTAGCTCCGAATACTTTCTCACAACGGATTTATTTGCACCATAGTAAGCCGTTTGTCCCACGCCGGCTTTTGCTTCAACGAGAGAATCAATCTTATAGTATTCGCGTCCTTCACCTAGACTTCCCGTAGCGCCAGTTCCTTCGATTTCAGCAGTCTCTGTTTGTTCAACCTTTTCCTTATATATGCGGCTCTGAGTCGAGAATGTTCTTTTAATATGGCTTCCAGACACAGGAACATTGCGTACAGGCGTGTAATAGATGCCGGCAATATCGCTATTACGCTCCAACATCGCTTGTCCGCGGTAGGCTTCTGCGCGCAGCAAGTGCAGACCTTGGATACTTTCAAATTCCCAAACAAAACTCTTAGTATCCTTTAGGGCTATACTTGCCATACTGAGGCCGCTCATAAGTCCTATGACGGCTAGAAGCATTGCTATGGCCAAGTTGCCACTTTGGCTGCTCAATAATTTTCGCATAATATCTCCCTTGCATTAGCTATGCAAAAACTCATTTCTTCACCATATACGTACTGTAACTGATGGTTTTATATTCATCCGGTTTAGGAGGAACCCCATCGCGGACCTTCACGCGGGCGTCAAGTTCAACGTACAGTAGAGCCGGCTTATCTTCGTTTGACAAAGATTCAAGGGGTAGGATGGATCCTGTTCCATTGGCATCTGAGACTTCAAAACGAGTTACTTGAAACTTATCCAGTTGATCCCGCTCTGGGAATATATATTGCGGACTATCGACTTGCACGCCATTGTACACGTAGTTCATACGAATAGCATTCCCATCAAGATAGAATTCTACCCAGTCGTTGGCTTGATAATCTTTTGCTGCTGGAGGATATATCTTGATTCCGGAACCGGCTCCGAAGACATCGGTGGCTCCAATTATCTGCAATCTCCTCGCATTTGCCACGCCATAGAATTCTTCACCACGACCAAAACCATGACCATTTCGAATCGTTTGTAGGGCAGCCATCGCTTGGGTCTGAAGGTCGGTGTAATCAGATATAACCTTATAGCGTTTGAAAAATACACTTACTCCCACACCTGACACGAAGATCAATATGGTCGATATAGCCAGAACAGCAACTAGTTCTATTAATGTGACACCATTATTCCGTTTCAGTATACTAGTCATATCAATTCCCTGCTCTAATGTAATAATCTTCTCTGAGTTCCACATAAACCGTTTCACCAGAGTAAGGGTCTTGCCATTCAACTCGTGAAACTACCTTGGTATATGGATATTGTTGCGCACCGCTAAACTCGCTTTCGCGCGTTGTAGTTACATTCTGCACTCCCATCAGCAGTTCTCCGCTGGGAAGTTCATCGATCACTACTTCACGATTGCGAAGCGGTAGAAACATCAGATCGTTTTGATTTGTATTGTACTTGTTATAAAAATACTGTCTATCCAATTCCCCTGCTGCTAGTAAAGTCGCTCTGCGCTGCCTGTAGTTTTGTATACTTTGCTTCTCAGCATAGATGATGCCGATATAGATACTAATGACTAATACAGCCAGCACCGCGGCTGTTACTAGCAATTCCAAAAGGGTGACCCCCCGCTCATTTTTGAGCAGGCAGGGTTTGTCATGAAAAAAGCGGGGTGTCATCTTAAACCATCCCTTTAGAAACCAGCACCACTAGCAAAGAGTTTCGGGTTTTCCGCTACTTCTTCTGCCACGGTACGTTCAACGTAGTTATTCATTACCAGGTTGTACAGAGATTGATCTCTGGTCTGCATACCTTCCTTGGTGGAAGCTTGAATGACAGAGGGAATCTGGTAGGTTTTTTCTTCACGAATAAGGTTACGAACAGCGGCATTGGCGAGCATTATCTCGACTGCCGGAACTCGTCCCTTTCCATCTTTAGTAGGCAACAGGGTCTGTGAAATCACTGCTTCCAGAGATTCTGCAAGCATTGACCGCACTTGTTGCTGTTGCTCTTTTGGGAACATATCTATTACACGGTCAATGGATTTTGTGCAACTTCCTGTGTGCAGTGTGGCAAACACCAAGTGTCCGGTTTCTGCTGCTGTCAACGCAAGTGACACTGTCTCCAAATCACGCATCTCACCAACCAGAATCACGTCTGGGTCTTCACGAAGAGCACTACGCAATGCTGCGGTAAAGCTCCATGTGTCGTGCCCCAGCTCACGCTGGTTGATGAGGCTGTTTTTGCTGCGATGTACAAATTCAATGGGGTCTTCCACTGTGATAATATGGCAATAACGATTGTCATTAATTGTATCAATCATTGTCGCCAAAGTAGTGGATTTTCCGCTTCCGGTAGGTCCTGTCACCAGGATGAGTCCCTTCTCTTTACGCGTAAGACGTTTAAGAACCTCTGGTAAGCGCAGCTCCTCATAGCTCATGATCTCATTGGGGATCACACGAAAAGCTGCTGAAATACCGTTGATCTGGTGAAATGCATTCACACGGAAACGTACATCATTAGAAAGCTTAGTGGAAAAGTCAATTTCCAGATTCTTTTTAAACATTTCCTGCTGAACGTCATTCATCACACCATAGACGAGACCTTCAACATCTTCAAGTGAGAGCACCGGAAGGTTGAGTTTTTTCATCTTGCCGTTGACGCGCACCATTGGATGCGCGCCCACAGCAACATGAAGATCAGACGCTCCCGCCTCGGCGGTAAAGCGTAATAGTTCATGAATTGTCAAAGTACCATCCTCCCTTAGTCGGTCATCATTCCTCCGGTCTCAGGATCGGTCCAAGTGTCAATCCCATAACCATGGAATTTAGCTTCAGCTACGTCATACCACACTTGTTTACCTTCGCCGCCGGCGAATTCCTGAGTGGAGGTCGCAATGTACCTGGTGGGTGGACTACCGACTACTTCAAACTTCCAGTTCTTCATTGTGCTCTCACCCAGGCTAGCTTCTCTGGTAGCCTGTTCGAGGGAGAAACCATCGGTTGAACCATTGGTTTGCAAGTAGATGTCATAAGCTTTGCGGATGGTAGAGATGGCGGTCTGAGCTTCTGTGCTACGTGACTTTTCAACATAGCGCAGATAACGTGGTACCGCAATCGCTGCCAAGATGGCGACGATGATAACTACTACCAACACTTCGATGAGGGTGAAACCCTTCTTGTTTTTCAGTTTTCTGAGCATTTTACTATCCTCCTGGGGGATCGTTTTTGTTTTTGCTAATTGTTATATGCACGATGTGTGCCAATTCCGATGAAAAAGTCCAGTCTCCTCAATATTCAGCAAGGTTACTGACCAATATTTCATCACCTGCATTTCGACCTATTTACTACTAAATTTAATACTTTAGCCATTAAGACAATTCAACTATGCTTAAACTGTTTTGATGATTTTCAAATCCTTATTTCCAGTGTTTTATAGGTATGATTATGCGTCAAGTAAATTATTTGCATATTATGCTTACACTCTGCCCCCTCGCTCTATAATGTGAACAATTGAGAGCAAATCCATCAAAACTCTTGACGTTTTGCCGATCCCTTAGTTTTTGTCGCATAAACAATTATTATTAAAGCAAAGATAAGGAGCATAGAATGTCAAGACTTACAGCTAAGATACTTACTCTCAGCATAATGCTGGTAGTTTCAAGCTTCCTGATCGCCGCAGATCCAACCCCAGTCAAGGTGTCAAATTCGAATCTTTTAAATGAAGACGATATTTTGGCAGAATATGATGGCGGCAAAATCACCCGGGCAGATGTCCTCAATAAAATCTCGAAGTTACCTCCTCAGCATCAGGGACGGTATAGCACTATTGACGGTCAGATGCAAATCTTGGACATACTCTGTACAGAAGCAGTATTTTATGAAAAAGCCAAACAGCTCGGTATAGACAAATCTCCCGAAGTGACTGAACGTCTGGAAGACCTAACTCGGCGTTTTTATCTGCAAGAATATTATAAACGTCATGTCACCAGTCAAGTGGATATCACCGAAGAGGACAAAGAGCAATATTATCAAGAGAACCTTCAGCTCTTTTATCTAAACCCCAATATTACGATAGAATATATTCAAACTTCGACAGAACAAGACGCTCTCGATGCCATGCAAGAACTCGCAGACGGCGCTAGCTTTGCTGAAGTCTCCGATAAATACAATCAAAACACATACGCTCGCGGTCTTAAAGGCGTAATCAAAAACATCCGCCTCAATGGCAATATCCCCGGCGTGGGAAATGATTATGAACTGGAAGAGTATATTCGCAATAGCGAGGTTGACCAAAATCATGTATATGGTCCGTATCATACAGAACTTGGTTGGCACATCTTCCGCACCGTAAGTTGGGTCCCTGGCAGACAAAGAGAATATCAGGAAGTGCTCCCCGAGATTGAGCAGCGCATCCGCCCTGTGATGGAGCGTCGTATTCTTGAAGATATCCGCAGCACTCTTAAAGACAAATACGAAGTCGTCATTCATGAAGACATTGCCGCTCAGATCGATTTGCAGGCCAAAAAGAATAACGAAGATATCCTCTTCAATGTCGTGGTATACTCGCCTCATGATGAATTGATCTACACCATCCAAGATGTCTTAAATGCTTTTGATAAGCTTAGCCCCCAAGAACAGATCTTCTATATTAAAGGAGAAGGGGCAAAGGGACTAATCGAACAAATCCTTATCCAAGATCTCTTCTATATCGAAGCCAAGGCTCTTGGCTATGAACAATACTTTGCTGATACAGAGGACTACAAAACCTTACATCGCAATATCAGTCTCCGTCGCGCCTATGAAATCTTGGTACTGGATGAAATTCAGGTCACCAATGAAGAAATTGCCGAACGCTATGAACGCGACAAAGAAAATTATGCCCAACCCGCTCAGCGTACCATCCAAGTGCTTTTCTTTGACAATGAAAAGGATGCCAAAAAGGCTTGGCGCAAGTTCCGTGCTGCTCATCGCAAAAATGATGAAGATAAAATGACACAGATTGTCAAAAAATATTCCACCCGCCCCGATAAAGATATCTATCCGAATCAATATGACAATGGTATTGTCACCGGTCTGGTACAAGACGCTGAATTCAGCAGACTCATCTGGGACAACCCTGTGGGCTATCTCTCCCCAGTGTTTACTACTGCCAATGGCGACATCGTATTCTTCCGCACCATTGATGAAACTCCAAAATCATATCGTCCCCAGGTGGAAATTGAACCCAGAATCATCGGTGCCATCAAGCAAGAAAAAGAAAAAGCCAAACTAGACCAGATCAAAGAAGAGCTGTTCGTTGAATTGAATATGGTTAAATACCCAGAACGCATCCGTCTTACTCTCTCCGCGGAAGAACTCTTCCAATATGCTGATACAGCCACTAGAAATCGTAACTACCAAGATGCGATCGTCTTTTATGATCAGATTGTTAAAAATTATGCAAACGGAGTCGACGACTATAAAGCATACTTCATGAAGGCATTCCTTGTTGCCGAAGAAATGAAAGATAAAGAGCTTGCATTGGAACTCTTTCACAACTTCTTGGAAATCTACCCAGAAGGAGATCTCCACGAATCCGCTCGCTTTATGATTGACAGCCTACAAGGTAATACTGTAGACTTTGAAAACTTTGAAGAAGTCGAAGATTAAAGGCCACACCTGCATTGATAAATAGCGGAGCAATATGCTCCGCTTTTTCTTTAACCTGAGATTATCTATGTAAGACCTTGGCATAATTGCCTCAAGCCAGAACTGCATATCAGTCAGGATCATTCTGCCTGTTTATGGCCAAACTCCCTCGATGTGGTAAAGCCATAAAA
>JASKKR010000010.1 GCA_030154085.1 Candidatus Cloacimonadota bacterium | reverse complement strand
ATGACAGATACTTTATACGTGAACTAGCAGATAAATTTTGGGTATTCTGCAAGAAGTTACATGACGGAAAGATATATAAGACCATCATCCAAACTGACATGGGTGCGGACGAAGCGATCGAATTGTCTTACACTGAGCCTGAAATAAGCAAAGCTAAAGCCCCGGAGCGTGAGAAGAAGCGTAAGATAAATCCTTGGTATCTAGAGCAGATTCAAAAAAGGATTGAGGATAATATCCGTCAAAAACGGGACGCAGAATCCAGAATTGCTCAGATTCATGAGATGCTCGCTGATTCCAGCACTTACAGTGACAGCCACAAAGTTAAAGACCTCTATGAGGAAGCAGCAACGTTGGAGAAATATATCTCTCAAATCAATGAAAAGATCGAAGATCTTGAAAATGAGTATTTGGAGTTAGCGTGTGACGACTAAACGCATCGGATTTACTACATCTTTGCCTATTGAAGTAATATATGCATCCGGTAATGTACCGATTGATCTAAATAACATCTTTCTAAGTCATGATTCCACCGCGCACATTCATGAAGCTGAACTGAAAGGGTTTCCTCGTAGTCTTTGTTCATGGATTAAAGGTAACTTCTCTGCAGCTCTTAATTCCGATCTGGATGAAGTGATTGGAATAGTTCAGGGGGATTGCTCGAATTCAAACTCGCTTCTTGAGATGATCAAGGAAGAGGGCATCCCCGTTTATCGCTTTTCATATCCTCATAATAGGGAATATTCTCTTATGGACAGAGAGATTTCTCGACTAGAAGAACACTTTAGTGTGAGTAGGAAACAAAGTATAGAAGCCAAAAAATGGCTAGACTCTATTCGCAAGAAACTTGTTGAATTGGATAGATTATGTTTTTTAGAGCGACGTGTGAGTGGAAAGGAAAACCATCTATGGCTAGTTAATTCATCTGACTTTCAGGGATACCCACAAAGGTTTGAGCGGGAACTGGATGAATTCTTGTATCAAGCCAGACAAAGGGAACCGTTGCCAACCCGTCTGAGGCTAGGATATTTGGGAGTACCGCCGATATTTCGCGATCTATATGACATAATTAGTGGCTTAGGTGGTGATGTTATATTCAATGAAGTCCAACGACAATTTTCAATGCCATATCTCGTAGAAGACTTAGTAGAGCAATATCTTATCTACACCTATCCATATAGTGTTCTTGGCAGACTTCATGATATCCAAGAGCAGATCCAGATTCGCAAATTGAATGGGATCATTAGCTATACTCAAGCCTTTTGCCATCTACAGATTGATAATCTTCTCTTAAAAAAACATATATCACTTCCATTTCTGAATCTTGAAGGCGACTTGCCTGAAGAGCTAGATTCCAGAACTATTCTTCGTCTTGAAAGCTTTTTTGAGGTGCATGCATGAAAATATTATTAGGAATGAGTGGAGGAGTGGATAGCACGATGTGTGCCTTGATGCTTCTTGAGCAAGGTCATGAAGTAATCGGTGTGACAATGGCAAAGTGGAGCCCATCTAGTGGAATAAACTGCTCTGATAAGCGAGGATGCTTTGGTCCATCTGAACCACAAGTTGTAGCTGCAGCGGTTAAACTGGCAAAGGAACTTGGTATAGAACATCATGTCATTGATCTGGAATTAGAGTTTGCAGAGACAGTCTTGGATTATTATGTGCGCACATATTTAAAAGGGAAGACACCAAATCCTTGCATAGTTTGCAACAAGCATATTAAGTTCGGAGCATTACTTCAAAAATCAAGAGCTTTGGGCATAGATTTTGATCGATTTGCCACAGGACATTATGCTCGCATCTGTTATGATAACATTAGCTCTAGATGGCTGTTAAAGAAGGCAGCGGACTCAAGCAAAGACCAATCCTATTTTCTTTCTATGCTTTCGCAAGAGCAATTATCTCAAACTCTGTTTCCCTTGGGAGAGATGAAGAAATCTCAGATCAAGGATTTTGCTAAAAGTAAGGGCTATAGCTATCTGGTAAAAAAGAAAGAAAGCCAAGACTTTTTAGAAAGTATCGATAATAGCTCTCTTTTTGCTGATTACTTGGTAGAACCTGGGAACTTCGTCGATCAAGATATGAATATCCTAGGGCGCCATCGTGGTATCATTCACTATACTATCGGACAGAGGAAAGGCCTAGGACTTGCAGGCTTTTCTGAGGCTCAATACGTAATCGGGTTGGATGCAGAGAACAATAGAGTAATCATTGGTCCCAAATCAGCTCTATACAAAGATTCACTAAAGACCATAGGTGTAAATTGGATATCCATCCCTGAACCACAATCTTCTTTTGAGTGTAGCGCCAAGATTCGTCTGGCACAAGATCCCCAACCTTGTCAAGTCCATATGATGGCTGATAACTCTTACTACGTTAAGTTTAAACAGCCAATCTCCGCTATCACTCCAGGGCAAGTAATAGCTTTCTATCACGATGATCTTGTTTTGGGAGCAGGTTTTATTGCGTAGAACTATTTTATTATTCCCACTCAATAGTAGCTGGAGGTTTGGAAGTTATATCATAGACAACCCTTGATATCCCTTTGACTTCATTACAAATTCTATTCGACACATGCTGCAGAAAATCAAATGGAAACTCCGTTACCTCTGCGGTCATACCATCGACACTATTTACTGCGCGAAGCGCACAGACCTGATCATAGGAGCGTTCATCGCCCATTACCCCAACACTTTGTATCGGTAATAGCACTGCAAATGCTTGCCAGGTTTCGTGGTATAGATTCCACTTCCACAGCTCACTGATAAAGATCTCATCAACCTTTTGCAAAAGGCTAACTTTGTCTTTATCAACAGCGCCGATGATTCTAACTGCCAGACCTGGTCCCGGGAATGGATGCCGATAAACTAATTCTTCGGGGAGATTCAATGTGACACCCACTTTGCGTACTTCGTCCTTAAAGAGTTCGCGCAAAGGTTCTATCAGCTTCAGTTTCATCTTTTTAGGTAAACCGCCCACATTATGATGGCTTTTTATCGTTGCTGATGGTCCTGCAAAGGAGACGCTTTCTATCACGTCTGGATATAGTGTCCCTTGAGCCAAATATCTTGCATCAGGATACTTCGCTGCTTCTTTTTCAAAGACTTCGATGAAGGTTCTACCAATGATCTTGCGTTTTTGTTCAGGATCGCTAATTCCATCGAGGCTAGAGAGAAACATTGTTGAGGCGTCCACAAAATCAATGTCAAGGGAGGGGTACGCACGAAACATATCACGAACTCGGTGTGCTTCATCATAGCGCATCAATCCAGTATCAACAAAGATAGGTATGAGCTGCTTACCTATGGCTTGATGTAAAAGAGCTGCTGCTACAGAGGAATCAACTCCGCCACTTAGCCCCAAAATTACTCGGTCTGAGCCCACTAACTTCCTGATCTGCGCGATGCTTTCTTGCACGAACGATCCTGGGCTCCAATCAGGGTGACAATGTGCGATATTAAAGAGGAAATTTGCTAAGATTTGCTTACCACAAAGACTGTGATGCACTTCGGGATGAAACTGTAAAGCATATATGGGTTGCGTCTCATGTCTGAAGGCGGCATGATCCGAATTTTCTGTAGCAGCCAGAATCTTAAGGCAAGGTGAAAGGGTTTGCACTTTGTCAGCATGACTCATCCAGACTTGTGAATTGTTTTGCACGTTTTCGAAAATCGGATCTTCTGCCTTGATCAATATCTTGGCTTTGCCATATTCTCTTTTTTCCGAGGGTGCTACTTGAGCGCCAAAGTGTTCTGCAACCAATTGCATTCCGTAGCAGATACCAAGGATGGGGATTTTCAGTTCCCAAATATCAGGATCTGGTTTAGGGGCATTGGGATGACCGATTGAAAACGGGCTTCCAGAAAGGATTATGGCTTTAGGATGCATCTCTTTAATCTTTTCTATGGGATAATTAAAGGGATGAATTTCGCTATATACTCCTGATTCTCGTATCTTTCGGGCAATAAGCTGAGTATATTGCGAACCAAAGTCTAGTATCAATAGAGTGTCGTGCATTTTATCCTCTTAAAAACGGATTATTTTGTTTTTCCATACCGATAGACGTACGTGGTCCGTGTCCTGGGAAAACAACGGTATCATCTGGCAAGACAAAGAGTTTTTCTCTAATAGAATCGATGATCATTTGATGATTCCCACCCGGGAAATCTGTACGACCAATACTCATCTCAAACAATGTATCTCCAGAAATAAGCAGTTTGTCCACCAATAGACATATACCTCCTGGAGTGTGACCGGGAGTGTGAATTACTCTGATTTTGTCTGGTCCCATCTCGATAATATCGTTGTCCTTCAAAAGACGGTCTGCAGGATAACTGGTCATGGGAGTACCCATAAATTCGCTTAAATTTTTCTTATTATTAATTAACATGTTTGCATCATCTTCATGAATCATAATTGGACAACCAAAAGCATCCTTAAAATATGAGTTTCCACCTATATGGTCACCATGTCCATGAGTATTAACGATTGCGGTAACCTGAAGATTATTGTCTTTGATAATTTCAATGAGTTTCTTATCCGGAGCTGCTGGATCAATCAAAAGTGCATAATGAGTTTCATCATTCCACAAAAGCCACGTATTTGTCATGAAAGACGGAAGCAGGTTAAAAGATTCGATCTTAAGCATATTTTATCCTTTATTTATCTTGTGATAACCTGAGACTTTCAACAGTCTCTATATCTGCTTTTATTGCAAGGTGTTCCTTGATGCCGCCATTCGGCATTGTCAATTGCACGATTCCGGAAGCAGGGGCTTTCTTATGATAGTACCAAAACAAATTCAATGCCTTTGATAGTATTGCTGGGGTAGGAGAGACATTTGTCAGCAACCCCAAGGGTCCAGTATAATCCCGTGCTTTGAACTTGATTAAGTGTTGTGAATTACTGTCTAGAATCTTATTCTCAACTTCATCTCTACCGATGATTACTTTGCTATTATTATCTAATCTAAAATGCCGGCCATATTTGAGAAGTTCAATATTTTGGAGATCTATCTGATTATTTATCATAAGGTCACGTAGACGGATAGAATAGTTTTTGTCTGTAAGAAGACATCCGCCTGCTGGGGTAGGATAGTCTTTGATACCAAGCATTTTCGCCAATTCTAATTGCCGATAGCGTCCTCGTCCAGATATGTCCAACATATCATCAATATCAACCCAGCCTTCTAGGATTGGAGTGGTTGCACGCAAGTGTTTTTGCGAAAGAGGACGCACCAATAGATTGCGATATCCGCTTAGATTACCAACTCTGTTCATTGCATCCAGACGCTGACTCATTGGTCTCTGACCCAACACTTCTCCGGAAATCAGATAGTCTGCTCCAATTTCGGGCATCATCTCTCCAGCAATCCTAAACATCAGTGCATGGCAATCTATGCAGGGGTTGAGATATTTACCAAAACCACTGCTCGGGTTTTTCATCATCTCAAGATGTTCTCTGCTTATATCTCTTACTATTAGCTTGATTCCATTTGCAGCGGCGGATTCAAGCGCTCTTTCAGAAGGCATATAAGGCGTGAGAAAGTATACAGGATATACTTTATATCCAGCCTTTTGCATCCATTTTACAGCTAAGAGGCTATCTAAGCCTCCAGAAAATAGAGCTATAGCAGCATGTGAGGATTTATCTTTTATCATAATTAAATCTAAGCTTTTTTTCTGCTGCAATGTGTCAAGGCTTTTGAGTTGATCCCAGTTCTAAATGACATTTTAGATCTCCATTGCAATGACATGATATTCAAGAAGATATATCATATATTAGCTAGTTATTAACAATTCAATATTTGGTATTGTCGCGCCAATTAGCTCTTGACAGTTAAGTGATAGACGCCAGTCTTTGTCATATTAAAAATAATCGGAAAAAGAGGCTACCAATGCGAACCGGGAAAATCATTGATATCAATTGCAAGTGTGGATTTCTACTTTTTAGATATTTCAAAGCTGGTAAAGGTCGCCTTATCAAAGTGATAATCTCACGCTTGACCGAAGACATGGTAGGTCTTAGGGGAGCCCAGACTCATAGCAGACCTCGATGTCCAAACTGTGGTAAAGATCTCGGGATCATTATGATGATGCAAGGCGAACCCGCTCTTAAACTAAACCAAGGGAGCATAAAAACAGTGAGGATATAATAAGATTTAATGCAAATATCAAGCAGATTAGAATGCTAGATCATCAACCTCCAACCTCAACAAAAACAGTCTTCAAATTAGCAAAATCAACTTTGTAAATCTCTGTAATATATGCCCACTTGATGCCTTCCCCGTTTCTCGCTCATTCACCAAGTGTGCAAGAAACGAGAAAATAAGGAGTTACAGCTCTGGAAAAAAGTTGCCTTATCATAAGCAAAGGAATAAACAAATGGTGTTATTTTTTCTCAATTTTGGCATCAATCAGCGAGATAAATTTAAATATTAGAGACAATATTACGATCTAATGCCATATGCACGGAGCAATTATAACCATTTATAATGTGTTAGATAAGTTAATCACAGAATGGGAGAAAAGTTCAATCTCAAGCCCAAAGATAAAACTAAAAAATTAACCTGGAGCTAAATGGGGGATTCGAACCCCCGACCTACTGATTACGAATCAGTTGCTCTACCGGACTGAGCTAATTTAGCGCCACGCTTCCGACTGATGCCAGAATTGTTTGCAAAGCTTTTTATTTGCCTGAATTCGTCAAGCTAAATGTAGAATTAAAACTACCATCAAGAAGAACAATTTCTCTGATTATAATATTGAACTGCTTATATATGGCTTGTTATAGTATAAGGAAAAGCAAACTAAAGGCAACGATGTTTAATTGTTGCTGTTCAAGTGCAAAGGATTTGTAATGGTCTTTATTTTTGGAGCGTAAGTTTTTTATACCTATAAGATAAGTTGTTGGTATCCGTCGGACTAGTATTTGCTACTAAGACGGTATTTAAGGGAGTTTGTGCGAAAAAACTTATTGACTTGTATTCCTAGTAAAAAAAAAGTGTATCATGGAGTAGATATTGGTTATGAAGAAGATTATTATAGCGATAGACGGTCCTGCCGCTTCTGGCAAAAGCACAACCGCCAAGCTTTTAGCGCGGAAGATTGGATACGTTCATCTGGATACCGGAGCTATGTATCGAGCATGCGCTCTTGCGGCAAAGCGCCATCAAACCAATATCGATGATCCTTCCCAGATCATGAAAATAATGTCAGATATTAAAATTGATATCCAATATTCAAATAATGGTAATCTCATCTTTTTGGATGGAGAAGATGTTTCTGAGGAGATTCGTGAACCTGATATATCACGTCTTGCTTCTGCTATATCTGCCAAGCGTCATGTCCGGGAGAAGATGGTAGAATTACAAAGAGAGCTTGGCAAATCTGGTGGTGTAATCGTGGATGGCAGAGATATTGGCACAGTGGTCTTTCCCAATGCAGAGCTTAAGTTTTTTATGATCGCACCTTTGGAGATTCGGGCTCAAAGACGATATCAAGAGCTTTTGGCAAATAATAAAAAAGCTAATTTTCAAGAAGTTTTGCGTGAGCTAAAAGAACGTGATCTAGCTGACTCTTCAAGAGTGCTTGCCCCCTTAGTTCCAGCTAAAGATGCTATTCAGATTGATACTGGAGACCTCTCTATCGATGAACAAGTAGATCTACTTTATGGTTATTATCAAAATCTGATGGTGGGTTCATGACGATTCGACTAGCGGCGAGTTCCGGTTTTTGTTTTGGTGTACGTAGAGCCATCCAGATGGCGCTGAGCGCAGCTGAGGGCAAAAATAATGATGTATATACCATTGGCGAGCTGATTCACAATCCTCAATTTGTACAAGAATTAACTGAGAAAGGCATCAAAATATGTAATGATGTTTCATCCTTACGTGATAGCACTGTTATCATCAGATCTCACGGTATTACACGCCAAGAGCTAGAGACTCTGATAGCAAACAGGAATAGGATCATTGATGCCACATGTCCCTATGTTAGCCGTACTCACGAGTTTATTAAAAATGCAATTGATGAAAATTATGATGTTATAATTCTGGGCGACAAAAACCATCCAGAGGTAATCGGGATGCTCAGTTATGGAAATTCCAGCACCAAAGTTGTAGCCCCGGGAGAAATCCCTAAAGACTTTAACAAGAAACGCTTATGCTTGATTTCGCAGACTACTCAGAAGATTGAAGATCTTAATAACCTCGTATGCGAAATCCTGCCGCAACTTATTGAGTTGAAAATATTTAACACCATCTGTCTTGCTACAACTCAGCGTCAAATCGCTAGTGCTAAACTTGCAAAGCATAGCGATCTGATGATTGTCATTGGTGGAAAACAAAGCTCCAATACAAAAATGCTTGCCAGCATGTGTTCAAAGTATTGCCAAACTGTGCATATAGAAACAGAGGACGAGCTTACAGAAGAACTTTTCTTGGGTAAGCAATATATTGGTATCACTGCCGGAGCAAGCACACCGGAATCAAGAATAGTAAAAGTATATAATAAAGTTTTAAAAATAAATGGGGAAGAGGACTTGGTGACGAGTATTCAGAGCATCCCCTTGTTTAAGGAGGAATCATGTTAAATCATGATCAAAACTCAGTCGATCCTGAGATTAAAATCGAGGGAGAAGACACAGCGTCGAAATCAACGGAAGAAAAAAAAGTGCTCGAAAATAACGAAGAGCCGAAAATGGAAGATGACAAATCCGTAGAAGAAGCGGATGAAAAAGAAGAGACTGATGTTGCGGAAGCTGCTTCACAAGTTGAAGTTAACTCTGATGCAGAAGAAGCAACAAACTCTGCCGATGAAGCATCAACTATGAGTACATCATTACAAGGTGATGATACACTTCAGTCTGAAGAGACAGATGCAGAAGAAGTGAAAGAAGAGAAAAAAACTGACCTGAGCAATCTCAGTCCAGAAGAACTTGAGCATGAAGATATGCTCAGTATGTATGAGGAATCTTTTTCAAACTTCAAAGTTGGAGAGATTATTGAAGGAACCATTGTTGATATTTCTGATAAAGAAGTACGCGTCGATATAGGATTCAAGAGTGAAGGTGTAATTCCGATTTCTGAATTTGCCTATAGTGGACCACCTGAAAAGAATAGTGTTATCCGCGTCTATATCAATAAAATAGAGAGTGGAGATGGAAGGCTGCAGCTTTCCAAAAAGAAAGCAGACTATCAGGAAAACATAGAACGCATCAGAAAAGCTTATGAAACTGAAGCGGTAATTCCAGGCATTATCCGTCGTAGAGTCAAGGGCGGAATGATTGTTGATGTTTATGGTATTGAGGCGTTTTTACCCGGAAGCCAGATGTCGCTCAAACCGATTCCCAATCTGGATCAGTTTATCGGTAAAGAAATGCAATTTAAGGTTGTAAATCTTGATGAAGAGCATAGCAACATTATCGTCTCTCGTCGTGCAGTTTTGGAAGAAGAAGCTGCAGCAAAGCGGGAAGAACTATTGGCTAAGATTGAAGTAGGTTCTGAGCTAGAAGGTGAAGTAAAAAACATCACACAATATGGTGCTTTCATCGATCTTGGGGGTATTGATGGACTACTGCATCTTACCGATATGTCTTGGGGGAAGCTGAATCATCCTTCAGACATGCTAGCAATCGGAGATAAAGTAAAAGTAAAAGTTATCAATTTTGATCCCGAAACAAATAAAATATCATTGGGTCTCAAACAATTGGTACCCCATCCTTGGGAAAACATTGAAATAAAATATCCGGAAGGAACACGCGTTACTGGTAAGGTAGTAAGTGTAAAATCTTTTGGTGCTTTTGTTGAACTGGAACCTGGTGTAGAGGGCTTAGTTCACATCAGCGAAATGAGCTGGACAAAGAAGATCACTGATGCCCGTAAGATTCTCAAAACTGGTGACACCGTTAATGCTATTGTATTAAATCTAGATAAAGAAAACAAACGCATTTCTTTAGGCATGAAACAGATGGACCCAAATCCTTGGCTTACTATTGAAGATCGCTATCCGATTGGCACAGTGCTCACTCGCAAAGTTAAGAGCCTGACTGCCTTTGGGGCGTTTGTTGAGATTGAAGAAGGAATAGATGGCCTCGTTCACATATCTGATATTAGTTGGACCAAGCGGATTTATCATCCTCGGGAAGTATTCCGCAAAGGTCAAGAGATACAGACTATCATCCTCTCAATCGACAAAGCTCAACATCGCATTGCTCTAGGCGTGAAGCAACTAGCTCCTGATCCTTGGGAAACCTTGAATCAAGACTTACCAGTGAACACAGAGGTTATTGGAAAGATTTCTAAGCTAATTCCCAAAGGAGTTCTGGTTGACATTCCGCTCAAAAATGATGTTGTTGAAGGCTTTATTCCGATTTCACACTTGGCTTTGCCCAAACTGGAACATTCTGAAGACGCATTCCATGTAGGCGAAGAATTGCCTCTGAAAGTGATAGAGCTGGACATGGAAAACCGCCGTTTGATCCTCTCGGTAAAAGCATTCTTCTTCTCTCGCGATCCAAAATTACAAGAGGAATATATTGCTATTCATGAGCAGTATATGCGTGATCGCATTGCCCGATTGCAAAAGAAGAAAGCTGAAAAGCTGCAAAAAGAGAAACAAGCAGCCGAGGCTGCAGCAAAACAAGAGGCTGAAGCTGCACTTGATAAAGCAGATGAATCTGAGACTTCCGAGGTCGAAGACACTGAAAATAATGAGGTTCATGAACAAGAAACGACTGAAGCTACAGACACTGAGATTCATACTACAGAAATTCCAGCTGAAGAAGCCAATGTAGAAGAAACTGAAAAAGCTTCTGTAGAGAAACTACAAGCAGAAGATGTTACTACTGAAAAAGTCACAGTTGAAGCTACTGAAAATGCTCCTGAAGAGGAATTAAAAGTAGAAGAAACTCCACAAGAAGAAGCTGTAACCGAAGGCGAAGAAGACGAAGAAGCTAAAAAAGAAACAGTCTCTCAGGAAGTAAATGATATTATCACAGAAGAATCTTCTGAAGAAAATCATGAAGAAGAGATAAAGACTCAGGAATAATTACTTATGAAATGGTGAAAGCGCCCTCTCAAGGGCGCTTCATAATAATTTGCTCCCATCTGGAAAACTCGATATATTGGAGTCGATAACTGCAATTATCATGAAAAGCATGGTCAAATGAAGATCAAAAGACTTTGATAGTTAATTCTAGAGTAGTTAGTGCTGAGGGGAACAAATAGTTCTGGACAATTAACGGCTTATTCTTATAAGTGACCAAAATAGATTAGGGAGATATTAAAACGATGAAAAAAGGACTTATAGTACTACTAGTAATTCTGCTGATAATAATAATAGCTGCTGGATGGTTTGTTGGCAGATACAATAGTCTCCAAAGAGAAAAGGTGGCTGTGGAAACAGCTTGGGCACAAGTGGAAAACGTTTATCAATCCCGCTTTGATCTTGTCCCAAATCTTGTTGCCACAGTGCAAGGTGCAGCAAACTTTGAAAGAGAGACTTTAGCTCAAGTGACAGAAGCTCGTGCTCGGATGGGTGGGCAGCTAAACCTCCCTCCCGAAGCACTTTCTGATCCAAACGCATTTCAACAGTTTCAGGCTAATCAAGCAGGTCTATCAAATGCACTCAGCAGATTGATGGTCGTGGTAGAGCGCTATCCTGAGTTAAAGGCAAATCAAAACTTTCTGCAGCTTCAAGCTCAGTTAGAGGGAATCGAAAATCGAATCCGAACCGAGAGAATGCGCTATAATGAAGCTGCTAAGAAATACAATCAAATGATTGTAGTCTTTCCAAATAATATTATTGCTGGCATGATCGGAGCTAGAGCATTCCAGTTCTTCACAGCTGATGCTGGAGCCCAGACTGCACCGAAGGTTGAATTCAACTGATATGTTAATCTAGAAAAACATAGCCACTCACCAAGAGTGGCTTTTAAGTTTCAAAAAATACTTGATTATTCATTATCATGTGTTGATTTGCTGCAAAGGATAATTATCGATCAATCTTATCTTATTTAGTGTAGATTATGAATAGCAAAAAATACTATATATGTCTATAACTGCATTGACTATAAGTAATAGGTGACCGAATTAATGATTCCGAAGCTAGCGCTTCCGGGATTAGTGGAAGAAAATGAACACTTCCATGATTCGATTTACTCCAAAGTATACCCAAAGAAGTAGACATTTAGTTAATATAGTAATAATTTGGAACTTATATAGAAAAAAGAGGTAATGACACATGTTTGAACTTGTATCTATGGTTAGTGTGGTAGAAACTGTAGGAAATTATTTTACTCCAGAAAGGATTAGCCTGATCATTAGGGTTGTTTTGACATTAGTCATAGGTATTCCAGGGATCAGTCTGATTAGGAAGATAGTTACTCGATTGGTTAAAGGCAAGTTATCACTTCAGGCTGAAGTCTTGATTATGAGAAGTGTCAAGTATGTTTTATATCTTGTACTTTTTATCATGGTCATAAACGAATTAGGTTTCAAGATATCTGCGATATTAGGAGCTGCTGGGATCTTTGGTGTGGCCATTGGCTTCGCATCACAAACCAGCGTTTCCAACATTATCAGTGGCATCTTTTTGATTTCTGAAAAACCTTTTGTGATAGGTGATGTAGTGGAAGTCAGTGGGATATTGGGAACAATCCAAGGCATAGATTTATTGTCTCTAAAGCTCAAAACCTTTGATGGTCGCTATGTACGGATTCCCAATGAGACTATGATCAAGAATAATGTAATAAACCTCACAAAGTATGATATTCGTCGTGCACAGATAAAAGTGGGTGTAGCTTATAAAGAAGACGTACGTAGAGTTTTAGATATCCTCCAAGAGATAGCCGACGAGATGCCAGGAGCTTTGAAAGATCCTGCCCCATGGATAGGAATTGATGGATTCGGAGATTCCAGCATCGATATCATATTTGGAGTATGGACTGATATAAACAATGTAGTGCCGATGAAAACCCAATTAATCCTCGCGGTTAAAGAACGCTTTAATAAAGAAGGAATCGAGATTCCATTCCCACACATCTCTGTTTATGCTGGTGAGGCTACTGCTCCTTTCAAAGTGGAATACATACAGAAGGAAGTATAACAAATGCAAGAAATTCCCCTCATACACTCTGTTATCTTTGATCTGGATGGTACTTTACTTGATACTCTGAAAGATATAGCTAATGCTATGAATAAAGGCCTTGCAGATTTGGGATATCCTCAACACCCGATAGAAGCATATGAGGCTTTTATTGGTCATGGACAAAATGAGCTAGCGCGCCGTGCATTACCAGAGACCAGCCGTGATCCAAAGAATATCATAAAGCTATCAAAACTTTTCCTGGAATATTATGCTCAGGAGTGGGCTGCCTCTACTAAGCCTTTTATTGGGATTATTTATTTGATCCAAGTTGCAATATCTCGGAAGATCAAGCTGGGAATACTATCAAATAAAGCTCACTACTTTACTAAAAAAATGATTCGTCATTATTTTCGGGGAGCCATGCTCGACTATCCCCATAATCCATTTAGAGTATATAGCGGAGAGCAACCGGGACGACCGACCAAGCCGGATCCCGCGATTGCTCTAGAAATACTTTCAAAGCTTAATTGTAAACCCCAATATTCAGCTCTTGTAGGTGATATGCCTGTTGATATACAAACTGCTAAGAATGCCGGTATGATAGCCATTGGAGCTGAATGGGGTTACGATAGTAAACAAAACTTGATTGAGGCCGGAGCCGATATGACATTCGAAAGTCCGACCCAATTAGCACACTATTTAGGGGGTCTACCTCTGTATTGAATTATGAAAAGCTTTAGAAAAGAACTTTGGTTTAACACACAGAAACGTCGAGAATTTGTGCACATTACTCATGATGTCCAAGCCGCAGTATCAGAATCTGGAATCCGTGATGGTTTGGTCTTGGTAAATGCAATGCATATAACTGCATCAGTTTTTATAAATGACAATGAAAGCGGACTACATGCAGATTATGAGCAATGGCTGGAGAAATTGGCTCCCGAAAAACCTCATTCCCAATATAGGCACAATAGTTTTGAAGATAATGCAGATGCACATCTAAAAAGGCAAGTGATGGGGAGAGAAGTGGTCATAGCAATCACGGATGGGAAGCTTGATCTTGGTCCATGGGAAGCAATCTTCTACGGCGAATTTGATGGGAAACGCAGAAAACGTGTGTTAATAAAAATCATTGGTGAATAAATCTACAGTGTAGACGCGGGACTTATTACCATTCACAAAGAGTAGATGGCTGTTGGCCTTCATAGCAAAGAAGAGCTTTCTTGGAGGTTTTCTGCTGCATGATAATATCAGGGATTTAATCCCACCAATAGCGAAAGAATGCTTAAAGGCTTTCAGAGATTTGCAAAGAAAGCATAATAGTTCTCGGTTTCTTTTCTTCTTTTGTGTCTAGCACATAAGAGAGTACCATATTATAATCTTAATGCAACCTATCGACCGATTTACATTTGTATGATATCAACTATGGAAAGGAGTTTTATATGATAAAAATTCATAACTTGCCGGAAGTTTACAGCAAAATCCATTTGCCTTCTAAAATAGCAATGGCAGTTACACAGAAACCAGATGGGAAGTATAATCTCATCACTCTTGAATGGTTTATGCGAACTTCTATTGATCCGCCAATGTTTGCTATCTCAGTAGGGCATAGCCGTTTTTCTCACGAATGTCTTATGGAAGTTCGCTATTTCAATTTGGTATTTCCAAGTAAGAATCAGAAAATACTTTTAAGCTTAGCGGGATCTCAAAGCGGGCGTGATATCGATAAATTTGTTGCCGGGAACGTCCAGCATTTTTCCGGGAAATTGCATAAACTTCCAATCCTCAAGGATTCTGTAGCTTGTTTTGAATGCGAAGTTGTTACCCAAGTTAATAGTGGCGATCACACCATATTTGTGGGTGAAGTGAAATACTCGTGGCTCAATGAAGAGGAGGAATTATATTATTATTCCCAAAAGTAGAATTTAAGCAAGCTAAGTCATAACCTATGCAAATCTAAGATCATTCTATAGTTAGGTTCCTGAAATTGACTGCTTGTAAGTAATCTGATACAGAAATGTATCTCAAAAAATCTCTGAAGCTGCGTCCCTGCATTAAAGAATCAACCCAAGTGTAAATCTAAATCAGGTTTACATAGCTCAAAGCTGTTTCCGCTCCGAAGAGCGACCATAGAATAGTAGAAATGGCAATAAATGTGCCAAAAGCAAATCCTTGCTTCTTGTTTTTAACGAATATCAGAAAGTAGATGATGCCCAAAAGAGCTGCAAAAAGGACGACATAAGGCATACTAAGAAGACCAAAGAATGCTGCAATTCCAGTCAAAAGCCATATATCTCCTCCACCCAAACCGTCTACTTTGCGGGCAAGCCGATAAGCATATGCCAAAAACACAAGGAAACAGAAGATAATAATTGCGGCTATCAATGAATTTATGACTCCGACATCATTCCCGGGTATGAGAGCAAAGATCAGCCCGAGGGGAATCAGGGGGATGGATAACTTGTGTGGGATAATCTGATGAAAAGCATCGATGAAAAAAATAGGGATCATCACCAAGCAAAGAATGGCATACTTGAAAAACAAGATATTAAGAAGTCCATATTGTAAAAAGAGCCCGATTAGAATCAGAGGAGTAATGATCTCTACTAAAAGATGATGCCAATGAATCTTTGCATGGCAATACTTACACTTTCCACCTAAGATAATATAGCTTATAATGGGTATATTCAAATATGCCGGAATATGTTTTCCGCAATTTCCACAATGCGAGGCGGGGTAGATGATCGATTCTTTGCGTGGGAGTCTGTAGATGAGCACATTAATGAAACTGCCCAAAATAGCTCCAAGAACTGCAAGTAAAATTATTACAATCGTATTCAAGATCTAGGTTCTCCTTACCACTTTTGGTACCAAGAATTGGTTGGATGCATCATGCCCTGTTCCATATGAAATTCTATGGTCATAGAGTCGCTGGGACGATATCTGAGAGAAAATTCCGGCAATATCTTGCTATCGTTATCGTTATTAAAACTAAAGTCATTTTTAGTGTTCATAGAGCCAAAATTCACGAAATTCAAATCCAAATCAAGCTCCAGCTTTGGACTAAAGCGGAAGTTCATATGGTTTGTATATCTAGAAAGGTAGTAACCACTCCCAGAAGAACTCGTTCCAGCTTCAAAGCCCATTGAGTGGGAGATTCTAAGATTATTTAGGGTTGAGCTTTGCAGTGAGAACGGATTAAAATCCGGCCGCGGTATATCATATTGAGCCAATAACGGTATCGTTGCCAAGATCATTATTGCTGTAATTATCAGATTCTTCATTGGATACTCCTTAGAAGCTTTCTATAATACAAGATATAGCACGGCTGGAATCTCGTCAAGCATAAAAGTCAGAGATTAATTTTCCCAAGCTTTTGATACCTTGCTCTATCTGCTCTGGAGTGGAAAATGTGAAATTGAGCCTCAGGCAATTGAACTTTTCTTTACCAACAGGATAAAATTTGCTACCAGGGATAAAGCTGATTTTCTCAGCCTTTGCTCGTTCAAAAAGTTCGTCGGCTGACATGTCTTCCGGTAGCCAGACCCAAGTGAATATCCCGCCTTCCGGCTTAGTATATTGGACATAGGGTGGCAGATAGCGAGACATGGCTGTCAGCATTGCTTCAAGATAAGGGGCATAAAAACTGCAAATCTTTTCAAGGTGGGGTCCCATATGCCCTTCAGCAAGGAATCTTGCCGCTACTCTTTGAGAGATATTGTCAGGAGCTATGTTTATTTTCTGTTGCCAGGAGCACATACGCTCAATTAGGATTGGGCTACCTTTGGCAAATGCCAGACGCATACCGGGACCGAGTATCTTGGAAAATGATACAATTTCAGTGACGATCTCAGTATTTTGAAACTCATCGTGAGCTATCCTAAATAAAGTCGGCAACGCTGTGCCGGAAAATCTCAAGCGAGAATAGGGGTTATCTTCCAAGATCGGGATCTGCATACTCAAAGCATATTTGACCAGATCTCTGCGACGTTGATAACTCATAGTTATACCACTAGGATTGTGGAAATCTGGGATTGTATAGATAAACTTAATTTTCTTCCCTTCTGCTGTGACCTTTTGCACGGCGCTTTGCAGTCCTGCCAGATCAATCCCTTCTCGATCTAGGTCTACGGGAATAAGTTCTGCACCGACTGCGTCAAATGCTACCAGAGAGCCCAAAAAGCTTGGAGCCTCGCAGATTATAACATCACCTTTTTCTACTAAGGCTAATGTCATGTAAAAGATTGCATTTGTAGCTCCAGCTGTTATGAGAATTTGCTCATGGGGAAGAGAATATCCTTCCCATTTGAGCAATTCTTCTTTAAGCATGTTGTCGCCTTCACTGGCTCCATATTGCAAGACACATTCGCCTTCATTTTCAATTACATTTGCATAAAGTCTGCCAAGGGTTTCCCGCGGGAAGGTCTTTGGGGAGGGGAAACCTCCTGCAAATGAGATCAGCCCAGGGATATCGCGAGTGCTAGAGACCAGTTCGCGAATCATCGAAGACTGCATGTTCCTCGTTGCCTGAGATAGTTTTTCACTAATCATCATAATTTCCTTTTATCTTCATTATTTTTTATATACGAATAGTTATGTTATTCAGATTGCGGAGTTAAACATGAAAAATGAACTCATGCCCATTATTTTAAATTAATGAGCATGATAATAAGTTTATTTATGGGTAAATTCTATAAATCATCCTTGGATAAGGTATGGTTTCACGAATGTGATGGATACCGCTCATCCACGTGACTAAACGCTCCAACCCAATACCAAAACCGCTATGTGGGACAGAGCCATATTTGCGTAGGTCAAGATACCATTGATATGCTTCTATGTCCATCTTTTCCGCCTTCATGCGGGATAAGAGGAGGTCGTGATCATCCTCACGTTGACTTCCACCGATGATCTCTCCAAATCCTTCAGGAGCGATAAGGTCGCTGCCTAGCACATAATCTTCGTTATTAGGATCACGTTTCATATAAAATGCTTTGATCTCTTTTGGCCATTTTTCTATGAAGATAGGCACCTGTGATTCTTCTGTGATTAGTGTCTCGTCTTGTGCTCCTAAATCACTGCTATGATCAATGTCACTGCCTTTGGCCCGGAGGTATTCAATTGCTTCAAAATGAGTCATGCGTTTAAATGGTGCATCAGCTGCTTTGAGAGCTCCTTTATCACGTTCGAGTATATCGAGCTCAGAATCGCACTCGGAAAGTACGGATCTGATCACATGGCGGATCAGATCTTCTTGGATTTGCATGTTTTCGTCGTGTTCTACAAAAGCTGCTTCAGCGTCCATCATCCAGAATTCAGTCAAATGCTTGCGCGTTTTGGAGCGTTCGGCTCTAAAGACTGGACCAAAATCATATACTCTTCCTAGACTCATAATCCCAGTTTCCAGATACAATTGTCCAGATTGTGAAAGATATGCCTTTCCTACATCAAAGTATTCAAGTTCAAATAAGGTTGTGGTCCCTTCACAGGCATTTGGCGTGAGAATTGGTGAATCAAAGCGGAAGAAATTATTTTCATGTAGATATTCACAAATAGCAAGATAGACCTTATGTCGGATTCTCATAATTGCCCATTGTTTGGGAGAACGTAACCAAAGATGGCGGTTTGACAAAAGAAAATCTGGTCCATGCTCTTTTTTGGTTATTGGATAATCTTCCGAGATTTGAATGGTTTGAATTCCGGTGATATTAAGCTCATATTCATTAGGATTCTTTGGGTGTTGTTTGGAAATGCCAGTGATGATTAGGCTGGATTCCAAAGTGAGGCGTTTGGCATCCTCAAAAGTTGCTTCATCCAAATCCGGCTTAAAAGCTACTGCTTGAATGGTGCCAGTCCCGTCACGGAAAATGATAAAGATCAGTTTCCCGCTGCTGCGGATATTCCGCACCCAACCTTTTAGACGTACTTCCTGTCCCTGATAAGCAGATATGTCTTTTACAAATATATCTTGCATTTAGTTTACCTTGTTTTTGTTTAATTCTAACTGTTCATTAATGATATTGATGATGCGCATTGCAACTTCAAGTGCCTTGGTGCCATCATGTCCATCAACCACTGGTCTTGTATTTTTAATAATGCAGTTTACCCAAGCTTCCAGCTCCATCGATAGAGCATCTTGGGGACTTTGTGAACAGTCATAGACTCTCTGATCAACCAATTTTTCCGGGTCAATATCCGTGTTGCCTTTCATGATTTTGGGAAGATACAACATTAGTTTTGGACTTTTTTTAAGAACCTTGGCTTCTTTACTTTGAAAATCCAAACTGATATAGCTGTCTTTCTGAAAGAAACGGATCTTACGCTCGAGTTTCAAAGACACCCTGGAACTCGTCACATTAGCAATCGCACCATTTTCAAATTCTAAACGGGCATTTGCGATATCAATGCTGGGAGTAAATAGTCCAATACCACTGGCATGAATATCCTTTATTGGGCTGTTTATAAAGCTTAGGATAAGGTCTATATCGTGGATCATCACATCCAAAACTACTGGAACGTCCGTTCCTCTTTTGTGGAAGGTTGAGATCCGGGTAGACTCTATAAAGAGAGGGTCTTTGATCTCTTTTTCAACTTTCATGATTACGGGATTGAAGCGCTCAATATGACCAACTTGGATTTTTAGATTATTTTTTTCTGCTAGATCTAATAGCGTATATGCTTCATCTAGTTTGCTTGTTATTGGTTTTTCCAAAAAGACATGTTTGCCTGCTTTAAGTGCTTTTTCTGCAAGCATAAAATGTGCCGTTGTAGTAGCCGCAATATCTATGGCGTCGCAGGCATCAAGCAATGTTTCATAAGAATCAAAGCTCACTGTTTCCAGCTTGGCAGAAATCTCCTCAGCTCTTTTTTTGTCTTTATCAAAAATCCCAGCCAGGCTGGCATTGTCCATGTCCTGAAACTTGCGAGCATGATGTTGCCCTAGGTGCCCGACACCTACTACGCCAATCTTTAACATATTGATTCCTATTTTTTTAGTTTTGCCGAAACTTTCTCGATCATATCTTTGGTCATCTTTTCCAAGTCATATTCAGGTTCCCAACCCCACTCGTTGCGAGCTGCGCTATCATCCATACTATTAGGCCAGCTATCGGCAATAGCTTTTTTAACAGGATCAACTTCATATTCCAGAACAAAATCAGGAATATGTTTGCGGATCTCTGCAGCTATAATTTCAGGATCAAAACTCATAGCGGTTACGTTGAAGCAGTTTCTATGAATTAATTTGGCGGGATCTGCTTCCATAAGTTCGACAGCACTGCGCAAAGCATCAGGCATATACATCATATCTAAAAATGTGCCAGCGGGAAGATTGCAGCGATATTTCTTTTCTTTGACTGCAGCATAATATATTTCGACAGCATAGTCAGTAGTTCCGCCGCCGGGCATAGTGACGTTTGATATGATTCCTGGATATCTTAATCCGCGAGTATCTACTCCATATTTCAGATAGTAGTAATCTCCCAAAAGTTCTCCCGCTACTTTAGAAATTCCGTAGATGGTGGTTGGGCGCATAATAGTGTCCTGGGGAGTATGATCCTTTGGGGTTGTCGGTCCAAAAGCACCGATGGATGAGGGAGTGAAAACTGCACCTTTTGCGTCTTTCATGATCTCCAGGCAATTGAAGGTAGTCTCCATATTTACTTTCCAACTGAGGGGGGGATTGGCTTCACCTTTAGCAGACAAGACAGCGACCAGATTGAAGATTGTGTCAATGTTAAATTTCTTTACAACTTCATTCATTGAATTTGCATCAGTGGCGTTTATTTGAGTTGATGGTCCAGCTTCCATTACTTCTTTAGGAAGAGGCGTGCGATTATAAGTCGCTACAACATGACTGTCACCGTAGATATTCCTAAGATAGGGGACTAATTCAGAACCGATTTGACCGGCTGCTCCAAGGACGAGGATATTCTTCATAATTTTATACTCCTGCGTGATTAATTCTTTTGTGTCACACGATTTTTGGATTAGTTAAGTTGTCAATGATTATTCCTTTTCAGGTATTTTACTATTATAATCTTGCTTTGTGTTAGCTTGCTCCCCGGATTGTTATTTACGACGATGGCACTCTCTACAAATCAAATGGCAAAATAAATTAGAATAATTTTAGAGCATATCTAATCATCTAACCATGAGGGATATAATGCCTATTATTGCCTTGTGTGTGTAGCATAAAAGACAATAGCTGCTGTATCGTTTATCAACGTTAATATATTTTGGTTTTGGGTAGTCATTGGTCTCCTAAACAGTAAAAATTCTTTGCAACTCCACAAAAAAGATTAGTCTATTAATAAAAACATGTGAGGATGATATGAATGACAAAACCAAATTAATTGATTCGATAAAAAAAGCCATGCAGGGCGAAAGAGACAGTGTAAATCTGTATCAAAGTGCTGCCGACCACTGCGGGGATCCCGAAGTAAAGAATTTCTTTCATGAAAGAAGAGATGAAGAGCGCCTTCACTACAACTATCTATTGGACTATTATCAGCAAATAAGCAATGATATGCAACCCTCTGACATCAGTGGCGAGATCCTTCCCAAGAATCTTGAAGATAGCATTTTCAGTGATTCTTTTATTAGGCGCATTGGCAAAGACCAAGTTCTATTCTCGGCCATATCCACTGCTTTACTTCTGGAAAAAGACGCCATAGATCACTATAGAAAATGTGAAAAGGAAACTGATATCACTGCTCTGAAGACTTTATTTAATGCGTTAACAAAATGGGAAATGAGGCATTATGATGACCTTCTGCAAATCCAAAAAGAAGCAGAAGTATATTACTGGCAAGAGAATCGTTTTGAACCTTTCTAAAACTATTTAATAAAATTGTGATAAGACGCTCAGGCTTTTTAGCTTGAGCGTTTGTTTGTTATGCGAAGAATAGTAATCCAAAAAGAGATTGTTTAGCTCCTCAGTAACCGCTCTATCAAGCTTAATTGTCTCTAAATAATTGCCAATTTGTGGTAGAAGCGTGAGGACTCGTTGTGCCGTGGAGCTAAGAGTTCGATACTCATGAGTATCAAACATCTCTTGTAAACAATTCTGACAAATGAGATCTCCGTTGTGCCCCATGGCAACAGGACTGGTCAAACATTGACAACGATCACATAGCTCTGGATCAAAATTTATGCCCATCATCTTAAATATCCTTAGCAGCATACGCCAGAAGATCAATATCCCATTTTTAGACACTTTTTGAAGGTAGCCCAGATATTCTCGCAAAAGCGTATAATAATCTTTGGCTTCTGAAAGAGGAATTATGATCTTGTTTATAAGCTCCATACCAGCTTCCGCTGCAGCCCAAGTTGATGAGTTAGGGTAGCTTGAGAAATCCTTTATAACGCAGAGTTCTTTTAGTATGTATAATCCCTCTTCTTTGGGTTCTGATAGGCAAAAATCATATTCGAAAAATCGTAAGATAGGCTCATTTTTCTTACGCCAACCTTTGGCTATAATAGAGATCTGTGCTTTATCATATGTGATGACTTTGGCTATGTAGCTGCTTTCACTATAGGGGATGAGTTCTGTGATGATTCCGGTAGTTTTAATCATGTTCAAAATCCCGTTTGATGCTGCGTAGATCTTTGGGGTTTGCAAAAGCAGTCTTGTAATTTGTATAAGTCACAAATCCAGCAGGGCTCCCTTTAGGTTTGCGTACATAGCGAATCTGAGTATAATCCACCGGTACGTTCACTGAAAACTTAGCTTGAGAATACCACGCTGCTAAGCTACAGCATATCTCAATTAGTTCATCTGGTACATTCTTTTTTTTCAGATTTCTAAGTAGCACATGTGCCCCGCGATATATGCGGCTATGAAACCACCAATCTTGTGGTTTCCCTAATTTAGTTGTTACAAAGTCATTTTCTTTTGCTTTACGACCGATGTAAATATACCAATCATCTGAATATCGATATTGCAAGATCCTATTAGCCGGATTGATCCGTTGAGTAGCACCGTTACTTTTCTTGGAGATGTCGAGGTCCAGATCTTCTCCTGCGCTAAGACGTTGGATAAGTTTTTCCAAGGCAGATATTTCTTCTTCAGTGCGACGGATATTTACCTGTATTATAGCAAGACCATTTTTTGCCTTTTTATATTTTTTTATGTAGTAGGATAAATTCTGATGGGGGCTTTTATCGCCTTGCAGGGGGACTTTAATCTCATTGAGTTCTGGATCTAGATAGTTTGTAACCGTGAGGCTTTTTTGTCCACTTTTGATCAAATGCATGTTGGGCTTTATCGCTTCTGCACAAGCATGATAAAATTCAACCTTTTCTGCGTTTTCCAGGTCTTCCTTTTGTAGACGAAGTTTCTTTTGCAGGCGTTTCAGTTCTTTGTTTAAAACTTTAAGCTTTTGCTCAATATCATTCTTTTTGTCTTGTGGTCTGAGGATTTGAAGATGTCTTTTGGCAAAATAATCATTGATATCGGAGATCGGCTTACCGCTCGAATCTAGCGGTAATGCTTCTGGATCAGGAGTAAAGCTTGTTTTAGGAGGGAAATATGGTTGATTTACCATGACCATTCTCATGGGATTATCTGCCAAAGAATATTTGAATATAGCGTCTCGGACTAAGCCGGAATCGACCTTTTGCAAAATTACATTGGGCTTAGGAGGCATTAACTCACAGATGAGATGATAATTTTTTTCTTCTCCATAAATATCTTTATTTTTAAGGTTTATCGTGACGATACGATCGTCTTCCTTGATCGTAATTCCTTCTATGTGACTTTTGCGTAGATCTGCCCATAGCTCTGTAGCCTCTTTGGGCATTACATCCTGCAGGTCATGATAGATAAAACTATCCGAAGGACTCAGAAGCACAATCAAGCTCCCTGACTTAAAAAGGGCTATATGAAGAGTGTTCCCATCTAGCCAAATTTTCTCGATTGAGGCTGAGAAATCCCTGTAATCTTTCACCCAACGCGCTAAATATACATATTTCATTTCTCGTATCCATTATTATTTGTCTTGACATAAATCCGAATTATCATGTTAATGACATTTACAGAATAACGCGATAGGAGTCAAGCATGAAAAATATCCAAATCATAATCATCATAGTCTTGGCCATACTGGCCATTGTCTTTGGCATTGTGTGGATGAATGCAGCCAATGAAAATAAAGCTTTGCAGCAATCCAACGAAGATCTAAAGACTCTCTACGAATCAACAACTCAGACCATTGATGAAATCACTGCAAGCCTAGAAGCGATCGATGAAGACCTATCCGGACAGCTATTTACAGAATCTGAAATTCCAGACATGGCACCCGCTGAGCGCCAGCAACGCCTCATTGGGACAATTGCCAACTTGAGAGATCAGATCGAGGCTGATAAAAAGAAGATTTCTCAGCTCGAAGCTCAGTTAGCAAGCTCTCGTACACAACTACGCAGCGTGCAAGAAACTGTAAATCGCCTTAAAGCATCAATCGCTGAAAAAGAGACCATCATGGCAGAATTGCAGGATCGTCTGGGAATCGTAAATGAAACTTTAGAAGAGGAGCGTAGGCTTAGTCAGATGGAAATTGCTGAACGTGAACAAACTATAATGCAGAAAGAAGCGGAGCTTACAGCTGCTGAACGGGAAGCAAATAATATCTACTATGTTTATGGCTCACGAAAAAATCTTATGGAGCAGGGTATCATCGATCGTAAAGGCGGAATCCTGGGCATAGGCAGAGTGACAACTGTCGCCAAAGATTTGGAAGTGGACAAGTTTAATCAAATAAATCTTGTTGATACACTCGAAATAAGATTCCCCGCTACCAGAAAGGGATATAGCATCCTATCCAATCATGTTGCCACTACTTATAGTGTAGAACGAGATGGCGACGAATACGTCTTGACTGTTTTAGATCCGGAGAACTTCCGTAAACAGAAATTCCTCGTAATAGAATTGCTCTAACGCGTTATATTTACCTGTAAAAACCAAGCCCCGGATTTATTAATTCGGGGCTTTTATTATTATTATACTATACATATAGAAACACATACGAGATCTTTATCAGCTACCGGATCCAACCAATAACTATAGATTTATTCGGGTGCTGACTACTTGGGAGGGGCTCTCATTTACTCTTTGCTAAATGCTTGAAAAAGTATCACACTTGATGCCTCCCCCGTTTCTCCCTCATTTGAGTAATGAGCAAGAAACGAGAAAATAAGGAGTTACAGCTTTGTGAAGTACGTTCTGAGAATCATTATTGGGGGCTATTTAAAATAACATTCGTTGTAAATGGCATATAGTTTAAAGTTTAAATTAGCAATGATTTATTGGACACTTGCTAAACCTACCTCAAACAAACTGAATGATAAAGTTTAACGAATGACTTTTGGCTTCAATCTATACCCATAAAGAAAAACCCGCACCATGAAGGTACGGGATTTTTCCGGTTAAGACGAGTAGGTTTTAGATAAATGATAGCACTTTATTTGCTTTGCCTATGAATTCCTTGAGCTCTTGTCCACTAAATGGTTTTTGTTCAAGCAGTGAAAGATCATGGATATAGGAACATAGTGTCCTGACTTCTTCATCTTTGCCCTTTTTATCCAGCTCAAGGATCTTGTGGATTATTGGGTTCTGTGTATTTACTACTAAGCTATGATTCTTTAGCATATCGCTACCCGCTCCCATGCGGGATATCATATCCATATCATGCCAGCGACGCATAAACTCGCTAAAGACAATCATACCGGGAATCTCTGGGGTTTTTAGATTTTTAAGATCCACCTTTATATCTGTGTAAGCATGGTTTTCTAACTCGACCATGGCATCGTTTCCCAAATCTTTTACAACTTTTTCAGGAAGGTCTAGAAGGTTTATCAAAATCTGATCGTCTTGTTGAATCTGATATGGACTGAGGATTGTACTGGCGTTTGGATATTTCTTGAGAAAGTCTTTGTAGCTTTCCTTGCTGAAAGAAGCTTCCAGCTTTTGATCCAGCGCATTGTAGAAGATCTTTTTGAGTCGTGATTTTTGTTCATCATTGATAGTTTCAGATTGTGTGCTCACTAGTGTTTCGTTGACTTCACTATCAATTCGGACAAATTCAGTATTTTCCAACTTGGATTCCAGCTTTTGGAAAAGATGAATATCAAGTGGAGAAGTCTGATAAATGACTTCAATGCCTTGCTCTTTCATCAGGTTAAGATAGCTTACTTGCGTATCTTCGCTGGCAGCATACCAAATCTTGGTGTTTTTTTCGTCTGCAGCGGAATTACGTTTTTTATATTCATCTATGGTGAGATAATCGCCACTTGCTGTCTTGAAAATGGCGATATCTTTCATGGATTCAAAGAAATCATCTTCTTTAAGCATGCCGAACTTGATGAAAGTATTTATATCTTCCCAATACTGTTCATATTTCTTGCGATCTTCTTTGAAAGTATTTTGGAAATGATCAGAGACTTTTTTGATGATATACTGCGAGATTTTGCGTACTTGCGTGTCGTTTTGTAGAAAACTTCTGGATACATTCAGAGGTATATCCGGAATATCTATGCCGCCTTTGAGAAGTAATAGAAATTCTGGAATTAAATCCTCAAGATTATCAGCAACAAAGACATTATTGCAATATAATTTTACTTGGCCTTTGAAAAATTCTGGTTCATTGCGTAACTTGGGGAAATAGAGTATCCCTTTGAGGTTGAAGGGGAAGTCCACATTTAAATGAATCCAAAAGACTGGATCGTTATAGTCGTGAAAAACCTCTTTATAAAACTTTTTATATTCTTCTTCTGTGACATCTTTTGGATTCCGATTCCAAAGAGCCTCTAATTGATTGACCTGTTTGGAATCAAAATAGATAGGGACAGGCATGAAATTACAATAGCGTTCAAGAATATCTTTGATTTTGTTATCATCAGCATATTCCTTAGAATCTTCATTTAGGTATAACGTGACGGTCGTCCCAACCTCTTTGCGTTTACCCTCGCTCATAATGTATTCAGTACTTCCGTCGCATTCCCAGTAGGCTGCTTTGCTTCCAGGCTCAATAGAAAGTGAATCAATTGTGACCTTATCAGCCACCATAAATGATGAGTAAAATCCCAAACCAAAGTGACCGATGATATTGGCCTGTACATCTTTAAATTTGTTTACAAACTCTTCTGCTCCAGAGAAGGCAATTTGGTTAATGTACTTTTTGATCTCTTCGGCAGTCATACCGATTCCTGTATCAATTACCTGTAGGGTCTTTTTGGACTTATCAAGCTTGATCTCAATCTTCATATCTTCTTGCTTAAAATCAGCATCAGCATATTTGCGTTTCGATATTGCATCTACAGAGTTTGAAACCAATTCTCTCAGGAAAATATCGTGCTGGGAATAGAGCCATTTTTTAATAATAGGGAAAATGTTCTCAGTATGGATACTGAGAGCTCCTTTTTCTTTCGTTTTCGTAGCCATGCTCGTAAACTCCTTATCTAATAATCGTATTACAAAAGATAAAATAGTCAGGTAGGCATATCTGTCAAGACCTTTTTAGCAGTCTGATTATGCGACTGCTAAATTGCGATGTGGGCAAAGGAAGTTAAAAAGATCTTCGAAACCTGGGGTAAGGGCTGTTTTTGGACAAATCTAATATGCGATGCATGAAATAAATATGGTTCTTTGGAACATGCTTTGCATAAAGATAAGATAATAGTAACAAGAGATTTAATAAGGCGGATGTATGAAACAAATACTTCTGAGTATAATAATATTGTCCATGGCAGCAATACTTTTTTCCAGTGTCAGCCAAAGTTATATGTTGAGCAACCCCCAAATTTCACAAGGAGATCACGGGCTAGCAGTTAAACTTGAAGGGGCAAAAAGTATTTCGGATCCAGGAGAGCCAGATCTTCCTTGGTTTGGCTTTAAAATTCTCTTGCCAATAGGCATGGAAGCCGAAGATATATCGATCAAGCGTTATGGCGAGATACGTATCTCTTTGGACGATATTGTGATGCCTGTTCAGCGGCAATATCCACTTTCTTTCACAAAGGAGATTCAATGGGATGAGCCAAAATTAGAAATATATAATTCGTTTGATGCATATCCTGTTAAATATACAAAAGGTCTAAGCACTCATTTCCTTAGTGGACATCCTATTGCTTTTGGAGCAGTATCGCCGTTTGAATATTATCCTAAAGAAAATGAACTAATTTTCTATACCGGTATTGAAGTAACTGTAAACTATAGCGCAAGTAAGCGAGCCCAAGAAGCCATGACCATGCTCAAAAAAGATTCATTTATAGCACGCAGATTGAGCCAGAGTGTCGATAATGTGCATGATATCCCAACGTACCAATATATGCAGAATCAAGGGTATGAATATCTGATGATCGTAGAAGAAAGCAAGATTCCTATATGGGAGTCTTTGGCTGAAATGTATGAAGGGCGCGGAATCACTGTATTAATCAAAAACGTCAATCAGATTTTGGCAAGCCAGACAGGACAAGACGCTCAGGAGAAAATTCGCAATTATATTATCTCAGCTTATGATTCAAATCCCCTTCGGTATGTCCTTTTGGGAGGTGATGTAGAGATCATTCCTCATAGAGGTTTCTATGTGAATATGGGCAACCAAGGAGAATCTGATGACGATATCCCTAGCGACATGTATTATTCTTGTTTGGATGGAAACTGGAACTATGATGGAGATGAATTTTGGGGCGAAGCCCAAGAAGCGGATTTAATCCCAGAAATCGCCATTGGTAGAATATGCTACAACAATGATCAAGAGATCATCAATCAAATAAATAAGATCTTTATGTATCAAGTGGCACCTGTTGGGGATCACGTGAAAACCGTCGATTTAGTTGGTGAGTGGTTGTGGGATGGTCCTACTTGGGGTGGAGACTATATGGATGAATTAATTGGGGGGTCAAGTATACACGGATATACTACAGTCGGAATTCCTGAGGATTGGGGAATTACTACCTTGTATGATAGGACAAATGGCTATTCTGATTCATGGGGACCTTATCAAATCCGACCAATATTATCTGAAGGAGCTAACCTCGTTAATCACCAGGGACACTCTGCTACAACCTATAACATGCGACTTTCAAACAATCAAGTAACAGAAACGACCATAACAAATGATGGTGTAAACGGCAACTATTCCATATACTTTACTCAAGGCTGCTATGCAGGTAGCTTCGATAATCGTGACACAGATCCCAATTCCTATGGGACGGATTGCATCACTGAAAAATTTACTAGCATTCCTACTTCTGCAGCAGGAATGATATCCCATTCCCGATATGGTTGGGGTGTTCAGGGTTCAACTAATGGAGCTTCACAATATTTTCACCGCGAATATATCGATGCTCTTTTTGGGGAAAATATCTATGAGCTTGGATATACATTAGTTGATTCCAAGATTGACAACATACCCTTTATAACAGGCAGCGCTGTTATGCATTGGGTCACATATGAAACTAATCTTTTCGGCTGTCCCGTCACAAATGTCTGGACAGATACTCCGGCTGAACTTGTAGTGCAATGGCCTGACACTTGGCTGATAGGATTGAATCAGTACACGATCCAGACAAACGCTGCTTTTGCGCAACTCAAAATCAAGCGTCAGGATGAGATTGTTCATGAAGCTTTTGGTGATGAAAATGGAATCATTCATATCAATCTAGAACAGGATCTTGTTCCAGGGAATTACACAATATACGTCAATGCAAAGAATCACTTTCCCTGCAGCCAAGAGATATTTGTCACTTCAGCAGACATGCCATATCTAATTTGTGAAGATATATCTGTGATAGACAACGATGGTATCTTGCATACAGGCGAAGAAATGCAGCTTTCATTCCAGATCAAGAACCTTGGGATGATCGATCAGGAAGGATTCGGAGAGGTGACGGTTTCTAGCGAATCCTCTAACATAGATATCTTGCAGGGATCATACACTTTTGAGAATGTCAATGCCGGGGCAGATATACAAGTCGATTCCGCTTTTGATATTGCTATCGTAGGGGCTTTTGAAGATCAGTCAGTTGCCACTCTCACTTTCACTGTTAATTATGGAGATTTTGAGACACAGACTAATCATGATATACTTCTTTCTGCACCAATTTTGGAACTTGTTTCATACACCATAGAAACAGAGGATATCTATCTGATGCCAGGTGATGTGGCTCAAATTAGTTTTATAGTAGAAAACCATGGGCATGGAACAGCATTTAGTCCATCAATTGTTCTTTTTACCAATGATAGCTCGATCATGACAAGTGTTTTTGATGTACCACTACCAGTGATTGAGGGGGAATCATTTCTTGAAATTAATGATGCTTTTTATGTCACAATTTCAGAGGATGCTGAGATTGGCTCTACTGTATGTGTAAATTATATGCTTGTTGCTGAAAATGGGTCTACCGGTGATGGCTCATTTGTTGCTCATATTGGTATGATAAATTATGGATTTGAAGAAGGCGAACAAGGGTGGGACAGCCAGTCGCTTAATCCAAGTTTTATAAATCAGTGGCATCGTAGCTCCTATATGAATGTAACTTCAGGTGGTTCATTTTCTATGAAGTTCGGAGGTCAAGGAGCAGCTCAATATGCTTCTGGAGCATACGGAGCTTTGATTTCACCTGAGATGTATATTGCTCCTAATAGTGTGCTCAAATTTTGGCATTGGATGGATGCCGAGATTCATGAAAATCAATATCAAGCTTGGGATGGAGGCAATGTCCAGATGTCAATTGATGGCGGAGAATGGTTTGTAATTGAACCCTCAGGATCTTATCCATGTACTATATATGACAACCCTGATTCCCCGTTTATGGCTGATACACCTGTATATTCAGGTAGTTTTGGCTGGACTGAAGCGAGCTTTGAGCTTGGAGCTCATACTGGGCAAGCACGATTCCGGTTTGTTTTTGGTAGTGATGGTTATGTGACGGGGGAAGGATGGTATATAGACGATCTCCGTCTTGAATCTAATACTGTCTCCAATGCTGATTATAATGCTCCAATGCTTCCATTGACCTTATCTCAGAACTACCCAAATCCTTTTAATCCTAGTACAACTATCAGTTTCGGGTTGCCATCTCAGCAACATGTTCGTTTGAGTATCTATAATCTTAAAGGGCAACTAGTTCGGATCTTGGTGGATTCTGAACTACCCGCTGGTCAGAACACTTGTACATGGGATGGCAAGGACTCGCATGGCAAATCTGTAGCTTCTGGAGTATATAGCTATCGCTTACATTCCGAATCCGGAACTTTAACCAAGAGAATGATATTAATGAAATGATAAAATACTTAGTTTTAACTGGTGCTGGGATTAGTGCAGAATCTGGTATCCGCACTTTTAGAGATACAGGCGGTCTTTGGGAAGAATATCCTGTCGAACTAGTCGCCAGTCCTGAAGGATTTGCTGCCGATCCAAAGTTCGTGTGGGATTTCTACATTAAACGGTTTAAACAAAGCCTAGAAGTTGAACCCAATCCAGGACATATAGCATTAAAACGCTTAGAAGATGCTTTGGGAGACAAGTTTCATCTGATTACTCAGAATGTAGATGGTATCCATCGCAAGGCTGGAAGTAAACGTCTACTTGAGATGCATGGCAGGCTAGATCAATGCTATTGCATATCCTGTCATCGTCAATATAATATGAACGAGATCGATCTCGCCGGAGACGTCCCCATATGTACAGCTTGTGGCTCTTTGCTAAGACCAAACATAGTCTGGTTTGGAGAAGTGCCATATTATCTTTATGAGATCGAAGAGATGCTTAAGAATTGTGAAGTATTTATGATCGTTGGGACCAGTGGTTCGGTCTATCCTGCTGCTGGTTTTGTAATGACAGCAAAGCTTTTTGGTGCTAGGACTGTTGCCATTAACTTAGAAAAACCAGACAATTTGAGTTTCATCGATGAATTCTATCAAGGTAGAGCGGGGGAGATACTCCCTTCATTTGTGGAAAAGATTATAGGAGATTCAAATGGATGAGCTTTTTTTTGGACCAGATTTCTTGAGTGAAGAAGATGATGCTCCCAAGTTTAGTCTCAAAGAGGGAGAACTCCGAGAAGTATCCATATTATTTGCTGATATAAAGGGTTTTACTAATATCTCAAATCTATTCGAACCAGAAGTTATTCACGAAAAGATGGATGAGGTCATGAAGATATTTAGTAAATGCATCAACTTTTATGGTGGATTTGTTGATAAATATATCGGAGATGGTATAATGGCTCTTTTTGGAGCCAAACAGGCAACCGAGCAGGATACTCAACGTGCTGTCCTTGCTGCCATTAAAATGCAGGAACAACTCAGACTGTACAATAAGTTGCTAAATCGTCAACCCAACTTTGAATCATTGGAGCTGGGACTAAGAATAGGGATTAATACGGGTCTTGTCTCGGTTGGCAAGGTAGGTGAGTCCCGAGAGGGTGATTTCACAGTGTATGGGCCACAAGTGAATCTTGCCAGCCGGATGGAGAGTAATGCACCGGTGAATCGCATCATGATGCCTGCCTCGACCATGCATCTTGTCGAGAATATTTTTGACTTTGAAAATCTAGGTCCGATTATGGTTAAGGGTATGGATGATCCAGTTGATTGTTGGCTTGTAAAAGGGCAAAAGATAGAACCAAGGCAAGACTTTAAAACTACATTTATCGGTAGAGATCAAGAGATGGATGAACTATCAAAGAGTTATGAACAGTCTCGTGATTCAGCTCAGATCCTTGGTCTAAAAGGTGACGCCGGAATCGGTAAAACCCGTCTAGTTCAAGAGTTTTGTGAGCATAGACCAGAGGCTTTGATTCTAAGTGGAATATGTTCATCGATTAGCCCAAGTCCCTTTAATCTTTTTGCTCGAATATTTGAGAATTATTTCAGAATCCGACACAATGATACTGTACAATCAAGGAAAGAAGCTCTTGAAAAAGGGATAAAGGATCTTGCTCAAACATCAACAATGAACTCTGAGGAAATCAGGGATGCACTTCCCCTGATTGGCTTGATTATGGAAATTAGATATGACGATCCGCGTATAAAACTAAAGGGTAAAGATCTTCTGGATCATCTCCTTAGAGCGGTTGAATCTGTATTCATGGCAATCATATCTTTAGGTAACACCAATCATGATGGCATTATCCTAATCTTGGACGATATTCACATGATTGATGACGCAAGTGCACAGGCACTGAGCTTTGTGTTGGATCGTTTTGATGCACAAAATGTTGGAATCTTGATTCTTGCCCTGTATCGTTTAGACTATGAAATCTTAAATACCATCAAAAATCACAGGTCCTTTAAAGAGATTGAGATTCTTGCTTTTAGTCCTGATAAAATAGATGAATTGGTCATGCTTTATACTAAGGGTATGGAACTTTCCAAGCAGACATTGGAGTTAGTGCGTGAGCTATCCAATGGCAATCCTTTTTTTCTGGAAGAATGGTGCAAGTATATCGGCAAGTTACCAAAAACTGAGATGGATGAATATCCTGTCCCTGCTAATTTGCACGCGCTTATTTTGTCGAGATTGGATAAACTTCCCCAAGATCTACGCATTATGCTGCACAAGGCAGCAGTTATTGGCAATGAATTCTTTGTTGAGATTCTTCGCGAAGTAGAGAAAAGACTTGATGATCCCATCAACATAGAATCCAGTTTACATTATCTAGAGAATCACTCTCTAATCATGCGCATGCTGGGCTTTGATTTTTCCACATATTTTTTTAAGCATATTACAACTCGTGAAGTTGCCTATCGCACTCTTTTACAGCAGAATCGCAAGTTATTGCATCAATTGACGGCGGAATCTATTGAAGCTCTTTTTAAAGATCGTTTGGATGATTTTTGTTTTGTGCTAGCAGACCACTATTTGAAAGCTGAAATTCCCGAAAAAGCTTTACCATATCTTCAAAAGTCCGTGGATATGGCGATCAAAGTATATGACCATTCCACAGCACTTAAACTTGGCAATGAACTGCTTAAATATTTACATGAAAATGCCCAGAAAGCAGATCTGTATGTCAAATTGGCAGATGTTCTATGGGTAATTGGTAACTGGGATGAAGCGTCAGAATTTATAGATAATGCAGAATCTCTGTGCTCAAAGGATTCCCCTACACTTTGTGAAATACATAGATTCCGGGGAGTAGCTGCATTCTACATGGGAGATTTTGACACAGCTCTCACTGAGTTTAAAGCTGGATTGTCCCAAGCTGAGCAGATCAATGATGATTTAAGTCTGTGTATAGCATATAATAATCTTGGCATCTGGCATCAACATCACCGTGATTTTACTCAGGCTATCCAGTACCATGAAGAAGGATTAGTTATCTCACAAAAACTGGGGGATGCCCAGAGGCAAGCAAAGACTCACTCCAATCTGGGATTAATTTATCTCGATATGGAAGATTTTGATAAAGCATTTGAATCTTTTAATCTCAGTCTAGAGATCAGCCGCGAGCATCGCTTGATGCGCGATGAGTCAATTGCTTTGGGAAATCTCGGATGGGCATGCTTATTGATCCAACAATATGATGATGCTTTACCTTGGCTTGAACAAAAACTTGAGCTTGCTTCGAAGATGAACGATAAACTGGAAATGATCAAGGCATTAGGGAATCTTGGAAATCTATATTTTGAGAAAGAGAATTATCAAAAAGCTCTGGAATATTACGAGCAAAGCCTTGAACTTAAACAGAAGTTGGGAAATAAGCAGGAAATAGAAAATAGCAAAAAGATGATTGCTATTACACAAGAAAAGATATTGGCAAATTCTGCCACATAACCTTAAGTTTTCTGAAAGATATTTGATAATACTATCAGCAGTAGTCCTATAATGGTCGCCGGATGGATATTCTCCCCAAGGATTAAAAAGATAAATATCATAGAAATAAAAGGGGTCAAGAAAATCAAGTTTGAAATCTTTGCAGTATTATCGGTGAATTGAAGAGCTTTAAGCCATAAAATAAAAGTGAGCCCCATCTCAAATATTCCGACCCAGATGCTGCCGCCAAAAGCAACGCTAAGTTTTGCCCCTTGCTGAAATATAACTGGTTTTAAAACAAGGACTACACATACGATCAATAAGAATCCGACAAAGAAATTGTAAAACAATTTTATAGGATTTGGGCGACTGTCTTTCATGTTTAGAATCCAGTATCCAGCCCAGATTATTGATGATCCCAATGCTAAACTTGTTCCCAATATATCATCAAATTGCATTTGTAATACTTGCCCTTTGGTAGAGATAATCACTACTCCAAAGAGGCTTATAAGTAGTGCACCAAAATCCTTGATTCGAATTTTTTCTTGCAAGAATAGAACTGAAAAGAGTGAGAGGATGATTGCCCAAGTATAATTCAGAGCTTGAGCTTCTTGGGCGCGAAGACGATCATATGCTGCAAATAGCACCAGATAATATAGAAAAGGATTCAGCA
This sequence comes from Candidatus Cloacimonadota bacterium, assembly GCA_030154085.1. Classification (GTDB taxonomy): domain Bacteria; phylum Cloacimonadota; class Cloacimonadia; order Cloacimonadales; family Cloacimonadaceae; genus UBA5456. The sequence goes on along the minus strand of JASKKR010000010.1, from coordinate 26,638 downwards.
ATCCTGCAAAGAATGAAGTACGTATATTATGAGAAAAATTTGAAAGAAAAGAAGTGTTTGAGATTAGATTATAGACTGCCAAAAAAAGTGTGGCAATAAAGGATGAAAAGAGAAGCAACCCAACCGGGCTTAAATGTAATAAGGTCAATTTGAATGCTGTTGATACCGTACTCCAAGCAAGAATAGCTAACCCAGCGAATAAATAGCTTTGACGTTGATCAGATGACATCTATAGACAAAAAATGGGGTGGAAGTGATCCACCCCGATTGATTATGTGAGATAATTATTTATTTCGCATAGATTGAAGAATCTTGGAATAAGTATTCCGAAGAGCTTCATTATCCGTTTCTGTCGCAGCAAGGATGATAAATTGGACAGCATCTTGACTGGTGTTGTCCCATTGATACCATTTCTGAGCATAGGTGATCAAAGTCTCATAGTCTCCCATCTCATAAAGGATCCTTGAAATCTCGACAAAATCGTCTTCAGAACTACGTTGTTCAATTAAGTGCTTTAGATAGCTCACGGTGAGCTCATTGTCCCCTAACATAATGGCGATATCTTTTGCATTTTCCAAGATATCGATATTTCCTGGATCAAGGGCAAGAGCTTGTTGAGTCACTTCCAGAGCTTTTTCATAATCTTCTATCTCATAGTACACATACGAAAGATTTAGCAAATTGTCTAAATTTGCGGGTGCAAGTTCACGGGCTTTAGCAAAATACTTTGCTGCCTCTTCATAATTCTCTTGATTGAAGTAAAATGCTCCGGTCTCCAAGATATAGTCTAAGTTATCAGGTTCTTGTTCCAAAAGAGCGAGTAAGATTTGTTCGGCTTTTTCATTATCTTGTAGCTCTTTTTGGTAGATATCTTTAAGGCGGATCATTGGTTCAAATCTAGAAGGTTGTAGTTCATGGGCGAGCTCGAAGATTCTGAGAGCTTCTTGAGTATTTCCCGCTTCCAAAGCTGCATCTCCAGCACGATAGATACGAGTCCATGCTCCTTCACGACGGCGCGTCATGTCCCTAATATCCATCCTTTCTTCGTCCGTAAGATCTTCAAAAGTATTATATACTTCCAAAGCCCTGCTATAGAAATTGAAAGCTTCAGTATTAAATTCTACAGAACGGTCTGGCATCTGTTGAGCTTTATAAAGATATATGTCAGCCATACGACGTAGTGACAATGCATGATCTGGATGTTCTTCCAAAACTAAACGATAAAATTCTTCTGCTTTGTCTACATTTTGCTGAGCATAATAAACATTAGCCGTCTGGGCATTTACATTTGCTTGAGGGCTGAGCCGCTGCCTAGGTCTGAAGGCACTGCAGGCTCCCAATCCTAAAGCAATTGCTACTAGCAAGATAACGAGTTTTCTCATATGTGTACTCCTGTTAATAATCTTCTTTAACAAGGATTATTTCCTTATGATAAAAGTCAAGCCATTTTTTCCTGATCTATGCGTAGTAACGCTTAGAATAAAGCAAAAGAATATTGTAATGAAGAAATTATGCCTTTTAATGCAACCTCGAGAATTAAATATATAAGTTGCGGAGATAAGCACATTCCTATCAATTATCTAACTTATTGGGAACTAACACACTGGATGCCTCCCTCATTTCACGCCCATTTGGATAAAGGGCAAGAAACGAGAAAATAAGGAGTTACAGCTTTGTGAAGTTCATATTGGAATAGATCATGGCAGCTGAGATGCTTAACAAGGTATGCAATTAATTAATTTAATAACGATAGAAAGTAAAAAATCTATATTCTTAAAACGATGTAGATAGTACATATAGGGATTTTTGGTTGAGTTGGATGTGTTTTTAAGCTTGACTATTAAGTAAGGGATTTTATTATAGTACAAAATAAACCTTTAATCAATGCCAGTGAGCTTGAAAGGAGAATAATTATGAATCCTCAATTTTTAGGACGCAATGTCTTCGACTTGGATGACTATTCACGTGAAGAAATTCTCTACATTCTTGAAGCAGCAAAAGGGATGAAAGAAATCAACCTTCGTGAATACAAAAAGATTCCCACCCTTCGTGGCAAAACTGTTTGCACATTGTTTGTAGAAAATAGTACCCGAACTCGTATGAGTTTTGAACTTGCAGCGAATCGTCTATCTGCTGATGTGGTAAGCTTTCAGGCAAGTGTTTCTGCTTTACAAAAAGGGGAGAGCTTGCAAGATACCGTCTATACTCTCAACGCAATGGGCATCGATTTGTATTGCATACGCCACAGCTCTCCTGGAAGTCCCCAGATGGTTCACAAATATTCTGGTAAACCAGTAATCAATGGTGGCGACGGGCGTCACGCTCATCCTACTCAAGCGCTTCTAGATATATATTCCATTTGGGAAAAGAAGGGTGATCTGAAAGACCTTAAGATCACAATCGTGGGTGATATTTTACACAGCCGTGTAGTACGATCCAATCTTATCGGGATGTCCAAGCTCGGTGCTAAAGTAACTGTATGCGGACCAAAGACCTTAATGCCAGGTAATATGGAAAGCGTATATGGTTGCAAGGTTGAATATGATCTCGGAAAAGCTCTGGATAATGCTGATGTAGTGATGGGACTGCGTATGCAGCTAGAACGTATGAGCGAAGGTCTTTTCCCAAGCTTAGAAGAATATAGCAAACACTATGTACTATCCAATGAAACCCTTAAATATGCCAAGCCTAGTGCTCTTATTATGCATCCGGGACCGATGAACCGAGGTGTCGAAATCCTTCCAGAAATTGCAGATAGCAAACATAGCATAATCGTTGAACAAGTTGCAAATGGAGTCGCTATTCGCATGGCTCTCATGTTTCTTATTTTAGGTGGAAAGGCATAAAGGAGCATATAATGAAGACTATTATAAAAAACGCTCAAGTGTATTTGGACGGCAATCTTACCAAGAAAGATTTGCTTATTGACAGGAAAAGAATTAGCAAGATAGCGGATTTCATTGATGTTAAAGCTGATAAAATCATTGATGCCAAGGGTTCAGTAGTATTTCCTGGATTTATCGATATCCATTGTCATCTTAGAGATCCTGGTCATACATATAAAGAAGATATTCCGACAGGAATGAAAAGCGCGGCTAAAGGCGGTTTCACCTCTATCTGTGCTATGCCCAATACAGTTCCAGTGACAGACAATATTGCTTCGGTAGAATATATTCAGCTGCGAGCAAAAGAGCATGGCTTTGCAAGAGTATATGTAATCGGTGCACTGACTAAGCAGAGCAAAGGCGAAGAAATCAGTGAGATGGCGACCATGAAGTCTGGTGGAATAGTAGCAGTTAGTGATGATGGTAAATGTGTACAGAATGCTCGCTTGATGCTTTCATGCTTGCGTTATGCGTCAAATTTTGATATCCCCGTGATAGTTCATCCTGAAGACTATGATTTAGCCGGTAGAGGGCAGATCACTGGGGGAAAAGTTGCTACTCAGTTGGGTCTTTCAGGCATTCCTGGTTTGGCTGAAGAAGTGATTATAGCTCGTGATATTATGCTCGCAGAAAGTGCAGGTGCTAGACTACATATTGCCCATATATCTACCGCTAGGTCGTTGGATCTGGTGCGGCATGCTAAAGATCGTGGCTTACCTGTGACCTGTGAAGTGACACCGCATCACCTTGTGCTGAACGAAGATGCCTGCCTTACTTTTGATACCAATACCAAAATGAAGCCACCGCTAAGAAGCGAAAAGGACCGTCAAGCTTGTGTAGAAGCACTAAGAGATGGACTAATCGATTGCATTGCTACAGATCATGCACCGCATGCGGATTTCGAGAAAGAACGAGAATTTGATCAAGCTCCTTTTGGGATTATTGGTTTTGAAACAGCATTTCCAGTACTCTATGATAAATTAGTCAAACCTGGGATCATTAGTTTATCTACTCTTGTAGACAATCTAACTCAAAAACCTGCCTCTATCTTAGGTCTTCCAGGAGGCAGTATTAAGGTTGGGGCAAAAGCTGATCTTACCATTATCAATCTAGATGAAAGTTCTACATTTACAAAGGAAAACATAGTATCCAAAAGCAAAAATACCCCATGGCTGGATCAAACCATGAGCTCTAGAGTAAAATACACAATCAAGAGCGGAATGATAACCTATCAGGATAAATAAATGAACAATCCCCAATATTGTCAACGCGCCATACAATATCGGGAAGAACTTTCCGATGATTATTTCATCTTATGGATATGGGATGAGGTTTTAGGTTCAATAGGAAGACCTGGTCAATTCTATGAGATCCGTGCCCTTGCCAGTCTCAAAAATGCTAGCAATGTACAAAAAATACCAAAACTGTTTAAACCTATTAGCATCTACGACATTCAAGGAGGCAGAATCGGATTTATGATAAAAAAAGTGGGAGAGGGGACGACTGCTCTCTCCAAGCTACGAAGTGGAGATATGTTGGAGCTAATTGGTCCTGCGGGGAATGGATTTCCTATCTATAGAGGCAAGCGTATTCTCTTACTTAGTGGCGGAATCGGATATCCGCCTATGTGGTATCTACAAAAAGAGCTAATCAATCATAATCAAGTATACTGGATGCATGGAGGTGCACGTCAGGGCGATGTATTTCCATGTGATGAGATCTGGACTGAAGATGGTTCCATTGGTCACAAAGGTAAAGTATGCGATGGGGTTGCCGAGAATATTCGGAAGAATGAGATTGACATTGTCTATAGTTGTGGTCCTATACCCATGCTTATGGCAGCAAATGAAATAATTTCCCAGATGGGTATCGAACATTATTGCTCACTCGAATCTTATATGGCTTGCGGTATCGGAGTTTGCCATGGTTGTGCTGTTCCTATAGGTTCCAAGGACAAATGGGATTATCTTCGAGTATGCAAAGAAGGTCCTGTTTTCAACGCTGAGGAGGTGAGATGGGAGCTATTTTAAACGAGATTTGGAGAAGGTCTCCCAATGCAATTGATCTATTAACGACAAAGCTCGGCAAGCTAGAGCTCAAGACTCCTTTAAGTGTTGCTTCTGGGACGTTTGATCTAGAAAATCTAGAATTTTTTGATGAGTCTTGTTTGGGTGCTTTTGTATGTAAGACTATTACACGGTATCCTAAACATGGGAATCCGCCCCCACGGCTATATGAGACAGAGGCTGGTCTGATTAATTCTATTGGGCTTCAAAACCCAGGTTTGGATAATTTTATTGCTGAAAAACTCCCACTTTATAGAGAAAGATTACGTTTGCCTTTGATTGTAAGTATTTCCGGTTCTAGCATCAGTGAATTTGAATATATACTTTCCAGACTCGAAACCTGTCCCGGAATCAGTGGTTATGAAATCAATATCTCCTGCCCAAATGTTGAAAACGAAGGCATCGCATTTGGAGTATGTCCGGATGTGGTCTTTGATTTATTGACCAAAATTTCGCCAATGACATCTCGGGAATTGTGTGTAAAACTAAGTCCCAATGTCACAGATATAGCTCAAATTGCCAAAGCGGCTGAATCAGGAGGAGCAAGTTCTTTGGCTATGATCAATAGCGTATGGGGAATGGCAATAAATTATCGTAATGGCAAATCACATATAAAAAAGGGGGTTGCTGGGTACACAGGAATTGGGATCAAACCCATAGCTCTAGCGCTAACTTATAAAGCAGCTCAAGCAGTGAATATTCCTATCTTAGCGATGGGCGGGATTTATAATTGGAAGGATGCTTTAGAATTTATCTGGGCAGGAGCATCGGCAATTGCTATTGGTACAGCAAACTTTGTTAACCCCCTGGCAGCGCCAGAACTGATCATGGGGCTTGGTGAATATCTGCTCGAAAATGATCTAAAAATCACAGATCTTATTGGGAAAGTAAGTTTTTAGGATAGAACGCGATACAGCTCTCGAATATCTTTTAACTTGTGCACCTTATCATTCTTTTTGATCTTAGCATACGCCGAGACAAAGATGGTCGAGTATCCAAGTTTGGTAGCTTCTGATATTCGGATCTCAAGTTGAGATACAGGTCGAATCTCTCCATTTAAGCCTACTTCGCCGATAAAAACTGAGTTCTCTGGTAGAGGACGGTCTTTCAGACTGCTGATGATAGCGGCTAAGATTGCCAAATCCAAAGAAGGATCAGCGGATCTGATTCCTCCCGCAAGGTTTATAAAAACATCATTGCTTCTCAAATACAGAGAAAGGTTCTTTTCTAAAATCGCTAAAAGGATTGCCAGTTTTTTTTGCTCCAAACCCACAACTACACGTTGAGGAGTCCCATAATTTGAGCCAGTGGCAAGAGCTTGTACTTCTACAATGAAACTGCGAGTACCTTCTACGATACAGCCTATAGAAGCGCCGATTTGTGATATATCGTTGCTTAGAAATACAGATGAAGGATTCTCAGCTGGGATCAGCCCAAGATTGGTCATTTCAAAGAGACCGATTTCATTGGTAGAGCCAAAGCGATTTTTTACTGCTCTGAGAATCTTAAATTGATTTCGCATTTCACCTTCAAAGTAAAGTACAGTGTCTACCATATGCTCCAATATCTTAGGACCAGCCACATAACCTTCCTTAGTCACATGCCCGACCATAAAGATTGGTATTCCAGAACTTTTGCTACATCTTAAAAGCCTGTTAGTACTTTCTCTTAGTTGTGTAATACTCCCGGGAATGGAATCAATCGAGCTAAGACCAACTGATTGGATGCTATCAACAATCGCAAGATCAGGCTTTTCTTCATCAATGGCAGTAATAATATGTTCAGTGTCATTTGTACAAAGTAGAAGTATATTTTCGCTATCAACTTTAAGTCTTTTACTACGAAGATGGATCTGATTTGCACTTTCTTCTCCGGAACAGTACAAGACTTTTTTTTCTGCTTTGCCAAGCCATTGAGCCAATTGTAGCATAAGCGTAGATTTGCCGATTCCTGGTTCACCGCCGATGAGAATCAGCATTCCTGGCACTATCCCACCTCCTAATACAAGATCAAGTTCATTATTACCAGTTGGGATTCGTTTTACCTCACCACTGCTGATTTTTACAATCTTTTGAGGTCTTGCCATCGTCTGTCCTGTTATCTTGTTAACAGCCTTTCCTAGAATGCGGCTACTCTCTTTCATTGTACTCCAACTTCCGCAATTGGGGCACTTGCCTACCCATTTGCTAGATTCAAAACCACAGTCAGTACACACAAAGCTATTTGGCATCTGATACTCCACAAAAATACATTTGAAGTCATCTGCTCATCTAGCTTTAATTTGGCAAGGATTATTTGATAGCTTGGGTAAAATAGACTTAGCGTATTATGACATTAAAAATTTTAGGGTGATTGCGTCTCAAATTGTGATTTTTTGCTACAGCTGAAGCTATGCTTGAGTTTCTTGAGTTACGGATTTGGTTTTTATTTGAGAGTCATTATGTACTGTCATTACACTGCAAAGGATATACTCGAAATACATAAGGATGGTTTTGGCTATTGGTTGTAGATTTCACTGACTTTTTTATTGCATGGTATAGATAGCTCCTAACATTGTGAATGATACAAAAAGTACCTTCCTGTAAATGTAAATGGATTTTCACTTGACGGAATACTAGGTATAGAAAATAATCAACACATAGTCTGAATTTGATCTTTAGGGGGTTAGATGAAAAACTACTTCATGGAGACCCATCACCATGAATGGATTCTCACAAACAAGCTTGGCGGTTATGCGCTAGGGACTGGGAATCTAATTAACCAACGTAAATATCATGGTCTATTAATAGCCAGTGATTCGAAGTTTAATAGAAATCATTTGGTGGCTGGAATTGAAGAAAAGGTGGAATGGCGAGGAGAAACTATACATCTGGATAGCAATAATTATAGTAATTGTATTTATCCGGAAGGATTTCTACATTTAGTTAAACCGTGGCTGAGACCATATCCGGCTTTTTTATATTCAGCTTTACCACATCAAGATGAGATCCTTATCCTTAAAGAAATCATGATGGATGAGCATAGCAATAGCACGTTAGTTCGCTATACAAATCTTGGCAAGCACAAGCTGCACTTTGAATTTCATCCAAAGTATACCATGAATCCACATCATGAAATTAACCTTCCTGGGAGCTTGGATTTTGCTGAGTTTGAAATGGATATAAAATCTGGGGAGCAATTTAGTAATTGTACTGCTATTCGCAAGGATAATAACATAGAATTATACTGCTCTGTTGAGAAAGCTCAGATTCATATGAATCGCTATGTATATTATAATGTCTATTATCCGTGGGAAGTGATGAGCGGCTATGCAGGGATAGGAGATCAAATAAGTCTTTTTGAAATATCATTTGATCTGGCGCCCAATGAATCTACTCAGATAATATTTAGTGATTCCCCCATTGAAGATCATCATCTAATGGCAAAACGCATTGTTGATCGATATATGTCTCTTCCCTTGGCAGCTGATTTCGAAAAGCTGCGGAGCTCGGATGGTTCTATTTTGGAAAGCCTAGATTATGATGATGGATTTCTCTATAACCGTGAACAATATTTAAAAATTCTTGATATGGCATTGATGGATTTTGTATTAGAAGATGACGTTATTGCTGGATACCCATTTTATGGTCCTTGGGGAAGGGACACTATGGTAGTGCTCAATGCACTTTTACATTCTGATAGCCAAAGACTAGACACTGTGGAACGCATCTTGATAAGATATAGCCGACAAATTCAAAACGGCTTGATTCCCAATGTTTTTGCGGAATCTGGTCGGGAGGCAAATTATGATAGCATTGATGCGACTCTATGGTACATTATTCTACTTTGGAAACTTGGTAAGCTTAAAGAAAACAAAGTTTACTGGGAAGAAGTGATCCATCTGACAGAAGATATCCTAAAATCTCTCTTGAGTTATCCTCACCATCCCTTCCAAATCCGAGATGATGGGCTGATTGACCTTAAACCTTCATTTGCCCACGGGACATGGATGGATGTCCGGATAGACGGCAAGGCTGTCACCTCACGATGGGGAGCCCCGGTGGAGATCAATGCGCTTTGGTATAATGCTCTATGTTCATATGAGGCGATGTGCAAAGCATATAGTGCCATGGCAGACGAATATAGTCCTAACCAAGAATATCTTTCGCTAAAGTCAAGTGTATACTCTTCATTTGAAAAGTTTTGGACAGGGGAATATCTGGCAGATAGACTTGAGGGTGATAAACAAATTGTCGAAATACGACCTAATGCTATAATAGCGTTATCTCTACCTTGGCCGATCTGTTCTTCTGAGATCATGATGAAGGTCTTTGAGCGAGCAAAAGACGAGCTTCTGACAGCTTATGGTGTTCGTAGTCTCAGTCCCAGAGATCCTCGTTTTCGGAAAAAATATTATGGCACTCAAATGCAAAGGGATCTTAGCTTTCATAATGGCAGTGTTTGGGCTTGGCTATTAGGTCCTTTCTGTGGACTATACATAAAGCTTTATCTTGGGAAAAAGAGTGATAAAGAGATAGTGGAAGAATTGGGATCATATGTTAAACAGCTCAGGCAAGGCTTTATGAAAGGTCATATAGCATCTGTGGCCGAGGTATGGGATGGAGAAAAGCCGCATTTCCCCAAAGGAGCTCCTGCTCAAGCCTGGAGTGTTGCGGCTTTATATAACATTGAGACCTTTATAGATTCACTGGAGAATAGGAAATGAAAGTATTAATGTTTACTTGGGAATTTCCTCCATTAATATCCGGTGGTTTGGGTATGGCATGCTACGGGATGGTGAAAGCACTTTTGAGTTTGGGGGTCGAAGTAGACTTGGTTCTACCCACACGAGAAATTGTCTATTTCCCCTTACGCCAACCTAGTGATGTAGATACTTTGCCCGCAGTGTTTTTTGAACAAAGCAAACAGATGCTCTACTCTGTACAGAAGTTCGCGAGCCTTAAAGAAAGACTTGAGTATATCGGAATTTCGGAATATCCGGAATCATATTTTCAACTATCTGAAATCCAAAGATTTGCAGAAAGTGTTACAAAGGAATATTGGACTTCTGAATCTATATCATATCATGAGCAAGAACTGTTTCGGCAGATGACAGATAATCTTGTTGGCGAAGAAGATCTGATCCGTAAGGTTCAAGAATTCACCATGCGAGCTGATAAATTTGCTCGTGTCTTGGACTATGATCTGATTCATGTCCATGATTGGTTGACCTATCCTGCCGGTATGCTCGCTCGGAGGATAAGTGGGAAGCCTTTAGTTGCTCATGTTCATGCTACTGAATTTGATAGAGCCGGTGGTCCTGGAGATGAGCGAGTGCATAAGATTGAACATTCTGGAATGCGTTTTGCAGATAAAGTTATCGCAGTATCACAATATACAGCTCAGATGATTATGAGTAGATATCGAATTGACTCCGGCAAGATACGAATAGTGCACAATGCCTTTTCTATCCCTGATGATGCAGTTCGCGATAAAGAACGTATCTTTAAGGGACCGGTTATTCTATTTTTAGGCAGGATAACTCTACAGAAGGGACCAGATTATTTTATGGATATAGCGCATAAGGTGCTTCAGTCTCATCCAGAAGCTCGCTTTATAATGGCTGGGACTGGCGATATGGGGAGAAAACTGCTGCGGCGCTCAGCTAGTCTTAAATTGAGACACCGGTTTTTGTTTACTGGCTTTTTAAACCGTAAACAGGTTGAAAGGATTCTGCGGGCAGCGGACATCTATGTATTGCCTTCGGTATCTGAGCCATTTGGGATTAGTCCATTAGAAGCCATGTCTTTTGGAATTACTTCGATTATCTCCAAACAATCCGGTGTTGCTGAAATAGTAAATCACGCTTTCAAAATTGATTTTTGGGATACAGATCTCTGGGTGGAGACAATTAAACATCTCATTTCAAATCCAGATAAATGTGTCAAGATGGGTATAGATGGCATGCATGAAGTGAATAAAATTCAATGGAACGATGCGGCTGTCAAAATTCGTGATATATACAACGAAACTCTAACCGAATATAGTCGAAACCAAGATTAAAAGGTAATAAAATGCTAAACATAGTTTTCTATTTTCAAGTGCATCAACCATATCGATTGAATCACTTTAATGTACTGGATATTGGTAAAAACTCTCCCTTGTTTGACGATAAATTGAATAAAGATATCATGCTCAAAGTAGCCAAGAACTGCTATTTACCTACCAATAAGCTTTTACTTGAACTAATCAAAGCTTATGATGGAAGATTTAAAGTAGCATTTTCCATTACTGGTACTGCAATTGAGCAATTTAAACAATATACTCCTGAGACCTTGGACTCCTTTAAGGAGCTTGTAGATACAGGGCATGTGGAGCTGCTTGGAGAGACTTATTATCATTCATTGGCATATTTATATGACAGAGATGAGTTTCTAGACCAAGTAAATCTGCATCGCGAGCTTATGCAAAAGGAATTTTCCTATTTCACACAGACATTTCGCAATACGGAATTGATCTATCAAGACAGCCTATCTGATATTGTATATGAGATTGAAGGATTTAATACTATCATCACAGAAGGGGTAGACAGAATTCTCCAGTGGCGATCACCCTTGTATGCCTACAAAAATTATAATAAACGGATCAATCTGTTGCTGAAATACTATCAATTAGCTGATGACATCGCATTTAGATTCTCTAATAGAGATTGGCCTGAGTATCCTCTCACAGTGGAAAAATTCGTTAACTGGATAGATAAATTAACTCTGGGAGAAAAAATGGGTCGGAATCAGTTCTTAAACCTTTTCATGGACTATGAAACATTTGGAGAACATCAATGGGCATCTAGCGGTATCTTTGACTTCATGCGCCATTTCCCTGCTGAAGTCCTCAAGCGCTCTCATTTGGGATTTGCTACTCCGAATCAAGTGGCAGAATTGGCTAATTATCAACAGGAATCCCTATCTTTTCCAGAACCAGTTTCATGGGCAGATGAACAGAGAGATCTTTCAGCTTGGTTAGAAAACGATATGCAAAAGAACGCAATCGAAACTCTCTATGAACTATTGCCCAAGATAAAGAGTAAAGGCGATGAGCAACTTCTCCGGATTGCTCGACTGCTGAGCACGTCGGATCATTTTTACTACATGTGTTCCAAATACTTCCAAGATGGAGATGTTCACAAATATTTTTCTCCCTATGATTCTCCAGATCAGGCTTATATATATTACATTAATGCTTTAGCCGAACTGGATGAAAGATTAATGAGGTAAACCATGAAAAAAGGGAAAGTTCTAATCTTAGAAGATGATGTCGTTTTGGCAGACCAGATCGCCCTTGTCTTAAATAAATACCTATATGAAGTTTTGGTTACTCCAAATTCTGATATATTCTTTGAGGAACTTCGTATATTCAACCCCGACGTTATCCTGTTGGACGTATATTTAGTAGGCAGCAAACTGAACGGGATACAGGTACTTAAGCAACTAAAAGAGAAAATGGACTTGAACTATAAGGTGATTGTTATCTCTGGAGAAGTGACTACTGCCCAAGTTCAAGAGATCCGAGCTTTGGGAGCCTACCATTTTTTAGAAAAAGGTGGAAGCTTTAGCACAAACCAGTTGCTACTCCATATAGACAATGCAATCACGCTAAAAAGACAAGAAGAAGAACACATTGGATTGCAAATTGAATACATCAATCTCAAGAAACAATATACTAGATCTTTTCCCTTTATAGGCGAATCACCAGCTATCAAAAAGGTACGGGAGCAGATTCACAAACTTGCAGAAGTTGATGAAGACCTTTTCCTTGTCGGAGAGACAGGTACGGGAAAGGAGATAGCAGCAAACTATTACTACATTAGTTCCCATCGTTTTGGGAAACCATTTTATACCCTAAATTGCTCAACTTTGACCGAAACGCGAATCGAGAGCGAGCTATTTGGCTACAATAATGAAAGCTTACAACATGCAACTGGAAACAAGATGGGTTTCTTTGAGGAGTGTAGCAATGGGATTCTTTTTTTGGATGAAGTGACACATCTGACACCACTATCACAATCCAAGATTCTGAGGGCTATCGAAAACAAAGAGATCCAAGCAGCTGGTGGAGCTATGAAGAAAGTTAATACTAGGTTAATCTTTTCAACAAATGCACCTATTAGCAGTTTGGCAAATTCTGAATCATTTCGCAAAGATTTATTTTATCGTATAGAAGGGAACATAGTTGAATTACCACCTCTCCGCGAAAGAGGAGATGATATTCTCTTACTGATGAGTTTCTTCCTGACTAACTTCTCTGTTAAATACAATATTAATGATCAATTGGATCTTGTTAGTTTAAAGGATGCACTTTTATCTTATGACTGGCCAGGCAATATCCGTGAACTCAGAAATTTCTGTAAGCTGATCATGCTCAATGAAGAGAAAATCACTAATTCGGTCATCATGAAACATCTTGAGCAAAAGATAAATGGTTTTGAGCCAGAACACGAAGTAGATTTAACCAAGTATATGCAAATTCGAAATCTAAAAGAAAGCATAGCAGAATACGAAAAAGATTACCTTTTATACTATTTGCGGCGTAACAAGTGGCAAGTATCAAAAACAGCCAGAAACATCGGTATTGAGCGAACCACGTTGTATAAAAAAATAAAACAACTGGGCATAAATACACATGGGGAAGAAGAATAGATGCTGAAGGACAATCTTGGCTTGCGCCTATTTGCACTTTTTCTAGCTATCATATTATGGATGCAATCCGTTCTCGTTGCAGAGCAAAAGAGCGTTGTATCATTGCCTCTCACTTTGCGTGATGTCCCGGCAGGGATTACTTTGGAGAACATCCCTAAGCAAGTTTCCTTTAATGTCCGGGGACGGGGGCTGGATATTTTGCGGATGATGCTTAATAGACCTACAGTATCTATTGATGCTAGTATGATTACAGTCAACACAGATCAGTTACCCTTGCAGGATTATACCATCGATTTACCGGAAAATATCCATGTAAACTTACTCGGACCCAGCGATTCGGAACTTATCAATATCCAGGCTGATGTATATCACCAAAAGAACGTACCTATACGGTTAGATTTTGCAGATCTTTACACGCAAAACAGATTTTCTGAGTTGAATTATAGGATCCAGCCCGAGAGTGTCACTATCTTTGGAGCAAAGTCCAGACTTCAGAACATCAGCATGATTCTCACGCAACCTATTGATCAGGAAATTCTTGACGCGGGAAGAGCAGAGCTAAAACTAATCCTACCTGATGAAGAAGTCTCTCTCTCAGAAGATAGTGTGACTCTGAGTATATCAGGTATTCAAGAAGCCACAAGAGTATTTGCTGATATTTCTATTCCAGCAGGTTATATTCCTTCAAAAGTAGCAGTAAGGTTGAAAGCGCCAGCACCGATATTAGAACAACTAACTGCTGATGATATCACAGTCTCAGTCATGGATGATCCCGACGAAGTGGGTATGTATCCAATCATAATTGTTGTACCAGAGGATGTGCAAGTTATAGCCGTTACTCCAGATCGGGTGAGGAAGCGTCAATGAGTCTGATTCTTGCCTTTGAATCCTCTTGTGATGATACATCAGTCGCTATTTTAGATACAGAGTATAAGGTATTAGCAAATCTCATATCATCACAACCAGAGCATGTGAATTATGGTGGTGTTTTGCCGGAATTAGCATCCCGTTTACATATGAAAAATATCATGCGTTTGTCAGATTTAGCTCTGACTCAGGCAAATGTCTCTCTGGGTGAAATTGATGCTGTTGCTGTATCGATAAATCCTGGACTCATTGGGTCATTGATAGTAGGTCTGTCCTTTGCCAAAAGCCTTGCGTGGGGACTAGGGAAACCCCTGATAACCGTTAACCATTTATTAAGCCATATTTTTGCAAATTACATTGACCATCCTGACCTACATCCTCCTTTTTTGGCATTGGTAGTTTCTGGTGGTCACACCGAGCTTGTTCACTTTAAGACCGATACAGATTTTGATATTGTAGGCAAGACTCTCGATGATGCAGCTGGTGAGACCTTTGATAAAGCAGCTAAGCTTATGAACCTTGGTTTTCCAGGAGGTCCAATTATAGACAAACTATCAGTCGGAGGCAACGACAAGTTTGTTGATTTACCATATCCGCTTCCACAAAAAGATAACTTCAATTTTAGTTATAGTGGTCTAAAGACAGCTATCCGAAGTTATATCAAAAGCCAAGATCCTGAAGTATTGGCAAAACATCAAAAAGATATAGCTGCCAGCATTCAGACTGCTATCGTGAAGCCCCTGATAAACAAATCGATACGAAAGGCACAAGAGCTTAAAATCAATAAAATTCTATTAGCAGGAGGTGTTGCAGCAAACAATGCACTTCGAAGTGGCTTGGTACAAAAAGCCAAAGCTAGTAATATCCAAGTTTATTACCCATCTTTAAAGCTTTGTATGGACAACGCAGCGATGGTAGCTGCAGCAGCAATCCCAAAATTCAAGGCTGGGCTTTTCGCTGGGCTCGATGTGAATGCAAATTCCATCAAAGGAACAAGACTGCTCTAGTTTCCATGTGCTATAAAAAGGATCTTGTTGATTTACTGAGTTTCAAATGACCCCCATTGCTTGAGTGCAAACTGAATGAAGTGATATGATGGGTATTAACAGATGAAACCTGAAATTGATAACTTGACATCGAAAGTTTTGCCTTTCTTTTCAAAGCCATGATAAAAAAGGCAGATCAATATTTTGATTTTATAATAGCATGATTGGTAGCAAGAAAGGCGCGAAAGAAATGAGTTGTGCAAGATTTTCCTTGTCTTTTTTTCAATGTCCTAAATAAAGGGCACAAAGAATAATCCTAAAAGGAAAAAGGAAATGAATTTATCTAAAAGAGCTCAAAACGTTCAAGCTTCGCCGATCAGAAAACTGATGCCATATGCTAATGATGCCAAACAAAAAGGTATCAAAGTGTATCATCTTAATATTGGGCAGCCTGATATTCCCACCCCCCCACAGATGATCAAGGTCTATCAAGAGTTTTCTGACAAAGTGCTAGCATATGGACCTTCACAAGGTCTGGATATCTATCAAGAAAGCTTGGTCAAATATTACAAGAAGCATGATATCGAGCTTGAGAAAAGGGATATCATCATCACTACTGCTGGAAGTGAAGCGATTACTTTTGCTATGCTTGTAGTAGCAAATGAAGGCGATGAGATTATTGTACCGGAACCTTTCTATACGAATTATAATGGTTTTGCTACTATGGCATCTGTCAAAATCCGTCCCATAACTACTTATGCGGATAATGGATTTGCTTTACCAGATGTGGCTGAATTTGAGAAAGTGATCAATAGTAAGACTCGTGCCATAATGCTTTGTAATCCTGGTAATCCAACAGGAGCAGTTTTTGGCAGGGAAGATCTCATTCGCATAGCCGAACTATGCAAAAAGCATAACATATTCTTGATCTCAGATGAAGTATATAGAGAGTTTGTCTATGACAAATTGACTCATACTAGTGTGCTTTCACTTCCTGGATATGAAGAGCTAACCATTATGGTCGATAGTGTATCAAAGCGCTATTCTGCATGTGGAGCTCGGATTGGCTGTATAGTTTCCAAAAACAAAGCTGTCATGGAGGCGACCCTCAAGTTTGCTCAGGCACGCCTTTGTCCTCCCACAGTTGATCAATTGGCTGCAAATGCCTGTGTTTATTTACCCGACAGCTATTATGAAGAGATTGTGTCCGAATATCAATCTAGGCGCGATCTTGTCTTCGATGAGATTTCTTCGATTGACAATGTGATTTGCAAGAAGCCTTCTGGAGCGTTTTATATCGTTGCAAAGCTGCCTATTGTAGATGCAGAAGACTTTGTAATCTGGCTTTTGTCTGAGTATCAAATAGACAATGAGACAGTCATGGCGGCTCCTGCAGAAGGCTTTTATGCAACTCCAGGTTTAGGCCGCAATGAGCTTCGTTTGGCGTATATTCTTAATAAAGAAGAGCTAAAAAAAGCTATGAGGATTTTCAAAGAAGGCTTGAAAGTGTACCGCAAGAAAATGAAATAACTATGAGTGATAACATTCTGGCACGTTATATATTGGAAGGTTTGATACATAATGTCAATAACCATATGAATTTGATTCTGGGTTATTCACAAAAACTGGGGAAAAACCATCCAGATCTTTTAGAGGCACAAAAGATATATAATGCTGGAATCATGATTGACGATGCTTTGAAGGATCTCTCCCGACAGCTTTGGGATAGATCCTTCTTTTTTTATGAAGATTTTGACCTTGGCTCTTGGCTGGGGAGTGAACTGGATTATTTGCAAAACTATCTTCCCATCAAGCATCACATGGTTTTTGATCTTACACACCATTCCGAGAATCAACGTGTCTTTATTTCTAAGCTTGACTTAGCCATGTGGTATGAATCTCGTTTGCTTATTCTTAGTAGCATGGCAGAGACTATGCGGATAAAAACCGGTGTCATCGTTTATGAGACAAATCCAGCTTTGTATATCGAACCATCTATCCAGCTATCTGTCTCACAGATAGAAGCCCTATTGGCTGATGCTGTGTCAGAGTTAACCGGCGATAGACAATTTCCTATTCTCGGAATATGGGATTCTGAAAAAAGTATGTTGTTTGGAGTTATCCATGAAAGATAAACCTAACATCCTGATTGTAGATGACTCCCAGGATAGCTTGGATCTCATTAGCTCCCAATTGGTTGGGAAGTATATAGTGACTGCTGTCACCAGTCTTGCTGAAGCCCGCCAAAAAATGGAAACAAATAGATATCATGTAGCGATTATAGATCTTATATTACCCGGCGAAAACGGGCTAGATCTGATTAGTGAGATCTCCAGTAAATATCCTTTTACGGCTGTGATAGCAGTGAGTGGACAAGCTTCAATAGGCACAGCTGTTCAGGCTATGAAGCTGGGAGCCAGCGAGTTTATCGAAAAGCCAATTCGGAACTTAGATCTGGTTAATATCTTAGTTGAGAAGACTCTTCAGGCGCAATGGCTACTTCAAGAGAATAGGCGCCTCAGTGCCATGGTACACAAAGAATTGGATACTGACCTAATTATTGGGAATAGTACCCCTATCCAAAACTTAATACAGAAAGTGAAAAAAATTGCAGCCTTGGATACTCTAGTCCTTATTACCGGTGAAACCGGTGTGGGGAAGAGCGTCTTTGCGGAATTGATCCATCGCAATAGCCCACGCCGCCAGAACAAACTGGTTTCAGTCAATTGCGGCAGTCTCACAGAATCACTTCTGGAGAGCTTACTTTTTGGGCACAAACGCGGAGCATTTACTGATGCCCATAGAGATAAGATAGGATATTTTCAAGAAGCGAATGGCGGGACACTGTTTCTGGATGAAATCACCGAGACCTCCCTATCTTTTCAAGTTAAATTACTCAAGGTTCTCGAAACTGGAATCTTCCGTGCAGTTGGGGGTGATAGTGATCTAGCGACTGACACTCGCGTCATAGTGGCAACGAACAAGGATATCAAAGCCATGGTTGAGCAAGGTACATTTCGTGAGGATCTTTACTATCGACTGAATGTAATAACTCTTCATATCCCTCCATTGCGTGAAAGGCGTGATGACATTCGCATTTTGGCTAGTTCTTTTTTACAAGAGTTTTGCAAGAAATATCATAAAGGCGAGCTAAAGCTCTCTCCGGGTGTACTATCCATATTGCTCAATCACGAGTGGAAGGGAAATGTAAGAGAATTGCGAAATGCCATTGAACATGCCGTAATCTTAGCGGAAAACAAAATCATCCAACCGGAGGACTTACCTGAGAATATCGAGCCTAAGGGTGTTGAACCAGAGATCATTTCGGATTTGAATAATGTTAAGTGGTCTGAAGCAAAAGAGATATTCAGCAAAAGATATATAGAAAACTTATTATCCAAAACTAGAGGCAACATTCAGCGTGCAGCTGCAATTGCAGATATTACACGTGAAAACCTTTATAAAAAATGCGTTAAACTAGATATCGATTGGCGTAATTATCGGGAATCCAGACAAACTTATAATGGTGGTAAGAAATGAAAACAAAGTGGAAGATATCCCCATATCTTTATTTATTACCTGCTTTAGTAATAGTCGTTGCCTTTCGCTTGGTTCCTATCGTGATGAGTTTATTGCTCTCTTTCTTCGATTGGTCCTTGCAGGGAACCGGACGCTTCATAGGCTTTGAAAACTATGCCACAATGATCAAAGATCCTGTCTTTTGGCAATCTATGGGTAATACATTTTGGTTAGTTATTATCCTCGTTCCTTCATCAATAGTGCTCTCACTTATATTTGCTGTACTGCTTAACAGGATCAAATACTTTAAGAGCCTCTTCAGAATAGTCTATTTTATGCCGTTTGTTACTTCATTGGTTGCTGTCTCTATCGTATGGAAACTAATTTTTAATGAACAAACCGGACTCATGAACACATTGTTGGGTTACATTGGAATATCTCCTCAAGGCTGGCTTTCTGAGTCACGAGGTATTTTCCTGATGATGTTTGAAGGTTCCGGGATCGAGAATCTTCCCAAGTTTTTTCATGGACCATCCCAAGCACTTTTTGCGATTATTATAATGACGGTATGGAAAGGGCTTGGGTACAATACGATCATTTATTTGGCAGGCTTACAAAACATATCCAAGGTATATTATGAAGCCGCTGAGATAGATGGAGCCAGCAAAGGTAGACAGTTTTGGAATATCACTGTCCCCTTAATATCACCAACTACTTTCTATGTGCTCATCATGACGACTATTACCAGTTTTCAGACATTCTCGCAGATCTATCTGATGACAGATAAAGGTGGTCCGCTCAATACAACAAAGCTTATCGTATATTATATCTACGAGAAAGGCTTTGATGTCCTCGAAATGGGATACGCATCCGCAGTCGCTCTTGCGTTGTTTGTCCTAATCTTAGCGCTCACAATCTTCCAACGCAGAATGGAAAAGCACGTTAATTACTAGGGGGAAAAATGGAAAAGATTAGCACAGCGGTCACCTACCTAATATTGATTATTTTCGGTCTTACGATGGTCATTCCTTTCATTTGGATGCTATCGACAGCATTAATGACCCAATCCGAATTTAATAAACAGGAAACTCTTTTCATCCCCAAGGAAGAATACTTTGTATGGAATAACAACGGTGATGAAAAAAGAATCCTCTTGGTCATGGAGAAGGAGGAAACAAGTATCGTCCATATATTGGATGAGAATCTGGAGATTATCGAAGAGTATAAGGAAGTCCCGAGCTCACAAATTGAGCATGTGTATCATAAACCGTCTTTTGAATTTTCTAATTTTGTGAAAGCTTTCAAGAAAGTGCCTTTTGCTCTATATTTCAAGAATACCATCTATGTGAGTGTGCTGAGTCTTATAGGTGTGCTTATCACCTCTCTTCTTGCTGCGTATGCCTTTGCTCGCATGGAGTTCCGAGGCAGAGATTTCTTCTTCTTTCTCTTCCTTTCGATGATGATGGTTCCTCAACCGATTTATATGATTTCCTCATATGTACTTTTGGATAAGCTAAACTGGTTGGACACCTACAATGCTCTCATCATTCCCTGGACCGCAAATATCTTTACCATTTTCTTATTTAGACAGCACTTCAAAGCTCTTCCTAAAGAACTTTTCGATGCTGCCTCCATTGACGGATGTTCCACTTTTGGAATGCTTTGGAGAATTGTTGTTCCTTTATCCAAGCCAATTATTGCCACTGCTTCCATTTTCTCATTGATCAGCAGTTGGAATAGCTTCATGTGGCCTTTAGTCATGATCAACCGTCCCGAACTTAGAGTTTTGCAGGTTGGTCTCAGCTATTTCAATCAGGAAGCCTCTACGCAGACCACTCTTTTGATGGCTGCGTCAACATTTAGCATAGTACCGATTTTGATTCTATTTTTCTTTGCCCAAAAGCAGATAATTGCTAGTTACGCCAGAACTGGTTTAAAAGATTAGACAAGGAGTATGAATGCCTAAGCAATCTGAGATTAGAAAGAAACTGACCTCTACCAAAAAGGTAGAATACAAAAAGCCTGAACCTGTAGCCAAGGAATTTGACGATGCTATCCTACGTCCACAAGCTATAGTGCCCAAGTTGCAGAATCGGATCCTAGCTTGGATTATTTTTGCAGTTACTATTGCTATATATATATCAACTCAAGCCAGGACTATGAGCTTTTGGGATAGTGGGGAATATGCTACTTGCATCAGCATTTTGGGCGTACCCCATCCTCCTGGGAATCCATTTTATATTCTATTTGGGAGGGCATTTATAGCTCTCTTTGGATGGGCTGTACCACATGGTATTTTATCAGCTTTCATATCAGTATTAACATCTGCTTTTGCTGTGATGTTTACCTATTTGCTTACTGTAAAGCTTGTAAGCATGATGAAAGTTAAAGCTTGGGAAGCGATGTTTGCCGGGACAGTTGCCGCCTTATACACTGCGTTTTCTTTCACATTCTGGATGAATGCGATCGAAGCTGAGGTATATTCTGGTCTGGTCTTTTTTGTGAACCTCATCTTATGGCTTACTTTGGTCTGGGTTGAGAAAAGTAGAGACTTTAACCATCAGAACCTTCTTCTCTTTATCGTATATCTATTTTTCTTGGGCTTTGGAGTTCACCAGACTGCTTTGCAAGTAGCTCCAGCTGTTCTTTTCATCGTCGTGTATCCTTTGCTTCTCAATGGAATAAAACAGTCTACATTTTGGCCCAAAGTTATCGGCTATACCATAGCTATACTGGCAGGATACTTTATCTTTGGAGCTATCGGGAATTCCATCGGAATTGATGAGTTTGACAAATGGGCTTTTGCCCTTATCACAGTCATCATTCTTGCCTATGAGCTCCGAGATGTTTTCGGCAAAAAGTTTTGGTGGATGAGCATTGCTTTGGTTGTGATCGGACTTTCAAGTCATCTATATTTGATGATTCGTGCAGCTGACCGTCCCTTTATCAATGAAGGTAATCCCAGCACTCCCAAAATGTTTTGGGATTATGTGTTCAGAAAACAGTATGGCAACACAAACTTCATGATTCGTCGTGCAAGTTTCCTGCGCGATCAGGTATATTATCATTTTTTGCGATATTTCGATATGCAGTGGTTCCCTCGCGGACTTCTGGCACCTTTGGTTAATTCCAGCCATTCTCTAGCTAATTTCTTTATAATGCTTCTTGGTTTGGGTGGAGCATATTTTCAACGTTTGCGCAATAAACACAGCTTTAACTATTTTCTTAGCATTATCTTACTCACCACGATTGCCATGATCTTCGTAATGAATCTGTCCAGCACTGAGGTGCGGGATCGCGATTATTTCTTCGTTACTGCCTACAATATGTGGGCTATTTGGCTGGGAATTGGAGCATTAGGTGTGGTTAATATTTTCAGGAATAAGGCAGTCAAATATGGTCTTGTAGCTATCATGCTACTTTTACCCATTGGGAATATGATCAGCCAATATCGTCCGCATAATCGCTCAAATGAATTTATCGCTTTAGACTATGGAGTTAATTTCCTAAACTCCCTCGAAGAGAATGCTATTATTTTTACAAATGGAGACAATGATACCTTCCCATTGTGGTATGCTCAAGCGGTAGAAGATCCATTTGCTAAAGAACATATTTATCCTGCAAAAGATGTAGCCCCATCCCAAGAAGCCCAAGAAGCGATGCAATATGCCATGGATTATAAAAACAAATATCTTAAAGGGATTCGGAAGGATGTGTCCGTAGCAAACCTATCACTTCTTAATACTCCCTGGTATATTAGACAGATACGTGACATGGAAGGGATTCTCTTTAGTTATCCTGATGAACTGATCGATAGCATGACTATTACCAGGTTGCAACAGAATCTTGTTATACCAGGCACAGATGCAGCTCCGGGATTTACTATGCGGCTTGATCCTACTCCAGCTTGGCGATCAAATGAGCCTTTCTACAGAGTTTCAGATCTTGCCGTGATGCAAATCATCAAAGACAATTTTGGACATCGTCCTATCTATTTTGCTGTGACCTGTGAGAATTATGTCGGATTTGAGAATTATACCAGGAATGAAGGTATGGTTGCTAGGGTTGTATCTACACCTGGAGAAGATCTGGTAGATTTCGATAGATTGCTGATGAACATTGATGAGATATACGAGTATCGCTCTATTGCTGATGACAGAGTATTCAAAGATGAAAATATGGTGCGTCTTGTTTTAAATTATGGCTCCGGATTCGTTCGTGCTGCAAATTATTTTGCCGAGCAGGGAGACTATGAAGCAGCCAGTTCATATATAGAAAGAGGTAAGATCTTCATAGATGAAGAGATCAAGCTTACTGAATTTTATACTACTTTTTATAGTGGGAGTGGAAATTGGCAAAAACTCAATGACTTTATCGATAATGTTATTTTCAAACACAAAGATGGCTGGCGTATTTATATTAGTTACGTTTTAGCATATCTTATGGAAAACCACACTGACGAAAGCCTACCATTTATCGAAAAAGGTTTGCTTGCCTATCCCAATGAATCCCATTTTGCTGATCTAGCCGTATATTATGGCGAGGTCTACAACAAAATACCTGAGGTTAGAGAACTGCTCAAACGGGTAAGATCAAGATTGAACTATGATATTAGCTACCATATAAGTTCTTTGGATTCTAATGCAACACAGATTGATATTCAAGGAGAGCCAGGATCTTGAAGACGGATATATTCACATGCCTTGTTGGTGGGAAAGCTGGTGAGGGAGTCAAGAAAGCTGCTCAAGTCATTGCTACTCTCGCCGTCAAACAGGGTTTATTTGTCTTCCAAACAAATGACTACCAATCCCTGATTAAGGGCGGGCACAATTTCAGCGTCGTAAGCATTTCACAAAGTGAGATTTATAATTGCTATCACAAAGCTAACCTATTAATTAGTTTTGATGAGCGGAGTGTCGAGCGCCATATGGAAGATATGGCAGTAGGAGCACTGCATTTTTGTGATATAGCTGATCGGAAGCACGATAATCTAATCGCTTTACCGCTAAAAGATCTGATTAAAAAACATTATCCTGATGGGGGAAGTGCTTCTCTATCTGCTATAGCGATATTCTCTGCTATTGCTGGAATCTCGAAAGAAGTTATGAACTCTATGATTAATTCTAGTTTCAAACATTATAAAGCAGAGAACGTTGCTTTTGCTAGTGAAATATTCGATCTGGTCGTTCAGGCTAATACTCATTCCATAACTAAATTAGCCAGATCCAAGCAACAACCCGGTAAATGCTATACAGGCAATCAATTGATAGCTCTTGGAGCTTGGTTAGGAGGTCTGGATTTCTACTTCAGTTATCCAATGACTCCTGCTTCTTCTATTCTGCATTATCTAGCTAAACTTCGGGATAGTCATGGAGTTCAAGCCATTCATGCTGAAAGTGAACTAGCAGCTATAAATATGGCTATAGGTGCTGCTTTTGCCGGCAAACGCAGCGGTGTTGGCAGTTCCGGTGGTGGTTTTGCTCTAATGCAAGAAGCATTTTCTATGGCAGGTATGGTAGAATCACCGCTTTTTTGTGTGCTTTCTTCGCGACCAGGTCCTGCTACTGGGGTCTCTACATATACAGCCCAAGAAGATCTGTATTTTGCTTTAAATCAGGGCCATGGAGAATTTGCGAGGATTGTAGCATCACCCGATTCTTTTAGCCGGGCATTTACCCTTGCACAAGAGCTTGTTGAGCTGGCTTGGACAACCCAAAGTCCAGCGGTCTTGCTTACAGAAAAGCACCTCAGTGAAAGCTCTATGAGCATTAAGCTCCCTCTTCCTGAAACTATTGATGTTATCCCCATCACTGAAAAAGCAAATGCAGAATATCAGAGATATTTGATAACTAAATGCGGAGTATCACCTCTGGCTTTTCCAGGTGTAGAATCTTCGGAAGACAATGCTGTAATAAAATGGAATAGCAATGAACACTCAGAGAATGGATTTAGGACTGATGTAGCACAAAATATTGTAAAAATGAAGGACAAACGAAATCGTAAACTGCAAACCATCTATGATGCTACCCAAAAATATCAAAGAGTATCAATTTATGGATCTGGTAAAAGCATAGTATTTGCCTATGGATCAACTGCCTTGGAATTGCGTGAAGCTCAAAAATATCACGAATTCCAACTTGTGGTCCCTATCTATTTAGAACCTTTCCCACGTGAAGAACTTGCCAAATATCAAGAATGTGAGGTAATTGTGGTAGAACATTCATCTCAAGCTAATTTTGCACGATTCCTCAAAGAAAAGCTTAATGTCAAAATCAAGAAGAGCATCTTGCGTTATGACGGAAGACATTTTTCTTCCCTTATGCTCGCAGAAGCGATAAAGGAGACTGAGGATGCATGATTTGACCAGCAGAAAAGAAAATACTTGGTGTATTGGATGTGGGAACTTCGGCATCTTGGGAGCAGTAAAGAATGCTATAAATAGATTGGTGGATGAAGGTACTCCTCTCGCCAATATTGTAATGAGTTCTGGCATAGGCTGTCATGGCAAGATTTTTGACTATTTAAATATTTCTGGTATTTATGGATTGCATGGCAGAGCGTTGGCTACTGCGTCTGGAATCAAGCTTGCAAATCCCAATCTCAAGGTCATTACATTTGGTGGAGATGGGGACAGTCTCGGTGAAGGTCTGGAACACACATTGTTTGCTGCAAAACGCAATATTGATCTTACCCTAATCATGCACAATAATGGAAACTATGGCCTCACAACCGGTCAGGCTTCTCCTCTTTCACCATCAGGATTTATTGGTATATCAACCCCGATGGGGAATGTAGAAATTCCCTTTACTCCGATTACTCTTTTGATGGAAGCGGGAGCAAGCTTTGTCGCCCGCTCATATACCGCTAGGATCTCTCATCTTGCTGATATCATTTATCAAGCAGTTCAGCATAAAGGATTTTCCTTCGTCGAAGTTTTACAACCTTGTGTTAGTTACAATAACACCTATTCTTTATACAATGATAGATGTCATATCTTCAATGAAATTCCCCAAGATGAAGATATGGCAAGGAAAATGGCAAAAGATAAAGAAATTATCCACCTTGGTGTTTACCGCAAAGAACAACTTCCAAGTTATGAAGAGCAGATAGCTAGCAGAATAGAGTCTTTGGATCGTCGTGCGCGTCTCGAGCTGCTTAAAGCTTCAGTATAATATCCGATAACACATATCATCTTGACGTATAGTTACTTATAATATAATTAAAAGCTTTATTGAGTGCTTACCATCAGTGCAGTTCAGATTGGGAAGATCGTTGCATAAGGTAATGGTCCATAAATATATGCCAACTAATTCTTGATAAGATAGATGCTGATTATGAATTCAACTTATAAGTTAATAAACAAAAAGCACGTTGCTACCATCAATAGTTACTCTTCATAACGCACTTCATAAATACGGACTTCACAAAGCTGTAACTCCTTATTTTCCCGTTTCTTGCTCACTTCTCAAAGGGGAGAGAAACGGGGGAGGCGGCAAATGCCCTACTTTTGCAGATACTTAGCCAGGCTGGAATTTTGGTCATAATAGCCTGTACTGATCATGACTTTGGATTCATAAATACCAACGTCAATTGAGCAAGCATGACATCGTGATTACCAAAGATGTGATTGTAGACAAGTT
>JASKKR010000002.1 GCA_030154085.1 Candidatus Cloacimonadota bacterium | reverse complement strand
TGCAATTATTACAACTACTATAATTATAGTATATATAGCCAAACAGGAAAATCAAGAAAAATCTCAGAGATTTGCCTTGATGCTTGATTAGACTTTCCCTGCTTCATTTGCAATATCGTTCTGGATAGCTGTTGAGGGTGGGAAAGGTCAAGTCAATGCAAGATCGAGCTCATTGAGTTGGCAGAGGGCGCTATCCATTTCCAAAACACCAAACTCTTTTTTATGTTTTCCAGATCTTTGTAGGCATCGGAACGCACTTCACAAAGCTGTAACTCCTTATTTTCCCGTTTCTTGCCCACTTCTCAAATGAGCGAGAAACGGGGGAGGCATCAAGAGCCCTACTTTTGCAGGCATTTAGAAAGGTTAAAATATCAGCTCCTGAGAGGGGGCGGGGAATGGAAAATGACTAATCTACCTTCAATCTTGTTCGCTTGCATGGGCAACGGTATTTCTGGTGTCTTGGATGGTGCTCAACCAAGCATAAAAGCTTTATTTACTGACAACAAGCTTTTATACAGCAGTCAAATAATAAAAGGGAAAGCTCTCACTTCTGACACTTGGGGCAGAAAAAGCTGGAACGTCCTGCTAAGCGAATGTTTTCGACATCATGCCCCAATGGACATAGCTTTTTCTGGTAGATTTTGAGGAAATTCTGAAATTCTCCTCTTTTGTCATCTACCTGTCTATAATCTGATATGCTCGTACCTCCGACAGCGATTGCTTCCATCAGGATCTCCTTACTGTGTCGTATGATCAAATTGGCTTCTTTATGCGTAATACTTTTGGAGATACGCTGCGGACGTACTCCAGCACGATACAGTAATTCGCAGGTGTAGATATTTCCCAAGCCTGCAACGATGCTCTGATCCAAGAGCAAATTTTTGATGGGAGCACTGCGTAGCCTTGTTTTTTGATAGAGATATTGGGGAGTGAAGTCTTTTCCCAAGGGCTCAGGACCAAGTTGGGGTAGAAATTTCTCAAGATTTTCCGTGTTTATGACAGTGATCTTGCCAAATGTACGCGGATCTATAAAGCGTAAAGCACTTCCATCATCCAGCTCTATGCGAGCTCTTTCATGGCGATGAATATCGATTAGTGCTGTTTCAAAGACCAGTTTGCCTGTCATGCGCAAATGCACAATGAGGCTGACGTCTTTGCTAAAGTGCAGAATCATATATTTTCCCCGGCGCATCCCAGAAATAAAATCAGCGGGGAAAGGATGACTATCCAGCGCTTCATCCCAAATCACGGTTCCTGGATAATAGGATACTATTGAGAGCACCTGCCTGCCATTGAGCACTTGGCATACACCATTGAGGACGGTTTGCACTTCTGGAAGTTCTGGCATCAATCAGGATCTTCAAAAGGACTTAGATATATTTTAATATGATGAGCCGCCATCGCGACACCGCCGACCATGATCTGATTATGAATTGTTGATTCATATGCTCCATCTGATCGACAAAGATTAAAATCTATCATCAAAGAGCTTCCTTGATCTTTGCGATCAACATTTGCTCTGGAGCAGCGCCCTCCTGATACCACTTTTCATTGATCGTAGTGCGGGGCACTCCTTGTACTGAGTATTTTTGTACCAGATGAGGGAATTCTGAGACTTCCACCATGTCTGCCTTGATCCGGTCGCTGTAAAATGCCATCTGCTGGGCCAAAATTACTGCTTGAGGGCAATATGGGCAAGTGGGGGTCACAAAGACTTGCAGATGGATATCCTTTTGCAAAGTATTTAAAAACGCGGCAGCATTGTCGCTTAGGTGGTGAATCCCGGTAGACACCATAAGGATAGCCGATAGCAAGGAAGAAAACTCATAGCCAGCAGGCATACCATAAAACCGAATGCCATAATCTTTTTCGCCAATCACAGCTATAGCCGGGATCTTGTCTATTCCATAACTCTTCACCGCGTCTTTATCGCTCTCAAAATTATGTACTTCTAATTTTAATAATTTATTCACACTGATCAAGTCTTCCAAAAGCTGATGTGTTTCAGCGCAATAGTTACATTCAAAAGCCTGCGTGAAAAGGATCAAACGAACTTCTTTCTTCATGTTTTGCAGAGCCTTCTTCGTATCAGCCAGAACTGCTTCATTGAGTATGGGCATCATAATCTCCTTTATATCTTTTTATCTAGAAGACATAATAACAAACATTCGCAAGCTAACAAATCTTTCTTTATTGATGGATTAACATACAAGAAATACCGGCTTGATTTACAAAGATAATGGCTTATCTTTTTAGCAAGATCAAGCGCCTTGAAGAAAAAGGTTGACTAAGCCTTTGGAGGTAAAAAGTGTGTACCTATAAAGATAAATATTACGTGGATATGGAGAACATACTGAGAGTGGAAAAGCCTCGTTTCAACCCCATAGCAATGATTCTGCTTTTGGCTTTTACTATGCTAACAGGAAGTTTGTTTTCCCGCGGATTGAGTGAAGACTATCAGATGCTTAGTCACTGGCAATTGCCCGAAGATGCTATTGAAAAGAATGAGCTCATCATGCAGGATGACATTTTACTGCTTGATGGAGAGCCATATAGCGGTTGGGTCTACGAACGGTATCCCGAAGGGACCCTATCTCTAGCTTCCCAATACAAAAATGGCAAGCTAAATGGCATGACTTTTTTATGGTATCCCGATGGTAGCCCGCAGATGAGCGCCAGCTATAAAGACGGAGTCTTACATGGTAGATTCCTGGGTTGGTATCCCAATGGAACGGAGATCTATAACATGTTTATTAATCGTGGTGCCTACGCCGGAGATATCCTGGCCGAAGAAGATCAATCGCGTCTGCGTGAAGAGCAGGAAACATATGAACAAGAAGGGAATATAGATGACAGTACCGGTGAGTAAGAAGCTAAATAGCTTGAGCTTTGCAAAAATGAAGGAACAAGGTAAGAAGATCACTATGCTTACGGCATATGATTTTGCCAGTGCTAGTGCTGTGGCGGCTACAGACATTGACATCATCTTAGTCGGAGATTCCTTGGGCATGGTGCTTTTGGGATATGAAGGGACTCTACAGGTGACTATGGAGGATATGATATCACACAGCGCGGCTGTCCGCCGGGGAGCCCCGAACAAATTTATCTTAACCGATATGCCCTATATGAGCTATCATTTAAGCAATCGCGAAAGTAGGATTAATGCCGCCAGATTGATCAAGGAAGGTCAAGCTGATGCAGTGAAACTCGAAGGAGGATCTGCCTCCCGTTTGCAGGCTATACATGAGATCGTAGATATGGAAATCCCTGTCTGCGCCCATCTTGGACTAACCCCCCAATCAGTACTTAGATTTGGAGGTTACAAGGTGCAGGGTAAAACAGATGTGGCACATGAGGAGATCCTTTTGCAGGCATCAGCCATCGAAGAAGCCGGCGCCTTTATGCTCGTTTTGGAAGGGATTCCAGAGATTCTGGGTAAAAAGATCAGTGAAAGTGTATCTATCCCCACCATTGGAATCGGAGCCGGAAGATATTGTGACGGACAAGTGCTTGTTTACCACGACATGCTGGGATATAGCAACATTCGTCCCAAATTTGTTAAACAATATGCCCAGCTTAATGAAGAGATCCCCAAGGCAATCATGCAATATAGCCAGGACGTACGCGAGGGAAGGTTCCCTCAAACAGAGCACTGCTACTATCCTATCTCAGAAACTGAATAAAGGAAAACTAAGATGCAAAATACAAAAAATGACATGATGAGTCCCGAAGAAAAGTTCTCTGCCATAGCCAATCTCAAAGATAAACTTGAAGACAATTTTGTAGCATTGGGGGAACTGCTTTCAGAAATCAAACGCAGCAAACTATATCGCTTCAAAGGCTATGAGAAGTTTAAAGACTTTGTAGAGGCTGAATATCAATTATCTGGCACCTTAGCAGCCAAACTGGCCAGCACTTTTGACCTCTATATCGAAGAGATGGATCTGGATGAAGAAAGCGTCAAAGAGATAGGCTTTGAACGACTGCAATTGGTCAAACCGATGGTCCAAAAAGCGGATTGGCCTCAACGAGAAGAATGGATGCAAAGAGCTCTTGACACTCCCACAAATGAACTGCGCGATGAAATCAAAGAGCTCAAAAACAAAGAAAAAGAAAATGAACAGGACATTAAGAAAGTTTTTATAGATCAATATCTGGAGAAAATGACAACATGGTTCAATTGTTCCAAAAGTGAGCTCAACTTCAAGCTCGCTCTGTACTTCCAGGATTCTGACTTGGAAGCAGTTAAAAAAGTAGTAAAAGAGCGTCAACGCGCCTTTGAAATGGAAACTCAAAGTAGCAAGGAGGAAAGCTTGTGAAAATCATGAACATCCTTTGGGTAGATGATGAAATCGATCTGCTCAAACCCTTTGTCCTGTTCCTCGAAGAAAGAAACTACAATGTGGATACATGTAATAACGGAGTCGATGCCATCGAACAGGTGGTAGAAAACAAATATGATCTCGTGATCCTTGATGAAATGATGCCCGGATTGGATGGCCTTGCCACTCTTCAGGAAATCAAACGCATAAATAGCTCAATACCGATCATTATGGTAACCAAAAGTGAAGAAGAAGGACTGATGAACAAAGCCATCGCTTCTCAGATCTCAGATTACCTCATCAAACCGATTAATCCCTCCCAAATCATCATGGCAATCAAAAAGATCTTCCAAGCCGATGAAATCAAGGCAAACGAGATAGGTCAACAATATTCTCAATATATTGCGCAGCTCAATCAACGCCTATTCTCAAATCCCGATTGGGATGAATGGGGACAAATCTATCTGGAATTGTCACAATGGGAACTTCGCATTGATGAAGTTAACGACGATGGCCTTCGGCAGACTCACTTTCTGGAAAAACGTAACTGCAATACCGAATTTACCAGCTATATCGAACGTAATTACCGGGATTGGCTTAGGACAGATGAAAGACCGAATCTCAGTTTCGACTTGATCTCTCAATACATTGCTCCCCATTTTGGAGAGAATGTACCAATCTATTTTATCATCATGGACTGTATGAGATTGGATCAGTATCTTGCCATCCAACCCTACATCCAAGAGCTATTTGATGAAGAGCTGGATCTATATTTTTCGATCCTTCCCACCGCAACACCATATTCCCGCAATTCCATCTTTAGTGGGCTGCTGCCAATTGATATAGCAAAACGGTTCCCGGATTATTGGGTAGCATCATCTGAGATGGACAATAGCCGCAACCGGAATGAACACCAGCTTTTGGATGAACACATCGGCGATCTCGGTTACGAGTTGGATCCAAGTTCAAAGTATGTGAAAATATTCAATATGGATGAAGGTAACTTCGTCCTCCGTAAGATCGAGACTTGGGGGAAGGAAAACCTCATCGTGCTTGTTTATAACTTCCTTGATCTCTTGGCGCATCATCGCTCCAAAGATCAAATCCTACAAGAAACTATTCCACACGAAGAAGGTCTCAGAGCCTTTACCAAACATTGGTTCCTGCATTCTTCACTATACGAAGCTCTCAAACAGATCTCAAAACAAGATGCCATCGTGATTATTTCCACGGATCACGGCTCCATCAAAGTCAACCGTGCTACCCAGGTGATTGGCGATCGCGATACTTCTGTCACAGTTCGCTATAAAGAAGGCAAGAATCTCACTGCCAACGATCGCCATGCCCTCTTCGTGAAGAAACCATCTGAGTTCGGACTGCCCTCAAAGAGCATTGTAAACAACTTCATCTTTGCCAAAGACGACTATTATTTTGTCTACCCCAATAGCTATCACCAATATCAAAGACAATATAATGGTACTTTCCAACACGGGGGAGTCTCTATGGAAGAGATGATCCTGCCCATTGCAACCTGTCGCACCAAAAAAACGAGATAAAGGCTATGTTTCTATCAAATCTATTGGATTCACGCGCCATCATTCATGAAAGACGCATCCTCAGCAAAGAGCAAGTCTATAGACTTCTGGTTGAAAAGATCTGCAAGCATCATCGCTTGCCCATTTGTGGAGAAGCTCTCACTCAGCTTATCCTGGAACGTGATCAAATCAGCAGCACTGCTTATGCTTCTGGGATATCAATCCCTCATATTCGCATGGAAAACTTTCAGGATACCGTTATAGGCATGGCGTTCTTGCAAAATCCTTTAGATTACGAT
Source organism: Candidatus Cloacimonadota bacterium (assembly GCA_030154085.1). GTDB lineage: Bacteria > Cloacimonadota > Cloacimonadia > Cloacimonadales > Cloacimonadaceae > UBA5456. The sequence continues at coordinate 140,130 of JASKKR010000002.1, read as the reverse complement.
GGAATCAAGGTTCATTGGGTCTGTCTTGTGATCTCGGATAAGAGCTCGTCAAAGTTATATCTGAATCTCGTAGCTGCTCTCTTGAAACTCTCCAAAGATCAGGATCTAGTTTCCCGCTTCAAGAATTCTGATGCCTCAACCGTGATTCACGAAATAAACAAACTACAGATTCGGCTCAAACAAGAAGTCACCATAGCTGACATTATGGTCACAGACGTAGTTAGCATTTCTCCTGACGCCCTTCTTAGTGAGCTGAGTGACAAATTCTGTCATAGGAATCTCTCTTACATCCCTGTCACAGACGAGAATGGTCGATACTTGGGGAATGTGAATATCCTTCGCCTGCTCAAGGTTGGTGTGCCAGACTATCTGATGATGTTGGATGACATCAGTTTTCTCAGATCCTATGAACCGCTTGAAAAACTCTTTGAACAAGAGGATGTTTTGACCGTGGGTGAGATCATGGATAAAGAAGAAGAATATCTCACTCCTGAAACATCAATCCCGGAAGCAGTTTTTGAAATGATTCAGCATCACAAAAGATTCTTTTCCGTAGTCAATAAAGATGGTATGCTTGTAGGAGTGGTCACAGCCATGGACATCTTCCGCAAAGTGATTAAAGCATGAGGAAGAAATGTTACTAATGCTCCTCGCGCTCGCCATTTTTGGTGTCACGTACCTTCTTATTATTACAGAATGGATCAATAAAATGCTCGCCGCTATGATCGGCGGATTTGCCATCATCCTCACGGGGATAGTCAGTCAAGATGTGGCGTTTCACGCTATAGACTGGAATGTGATCTTCTTTCTAATTGGGATGATGCTTGTAATTTCCGTGATGAGACAGACCGGACTCTTCATGTATTTAGCAATCCGGATTGCCAAGATTGCCAAGGGTAGACCGCTTATGATCATGATTCTCATGTATCTGCTTACTACCTTTACTTCTGCTTTTATGGGCAGTGTGACCACCATCATGATCTTGGTACCGATCGTGTTATTGATTGCAAGTGAGCTTAAAATCAGCCCCGTGCCTTTTATCATCACAATGGTGATTGCTTCAAACGCGGGTGGTGCCGCAACCATGATTGGTGACCCACCAAATATTCTTATCGGTTCTGCTACAGACTACAATTTCATGGATTTCATAATAAATCTCACTCCACCAATTTTGTTGGTTACAATAGCTTCTGTGGGATTGATCTGGCTTCTGTATCATAAAGCTATGCATGTGAGCAATGAAAATCGTGCTAAGCTAATGAGCTACGATGAATCAATGCTCATCAAAAATCCTTTTCTGCTTAAAAGCAGCATCATCATCCTGGCAGCCATGTTGTTAGCTTTCACTTTGCAAGGTGTGCTTCATATTGAAACTGCTACTATAGCCATGAGTGCCGGTCTGCTGCTTCTCGTACTTTCCGATAAAAACAAAGTCGAACAAATCCTTGCGAATGATATTGACTGGGTAACGATCTTCTTCTTCATGGGACTTTTCATGATTGTGGAGTCACTTGTAGAGACAGGTTTTATAACCATCATCGCTGATAATATCATGAAGGTTACTCACAGTGAGCCAAAAGCTACTTCCATGGTGATTCTCTGGGTTTCCAGCATCTTTAGCGCTGTGATCGACAACGTTCCTTTTGTGGCAGCGATGATTCCTGTCTTGGAGGACATGGGCGTGATTATCGGCAATCCAGATGCAATGCATCCTCTCTGGTGGTCTCTTTCTCTAGGAGCTTGTCTGGGCGGAAATGGGACTATGGTCGGAGCCAGCGCCAATATCGTTGCAATCGGCATCGCAAACCGCAATGGATTCCGGATCAGCTTTAAAGAATACACCAAGATTGGAGCTTTCTTTACCTTTGTCGCCATTCTCATCAGCACAGGGTATATACTTTTAAGGTATTATTAAGATATTTTTACTGATTTCTGAGTATATTCCAGTATGGTGGCGTAGCTGATGGCAATCTTAAAGGACTTCAAGTGCTATTTCCCTGACTTTGTATAGCTATGATTTCAGCTTATCGAAATCTCTTGACGTAAATGTAGTCAATAAAACAACTACATACTAGGTATAGTATACTTGGAGTAATAGTTATGAAAAAGACTAATAATATCTTCTCTACCCAGAATGGAAATACAATAATTGGAAACTTATTCGAGAGATTATCAAATACTCAAATCATAGTACTGGGTTTTCTTGTTTTTATATTGCTCGGATCAGCTATTTTAGCCCTTCCAATTTCTTCCTCGACTGGTAAGTTTCAGCCTTATATAGATGCATTATTTACTGCTACTTCGGCAGTGTCAACAACAGGTCTGATAGTAGAAGATACAGGTTCATACTATTCCTTATTTGGGCAGATAGTGATATTAATTCTAATTCAGGTTGGCGGAATTGGATATATGTCATTTATTGTCCTGATATTTTTCTTTATGAGGAAGAAACTCTCCCTTCGCGGTCATCTTTTAATACAAGATTCCTATTCTGGGGTTACGAGTGAGAATATATATCGAATTATTAACTTGATTATTATCTATACTGTAGTCGTCGAGGTTTTTGGTACTATATTATATTTTATAGCTTGGTTTGATGATTTCCCGCGCTTGCAAGCTCTCTATCTTGGATTATTCCATTCGATATCAACATTTTGCACTGCTGGCTTCTCACTCTTCAGCAATAGTTTTATGAACTACAGTAATGATATATTTGTCAATCTTATTACTTTCTTCTTGTGCATTGCTGGCGGGATAGGTTTTCTAGTTATTAACGATATTGTGAGTCTAATAACCAACAAGAAATCTCCTTTTAAATTTTCCAGAATGAACTCTCATTCTAAGTTAGTCATCACGATGGCATTAATTTTGTTTTCTCTGGGCAGTCTACTTATTATCGCATCTGAAGCTATTAATTCATCTAGTCAAATCCACGGATTTTTAGTGAATATCTTTCAGGCAATTTCGGCATCATCAACCACGGGTTACAATTCTGCAGACATCGCTTTATATAGCAGGTCAAGCCTTTTTATCATGATTGTTTTCATGTTTATTGGCACTGCTCCAGCGAGTACAGGTGGCGGAGTCAAATCAACAACAATTGGCATAATATACTTAGCAATATTCAGCACCCTAAGGCGTAATAAGGCGACAAATATCTTCCATAGAAGAGTGCCGGAATATATTATTAGTTCTGCATTATCAATTGTTATACTCGCATTGACTATTATTACCTCGGCAACTTTCATTATGCTGCTTTATGAGGATAAGCCACTTCTGGATTTGCTTTTTGAAACTGTTTCAGCTTTTGGCACCGTGGGACTATCTATGGGCATTACTTCGCAACTACATAATTTAAGTAAGATCGTGATTATCATGGTTATGTTTATCGGGCGTATCGGTCCCCTATCGATTGGATTATTCTTTATCAAAAACTCTGTTAGAGCAAATTACACTTATGCTGATGGAGATTTTATAGTTGGATAACTTCATTGCAATCCTTGAGAACCTGTGCCATCTCTGATAGCATTCAAGAGCATGAGACCATTCTTTGAAATTGATGCATCATGACCTCGAGATAATCGCGGCAGAGTTGCTGAATCCCATGATTTTCACAGTAATGGTTGTAAGTAAGAAAAGTAATCTTCAATAGATGCCAAGAGAATAGGCATCATGGTTAATTATTATTCAATATTAAATGATATGCAACAGTTTGATATCAAGTTGTTGTTATGCCATGCAAATTGCTGTGAAAACAGATGTGTAAGTACTTGCAAAAGTAGCACACTTCAAGCCTCCCCCGTTTGTCCCTCATTTGAGAAGTGAGCAAGAAACGGGAAAATAAGGAGTTACAGCTTTGTGAAGTGCGTTTAGGCACGGTCTTATCCTCTGGATGGTCATGGAAAATGTTTGGTGAACCATAGCTGGCGTTACCTAATATCTGGGGATGAAGTGGAGATGAAAGTGGAAGATGGTCTGTCCAGCGCTTTTGCCTGAATTCATGGCAAGGTTATAGCCGGAAGGGTTCAGTTCTTGCCCGAGGTAGTCCTTTAATCTTTTGGATATCTCCAGCAGTGCTGGTGCTTCGGAGGCATTAAGCTCAAAGAAGTCAGTGATATGTCTTTTGGAGATGATCAAGTGGTGTCCTCTGGAGACAGGGTATTTATCCGGAATTACAAAGAAATAGTCGTTTTCCATGATGATTTTTTGGGGATGAATTTTACAAAAGATGCAGCTCATATTTGCTTCCTTTATACTCCGATGCGTTGACAATATTTATAGATTGGGCAGATCTCACATTTGGGCTTTCTGGGAGTGCAGAGGTTTTGTCCAAAAGCCACGACATATGAATTGATGGTCAGCCAGTGTTTTTGAGGTAGTTTCTTGCGTAGAGCCATTTCGGTTTCGAGGGGACTATTTGTTTGTATATATCCCCAGCGGTTACAGATGCGGTGGACGTGAACATCCACACAAATGGCAGGCAGTGAAAAGGCGACGGCGCGCACGAGATTGGCTGTCTTGCGTCCCACTCCTGGCAGGCGTAGGAGGTCGTCAATTTCAGAAGGGACTTTGCCGCCAAACTCCTCGTGGAGGACTTTTGGTAAGGCTTTGAGGTGTTTAGTCTTAGCGTTATGAAAACCGACAGGAAAGATGAGCTTATGCAGCTCCTTCTCGCTGAGATTATCCAGATCATCTACATTGTCGATTTTAGCAAAAAGTCTATTGACGGCTTGGGAGGTGGTTTCATCTTTTGTGCGGGCACTGAGGATGGTGGCTACGAGCACCTTAAAAGGATCTTTGGTCTGAGCCTGAATTAGATCCACGATTGGGGTCTTGACTTTTTGGAAATGAACTTCCAAGAGTCTCATTACATGGTCGATATCTTTATTAGTCAAAACAACTCCTAATTTTTCAATTCAATCAGCAATTTACTATGATAAATCTCTTGCCAAGATCTAAGAATGCCAAAAAGTGTCAATCTCAAAGGAGATAAGTATGTGTGGAAGATTTGCCCAAGTGATCAAGCACGACGAGTTGCAGCGACTTGTCAAAGAGCTGCATGCTGAGATTCAAAGTGAGCAAATGCCGATTTCCTACAACGTGGCGCCTACCCACACGGTGATGGCAATAGTCAGCAATTCAGAAAAGCGCTATGATGGCTATTTTCGATGGGGCTTAGTTCCTTCTTGGATGAGAGAGCTGCCTACAAGCCCTATGATCAATGTTCGTAGGGAGAGTATCGGCACGAAGCCATCTTTTAAAGCCTCCTTTATCCGAAGGCGAGCATTGATCCCTGCCAATGGCTTTTATGAATGGAAAGCGCCGGGCAAGATTCCATACTACGTCTATCCTTCAGATGGCGGATTGCTCTATCTGGGCGCTATCTACGATGTCTGGCAGGGTGCTGATGGGAGCTATTTGCCCACTATCGCCATAATTACCACTGAAGCAAATCGGATGATGCAAAGTCTGCATCATCGCATGCCGGTTTGCATCATGGCTGAAGCTATTGATGATTGGTTGGATCCAGCGCTTCAGGATGTGCACGAGGCTGAAAAATTGATGATTCCTATCCCCGATGATTATTTGAGTTCGCATCGAGTGAGTCCTTTAGTGAATAAGGTTTCTAATAACTTCCCAGAGCTAATTGCCAAGGTTGATTTTCAGGATGAGATTTAATGATGGTAAAAAAGGCATACGAAATGCAGCATAGGGTATTGATCATTGATGATGATCTTGCGGTTTTGAATAGTATACGTTTAGGCTTAGAGGGTCAGAAGGGATTCGCGGCTATAACTACTGATGATCCAGTCAGAGCACTAAAGATGATCGAGGAAGAAGATATCAGCACTGTGGTCACGGATGTGGCTATGCCTCAAGTGAATGGGCTGACGATCATCAAGGCTGTGCGAGAGCGGGATGAGAAGATTCCGGTAATCCTGATTACTGGCTCTTCGGACGAGTGGTTGCTCAGGGAAGCAATTCATTTGGGCGTTTATGAATTCCTCAAAAAGCCTTTTTCGATCAGTGACTTTCTGGTGACTGTGCAGCAAAGCCTGGAAACCTATGAGTTAAGATATCAAAATGAGATGTACAAGACTCAGCTGCAACGGTTAGTATCCGAGCGGACAACGGAGTTACTCCAGGCTCAAATTAAATTGCAAAAGAGCTATCTAAACACAATTCATGCAATGGTGAATGCGATGGAAGTCAACGATGTCTATACCCGCGGTCATTCGGAACGAGTTACTGCTTTGGCGATTGTTTTGGGCAAAGAGTTGAAGTTGAACATGGACGAATTGAGCGAGCTGAGAATTGGAGCTCTCCTGCATGATCTGGGCAAGATCGGAGTGATTACCACTGTCCTTAACAAAGAACAAAGCCTCAGTGAAGACGAATATCAAATCATCAAAATGCATCCTGAGACGGGAGCAAAGATTCTGAGTCCGATTGGTTTTGCAGATTCGATCATCCGCACTATCCGAGAGCATCATGAATGGTTCAATGGTGCAGGATATCCACATGGATTGACAGGGGAAGAGATCCATCTATATGCCAGGATTGTGAGTGTGGCAGATAGTTTTGATGCGATGACAAGCAAGCGCTTGTATCGGGAGAATCTGGATTATGCAACTGCAGCCAGAGAGATTTACAAAAATCGGGAACAGCAGTTTGATCCGCAGATTGCTAAGATATTCTATGAAAAGCGGGATTCCATCTTACAAGTTCTGAGCCGCCCTAAAGCCTGGGATGAGTTATTGACTCTTGACCTATAAAAAAACCGGGAACGATATCCCGGTCTATAGGTTGTGTAACTACAACAGGTTGTAGCCAAGTCATCTTGAGGTGATATTTATTTTAAGGCTACAAACCTCATTCACATGGTTATGATATGCGGGAATGCTATTGCCCAAAAGTCCCGATTTCGCGAGGGACGATGAGTTCAGCCTCAGTAGCTTTAATAACATCTTCCACCGTGCATCCTGCTGCCAATTCTTTAAGCACCAATCCTTCGGAACTGACTTCGATGACAGCCATATCCGTGATGATTAAACTTACTTTGCCCACAGCAGTTAAAGGAAGATTGCAATCTTTGAGAATCTTTGGATTGCCGCGTTTGTCCACGTGTTCCATGGCAACGATCACCTTACGTGCACCCGTTACCAAGTCCATGGCGCCGCCCATTCCCGGGACCATCTTGCCAGGGATCATCCAATTTGCCAGATTTCCGTGAGCATCCACCTGGAGTGCACCTAAGACGGTTGTATCAATATGACCGCCGCGGATTATGGCAAAGCTTTGAGCGCTGTCAAAGAATGAAGCGCCTTTGATAGCTGTGATAAATCCGCCCCCGGCATTGATCATGTCCTTATCTTCATGTCCTTCTGCTGGACTGGGACCCACCCCGAGCATGCCATTTTCGCTCTGGAAAATGACGTGCACACCTTCGGGGATATAATCTACTGCTAAAGTGGGGAGTCCAATACCGAGATTCACATAATCTCCATCATGAAATTCTTGGGCAATACGTTTGCCAATCATTTGTCGCTTATCCATTTGTAACCTCCGAGCTCTTGACAAGATAGTCTACAAAAATTCCCGGACATGCGATGAGCTCGGGATCAAGATCACCAATCTCGACGATCTCATCTGCTTCAGCAATAGTGATTTTGCCTGCCATTGCCATGATGGGGTTGCTATTTCGGGCTGTCTTGCGGAAGATGAGATTGCCCATCTTATCTGCTTTCCAAGCGTGTACGAGAGCAAAGTCGCTTTCGATGGCAGGTTCGAGGATATATTCTTTGCCATTAATGCTCAAAACCTCTTTGCCTTCCTGTACCACGGTGCCAAGACCTGTGGGGGTGAGCACAGCGCCAAGCCCTGCGCCAAAACAGCGCACTCTTTCCATCAAAGTGCCTTGAGGTACCAGTTCGATTTCTATCTCGCCGGAATTCATCTGGGCTTGAATCGTGCGGTTTGTGCCCAGATGTGATACCTGAGCGCTCTTGATGGCGTGGGCAACTACGAGCTTGCCAACTCCGCGATCTTCCCAATCAGAAGCGATGACGATCATGTGCAGGTCTTTAGTGCCGGCTTCCACGATGGCGTCTATGATGGATTCTGGAGCACCTACTGCCAAAAATCCACCGATTGCCAATCTGCTTCCGGGTTTGATCATAGCAGCAGCTTCTTTTGCAGAAATTTGCTTTACCATGTTATCTCCTAATCATATAATTATGTTCTTAAAACTTTGCTACAATTATTCAGCAGGGCTGTCAAAGGAATTGACCAGGTGCTGCTCTAATTGGGCTTTTCCACGATATAATCCTGGATCAAATGGCGGTTCATCTTGCCTAAGATGACCTGGATGTGGATTCCATCTTCACGGTAATCCTCTTTTTCTATCCTTCCTAGATCATGCAGACGAGAAACCAGGGAGGTTTGTTCATAGGGCAAATGCAGATAATAGCGGCGATTGTCCATCAAGACCAGTTCGACCATTTCTAAGAGCTCATCAATGCCTTGATTTTGAGACGCGCTGATAGCGACGGCTGTGCCATAGTGCCTTTCAAGGAGCTTACTATATCTTTCTTCCACCCGGTCTTTTTTATTGAGTACCAAGATCTGAGAGATCTTATCAGCGCCGATTCCAGCGAGGACTTTATTAACCTGCTGAATATAATAGTCATGCCGTTTATCGGATATATCAACCACATGTAAGAGAAGATCCGCATCCACAGCTTCCATCAAAGTGGCTCGAAATGATGCCACTAAATGATGGGGGAGGTCGGAGATAAAGCCAACCGTATCCGAAATCACAGCAGGAGCCCCGGTGGAAAGCTTGAGCTGCCTACTTGTGGAATCCAGAGTGGCGAAGAGACGATCTTGCACGAGCACGTCAGCGTCAGTGAGGCGGTTAAAAAGGGTAGATTTACCAGCATTGGTATAACCCACCAGGCAGATCTTTTTGGCATTATCACGCTGTTTACGCTGAGTCAATTTATGAGTGCTGATGTGGTCTATGGCGGAATTTATTTTGCGGATCTGATCGCGGATCAGGCGTTTGTCGATCTCAATCTGTTTTTCTCCCATGCCTCTACTGGCGGATCCTCCGGTGCTGCGAACACTACCATGTTCTTTGTCAAAGTGTCCCCAAAGACGTCTGAGTCGGGGGAGCTGATATTGTAGCTCTGCCAGTTTGACTTGGAGCTTGGCTTCTCGAGTGCGGGCATGATCATGGAAGATGCTCAGGATCACTTCTGTGCGGTCAATCACCTTGAATTCATATTGCTTTTCTATATTCCGGGCTTGCATGGGAGAGAGCTCAGCATTCACGATCAGCATGTCTGCCCCAACCTGCAAGAGGTGAGTGCGAATATTTTCCAAAAAGCCTTTGCCAAAATAGGTTCCCCGATCCGGATTAGGGCGTTTTTGGGTATAACGACCCAAGACGGTTATGCCGGCAGTATCTGCCAGACGTTCCAGCTCATCCAGCGAGGCTTCGACTTCTTCGGGGTTGTCTTTTTGGCGAACTATTGCTGCGATGAAAGCACTTTTCTCTTTCTTTTGCAGCTCATTCCAAATTTCCTCTTCTTCAAATTCAAAATCTTCCCAATTAGGATCGCTATTCATACCTTGTCCTTTAATTGATTATGGCAAATTTCCCGCGGGCACGTTCGCCGTCCATCTCGATCACATAGAAATAGATCCCGCTCGAGAGTCTTTTGCCGTCTGAGTTGGTAACATTCCAGCGCCAGGTGATGTGATTGCTTTCCGGATTGAAGGGACCGATGCCTTTGCGGATGACCAAAGAGCCGCTGACATCATAGATGGCGATCTCTCCTTTTTTGTTGGACGGGAAATTCATAAAGATGATCTCATTATCCTGATTGCGTTTCAAGGGATTGGGGAAGACCACTATGTCTTTGAGATCATCAAAGTCCCGCACGGCAAATCTTGCCAGATTGTGCAAGGGAGAGATCAGATTGCCAAAGAGATCGGTGATATTCTCGACTCGGATGAAATATGCTTCATTGCTATGTTTTAAGCTGTGAGCAAAGCTGATATTCACAATGTTATCGTTGATTGAGATGTCAGCGATTGCATTATCAGGATCGTTATCGGGAGCGTACAAGCTATAGTTTCCCAGATACACAGCGCTTTGCGGATCAATAGTTTCATTAAAACTGATCAAGACGTTGTTATTATCTTCAGTAAGATTTACAAAGCTGATCTTGGGCGGATCCAGATCGCTAACATAAGGGAATTGATATTGCTGCATCCCCATCGCCACGCCGCTGGTTCCCCGAAGACCTTGAATGGTCAAGGTAAAGGGGCTGCTTGAAACAGGAAAAGCATCGCGAAATCTCAATTGCACGCCCTGTTGCTGATGAGTGCTATTGACCGAAAGAGGATATCCAAGATTGTGGGAAAGCGTATACAACATGGGATTTAGTGCTGAAGCATCCAAGGGTTGGTTAAAGATTGCCCGCACTTCCCGATCTCCTACCATAGAGATCTCGAGCACATCCGGGATCGGCATCGGAATGACATATTGCCAATCTGTTAGCTGGCTTTCGGGAGGATCGAAGGCATCGTCAACATTAGCGAGCGCATATTGATATTCATGCAGAGCGGTCAACCCAAAATCAGTGTAAGAATTACCATATACCGGCTCAATGATTGAGACAGCCCCAGTTTCGTCTTTACGATATATGCGATAATATCCACCGCTATTCCCGAGCCAACTTAGCTGCACGCTGCTCTCATCCAGAGGGGTCGCCAGAAAGTTTATGGGTATTTCCGGTCCAGTGTAGATTTCGTCCTTGACCCATTGTACGGCAATCAAAGAATCTGCACTCACTCGATAATTGCTCATCACCCAAGATGTGCCAGCGTCTTCTTCCCACCCTGCCAATTGATAGTTTGCATAGCTATCTCCCACAAAGATTGGGGTGAGAGTACTATTTAAATATTTAACAATGTAGAGATTGGGAGATATCCCCAAGACGATCTCATCCAGAGAGTCACCATCGATGTTCATTGCCAGGATTGCATTCTGGGATTCCACTTGGTTGAATTCAATAGATCCCATGCTTTGGAAGCTGTTTGTATTTTCGTCCCATGAGAATGCTTCAAAATGCCAGAAGTTCAGATTAGGATCGACGATATCGGTGTTGTATCCGCCCACGATGAAATCCATCTTCCCATCTCCGTCAAAGTCACCCTTCGCCATCTGATAAGCGTTTGCGACTGGGAGCCGATAGTGCCAGATTCTCTCAGAGGTATTGCCATGAGTATGAAAGATCATGATGTCGCCATCAGTATCGGCTGTAAGGATTTCTTTTTGCCCGTTGCCGCTGAAATCATAGGCGATGATAGAGGGCACGAAGTTGTTTCTCAGATATGTTTCGGTGATATTATGCAGAGTGGCTCGCTGGCTCATAATGCCCTGTGCATTTCTGCCATATATCTGCACAACACGTTCAGTTGGGAGGTTCTTGACCAAGATTAGTTCCGGATTTCCATTGCCATCAAGATCAGCCATGATTCCGCCCATAATACTGGTATCGTTAAAGATTAGTGAATCAGGATCGGGATAGTTTTCGCCGATTCTTGTTTCCCAAAGCTTGCCGATCTCGGATTGGAGGGCAAGGATTTCTATCCCACGAGCGTTTGTGTTGCCGATATCCAATGGCCAAAAGTTTGCTGGGAAGAGATGAGTCTGAATATGCTGCTTACCATGCACTTCATAGCTGCGTACTTCTCCGTAACCGGTGACTGGGATGTCCATAGCCAGATATTCTTGCTTGCCTGATCCATTAAAGTCATACCATCTATTGAGAGGCACTCGCGCATTGCCAATAGGTTGAGGGATAAAGCCATAATTTGGAATTGTGTGGTAGCTGATATTTAAAAAGTCTTCAAAGACAGGGCTTTCATAGGTTAAAGCGTTGTGACCGCTTGCCATGATGCTGATGTCAATATTGCCGGGAGGAAGATTTGGGGGTAATGCCCAAACTTGCACAGTATCACTCACACTACTGTAGATGATATGGTTTTCTCCTACAGAGTCAGTGATTCTAAGCTCAGAACGCACTGGTCTGTCAAAGGCAGCCCTGATATAGTGCCTTAACTCTGCTCTGCTATAGCGTTGGAAGCTTTGTAGACTGCTGGGCACCAGCTGAGCAGCGTCCCGCTCCACCGTGATAGTGCGGTAGTAATTGTATTTCATCAGATTGTTTTGTCGCTTTTCGAATTGTAAGCGCACCAGATATTTTCCGTCTGGAAATCCAGAAGGTACGCGAAAGACCCCCAAGACATCATCCACAACCTCCGTAGTATGATAGGTAGGTTGCATGGTGTGCTCTTGTATATCCATCCAAACTACCGTTTCTTGGGCAGGAAGAGGGGTATACATCAAGGTATAGCGGGCAAAATCAGAGCCATAGACACTACCACGAAACTCAGTTGTTGCTGAGATGGCGGATTGATCCAGAGGATAATCTATTTCTATAAAGGGTGGATTCAAATTTTCCAAGAGCTTGCGCGTATTGAGCAGTCCGTGTCCGGAACGAATGTCATATCCAGGAGTGTTAATGTCGTCTGTAGAGGTCAGAAGCCGAGCGCGCACTTCTGCCGGTGAGAGTCCTGGTACCAGAGAGAGCAAGAGTGCGATGCTTCCGCTGACCATCGGAGCGCTCATCGATGTACCGCTCATCAAAGTAAAAAGCTCATTACCAGTATTTTTATAGGTTGATAGTATCCCTTCTCCAGGAGCGACGAGATCAAGCTCTGGACCATAACTCGAGAAGTTTGACACCACCTTGGCATGATTGACGCTTCCTACACTGATCACGTTTGAGAGTTTGGCGGGATAGCTGACTCCATTGGAGCCGTCATTACCTGAGGATGCCACCAATACCACTCCCTTTGCATAGGCATAGTCACACGCATCTGCGATGATGGCGGAATAGTTTGTATCTCCCCAGCTCATGTTTACCACGTGAGCTCCATTGTCTGCTGCATAGATGATCGCAGCCGCGACGTCGTCGTCTTGTAAATATCCTGCGTCGATAGTGCGAAATCCTGCCCGAAGTGGCATAATACGGACGTCCCAAGCCACTCCGGAGATGCCGAATGAGTTGTTCCCTTCTGCTCCGACTATGCCGGAAACGTGAGTACCGTGGAAACTCTCATCGGTGGGATCATTGTCTTGATCCATATAGTCACCCAAAGCCACGCTCGCCATCTCAGGTGCATCTGCGAAGTCCCATCCACACCAGTCATCAATAAATCCATTGCCATCGTTGTCGATTCCGCTATCGGGAGTTTCCCTGATATTGTGATAGACGTTTGCTGCGATATCGGGATGATCCAACAGCAAACCACTATCGATCACTGCCACGATGATTTGGTTGTTTCCTGTAGTATAATCCCAAGCTTGGGGAATACTGCTGAGGTACAAAAGCTGTTGCGGATAGAGAGGGTCGTTTGGGATGGTATGCAGTTTTCTCAGATAGTTTGGCTCAATATATTCGATGCCGGCAAAGTTTAAGCTTTTCATTTCTTGCAGATCAGGCATCTGGCTGAGATCGACCTTAAAATATCTCTCGCCTGGCATACCCTTCATAGGTTTAATACTTTTGATGCCATATTGACTAAGATAGCCGTCAAAGGCAGACAGCCCTGTTTTGCCTTCGGAAGGATAATTGGGAGAGCTCGTCTTAAACAGCAATTGACCCGGGGTATATTCCGGGGTGGCACATAGAAGGGCAGAATAAGTTAGTAAGAAAAGCAGCAGGAATATCCTACTCAAGGTACAAAACCTTTGCCCAAGAGATAACAAAATATCCATATCAGACCAATTTCAAATTAAAAGTGATATGTGAGCCCAAAGCTATGCACATCGCTGAGTCCATCTGTGTAAGCGGCAAAGCCATAGTCTACATTAATTCTCAAGACCTGAAATCCAATGCCGCCAGAGATAGCCGTGGCGTCAGCATTTTGGTACCCACCCCGCAAATATAAATTATCCCAGAGCGCCATTTCAAGTGCAGCACTATATCGGATGTCGTCATCCACAGCCTTACGCACTGATGCTTCCACTCCAAGATGATGTTCAGCGATCTTGATTCCCTTATAGACATCCATATCAAAGCTCAAGGGCAACTTTGGCTTTTCATCCGCGGTCTTGCCTGATGTGCCTAGATTACGAACTGCCAAAGAAATCTTGCTATCTTGGATGGGTGGCAGCCAAGTAGTGCCAAGATCTGTGACCATTCCCAAAGAAGATGCAGTATCAATCTTTTGATAAAGTACTCCGAGATTTGCTCCCAGATACCAGTTTGGATTCATCCTCAGAGAATAGTTTCCTTTAACCACCAGGTCTGCGGGTGAATAGTGCCCGATCAACATGCCGGTTTCATCTCGTTTTTCTATTTCCCCATAGCCGAGATTGATCAAAGCAAGCCCAAAATGCGATTTTCGTTGCGCATAAGAATAGACCACCGAAGTGTAGGCAGTATCTCCAATCCAAGTGTGATGGGCTATATTGACACTTCTTGATCTTTTCTCTGTAGCTGTTGAGGGTTGCCAAAGCCAATTTGCATTGTTGACGTCTGAGTGTACACCGCGTCCTGCGAGAGCCAAACTGGTAGGATTGATTGGGATATTTAGGAATTGATATCCATATTCTCCCGCATTGGAGTTGATTCCAGCAGCGATGCTCAGGATCATCAGGCTGATGATAGTGATGATATATTTTTTCATGAAGCTCTGCTCCTTATTTTTCTATTCCAAAGTGCAAGCGGTGCGTCTCCCCACCCCCGCTAACCACGGCTATATACATCCCATTTGAGAGCTTATCTACTGGGATCTCAAAAAGATTCATATTGCGCAGATAGGCAAACGCCAGATCTCGATGCTCATAAATTAATTTGCCGCTGGTGTCAAAGATTTTCAGCGAGACTTGCATATCCTGGGTAGGCATCACAGACAAAGTGATTTTGGGCTTATAAAAGCGTTTTAAAGGATTAGGAAAGAAATATAACTCTTCTGTGACAAACTTGCCGGAGCTGAGATATTGATTTTGCATCTCAGACCCAGGATGCCACGCTGTGCGCGAAAGATTGCCGAATTCATGTTGCCAGAGGCTTTGCAATCCGCCGGGGACATAATTACTAAGCTGAGTTCGATAAATGCGTCCTTTATCTGTAGCACTCCAAAGATAATAGTTCCCATCCAGCCCTTCTGCCACAAATGGCATATGTCGGCTACGTTCACCCAATGAGATTGGGAAATTTCGTTTGAGGCGATAATCTATTCCCCATGCTGCTAACCGGTTTAAATTGAAATTGCCGATCATCTCAAGCTTTGCATCTCCATCCAGATCACAGACCAGCACTCCTGCCGAAATGCCGTCATCTTGCAGCCCCAGATCCAAATTCCCAAGCGAGATATCGCTGCCTCGATGGTCAATAACTTTGATTCCAGTCGAACTGGCAACGAAGATTTCCAATTTACCATTTTGGTCTATATCTGCCAAAGTCAGCGGCGCAGAGCTTTGGAAATCCAGCGCAAAGGGAAAGCCTTGTCTCAGCGTTGCCCCTTCTGCATTAAGGTCATAGACCCAGACGCTGTAAGGGCTTTGCACGATGAGATTGTCGGTCTCTGCCAGATGGGCAGCATATACTCCGGTCACCAGAGAATCTGCCGGCAACGAAAGTGGATAACTGGTTAGATTCTCAGAATCCATGGTATATTCGAAGAGACTATAAGCTCCTGATTCTTCATATTGCAGGATACCTCGCAGCCTGTCGGGGCTTAAGCTGAGATTGCCCCGCAGGGTTTCAGATGAAGCAAATAGCTCGTTTGTTTCATGGCTATTTTTATCAAAGGCGAGCAATCGAGTTTTCCCACTGCTTTGATCCCAAAGTGGTAAGATCAGAGAATTACCTGCATCTACTGGATGGCTAAGCCATTCATAATTAGGTATATTCAGGATAAATGTTCTTTCATCCTGGCTGATCTTGTATAGATACATGCCATCATCATTTTGCATCGGAATGTATAGCGCCTGAGAGTCATAAACATATAGCTCCGGGATAGGTAGAGTCTGGATTGGAAATCCTTCCGCCATAATCTCATCGTGAAAGAGAGCGATCTTGCCATCGGGCATAGGATAGAAGATCTCGCTTTGAATCAAGGGATCCAGGTCTATCTTTGCAGCGGGGATGGTGTTGATATCATTATAGCCAGCATCACAATGCCAGGCAAAGCGCACGCTGAAGGTCATCTGATTCCCGCTTGCGCTGATATTGTAAATCTCCAGTGGTATACCGCCATAATAGCTCTCTGAAGTGGGCAACCAGATCAGCCCATCATGAGTATCATCGCCAAAATAGTCGTTGTTATTGGCTCTATAACTATCGTCTGGTCCACCAAATTTGTTGTAATCTTGGAGCGCAGTATCCAGATGTTGAAATCCATCTGCTTCTTCCAAATCGACTCCCTTATGACTGGCATTAGCGTTTACCCGGTTACTGTCAAAATTGAGTGTAAAGTTATCGGCGATCACATTTTCATCTATATGCCAGATCAAGATTCCGCTACCATCTGTATATGGGTTCATGCCAAATCCAGGTAAAAAGAAATCCCACTCTGAGCCTACATAACGGTTTTCCGTGAAATTAAAATAGGGCAGCTCAGGAAAGTCTTCATAATAGTCCTGCTCTCCCTCTGGTAAAAGTTTGAAGCTATAGCTCGGAAGATTCGAATAGGGATCCAAACTACCATCTGGATTCTGCTGACGGTTCTCGATCAGAAAATACTCTTGCTCGGAAATCGGAACCTTATAGAGCCGAGTTGCATTATCCTGGTGATTCAAAAAGTGATCCAAAACAAAATCTTCTCCATCCGTTGTGATTGTCTCAACATCTTCCCAAGCCAGAAAATAGCGACTCCAAGCACTCAGTTGCGCCGGTACATAACCATTTGCGTTCCAGACTCCAGTGCCCATCAAGCCCCAATTTCCGATACCTTGACTGACTCCATCAGAGGAATCATTGTCAAAAAGCGTTGGCAATCCCAAAACATGCCCAAATTGGTGAGCCAAAACCCCATATATACTGAAAAGATAGTTCGAGGCATATTCATCTCCCTCTGCAGGGAAATAGGGGTGATATTCATGTTCCGGCACAATAACTACATTTGTCAAAATCGCTGAATCAGGTGTGATATAGCCAGGATAGTCGTCGTTATCAGGGTCAAAATATGTCTGCATTGCACGTCTGGTAAGGAAGGTGCTCCAGATGCTGTTTGTGTTTTGCCTCTCCACGTCTGTCTCTTGCCCTGCTCCCGCATGGAAGATGATCAGACCGTCAAAATCACTGTAATTAATCTGTGCAGAACTTTGCTCCATTAGATCTGGGAGGATATCCATGAGCTGTGCATCAGTCTTGCCCGAAATGTCTCCACCATACCATGAAATAGGTCGTGACATCTGAAATACTTCTGGATAAACCGTATATTGCAACTCATAATGGCTATGAGAAGCATCATAAAAAAAATCCGAAAGATGTAGCATCCAGCGCTCAAAATATGCTTGATCATGCACCAAATAATCCGGATATTGCGGTTCTGTATTGAAATGAACATCACTAAATTCCACCATCACTACTAATACATTTGATGGCAGTGGATCAGTAATCTGTCCCGGAAAATCGTCTCGAAATGTAGAAGAAGTTCCACTTTTACTCTCGGGTTGAATCTTCATTTCTGGACGGATAGGATACCAATCGCTCGGAATATCTCCATAAGCTGGATGTGGGGGGACCATGGCTGATCCGCACACGTAAAGTGCCCAGAATATAACTAAGCATATGTATTTAGCCCTTTTTGGCATATAGCAACCTTCTCCCAAATTTTAAACTATGAAAATGAAAAGAAAAGATAATGTTTACGAAAGCACTATATTTAAATACTGGAATCACGTCAAGCACAAAGCTTGGCAAATTTAAGAAGATCTCTTTTAAGAGCTGTTAAGCCAACCAAAATTGAGCGGGTCGATCAGGGAATTGGCAACTTCGTTACTGGCATTTTAAGTTAGCTAACTACCTGAAAAAGGAGGACTCTTGACGCCTTCCCCGTTTCTCGCCCATTTGAGAAGTGAGCAAGAAATGGGAAGATAAGGACTTAGCCCTATCCTCCCCAAAAGTGTAAACCAACTGAAAATATTGCATTCGACCTAAGTAGGATGACAGTAGTCTTGCCTTCTGCCGACTCGTGAATTGTTGAGCCCTGGTTCTTGGCGTAATTGCAGCAAGTCAGATATAGGTATCATACCTATCAAGCGGTCTTCCCTTGTTGCCTTTGATAATTGCCGGTCAATATGCTAGATAGCTGACTCACGATTGCAAAACAAGATGAACTCCGGTAGGTTTTAACCACCGGCAATAGGAGTAGTGAACCGAACCTTCTCACATCTTTTGATCAAGCTGCTTTTGCCGGTGACTAAAGTCCACCGGAAATCATCTTATTTGTAGAATCTGATCTTATGGGATACGGTGGCTAATGCACACCGCCTATCATCTTATCTTAAGGTGAGTCCAGTAGGGCATTGAGGGGATACGGTGGCTAAAGCACACCGCCTATCATCTTATCCCCAGGATCGCATAGAATACGGTGGCTAAAGTAGTACTTGACGGGGATATATAGAGGAAAAACAATGTAAATTAGTTGTTTGTTCATACATGTATCTCGAATAGCGAGAGAGATCAGATGCCCGCAAATAACCAGAGAAACGATGAGTTGGTATTTACACCAACATTTGGATTCAACTAAAAATAAGTGTGAGCGAGGTTTAACGTTATGGCTATATCTATAGTCCCTGAGCATAAACATTCAGATAAGTCGCATATGATGGAAACCGGTGGAAATAATCATGATATGCACAAGCATGATACGGAACGTCCGAAAAGTAACCATAATCACATGGGTCATCAGGATCATATGTTGAAGGATTTCAAAAAGAGATTGGTGGTATCGCTGATCCTTACGCTTCCGATACTGGTTCTGTCGCCCATGTTCCTCTCATTACTGGGAATTCATATAGATATCAAATTGCCCTTTGCAGCGTACTTTCTTTTAGGCTTGTCTTCGGTTGTATTCTTGTATGGTGGTTGGCCATTTCTTAAGGGCATGTTTGGCGAGATAAGGGGAAAACAGCCTGGCATGATGACTTTGATAGCTGTGGGGATATCGACTGCCTATTTTTATAGCAGTGCGGTTATCTTGGGACTCAGTGGCAAGGACTTCTTTTGGGAAATGGCAACTCTGATTGACATAATGCTTCTTGGTCACTGGATAGAAATGAAGTCCGTAATGGGTGCTTCAAATGCTCTCGATGCTTTAGCCAGACTTTTACCCAGCGATGCCCATAAACTTATGCCCGATGGCAGTATTGAGGAAGTCTCAGTAAATCTTTTGGCAAAAGACGATAAAATCATTATTAAACCGGGCGAGAAAATCCCTGCCGACGGGGATGTGATTGATGGGCTATCTTCAGTGAATGAATCAATGCTGACAGGAGAATCCAAACCAGTTTCGAAACAGAAGGGCGATAAAGTGATAGGTGGCTCTATTAATGGAGAGGGCTCTCTGAGCATAGCAGTGAAGGGTACCGGGAAGGACTCGTTCCTGGCTCGGGTGATAGAACTGGTTAAACACGCACAGGAAAGCAAATCCAAAACACAAGCCCTGGCAAATAGAGCAGCATCATGGTTGACATATATTGCATTAGGAAGCGGGACCATATCATTGTTAGTCTGGCTGGTTATTATTAAGCAGACTTTTGCTTTTTCTCTGGAAAGGGCAGTTACTGTAATGGTAATCAGTTGCCCTCATGCATTGGGACTTGCGGTGCCTCTCGTGGTGTCAGTTTCAACAGCAATAGCAGCAACGCATGGATTGCTGATCAGAAATAGAAACGCCTTTGAGCAGGCACGGAAAGTGACAGCTGTAATTTTCGATAAAACTGGAACTTTGACTGAAGGTCGTTTTGGCGTAACAGATACGATATTGTTTGAGCCCACATATTCAGAATCTATGGTTAAATATGCTGCTTCAGTAGATACATATTCTGAACACCCGATTGCCAAAGCTATCGCCGGGTCTACGACAGAATTGTGGGCAGTGGATGGTTTTCAGGCGGTACCAGGAAAGGGTGCGGTCGGAAATGTTAATGGTAAACATGTTAAAGTAATGGGTCCCGGATATTTGAAAGAACAGCACATTGAGGTAACAGATGCCCGAATATCCGATTTGTATTCACAAGGTAAAACGGTAGTTTTTGTATTTATTGATGATGTTTTGGCTGGCGCCATAGCATTGGCAGACATTATCAGACCAGAATCCATGGCTGCAGTGCAAGCGCTCAGAACTTTTGGTATTCGTAGCATGATGCTGACGGGAGATAATCATCAAGTCGCTGCTTGGGTGTCTGAAAAGATCGGCATAGATGAATATTTTGCAGAGGTTTTGCCTCAGGATAAAGCAAACAAAGTCAAAGAAGTGCAAGCCAGAGGAATGCTTACAGCAATGGTTGGCGATGGCGTTAATGATGCTCCTGCATTGGCGCAAGCTGATTTGGGCATTGCTATTGGCGCTGGGTCCGATGTTGCCATTGAAACAGCTGATGTAATATTGGTTAAAAGCAATCCCTCTGATGTAATTTCAGTTATCAAATTATCAATAGCTACGCATCGTAAAATGGTGCAAAATCTTTTTTGGGCTACGGGATATAATGCCTTGGCTATCCCAATGGCTGCTGGTGTGTTTTATTCTCTGGGCATTATTCTCACTCCCGCATACGGAGCTGTGTTGATGACGATAAGCACTATCATAGTTGCCATCAATGCCCGCTTGTTACGGTTATAGAGTAACGATGGCACTCGGGGAAAGTGGGTGGCGTCTTGCGGGATGCTATCTCAAATGACGTCCCGCTGGAACTTGGGGGAAAATTGAGAATTGGGTTGAGAGGATTTAGAAGGTTTAGAAGGTTTAGAAGGTTTAGAAGGTTTTGCGCCGTCGGTGCTTAAAGATAACGGATAACGCATAAAGGAAGCAGCTTGAGATGGTTGAGCTTTTTGAATTAAACCTTCACTAAAAACTTCAAATTGCTCTCACTTGACATTCCCTATGGTTTTGCCGAATTCAATGCTATATACTCAAAAAATGATCCGAAAGAAGTTAGCATATTTCGAACAATCAACTCATCTGGCTCATCATCAGTTGAACTTGGACATTTGAAGTCTTGGCGATGAAATTTGAAGTTATCAGTGAGGATCCATAGCAAGCTTAGAGCCTTGATAATTTGACAGTAGCCTTAAAATAAAAGATGAGGAGATCTGAGCGATAATAATTCTTGACAAGTTTTATGAATTCGATTACAAGGTATTCTCAATTAATTTGATCTTTTATATCTGTATTGAGCTTTGTAAAAAACTCAATGCTGCTGAAATGGCGTGACTTATTTACAAAAAATACTTTTTTGAGAAGTAAATGAAATTAAGCCACCTAACATAATACGGCAATGTCTTGATTTACACCGGATCTAAGGAGGAAGTGTGAAAAAAGTAATTTTGTCCAAAGTGACATTACTAATGACTATCTTGCTGATGGCAGCAGCTCTCTTACCTGCTCAACTTAGCAATTACTATGAATTCTCTAGCGCTCAAGAGAACTATTCGGCGATTACTGGTACCGCAGTGCCAACTGCTATAGGCGATAACGTTATTTCAAATCCTGTTAACATAGGCTTTGCTTTTAATTATGGTTTAAATAGTTATACACAAATCAAAATCAGTTCCAATGGTTACATGACACTAGGCACAGAACCTGGTTCATCAGCAAATAACAACTTAGGTTCAACCATATGCCCAGTATTAGCTCCACTTTGGGATGATACTTATTTGCAAGGTTCAGCACAATATCTTTTGGAAGGTACGGCACCAAACCGGGTCTTCACAGTTCAATGGACTGGTGTCAAATGGCCGACCAATTCTGTAACAAGTTTTAGTTATCAAGTCAAGCTATACGAAGACAGCACGATCGAATTTATTTATGGTCCTGGCGTGGGTATGCCAATAAATGCCAGTGCATCAATTGGTATCAATATGCAACCAGGAGGATTCAATAACTTTTGTAGTGTAACTCCGGGTAATCCTGCAAGTGCATCGTATACGGTAGAAAATTCCACTGTCAACGCATGGCCTGGCGCTAATACCAAGTATATTTTCAGTGCCCCCGATTTACCTGAGCATGATTTGGCTGCTGTTTCGATTTCTGGGAATCTGACTCCTACTGCGGACGTAAGCTATAACTATTTGGTATCAGTTCGTAATAACGGTACAGAGCCACAAACAAACTACACTGTAAGCATCTTGGTTGGTCCTAATGAGCTTGCTTCTGTGGCGGGACCAGAGATTGCTCCTCAATCTACCATCGACGTATCCGTCCCCTGGACTCCGACCACTCCTGGTCCTATGGAGATATTTGGAAGAGTGACATTGGCAGGAGATGAGGACGTTTCCAACGATATCAGCGAATCTTTAAGCATCACCGTTCAGCCCGCAGGAGTAACGGCAGTGACCATTGGAGATGGATCGGAATTAGCACGCAAACCGATTGATGTATCATACCGAAACAGTATGTTTGAGACCATCTTCCCTGCCAGTGAAATCACCTATAGCGGGACCATTACAGGCGTTACGTTTTACAACGATTTTGTAGATACATGTCCGAATATACGCACCAAAATTTGGCTTGGCACAACAACCCAGACGAGCCTAGCAGGCGGATGGATCCCAGCTTATCAGATGGTGCTGGTATTTGATGGTGATATTATTTATCCAGCAGGACAACACTCCATTAATATCAATTTTAATACAAGCACTCCATTTAACTATACTGGCGGGAATCTGGTCATGCTGGTAAACCGTCCAATGGATACGGACTATTACGGAGTTAATAATAAATTCCTATGTCAGACTGTAGGTTCAAACCGATCTCGGGTGGCATATTCTGATGCCAGTTCCTACGATCCCAATAATATGGGAACAGTGGGCAGCGTAAGTGGACAATTCCCCAAAACTACTTTTTATATGGAATCGACAACAAACGAACCTATGTTTGGCATAGATCCACTTGCTCACAATTTTGGACAGATGTTAATAAATGATAGCGCTACGCAGGAGTTTTCTGTATTCAATTCCGGCGGTGGCATTTTGAATATCAACAGCATTGAGCTAACCGGCAGTCCCTATTTTGAGTTACAGTCTCTTCCTACTTTGCCAATTGCTTTAGCTAGTGGTCAAAGCTCGACATTTATAGTCCAATATCTACCTACTTCTGCTGGAATGCATACTGCCACGATAAATATTACTGACGATTTGAATAGGCTTACGCATACTGTGAATCTCAGTGGTAGGTGTATCGATCCTACTATAACTTCCTTACCCTATATCCAGAATTTTGATACAGTGGTTGTGCCCAATCTTCCCGTCGGTTGGAGGAAAATAATCAGTGGAACCGGAAGCGTGAGCACGGTATCCAATACTTCATACAGTGCACCTAATAGTGTAATGATGAATAATTCCAATAGTACGCTTGGACCTTTCTTGATCGCTCCCCCGATGAGTGCAGATATGTCGATCACTACTATGAAGCTTGTCTTTAAAGCAAAGGGAGCTTCAGCATTTTCATTGATTGCGGGTGTTATGAGTGACCCTCATGATCCGACCAGTTTCACTGCACTTCAGAGCATTCCCCTTTCTTCTGATTGGCAAGAATATAGTGTAGATTTGCGGGGTTATACCGGAACTGGACAATATGTAGCTTTCAAACATGCACAGGGTGGGAATAACCGTAGTATTTACATTGATAATGTGATGATTAATTCTTTGCCGAATAACGACTTGGCAGCACTAAGCATTTCTGGTAATACTACTTTGAATGTAGGGAATACATACAATTATTACATTGATGTCTTCAATTACGGTTTGAACGATCAAAGCAATTATCAGGTCAAGCTATACAAGCAAGGGAATATAGAATTGGCATCCATTCCTGGACCAAATCTCCCGGGTAATAGCCAGACTACCGTAACAATCATGTGGGAACCCACACAGATTGAAAATACATACCTATTTGCAAAGGTGGTATTAGACAATGACGAAGTGATGGGTAATAATCAAACCGGGAACTTAAATATCACAGTTCAACCCTCAGAAACCACTTTGGTGGTGATAGGCGAAGGGGATGAATTTACTAACCAAGTCCCTGTAGACATGACCGAGTTAAACAGTTTATACGAAAACATATATACCCAGGATGAGCTGGGTTATGCGGGGCTCATCTCTATGGTGGAATTCTATAACTTCTTTTCCGATGACATATTGGATAAGCCCACCAAAATCTGGTTAGGCCTAACAGATCTGAATGATCTCAGTGAAGGTTGGATTCCAGCCAGTCAAATGCGTTTGGTCTTTGACGGGAATGTGGATTATCCCTCAGGTTCAAACACAATCTCGATAGTGTTGCAAGAGCCCTTTACATTAGTGCCTGGTTATAATCTTGCCATTCTCGTGCAGCGTCCTATGGATACCCAGTCTTATGGTACTTGGGAAAACTTCTTGAGCCAGTATCATACATCAAGTCGCTCGCGGATAGCGGCTGGTTCGGGAATGCTGAATCCTAATAATCCACCTGCGGGGTCTTATGTCCCCGTATATCCTAAAACGGGCTTCTATATTACACCCGGGACTGCTGGGAATCTGGAAGGGGTGGTATATGATGAAAATAATGCGCCCTTATTTAATGCTACTGTACGAATTCAAAACGGACCTCAAACGGTTACTAATGCCTCGGGACACTATTCGTTCCCAAATATCTTCGCCAGTGACTACGCTGTCACAGCAACTGCTCAGGGATACAATGATCAAACTCAATATGTAACCATTGAATCCGAAGAAACGACTGTCTTGGATTTCTATTTGACTCCAAGAAGCACAGTGACCGTCACCGGAACTATATACGGAAGTGACAACACTGAGCAGGGCTTGCCCTCTGCCACGATATCTCTTACCGGTTATGAAGACTACCAGGCAGTGACGGATGCTGATGGTAATTTCACGATCAGTGGGGTCTATGCTAACTCTAGCTATGAATATACAGCAGAAGCCGAGGGTTATCAGACTCAGACTGGAACAGTGGAGATAGCTGAATCAGATATAGTGCTTGATGACATCATCCTCAATGAGAATACTTATATGCCGCAAAACGTATCAGCTGCTCCGATTCATAACTATGCAGATGTAGAAGTTGTATGGTCATCTCCGAATCCCAACAATACAGAGCGGGTTTTGGTTGGTTATAAAGTGTGGAGACTGATACAAGGTCAAGAAACAGAAGAATCGCTATGGACAATCCTTACTCCTGAACCAATTACCGCTGTAAGATATACGGATACTCAGTGGTCTACCCTACCAGACGATAGCTTCAAATGGGCAGTAAAAAGTGTTTATACCAATGGTTTAATATCGGATGCTGCTTTTTCGAACAGCCTGCGGACTACAGGGGTGATTTCGGGATTTGTATATAACGAAGAAATGGATCCTCTTATGGGAGCTACCGTCACAGCGGGATCGCAATCTGTCACAACACAATCAGATGGCAGCTATACTCTACATTTACCCTCTGGGATCTATAACGTTGTATGCAGCTTGACAGGCTATTACAATAATACCCAATATAATGTTGAAGTAATAGTCGGGGAAAACACTTCGGTGGATTTCACGCTAATTCCGATAAGCAATACTGGCACACTTTTGGGAGTAGTTAGAAACAACCTCTTACAACCCGTCATGGGAGCAACCATTATAGCTGGTACGGATAGCACCTTCACTGTGGCAGATGGAAGTTACGTCTTGAATCTGTCTCCTGGTAGCTATAGCGTTACTTGTAGACATGAAGATTATTTTGAACAGACAGTAGAGGATATAGTTATAACATCGGGGGAGACTACTCGGTTAGATTTCTCTATTCTTCCTGTAGCCATTGAAGACAACGTTCAAGTATTGACTACGAAGCTAAATGGAAACTACCCCAATCCCTTCAATCCGTTAACTACTATCAGTTATGACATAAAAGAGCCTACGAAAGTATCTTTGGTAGTCTATAATGTTAAAGGTCAAGTGATACGTAGCTTGGTCAATGAAGTAAAGAACAGCGGACATTACACAGTTCAATGGGATGGAAAAGATAACAATGGCAAAATAGTAGCAAACGGGATATATCAATATATATTAAAGACCAATAACTATCAGGAAATCAGACGCATGACGCTACTCAAATAGCATGGTGGATAAATAAAGCAATGATGATAAAAAAGTCTTGCTCAACATATAGAATATAGACATCATCCTTGCTCGATCATGAAATAGTGATGATAAGTATATCAGTAATGACCGAGGGCTTTATTGACCCTTTGGCTTTAGATCAAGATCTACAAGCAAACTGGAATGACCGGAGCGGATCAGCTCTAGTCATTCCGGTTTGTAATGCTATCTTAGTCTGTCTTGCCATCTAATTAGAACGACCGCAACTATCTAATATGGAGAATTATAAAAAATGAAAAGACATTTGCACAAGAATATAGATGTGAGAAAGGGGAGTTTAATAAGCTTAATTTTCCTTATTCTGTTGCTAATAAGCACCTCCTTACTGGCAGAGACTGCAAACCAGAGAACCGCTTTTTCCATTACTTCAAGATCTACAAATTATATGGATATTGAATTTACCATTCCAGCTTTTGAGATTAAGCAAGAACAGCAGATGGGCAATTCTTACCATAAAATCCTCATGGATAATGCTGCTTATCTAACCGAAGAAGGTATGCCGGAATTACCCACTTTATCTACGATAATTGCTATCCCAGAACATGGCAGTGTCTATGCTGAATTATTAGATTCTCAGACCAGAGTTTTAAACAATATCACCCCCTTCCCAGTGCAAAAAGAGCAAACCAAAAGCGATGATTTTATCATCAATACAGATTACTATAGCGGCAGCAAAAGCGTCGATACCAAGGTATTGCAAATTAGCGATCCTCAGATCCTGCGGGATTTCCGCATCATAAACTTACAGATTGAGCCCTTTGTCTGGGATGCGACCGCAAAAGATATGGTGGTTTATGATGAGCTGACGCTGAGACTGCATTTTAGCGATGAACCCGGAATCAATGAACTTTCTTCTCCTCTCTCAGCTCCTCTCCACATATCATCTGCATTTGACCAAATCTATCAATCGCAAATTCTAAATTATGATGATTATCGTGATGAGATAATTGCCGATGCGCCACCCAAAATATTGATGCTACACGGAGCAAGTTCTGACCAATTCCTATTGCAACTCATAGATGACTTTGCCTTCTGGAAAAAACAGAAAGGAGCAGATGTCACTGTCCTAAGTACAGCTGAGACTGGCAGTACAAATAACGATATCAAAAACTATTTGCAGGGGTTGTATGACAATCCTGCTACTCGCTTTGACTACCTCGTTATAATAGGAGATGTTACGGGTGCCTTTGCCGTTCCAGGGTGGTTTAACAGCTATGGTTTTGGAGATTATCCTTATCAAATGCTGGCTGGGAATGATCCCTTGGGAGATGTTTTTATCGGAAGAATCTCTGCAGAAAACTATATGCAGCTATATGTAATACTCTCTAAGGTCTATGCTTATGAAAAAAATATTGATGTACAAAATGCAGATCATCTGAACAATATGCTGCTTGTTGCCGATACTGCAGTTTCCGGGGTATCCATCGTAAATCTCTCTTACTATATCAAAGAAATCAGTGAATTGATCAATCCAGACTATTCCTATAATATGATTACTAAAGATCATCCCACGCCTTATGAAATAAACAACGGTATAAATCAAGGGATAGGCATTTTCAATTTCCGAGGGCTTGGCGGCATGAGCGGATGGGCTCCCATTGAGTCAAACATATATAATAATAGACTCTTTCACTCTGTAATTATAACCTGTAATACTGGCGATTATGATATGACGGCTACTACAGAGCAGTTGATCCGTTTAGGAACAGCAGCTCAACCCAAGGGCGCCGTGACCTCTATCGGGATGTCGGGGAATGAGACAGCTACCATGCCAAATAATGCTTTATGCGGAGGCATACATTCTGGGATTTTTATTGATGATATGAGGACGATGGGTGAAGCCTTACTATTCAGTAAGCTGAATTTCTATCGCCTATACTCTGTGAGTAACCTCGAGATGTACCACCATTTTACCCAGTGGTGCAACCTCATGGGTGACCCTACCATGGAGATTTATGTGACCATCCCCAAAACTTTTAGCATAGATGCACCGGAAACAGTGCCCTCAGGGGTAAATAGCTTGGATTTTACGGTGGTCGATCAATACGGTTTCCCTGTCTCACAAGCTACAGTGACTGTCACCAAAGTGCAGGACTCTGTTAGAACCATAATAGGTAGGGGCTATAGTGATGAAAGCGGGATGATATATCTCCCCCTCAATGAGGAAGTGACTTCATCAAGTCTTATAGTGACCGTTTCCAAGCATGATTTTAAACCCTTACAACAGACTATTACGGTGGAAGATGGTTCCTTGCTTGCTTCTGCTCCCATGATAGACGATGATCTGAACGGCCTATCAGATGGCAATAACAACAGCATCGCAAATTCTGGAGAGTCACTGGAAGTACTATTTGCCTTGCGCAATACTTCCGATGATCTGATCGAAGGCATCTCAGGTCACATTACCTCAAATAGCCCTTATGTGACCATTGTCGATTCCTTGCTGAATTTTGCTGATATTCCTGCAGGGGCAAATAGCTTTTGCACAAATCCTGTAATTATGCAGATCTCGGCTGAGACCCCGAACAATAGTTTGCTAAGATTCACAATGCATCTCACTGATGCAGAGTCCAACCAATATACGATAGCAGATTACCTTTCTGTGACTGATGCAGAGCTGAGTTATGTCTCACACACTATAGTTGATGGAGAAGATTCGATTCTGGATCCAGGTGAAACAGCCAATCTGAATCTTACTCTACTTAATATCGGCGAGCGCGAAGTAGAAGATCTCATAGGAGAGCTATTTACCGATAACGATTTGGTCACGGTAGTGGACAGTTTGGGTAGCTTTGGCAGCATTAATATAGATGCGGAAGGCAATACCACTGCCGATAATTTTATCCTACAGGGTAGAGATGAATTGCTTCCAGGGATGATCATCCCCATGCGTCTTAAGCTTAGCAATCCTTCCGGTTTCTTACAGTGGCTGCCTTTCAGCATTACAATCGGTACAGTAACCGTGAATGATCCCTTGGGTCCAGATAGATACGGATATGTGATCTATGATGATGGCGATACAGGTTATGATGAATGCCCTGTTTATGACTGGATCGAGATCGCTCCTGCAGCGGGCGGGGATGGGGTTCTCTTAAACATTAATGATCCCGAAATTCCTACTGAAGGGGACGGCACGGAAGCTACATCTCTGGCTTGGGTAGATTTGCCATTTACCTTCGGATTCTATGGACAAGCCTATCAGAATATCACGATTAATTCCAATGGCACGGTTACTTTCGGTCATACCGATAATCATGAGTTTAGAAATTACAAGATACCCGGACCCATGGGTCCGGCTCCGATGGTGGCGGCTTTTTGGGATGATCTTGCCACCAGTCCCAATAGTCAGGTATGCACTTTGTTTGATGAAGAAAACCACACTTTTATCATCGAATGGTATAACATGATGAACGGATATGATAATAGCTATCTGGAAACCTTTCAGGTTATTCTGTATGATCCTGCCTATTACCCAACCAGCTTTGGAGATGGAGCTATCAAGATACAATATAAGATCTTCAACAACGTCAATTCCGGCGCGACCTATCAGAATCATGGCAGCTTCTGTACAATTGGCATTGAAAGTGAAGATCATCATGATGGTTTGGAATATACTTTCATGAATACTTATCCTACGGCTGCTTCACCTTTGGGACATGAACGTGCGATTTATATCACCAAGCGACCTGAGTTTTATTATAATCCTACCCTCGTTATCGGTGATATAATGCTCAACGATTCAAACAACATTGCAGAACCCGGGGAAAGAATTGAATTGGGTGTACACTTAGAAAATCTCGGAGACCTCCCTGCCCAGGATATCCAAGCAACCCTCAGAATCCAGGATCCATATGTAACGATGATCAACAGCAGCTCTACATATCATCCCATATACGGTCACAGCGATGGAGTGAATCTTGATCCCTTCATCTTTACTATCTCGTCTTCTTGTCCCATAGATCATGAGATAAACCTCACTTTGGATGTCACTGGAAGGAACCGTTCTTGGACGCACGATTTTGCTTTAAGAGTGAAACAACCCGGATTGATATATGATAGCTTTTATTTGAATGATGCTGCCGGTAATGGGAACGGAGTTGTAGATCCGGGTGAGAGCTTTACCTTGATCTTGAATGTAGCAAATCATTCTGAAGTGGCAGCTTTGGATCTGATTGGTGAGCTCACAAGCACGGATGCTAATATCACCATAAACAATCCGCTCATCACTATACCAGTCCTGGAAGCAAATAAGAGCACACAATTCATATTTGATGCTAGTCTTAGCTCCAGCGCTCAAATCTATAACTCCATTCCTCTGGAATTTTCGCTCAGCTCTTCTAATGCGCCTTCTTTTAACACAGAGATTTCTCTCGGTTGCGGCAGCATGGGGATGTTTAGTGATTTAGAGGAGTCAGACGGTGGACTTGAGTCAATAAACGGCTGGCAATGGGGATCATCGAGCTATATCAATGCGCATTCTGGAAGCAGAGTTTGGGGCACTGCCCTAAATGGGGATTATGCTAATGGAGCAAATTATATCCTGATCTCTGATCCGATATTTATCGGGACAGGAGCATCCTTAACCTTCTGGCATCAGCTTTTCTGTCAGGAAAATTTCGATGGTGGGAATGTGTCCATCTCGACAAATGACGGCGCTAGTTGGAACCTGATCTACCCCAGCTCTGGTAGTCCATATTCAGGCACAATATACTCAATAAATGAGCCTGGCTTTGCTTCTGATATTGCGAACTGGACAGAGGTAAGCTTTGATCTATCAGATTTTGCAAATAATGAGATCCGCATTCGTTGGCATTTCACCTCCGATGGAGTAACGACTAATCTTGGCTGGTACATTGATGATATATTTGTAACTGGTTATACCACTATGGCTGGTCACATTGGTGGCAATGTATCGTTGTCTGACGGGGGAGATCCCAGCTTAGCCACGATCTCAGTTGATCTGGAAAATACCACCGTCATAACCAATCCAGATTCCTTAGGTGCTTATGATATTTATCTACCCATTGGGAACTATTCTCTAACAGCTGCCATGCCATATCACGTCAGCCAGAATTCACCGGAATTTGTAATCGATGAAGAAACGTATGATTTTGTCTATGACTTCGATCTGATCGGCTTAGCTGCAGTTTCCGCATTCTCGATTGATCATGAGGAATACGAACACTCTGCCACTTTGCTATGGGAGCCTCCCATAGACCCGGCTTTTCCAGTGCTGGCTTATAAAGTGTATCGAAAAACAGGACCTGGTGTTGTTGAAGAAATTGCTGAGCTCATCGGCACCACCCTCACTGAAGATGAGTTGCCAAACGGAAACTATTATTACCATGTCCGTCCGCTATATGAAGTTGGAGAAGGAGCTCCTTCTGATACCCTGGAATTGTTGATTACAGATCAGCCAACCAGTGACGAAGATCAAATCTCCACTCTTGTGAATGTCCTGTATCCCAACAGCCCCAATCCTTTCAACCCTTCTACAACCATATCTTTTGATTTGGTGAAACCAAGTCATGCCCAATTAAAGATATATAACCTAAAGGGGCAATTGATAAATACTCTGATTGATCAAGACATGGCTGTCGGACGTCATCGTCTAGTATGGGATGGCAGGGATTCCAACCATCGCCCTGTAGCCTCGGGAGTATATCTTTACCGACTGACTACAGAAGACTTTGTCAAAACGCGTAAAATGCTGCTTTTGAAGTAAAACAATCAAAGCCAATGCTTAAAATACTAATGAAAAGCATACTGCGGAGGCACTTACCCAATCCGTGTCTCCGTAGGTATGCAAGCTTGAATTCAGCAGCAGCGGGATGATCCGCTTAGCTGGAATGGGATTTGCATATATTATATATATATTATATAAGAGGAAAGAATTAAGATTATTTGAGGATATATTATGAAAGCACTATTTTTAAGCCTGATCATGATTAGTTTGATAGTAACTCTTGGGGCGGGTATTACTTATAGCTATGACTTAGCTGATCCGCTATTAAGTCCTTCGGAGCAAGGAATCAAAATAAGTCTGGAGGGAGGTCATAGCAATGGCAATCCCTCTGAACCAGATTTACCTTGGGTTGCGTACAAACTCCTTTTGCCCAAAGGTACAGAAGCTTATGAGCTGGTAGTCAAACGCTCCAATAAGATTACCTTTATATTGGATGACATAGTTATGCCCGTGCAAAGCCAATATCCAACTTCATATC
Organism: Candidatus Cloacimonadota bacterium; assembly: GCA_030154085.1. GTDB lineage: Bacteria > Cloacimonadota > Cloacimonadia > Cloacimonadales > Cloacimonadaceae > UBA5456. The sequence goes on along the minus strand of JASKKR010000002.1, from coordinate 107,450 downwards.
AGGGAACTCCGACTTGGGATTCGCCTGCTGAAGATATATATCTTAGCGATGCCATCTACCCTAAACAAATAGATCAAGGTCTGAGGACAGAATTTGTCAATGGACACCCCATAGCCTTTGGTACGGTTTGTCCTTTTGATTACAATCCTCAAAAACAGCAATTGGACTTTTATCGTAACATCGCGATAGAGATAAATTACCAAGCGACACCGAGAGCGTCGGCAGCTTTGAATTTACTGAAGGAAGATCCGTTTACATTGCAAAGACTCAAGACAAGTGTGGACAATGTTGCCGATATCCCAAACCATCGCTATACCAGAGAAACTGGCTGGGAATATCTCATGATTATCGATGGTGAGAAAAGCGCTCAATGGCAACCTTTGGTTAATTACTACAATAATCTCGGAATTTCAGCGAAGCTGCAGAGCCTGGATCAGATCTATGCCAATTCTCTCGGGCGAGACAATCAGGAAAAGATCCGCAATTTCATCATCGATTTTTACACTACTAATCCGCTGCGCTACGTTCTATTAGGCGGCGATACAGACCTGATCCCGGTTCGTGGGCTTCACGTATTTATTACTTCCGAATACGTGGATCATAATATCGCGGCAGATATGTATTATTCCTGCCTCGATGGGAATTGGAATACCAATAACAACGACCTCTGGGGAGAACTTCCAGAAGCCGACCTTGCCCCTGAATTGGCTCTGGGCAGAATATGCTATAATAACGATGCTGAAATCGCCAATCAGATCAATAAGATCATCATGTATCAATCATCCCCAGTAGAAAGCGGAATCGAAAGTGCCTTAATGGTGGGAGAACTGTTGGACTCCATGCCTACCCATGGGGGAAATTATATGGATGAATTGATCGGCGGATCAGAAAATAACTATTATACTACGGTAGGAGTGCCTACCGATTGGGATATTGATACCCTTTACGACCGCAACTTCTCCTGGGGCAGTTCAGAAATACTTCCCCTTTTGTCATCCGGTCCCAATCTGGTGAACCATCTGGGTCACTCAAATGCCTCTTACAACATGAAGATCTCAAGCTATCAGGTTAACAGCAGCAATATCTCTAATGATGGTATAAATCAAAATTTTTCGATTTACTTCACGCAGGGCTGCTTTGCTGGCAGTTTTGACAATCGCGGGGAAGAAGATTTTGCATATGGAGATGATTGTATCGCGGAAAGATTTACCGCCGTGCCGGGCTCTGCGTTGGGGATGATCGCCCATTCCCGATACGGATGGTATGCTCGAGGCTCAACTGATGGGTCTAGTCAACGCTTTCACCGGGAGTTTGTGGATGCCTTGTTTGGCGAAGACACCCAAGAATTGGGTTATGCTTTGGCAGATTCCAAAATTGATAATATTCCCCACATTGAGACGAGTCCCTATATGCTTTATACTGCCTACAATACCAATCTCTTGGGTTGTCCTGCCACCATGGTCTGGACCGATGCCCCTTCTGCTTTGGTGGTGAATCTCCCTGATTCCTGGCTGGTGGATATTACGCAATACAGTATCCAAACCAACGCCCCCAATGCTCATCTGAAGATCAAGCGTGCAGCCGAAACCTACTATGAAGGATACGCTGATGAAACCGGTCTCATCAATATCGAATTTCAAGATGCTTTGTCCCCTGGCAATTATGATATGTACATCAGTGCGGCAAACTTCTATCCCTATATTCAACAGATCTTCGTAACCGCCACCGATATGCCTTATATCGTCTGTGATAACGTTAGCACCTCTGCGTCAGATGGAATCCTGGAAACCGGAGATATAGTCAATATTTCCACGGTTATCAAAAACCTGGGTATGGTGGACCTCAGTAGTGGAGGTACCATCACTCTGAGCAGTGATTCCGAAAATATCCAGATTCTACAAGGAACTTATAGCTTTGGTGCTATTGCCAGCACCGATAGTATCGTCGTTGAAGACGCTTTTCAGCTCGGAGTGGTGGGCTCCTTTGCCGATCGTACTGAGGTAACTTTAACCTTTGTGGCATCATTCGATAGCTATGAAACGGAGTCATTCTACAGCTTGGAGCTTTCCGCTCCGGTTTTGAACATCCTCAGCTACGATATACATAGTGAAAATCCCTTTATCATGCCAGGTGATAATGCCAATATCGATCTCAATATCCAAAACACAGGCAGAGGTTCAGCTGATGGACTAACCATGCTGTTATCTTCCAACGATGCGAATATCATCCTGGATAATTATGAACTCTCGTTACCACTTTTGGCAGCAGGGGAAACAATCCAGCTTGAGGATGCTTTCTCTCTTAGCATCTCTCCGCAATCAGAATTGGGTTCGGATATTTTTATAGACTATTTGCTATGGGCGGATAGTGGTACGGAAGTGGGCGGAAGCTTCATCGTCCATGTCGGAATGTTAAGCTATGATTTTGAGACTGGTCAGCAAGATTGGAATTTTGCGATTCTACATCCGAATTTCATCAATCAGTGGCACCGTAGTAGTGATGATAATTCCACAGAGGGAGGGTCTTATTCCATGAAGTTCGGAGGTCAATATCCAACTGAATATTCCGTCAGCGCTTATGGAGCTTTGACCTCTCCGGAGATTGAATTAGCTCCGAATAGCAGACTCAGATTCCAACACAAGATGGATGCTCAAAGTCATGCCACCCTGCCCAATCAAGCTTGGGATGGCGGCAATGTGCAAATGTCTGTCAACGGTGCGGCATGGTTCTTGATCGAACCAGAAGGTGGCTATTCCCACTCTATCCATAATAGTGCGATCTCTCCCTTCAGTATGGGCACTCCTGTATATTCCGGTAATTTTGACTGGACAGAAGCAGTGTTTGATCTCTCTGATTACTCTGGCACTGTGAGAATCCGCTTCGTGTTTGGTAGTGATGATGATGTTTGTGGGGAAGGATGGTACATCGATGATATCCGTGTGGAATGTGATCTCCCAATCAGCTCCTATGAGCTCTTTGCACCTCAAGTCATGACTTTGAACCAGAATTATCCAAATCCCTTCAATCCCACCACCCAAATCAGCTTTACCCTACCTAAAACCCAAGCTACTCAACTCAGCATCTATAACGTTAAGGGACAATTGGTCAAAAAACTTGTTGACGCCACTTTGCCTGCTGGAGAACATACCATAAGTTGGGATGGTACTGATGAGCGTGGGATGGCAGTTGCCAGCGGCATTTATAGCTATCGCTTGTTCAGCGAAGGTAAAAACATTAGCCACAAAATGGTATTGATGAAATGAGATTCCGATATCTAAGCCGAGGATTTTGTGCAAAAGAATGACCGCATCTACAGATATAAGCTCACCTCCAAGAGGAAGTTTTGTGGTGAATTCCAGCCTTGCTAAATGCTTGCAAAAGTAGGGCACTTGCTTCCTTCCCCGTTTCTTCCTCATTTGAGAAGTGAGCAAGAAACGAGAAAATAAGGAGTTACAGCTTTGTGAACTGCGTTCTGAAGAGCAATTATAGTTAGTATTCTGTTCCCATGACCAGCTTATAATTGTGGGTGAAGCCGTACTTACTTTCTCGCTTGCTGCCGATAGGCAGCAAGGGGATAACACAAATGCACTGTTACCATTTGGTTTGTACGAGATACAAAGAAGACCTCCAGGAGGAGGTCTTCTTTATATTTGGAGAATCTTAACCGGGGTGATACCCGCACTAAAATTCTCTATTTAATACATTAGCTTATGACTTAATCAAAAGCGGTAACGTAATAGAATTTGTGATGTGAACTGGGACTAAGTACAGCAGAAGTATTGGGTGCATCCACTGTCATCAGAGGAGTTCCCCATGGGGTATCCGCCAAAACTTCATCTGACCCGTAGATATAATAACCTGCTGCGCCATCCACTGCATCCCAACTGATTTCGATATTTTCACCATTGAGGATGATGGTCACATTTTCAGGAGTAGTGATCTCTCCCCCTGTGTATGCGGTGAAGTCACCCTCATCAGCACCAAGATCTGGGGGGTTATTGCGAATATCACCATCGATGTCATCGATCAGCACTGTGGGCAGATAGATACCATTGCTTTCCACATAGGTCGGCACGGTGGGATCTATGTGCAGATCATAAGGAGCAACATTACTGATGAAGGGCACATTTTCGGTATAGGAATTCTGATCTTTCCCTACATTCAGCGCTTGGTAATCAGCCAAGGTTTGGGCGCTGTTTTCGCTGTCACAATAAATCAGATGAGTTGAATCCGGGATTCCGGCGTAGTAGATGTTCTTATCCATTGTGGCTACAAAGTTATCGAAGGTAGCAGCGGCTTTCCAGAACGCAGCCGTTTTCCCGTTGGCGCCCGGAGTGCTCAAGTTCACAAATACATTGTTCTTCAAATCTACAGGTCCGGAGAAGGAAGTATAGAAACAAGCTGTCGAGGCATTGTCTTGATCACCAGGAGCGTCCAGGAGGACTGTGTTGTTATAAACATAGCCTCTTTCACCTTGTGAAGCTTGCATATCTTTGAGACTAATTCCGGCGATCTGAGGACTTCCATCCCAGGGAGAGAAGTTCGAATTTGGGCAACGAAGATCATACACCATGTTATTGTAAACATTGGCAAATCGATCCTGAACGTTGATGCCAGTTGCCATTTCCATAGCTTGCCCGGTTAGTTCTATATTGTGAACTACGTTATTATAGATATTCGATGGGCTATCGAGGCTAACGTTTTCGATGATGTGAAGACCACGGAAGATCATGCCACAGGTGATGTTATAGACTTGATTATCGTTGATATTCAAGTTATAACCACGAAATGTATAGATTCCCGAGAAAATCATCCCAGCTTGGATATCATGGATTTCATTATGATGGAGGTTTACGGTTCCCCAGCTGGCAAGATTAATGTAAATTCCCTGCCACCAGGTGGATGTTGTTACGGTCCCGCTGATGGTGTTGTGGTGAATCTCAAGTTCTCCAGGCACGTTGCAGAATATGTTGTACAGCATCCCAGTTACATTACCGCCGGAGAAGGTATTGTTATAGACGGAGGAATTAGATAATTCGTAGCTATCGAGTCCGCGCATCGAGCTTGCCATGGGACCTGCGCTCGGGTAGTTGACCACGTTGTCAAAGACCTGCATGCCAGTCTGATAATCCAATTTGATGTTATACTGGGCTATGTCATTGAATGTGCACCCTTCGACTACGTTGTTCTCATCCGCCAAAGAAGACATTCCTGCAATCCAGATACCGTTGTAGGTATTGTTCACGGTTATATTTTGGAACAGGTTGTCGTTATTCTGAGCATAGGTAGCCAAAGTATAGACGGCGCTGCTATTGCTATTTGCGCGGTCAAGATTGATGGTGCAATTCTTGATTACGTTATGGGAGCTGCCACCGTTGGTACCCGTGTCAGTTAGCCAATAGCCATATTCTATATTGGTTGCGCCGGTGGCGTTGCTTACATCGATTCCATCAAAAGTAATGTAATCTGCACCATTCAATTTAAAGATATAATCGGTTGTGCCAGCAGTGCCGGGAGCAGTGACGATTGGATTTGCCCCAGTTCCGGATTTGACAAAGGAAATGGGATTAGCTTCACTACCGGTAGTTGTAATAGGAGGAAGCGATGCGGTTTCATTGAAGGTCAAACCTGCAGGAACGTTGAAAATCACACCATCCTGACCTACGCCGACACTATTTAAGGCGGTGATGGCGGCGGCGAAAGACGTGAAGTTATCGGCACCGCTACCTGCCGGATCAATGGTTTTCTCGCCTCTTAAGGGAAGTCCGCTGGTGGTAAAGGACCAGATCGGGCAATCGGAAGCAGACCCTAAGTCGTTATAGGGAATAACCTGCCAATAATAGGTGGTATTAGCATCAAGATCAGTAGCCGGATCATAACTGGTTACATTGCCCAAATCCACATTATTGGCAATGGTGGTGGGAGGAGTTGTTCCGGCACCATCAGTACCGAAAAACAGCCTGTATCCGGTGGGGATGCCACCGCCACTTGTCCACATCAGATCAGTACTAACTTGCACCGAGCTTTCTCCATCTCCCGGGGATACTAACACAGCCGGGTCTGGGATCCGGGGCGGGGCGGTCTCAAAAGTATAAGTCGTGCCAGGAGTGAGATAAGTGATGGAACTGATGGATGAATTTTCGACAGTTGTAGAATAGGTAATGGTCGCTCCGGGAGTAATGCTGTAGAAATTTCCGGGACCGCCAGGTCCTACGTTGATTCCTATGGTAGCGCTTGGGTTATTGGGGGTAGACAAGGGACCATAGATGAATTCGATCTTATTGGAAGTTTCATAGAGTTTCAATTGAAAGTTCTGTACGGGTGATCCATTCCAATCCCACATGGCATTTTTCCATTGCGCGGTAAATACCCGATTAGGGGCTGTGCCGGTGGTAAGATAGGTCATATCATCACACTGCAGATCATCCCAAAGCGGGGCTATGAAAGGATAGTATTGTGAGTTTGTAGATGACAGTTCGTTTTCATAAGAGTAAAACCATTCGTGGTCAGTACCCATAGCCAGATATCCATTGGTCGATAGCTTGGCTTGGGTATAATCTACACCACAATAGTTAAAGGTAAAGCCCAAAGGGATGGCCCAACTCAGTTCTTCATCGGTTACATTACCATCAAAGCCATCGGGATCGTTTCCGGTAATTTCTGTATATGTGCCTTCTGAGGCTACGGGGGGTCCATAATAATCCGAGATCAAGGCAGCTGATATGCTGGCTATGATACACAGGGTCAGAATCAGAGTTATTCTTTTCATTAAAGTTCTCCTTCTAAGCGAGATTCTTTAGTTTTTTGCTTAGCTAATCAAAACAGCCTTGTTCTAATGCATAAACATCCTCTCGGTTAAAGCAATCTGCTTTTAACCTCAATTTTCTCTGAGCAGCATTAGAACCACTCTGATTAGCATGAAGTCGGATCTTCGTCCTTTCCCATAAACGCACAGTTCCTTATAATAATGTGCGATGATTATTTATTAACAGGTGAGTTTATGGTAATCTGACGAAGGACAACTTAAATTTATTAAACCTTGTTTATTCGGATTCTGGCTGGGATCATAAAAAGAGATAGCTGCAGTTGCATAGATTGTGACTCTGCCTCTATAATATAAATAGCTGTGCCGAGCACAATATACATAAATCATAACTTCTCCTTCGTTTCCCAAGCTAAACAGTACAATTTTTATAGGTACTTACTATCTTCTTCAACGACAGATATCTGTTGTTTAAGAAGCTGTCAAGAAAAATAATTCATTTTTCTTTACTTTATTATACGTTTGAGCTTGTTTATTGATCAGTCGCATAAACAGCAGTACACAATCCCCTGAAATCGGATAGTAATTTTACCCAACGTATAGGTTGTTTCGGTTTAATGCACAAGGAGTTTTGTTCACTTATCACCTATATGGGATAGGGTTTCACTTTATTACTCTGAATATTCAAAGCACTTAATAGAATTTATCGCTTGCAATCATGAGCTTTGCAAGCAAGGAACGGTAGTTTATTAAAATTGCAAAAAAGCCGCTTTATAAGCGGCTTTTTTATGCAACACGTCTTGGGTGGGCTTAGGATTCGATTACTTCAACATTAGCCCTGGGAATAATGATTTTGGTGCCATCTTCCATTTCGGCTTCGAGAATGCGGACCAAGGTTTCAGATTCCACTTTGGTGAGCTCTTCTGGCAATGCTGTCACTTTGGCTATGCTGCCGAAGTGTGGCTGACGTATGATGCGCACTGTAGTGCCGATTTCGAGGACGGGCATGGTAACCTCTTTTGAGATTAATTCCTTTTCATCAAATTCTAACGGGATGATGATTTCAGGGCGAATCACACCAGCGCGAATCTGGGTGTGACCGTGCACGGAGGCTTTCTTGCCATCAAAGCGTTGGAGCAGATGGAAGGTTTTTCTTGCCATGGTGATCTTACCAAAGCCTTCGGTGCAGATGATCGTGAGTCCAATATTTTCGTGACCTGTGATAGCCACTCCGATATCGTATCCGAGAAGTTTTTTTATATCTTGGTCGTCGATTCCTCCGGTGATAATGGCGCGAACGCCATGTTTTTTGGCGATTTCGATGACGTGGAAGGGAATAAAGCTGCCAGCGACAATGATTTTATCTCTGCAACTTTCGTCGATCTTTCCGGCATTAAGTTCTTCATCAGGGGTGCTTACCAGCACTTTTATTTCACCGGTGATTTCGTCACCGATGCCAAAGATACCTTGGATATAAGCGCTTTTATTTTCGATCACGACGCCTTCTTCGGGGCGTACTTCAGTTACGATACCATCAATGAAGGCTTTGACTTGGACCGGGATTCTGGGTTCGCGGAGGAGAACCTGTCCGGTGACGGTGGATATATTTTCTACTTCGCCTTCGATGGGTGAGCGTACTTCGCTTTTGAATATTCCGAGTCCAAGGAGTCCGGAGTTCTCAGCGAGGATGGTCTTTTTGGTGATCTTATCTCCGGGTTTGATCTTAATATACTTCTCGAGCTGAGAGGGGGTCACGCCGAGTTTATTAGCAAGGTTAAATGGCAGAACTTTTCCGGGTAGGAGGGTCTCGGCTACTACGTCTTCGCCCTTGACTTTAGTGCCTTTGGTTACTAAGACTTGACCTTTGAGGGGTAATATGCGTTCTTTGCGCAAGATGATGCTATCAGTTACGGTTAATCCGGCAGAATATGCTTGTCCCATTCTATCCTCCTATACCAAGATTTCTTCGGGGTAGGCTTTGAGTTCGCGCATCCACTTTTTGAGGTATTTGATGCGTTCGGTGTTATCAGTGGGAAGGTTGAAGGGCTGGCGACCTCTAGTATCCAAAACGATTCCCACAACCCCGCCATGGAGTTCGACCGAAAGTTCTTTGGCTTTCTGAGCGTCGAGTATTAAGCCGCCATGAGTTTTGAGGGTAGCTTTGGCGGTTTTACCGATTTCACAAGGGATGAGGCGGATTTCACCAAAGGGGATGTCTTCTTCAAATACGCTGCCATCCGGCAATTCCAACTTGGCATAGAGCGCAGGTTTGCCATATTTACCTTTACCAACCGGGGCTACACAAGTGCCCAGATATATCATACAGTCTTTACGGAAGACTTCGGTAGCTGCTTTGGGGCTGATCTCAGAAAGCACACCCAGATGAGGCATCATAAAGATGCTGTCAACTGCCAAGCGTGTGATTCCTTCAGGAAGGAAGGCATCGATGAGCATCATCACGGTCTGGTACCTTCTGGGCGCATGAGAGAGAACTCCACCGCTGCCAACTAAGAGGTCTAAAGTCATGAGATTCACGATTGTAAAACCAGATGTGGATTGGCTGAAAGCTTCTGAGATGTCACGCTGACGTTGCATTCCCTTGAGGCTGCTGGCAAATTCCTTATGCTGTTCAAATGCTAGGCGCAGAGCTTCCTTGGCGATAGCTTGTTCCAGCACCAATTCTTCCAAGAGGGAAGGGATGGTCGTGGGACGGATCATCTTGTTTTTGATCATATTGCGTAGTTCACCTTCGTCGATTGAGAAGGGGACCCAGCGCATGATATTGGCAAGTCCGCTGGATGCAAGTACGTTTGAAATACTATAGCTCATACCGAGATTTGCGCTCACGGTACGGTTGAAAATATAATCTTCAGTGAACACAGAAAAGACGTCTGTAGTAGCTCCGCCAATATCTACGCCCACTACTTCGATTTGATCGTTTTTCGCGATGGTCTGCATGATATTTCCCACGGCTGCGGGGGTGGGCATGATCGGCACTTGCTTATGGTCTGGACCTTGAGTCCATTGCAGAAGCTTGTTGTAGCCAGGAGCTTGTTGCATCACGTGTTCCATGAAAATATCATGGATCTTGTCACGGGCTGGACCGAGGTTCTCAGTCTCCAGTTTGGGACGCAAGTTCTCGGTGACAATGAGGTTTACTTTATCGGCAAGGGTTTTCTTGATCTCGTCGACAGCTTCTTTGTTACCGGCATAAATCACGGGGAGTTTGTAGGATGAGCCCAGGCGGGGTTTGGGGTCTGCAGCAGCGACTAATTCAGCCATTTCGACCACATGTTTGATGGTGCCACCATCTTCTCCGCCTGCCATGAGGATCATATCTGGGCGTAGATGCCGGATACGCTCGATTTTTTCATGATTCATGCGTTTGTCATTACTGGTGATCAGATCCATCACGATGGCTCCCGCTCCCAAAGCAGCTCGTTCGGCACTTTCCCCCGTCATAGAAGCCACTACACCGGTTACCATCATCTGCAAACCACCGCCAGCAGAAGAGGTGGAAACGTAGGCATCCACGCCGATGTCGCCATTGCGTGGGATTATGAATTTGCCATCTTCCATAAACTTGATATTAGGATTATTGTACTTCAATCGTGCCAGTTCTTCCATCTCAGATGTGGCATTGATTACACCTTTGGTGACGTCATTCAGTGGCGCTTCCACAGTGGTGGGAGCTTCGCCACGGATAGTCTGACGGTATTCTCCGTCTACAAATTCGATTAAGATCGCCTTGGTCGTAGTGCTACCACAGTCAGTAGCAACGATGCGGGTAAGGCGTTTTTCGTCGTATTGCATATATCCTCCGCTTATTCAGCTTTTATGTTTTCTAAAAATTCGGGCAACTGCAGCTTTAAACTTGGCTTTACGGCGTTTCTTTTTCAGCCGTGCCTGGGCTCGGCGCTCTTCATTGAGCTCTTCGTCCAGTTCATCAATGCGTTTAACCAAAGCTTTGATGTTTTCTTCCTTTTGGATCATCAACGCAAATCTCTGATATTTTGCGCTGTCAAAGATGATCTCGGCAAATGGCATAATAAAATATAGTGCTTGGGTCCCCAAGCTGTGAAGGGGATGCAAAGATTCGATGGCAAGGATTCCTGCCGGAGCAAGGTGTCGTGTCACGATGAAACGAGCTACCTTCTCAATCATTTGCTGAGCTTCTTCTTCGCTGATTTCGGTTATGATTCCTTGGTATTTATAATTCATAAATCAATTTCTATCCTGCGCGAGAAAGGGTAAGGCAAGCCACCTTTTGAGCGCCTGCTTTATAGAGCTCGCGGCTAATCTCGTTGAGGGTGCTACCCGTGGTGAACACATCATCGATCACGATGATCTTTTTGTCAAGAACTTCATCGCTCTTTTTTACCTTGAAAGCACCAGCTGTATTTGTCAACCTCTTATTGTGATCGAGCAGAGTTTGGCTTCTGGTATAACGCCGACGGCAAAGCGGGCTGATATAACGCTTACCGCTAAGTTTTGCCAAATTTTTGGCAAGGATCTCACTTTGATTGAAGCCTCGCTCACGCTTGCGAACCCGGTGAAGAGGCACAGCCATTACCAAAGGATAGTCCTCAAATTCTGGATATAGCTGCACAGCTTCAAAAAGGAACTGCGCTAAAAATACTCCCAAAGAGGAATAGCCATTGTATTTAAATTTGTGAATAACCTGTGTGATGCATCCTTCATAGATCACTGCACTGCGAGACAATTCAAACACGAAATCGGTTTGCAGGCAATTTTGGCAAAAACCTATGGAAATGTCGGATCCACATTTTGGGCAAAAGGGTTCCCGAACAAGAGTGATGCTCTGTGCACAATCCTCACATAGGAAACGCACGGGGGCTTTAAGCTTGGCATTGCAGCTCAGGCACGCCGGCGGGATCAGGAGATCAAGCGCTGCCGGTAAAGTATCTTTCAAGCGCGCTAAAGATTTGCTTGCCATCTTGGCTGCAAACGCTGTCTGTGGCACTACGTTCAGGATGAGGCATCATCCCCAAGACGTTTCTGCTGCGGTTTACGATTCCGGCGATGCTATCAATCGAGCCATTGGGATTGGTCTTGGCAGAGACTATCCCATCGTGATTGCAATAGCGAAAGAGAATCTGATCATTGTCCTGTAGGGATTTGAGTCCATCAGGATCGATAAAAAAATTGCCCTCTTTATGGGCGATTGGTATATCCAGAATGCTACCGGGATTTATTTTAAAAGTAAAGGGGCTGTTTGAACTTTCCACACGCAGATATTGATGGGAGCAGATAAATCGCAAGGTCGAATTCATCATCAAAGCACCAGGGAGGAGCCCGGTCTCTGTGAGCACTTGGAACCCATTGCATATGCCCATCACTAAGCCGCCTTTCTGGGCAAAGCTAATAACTTCTGTCACGATCGGAGAAAAACGCGCCAAAGCACCACAGCGCAGGTAGTCACCATAGGAAAATCCACCGGGGAGGATGACGAGATCCGGATCTTCTAAGGAGTGGTCTTTGTGCCAGATCATCCTCGTTTCATGACCGCGCTCGGAGAATACCTCAAAGGCGTCATGATCGCAATTTGAACCCGGGAAAGTGATCACGCGGACTTTCAAGATTTGATCTCCTCGAGTTCAAAGTGGTAGGTCTCGGTATTTGGATTTGCTAATAGACTATCACAGATCTTTGTAGTCTGGCGTGAGACATCCTCACGGTCGTCTGAATCAAAATTTATCTCTATGTATTTGCTGATGCGTGTTTGTAACACTTTGTCAAAGCCAAGATTGTGGAGAGAATTGGTTACTGCTTTTCCCTGAGGATCCAACACGCTTGGTTTGAGCTGAACAAAGATTTTGGCTTTTAACATGGTACTTCCAATTAATAATATTCTGAGAACTCCATAATTTCAATAAAACATATTTAGTCAACTGATTTATTTAAGCACCTGAAAAAGTGACCGCTTGCAGCTATCTAGAAAATACCCGATTTGCTATTTTAAATTATATTTCTTAATCTTACGGCAGAGGGTAGATTCGCTCATGTTGAGGAGTTTGGCAGCTGTTTTTTGTTTGCCTCCGGTCTTAGCAAGCGCTTCAATGATGCGTTCTCGATCCAGATCTTTGATATTGTGGTCAAGGAGTTTCCCACGCAGTTGATGGTCGTGTCTGAACACATTGATATTGTCTAAGATATCAGCAGTCCAGATGGGTTCATAATAGAGGATAAATATTCTTTCAATGATGTTTTTGAGTTCCCTGACATTACCTGGGAAGTCATATTCATTGAGTCTGTTAAAAAAGGAGTCTTTGATCTGGGGAAGGCGCTTATTTGTCTCTCTGGCAAAAATGCGAGAGAAGTATTCCACCAAAAGTGGGATATCTTCCATCCGTTCTCTTAGCGGTGGGATGGAGATCTCCAGTGTGTTTAATCGATGCAGGAGGTCCAGACGAAATTCATTATTAGCCAGCATTTGCAGGGTATCTTTTTGGGTGGAAGCGATGATCTTGCAATCTAAGGGCAAGATGCTGTCTTTGCCCACAGGTCTAAAGCTTTTAGTATCCAACGCGTGGAGTAGCTTTGCTTGAAAATCCATGGGCAATTCTGAGATTTCATCTATGAAGATTGTGCCTCCGGAGGCAATCTCGAAAAATCCTTTGCGCTCTTTGGTAGATCCGGTGAACTGCCCGGCGGCAGCTCCAAAGAAATACACGTCAAAAAGGGAAGCAGAGATGGCGGCGCAGTTGACTGGAACAAAGGGTTCATTTTTTTGGGGAGAGCTGTAGTGGATCATCTGTGCCAAGATTTCCTTGCCTGTTCCGCTTGGTCCGGTGATGAGGACATTCGCTTCGCGGTGCATGGAAGCGAGGATAGCGCTATCTATGACACGCTTTGCCGATTTTGAATTGCCAATAAAACGGGTGGATTGCCGTTTGACTACTTCGTTGAGGAGGTTTTCATATTTAGCGTGGAGAGTCTTCGATTCGTTGATGATATCATTGAGCTTTTGATCGCTGACTTTGCTATAACTATTACGCAGATCTTGGATGTATTTTTGGTTGAGTTTATCCAGCTCAGAGAGCACGGCAAAGCCTTCTTGGTAGTCGTTTTTTTGGTGGAAGAATTCTGCCATGCTACGCATAGTTTGCATCAATTCAGGGATTTTGTTATTTTGCCGGTAGTAGCTAGTGGCTTCCTTAAGACGGCGAATAGCTTCGTCCCATTTAGCATCTGCAATCAGAGTATCGGCGATACGAGTGCTCAGTGCTATCTCCATCTCCAGAAATCCTTTGCCGGCAAGTAGGTTTTCTGCATCCAATTGATATGATAGTGCTTGTTCTCTTTGTCCCATGTGGTTCAAACAGTCTGCCAAGTTACTGAGCACAGTAAATTCTAAAAGTGGGAGATCAAGTTGATTTTTCTGAGCAGCATGGAGGCTTTTATTAAAGAAGAGCACCGCAGCTTGGTAGTCTCCTGTGGATTTTTTGAGCAAGCCATAGTCCAGATTCAGTTCAAGTTCAAATATTGGGAGTCTGAGTTGGGCGATTAGGTGCTGTGCCATAGCAAAGAAGTGTTCTGCCATTTCATGCTTACCAAGAGCAGCACAGTTTCGGATCAAGGCAATGCAGAGTTTGAGCGACATTACGCTCATCTGATGTTGAATGCTCAGTTCATAGGCGGTGCTAAAGTAATCTTGAGCTTTATTGAATTGGGATAGGTCTTCATGGATTTTGCCAAGTCTAGAGAGCATACAGAGGCGAAAATAGGGATGTTCGGTATAGGTAATTTTTTGATAAGCATCCTCGATCAGAGGATTAATCTGAGTGGGGTCGAGTTGCATAATGGCGATATTATAGGTCTCAGCGAGGGTTTTGAGTATCATGTCTTGAGTGCCTTGAGCACGGATATAGGCTTCGTCAGTATAGCTTTTGGAGCATTCTTTGTTGCCCATTTTATTGTATATAGAAATGATCGTGAAGAGATTGAATATTTCCAGGACTTGCAATTCTTCATTTTTTAGTTTTTTATCCAGATCAAGTGCTATTTTCAAAGCTTCCTTGAGGCGATATATGGAGTTTAGTGCAGATGCTTTAGCTACGGAGATGGTCAAGGCTTCTTCTTGAGAAAAGCCGCCGCTTGTTTCATCTATGGCTAGATAAAGCACTGGATCTCGCGACATCAACAGCAGCTGATGCATGACCAAGTTGACACTCTCTGTTAACATGAATATATGATGCTCCTTTATACGAGTAAAAAAACATAACTTGTATATTGTGTCAATATCTTTATCATCGACGCAAGAGAAGGTATATGAAAAATGGGCAGCCGATAGCAGCGGTGATTACGCCAACCGGGAGTTCGATTCCGCTAACGTTCTTGGCAAGAAAATCTGCTGCCAAAAGAAATCCTGCGCCAAATAAAAGGCTAGCAGGAAAGATCTTTTTTTGGGTTGTATAACCCAAAAGGCGAATGATATGGGGTGTTATAAGCCCTACAAAACCTATGATACCAGCATATGAGACCACGATCCCCACGATCAAAGAGCTCACTACAAATATTTCCCTACGCAGGCGGTGTACATTGATACCCACGCTGGTGGCATAGATATCTCCCGAGCTCATGATGTCCAAGGCTCTGCTTTTGAGATAAAGCCAGAAGAGCAGTAGAAGCACAATTCCACTGAGTGCCAAAAAGATGCGGTATTCACTGTAGCTAAAGATGCGCCCCAGATTACCCATCAAGGTGTTAAGGATCAGGACAGTGTCCTCACGCCTGAGATACATCATCAGTGAGATCCCGGATGAAAAAAACATCCCTACAATCACGCCGGCGATGATCAATCTACTTCGATCAAAAGCACCATGCTTTTGTGCCAATCTCCACACTAAGAGCATGGTGAGAATGGCACCGATGAAGCCGCCAAGTGGCATCAGAACCAAGAGTCCCAAGCTTGCCATGAGGATACTACCAAAGGCTGATCCAGAGGAAATGCCCAGGACATATGGCTCTGCCAGAGGGTTGGCCAACATAAGCTGATAGACACTGCCTATGGCTGCCAAGCTCATGCCCGAGATTAAGGTGAGCAGCATCCGGGGGAAACGGACTTGCCAAAGGATATTGCTATTGGGGTTGCCCCAAAAAAGATAAAGCAGAACCATTCCGATGCCCGCGATAGAGAGAATGATGCTATAAATTCTTCTTCTTGTCATTGTGTGTTGCGCCAGATCTCATAGAGTTCTGCTAACCTGTGCATACCATCTATGCAGCGAGGACCGGCGCGCTGGATCAGATCCGGATCGATATCTTCCTCAAAAAAGATCATTTGATTACTAATGGCTGGAATCCGTGACCATCCCTTACGCGCAAGGATGTTTTGCAGGCTGTCATGCGAATAGCATATCATGATATCGGGCATCATTTGGATGACGTCTTCGGCTTTGACTCGGGAATAGTCGCGTTCCAAGTTCTCGAAGATATTGTCACCACCGGCAGTTTCTATTAACTCTCCCACGAAAGAATTATCGGATACGCTCATAATGGGATCCCGATATATTTCCAGATAGACTCTGGGGCGAGAAAGTCCTGCGGAGGTGGCTTTGATTTTGGCAATCTCTTTGGATAGGGAGTCAGCTAAGAGATGCGCTTCTTCTTCAAGATCAATGATGCCTCCGATACGGACGATCTCCTTAAGCATTTCATCTAAGCTTTTGGGATAGGAACTTTCTACATGTAAGCCAAGCTTACGCAGATCATAGGCTATGCTTTCTTGTTCTAAGGCAGAAGTGAAGACGATGTCCGGAGCCAAGGCCAGAACTTTTTCCATATTGATAGCGCCGAAGTTTCCTACGATCTCTTTGCCCTGCATCTCTTCTGAGAAGTTGCATTCCGCGCTGATCCCAACGATCCGGTCACTTGCGCCTAAAGCGCTGATGATCTCGGCGATCTCAGGGGATATTACCACATAGCGATCCGCGACCGGGGGACTGTCCTTTTGACAGGCAGTAACGGTAACAAGCAGGAGCCAAAATATCAGCAGATAGGATCTGTATCGCATTTATACCTCATAGTAAATGTCATTAATATGATATCATGAGCTTTTACAAGCGGGAATCTGTCAAGCGCAATTCCGCTAACTTATTCTGACGGCACTGGACTTTGAAAGCTTGATTTCTTGTGGGGCTCAGGATCTGAGATAATGAATTAAAGCGTGCAGTCTAATCCATGCTCAGCTCAGAGTGATAGCATCACATAGCGCTTTTCCCAAGCATATCCTTGCAAGGCAGGCAGCTTCATGAGTTCTGCCTGATAGATGTCCAATTGATCCTGCTCATAGATGTAACCGGTCTTATAATCGACGATCACAACAAGCATTGCCTTGCTATCAATCATTAGCCTGTCAATTCTATGGGATCCTATCTCCAACTCACAATAAATCTTATCAAAATCAGGGCTGAAAAGATAACTGTGTTCCATCAAAGCTGTTCGTATAGATATAAAAAGTTCTTCCAGTTTGGCTTTGGGTACTAAAGATCCATAGCGAGAGATAGATTGCCGAGTTGCCATGTTGTGTTCGTCCGGAAGATCACGCTTGATGAAGCTGAGATAGTAGTGGGCGATGTCTCCCCAGAGTGCTTGGCGATTGTCCAGATACACTTCTTTGAAGGAGATCCCTTCTGGCAGAGGATAATCGGCTAAAGCGGCAAGATTCAGTTGGCGATAGATTGGCGGTTTTAGTTTAATTTCCGTGCTTGTTTTGCTGTCGGTGACTGTATATTCAGTTTCTTCAGATACAGGATATTCGCTTATTTTGTGATACACTCCTTTCTCATCTTGTGGGAACAGAGCGAAATATTGATGGAGACATTCGGCGATAACATGGGGCAATTTCGCAGTTCCGTTATTAGTCAGATTGTCATAATAATCTCCCCAATCCTTCTTGGAGGGATAGGCAAAGAAGATATGCAGATTCTTTTTGGCGCGAGTGAAAGCTACATACAAAGTATTCAGTTCTTCCAAAAGTTCTGCTTTTTGCCTTTTGGAGTATAGATCTGCCAAAGGGGAATGGGGCAGGATCTTCTCATAGTGATAGCTCAAAGCATATTGGGAGACATTTCTAAAACCGGAATCGCCAAAGTCCAGAGCTTGATACAATCTTTCCTGAGAGTGTCCAGAGTTATCCATATCATAGAAGATAAAGACACTGTCAAATTGCAATCCTTTGGATTTGTGGATGCTCAACATCTGAATGCCTTCACTATTTTCGTCACTAACTTGAGTAAAATCCTCTTGCTCCTGGTTCTCAATCAGATAATCCAGGAATTCGGCAACATAAAGCCCATCTTTGGCATGGTTTAGTTCCCAATCACGCGCGATTTGCAAGAAGGCATGCAGATTCAGATAGTCCCTTTCCGGGATCTCTTCTGGCTGGATAAGCAACGCTTGAATCGTTTGTTGTAGAATCACAGATGGAGGCAAATCCTTTTGCTTTTGTGCTAAGTTGAAAAGCTCATTTGCCACTTCTATCTTTTCAAAAGACAAATCTTGAAGCGGTGCCGATTTTTGTCTTTCAAAAGTGTATATTGTGTCCACGATCTCTTTGAGGCATTTGGAAGATATTAATAGGTAATCGGAGCGTAAAACTGTGAGAAGGTCCATGTAGTCACCATATGCTACATATCTCATCCAAGAGATTAAGGGAGCTACAAGATGATGCATTGTGATCGGGGCACTGGGTTGAAATATGGATCTCTTATTTTCTCCTTCCAATAGCATTTGTAAATCAGCAAGCTGTTTGTTTGTGCGGCAAAGGACAGCCACGGATTCAGTGGAGGTTTTGGCTAAAGCTGGTAGTATCATATCCTGCAAAAAGCTCTGATAGATCAGCGGTTTCTCTCCAGCGTTCTTATTATATCCCATGATCTTATATTCGAGAGAACCGGGAACATTGCCCAGAGCGGATTGCACCTCCGAGTAGTCCCAGGTCATGTCTTGCTTTGCCAGATGCTCATGTAGCACTTTATTAGAGAAAATGCTATTAACGAAGTCAATCATGTCTGCCCCGGCTCTATAAGAATGACTCAGTTTTTCTATTTCCACATTTCCCAAGCTGGGGATAATATCTCTTAGATTGAGCAGTAGGTCACGCTCGCCTCCACGCCAACCAAAGATGGATTGCTTCTCGTCCCCAACTATCACTACGCCTCCGAAGTCCTTGCTACCGTATCCACTTGAGATCTCTTCCATAATAGGCAAGAGGATCTTAAATTGCAAAAGCGAAGTATCTTGAAATTCATCTATTAGCATAAAGCGGCTGCGATGACTTAGAAAAGCATAGAACTCTGTAGCTTCTGATGCTTCTTCCATCTTAAAGAGGGGAGGATCTGGGCTAAAGAGTGTTTCAAACGTAAACCAACTAATATCATGATAGGCAAAATTCTTATAGCGATATATTAATCTGTCATATTCAGTTAAGACAGTCTCCCAAAGCTCCAAAATCTCTTCTTGCTCTGCCAGGAAATAGTCATAGTAAAGCATTTCACCTAATGCGTTCAGAGTACTATTTTGCAGCTCAACGACCTCAGGATACATCTCTTTAAGCAGATCAGGTTTGTTGCAGATCGGTTCTTTTTGGAACACGTGTAGAACACGCATGGCGTCTGAGGAGTTGCTGCACATCCTTATGATCTGTTGAGTGATCTCATTTGGCTCAAGTTCATCCTGAGTAAAGAGATCTCTAAAAGCGCTCTTGAAGCAGTGCAGGAAATTTTTCTTCCCCGGTTTAGATAGATTTTGCTGGATAAAGTTGATCAGTATACTCAATCTTTTGGGGAAGTCATATTGGCGGGGATCTTGTGGAGATGGATGATGCTCAGCATTATTTCTGATCAGATAGTATATCCAACGGTTGGTGATCATTCCTTTAAAGAGAGGGACATAATCGTCCATGCTGCGTTTGACCTTACGACTCAGGATTTGGTCCAGCATCTTCATGAAATTTGGCTGCAAAAGATGTTCCATCAGATCGGGTATGCGCTTCGATTCAGCATTCTTTTCTAAGCTGTAGCTATCAATGCTTTTCAGGGGACGCACGATATTACGGAATATGCTGCTGATGTAGCTATCAATTGTCATCACTTGGAGGTTCCGGTTGTCTGCTTCGATTTTAAGCTGTACTGAGCGGAGCTTGTTTTCTTCGTCAATGCTTAGGGTATCAGGATCCCCCGGGATGTAGTGGCGAATGCTGGTGAGCAACTCTTTATTTTGGCATTGAATCAGCTCTTGCATATGCGAGATAATGCGTTCTCGAATCTCGGAGCATGCTTTGCGAGTGAAAGTAATCACCAAGATTGAATCCGGGTTGAAATCAGGATGAGAATAATACTTGAGCAGCAGGCAGATATATTCCACAGATAGTCTGTAAGTCTTTCCGGTACCAGCACTGGCAGATATGATCCGATTTTCAAATCTCATTTGTTTCTCCTGTGTTTATCCAGAGATCACTGCGGCTGATTGATTGCAGAGTGAGTTTTCCCTGGCTTTTCTGAGCGATCATGTAGCCATTCTCAAGGCAGGATTGCAAGGCATTAGCAATTTTTTGTGGGTATCCATCGCGACTGGCAGGGACTTTTTTACTACAGGGATCTATGCTCATATCCAAGATCTGCCAAATGTAGGATCTAAGCCTTTCTTTTAGTTGCATATCCGAGATTAAGTAATAGAAATATTCATAGAAAATTAATTGATCTTCTGTGGCGCGACCTGTTTTAAAATCTACGATTATGCGGATGGATGGAGTTTCAATGCGCAGATCTGCTTTACCGCGAATCTTGACTGTATATTCCACGTTGTCGTGCTTGACAATTGTTAAGATCTGATAGTGCTCTTCTTTATATGTCATATATTCTTCTTCAGGAATCAGTGTAAACTCAGAGTCTTTTAGATACCAACTCAAAAAACGTTTATAAAATTCCTGTAGAGAATCTGCCAATCGGGGGCTGATGATTGTTTTGAGATATTTGGCATTGTGGTTTTTGGGAATTTTGTAATTATATTCTGGTCTATTGATGATCTCTTGGAGTTTATGAGTGAGGGTTGAATGATCTTCGAATATAGATCTGATCTTGCTGAGATCCTTATGGTGACTCGGTTTTTTGCCAAGGATCTCGTTAAAGAATTTATGCATCAGATTGCCAAAGAGGGGAGGACTAATGGTCTCTTCCAGTTCCACGATCTTAGGCTTGATCTCGCGAAGTGAGCTGATGTACCAAGCAAAGGGATTCTCACAGAGCATCTTTAGATCATAGCTGGTTTGGGATATCTCATGATTTTTGCCAAAATCCTTTTGAGGCTCTACCGGCAAGCAGAAGAAGTCAGCAGTCAACTTCTGGCTTCTATACTTTTTAAGATTACTATCCATGGCATAGTTGGCAAAAAGCTGTGAATTAGCGATCTTGGCGAT
The DNA here is from genome assembly GCA_030154085.1 of Candidatus Cloacimonadota bacterium. Classification (GTDB taxonomy): domain Bacteria; phylum Cloacimonadota; class Cloacimonadia; order Cloacimonadales; family Cloacimonadaceae; genus UBA5456. Next base: position 86,247 of record JASKKR010000002.1, on the reverse strand, counting down.
CTTTTCGTAGGTAAATAGTTGGGCTTCTTCAGCGTAGAGATGACTAAGCTCTCCCACAAAACTGCTTACATTGATGTTTTTTTCTTGATTTTGATAGCAAAATATCGTCACTTCTTTGGCACAGAGGACAAGACGGAAGAAATAGTAGCGCTCCCAATCCCGGATATCATCATAGGAGATCATACCCAGATGGCGTCGCTGAGTTTCATTAAGCAGCCAAATAGCATCAGGTGATTTAGGCATGATTCCTTCCTCCATCTGTAAGAAGACTGGATAGTCAAAACAGCGATTGCGTGCATCAAGCAAATTGCTTATTTCCCAGGTTGAGTTTGAAAGGGGTGCCTCATATCTGAGCCCTTGGGATTTGAGAAAGTCCAACCAGAGCCCAAATATACCTATCCCGGGCTCAACAAAGATTTTTTCCCAGTCATTGACCACGCCCAGCTTTTCTATAGCTGCAAAATTTGCCAGCGCAGTGAAGACTCTGGGCAAGAGGTTTGTCTTAGTTAACTCCTGGTGATTACCTATATTCTGAGGATCCAACTCATCGGAAAAAAGCTGAATGAGATCCTCAATACTGCGGATTTTCAAGATCTTTTTGACTAAGGCAAAGAGTTTGCAACAGAGATCCATTGTGACAAGATACTTTGGTTGTTCTCCAAATTGGTCTTCTGGTTCGAGATCGAGATATAATATTCCGTTACCACTGAGCTCAAAAAGCTGTTGCATGAGTTTAAATTGATCCTCTCTTTGCCAAGCGGGGTTGATCGTCTGAGCTATTTGTGGATCGCGCAAACGGCGTATTATCAAACGTAGAGGGATGTAGCCGGGGTGGTTTAGCTGACTTTCAAGCAATTCTCGCAGAAATGCCAAATAGGCAAAGTATGCACTCTGAGTGATCGGTAGTGGTCTCTGGACATCCACAACATCAAAAAAGCCCGAATAGGGTTGATTATGGAAGGTGGGATCGATAATAACTCCTGGTTTCATACAGGGTATCCTGGCGGCACAAGCCATGGCATGTTGGTCTTCAGCGCTGGATTCATAGATCTTGACCACAGGCTTGCTGGGCAGATTATCAAAGCTATGCTGTAGATCAAACTGCGTCGTAGGCCAGTTTTCTATATCGGATGTAGCTCCGTGATAGATGATTATGATTTCATTGGCATGAGCGCAGCTATTGATCAGATTTGTCTCGAGCTTGCTGTAGTAATATTGATTTACGAAGATAATCCGATAGCCTTGATAGGGGAGATCAGTTTGAGGAGATTCATATTCAAAGATTCGATCAGTAAAGCCCAAATCCTGTAGGCGGCGATGATAATTAACTGTTATTTCAAATAGATGTGCTATATGCTTTTCTTGCCATTCTTTGAGGTTGAGCTGGGTATCCAGCAGAATGTCTTTGAACTTGAGCACGTCAAAACCGGCTTCGCAGAATTCTTGCATAAATTGAAAAAAGTGTTGCCCCCATTCCACCATGAGAGAGTAATCTGTAATGTGAAAGTATTCTTTTTGCTGGGGTGTAAGCACCTGGTAGAGAGTAAGAAGCCGTTTTTCCTCTTCCAAAAAGGGAGTTTCCACACTCAGCAGTATATCCTTAAAATTTTCAATACTACAAAAGATAAGCTCTTCAAAATGCCAGTGCTTTTCATAGTCCAAACGTGCCTTTTGTGCCGATATTCTGGTCGGAAAGACCAAGATGGTATGCTCAGTGATTTCTTCCAATGCTCTTGCTTGGAGGTCTTGATCAAAGCTTAGATTGATGATTTGCATAGTATTCCTTATAATAGTGGCGAAAAAAGCCTACAAAGAGATTCTTTGCTACGCTGAAGTAGGTTACGTTTTTCAAATTCTTCCAAGTTTATCTGGCGAGAATAGGTCAGATCTTCGTCAAAGGCTTTGCTAGCTTTATCTACAAGAGAATCGTCATATGCCAATGCCATGAGCTCAAAATTGTGATTGAAACTGCGTAGATCCATGTTGGCAGTACCCAGTCCCAAGATTTCCTCATCCACGATCAAAATCTTGGCATGCATAAAACCACGCATATATTCATAGATTTCCACTCCGACTTCCAAAAGCTCTTGAAAATAGGAGCGTGAACCCCAAAAGACTATCCAGTGATCAACTTTGGATGGCAGGATGATTTGCACTTTGACTCCGCTGATAGCAGCCGTCTTAAGTGCCATGAGCAGCGCATCATTGAGTATCAGATAGGGGGTATTGATTCTGATCAAATGGTCAGCATTGGCTATTGCAGAAAAATACAATTGCATGATATTGGCATGATGTGTATCAGGTCCACTGGCTACTACCTGAACTGGAGAGATGTGCTCTATATTGCGACATTGATCAGTACTAGTATATCTATCCAAACTCTGGGGATCAAAGAGACGCTCTTTGCTTACAAAATACCAGTCTGCTATAAAGATTGCCAACAAGCTCAGCACACTTTCGCCTTCAATGATTGCGAGGGAATCTCGCCAATGACCATAGTAGGGGTCCTTCCCCAGATATTTATCTCCGATATTGAGTCCACCAAGATATGCCTTTGCTCCATCTACTATCACCAGCTTGCGGTGGTTGCGATAATTCATTCTGCTATTGAGCAGAGGGATCCATACTGGCATGAAAGGGACAAATTTCACTCCTGCCTCGCGGAGCTCATTTTTGAAACTGTGGGGCAATCTCCAACATGCTATATCATCATAGATAAAACGGATCTCGATTCCAGCTTTGGCTTTTTTGATAAGTAGATTCTTTAGATATTGCCCGGTGCTATCAGCAGCTATGGCAAAATATTCTAGAAATACATAATGGCGAGCAGATTCAATTCCCGCACAGATGGCATCAAAAGCCATAGTGGTATCGTGGATAAGCTCTATCTCATTGTGGATCGTAAGGATCGCCTTGCTATTATTTTTCAAAAGACGATGCAGCTTGTGCTCCAGACCTTGCTCTAGAAAGTTGCTGGATAACAGAGGATGTCTCTCTGCCAGCATATTCAAAGCTTCTGTGTCTTGCATAGCTTTACGATTGAAGAGCTTGATTTTGCGCCAATTTCTGCCAAAAAATAGGTAAAAGATAAAACCAACTACTGGGATGAATATCAAAACCATGATCCAAGCCAGAGTATGGACTGGAGAGGAATTTTCCAAAACTAGTACCACTATGATCATGACTATGGTGATGGCAAAGATGATGTTTATAGTTTGGGCGGTGATCTGTGTGAATGTTTGAAGAATATCACCACCACTGATCAGCTGCGTTATCGAAGCTATTACAAATAAACTAAGCAACAAAGCCAAGATCAAAAGGATAATATCTAATGCCTTGTGAGAAGCCATATCGTTTTCCCATCACCCTAATAAAGGGTATGAATCTTTTTATGCATACTTATGTGAGGGTAAATTTCTGTCAAGCTTAGCCTATTATTCTCACTAAATCGAGTAGCTAACTGATTGCAAAAGATGGACACTTGACGCCTTCCCCGTTTCTTCCTCATTTGAGAAGTGAGCAAGAAACGAGAGAATAAGGAGTTACAGCGATGTGAAGTGCATTATTGTGGGCTGCTCGCCATGATGCCTGCTGTAGTGAAAAATGGTTCCATACTAAGATCATTGTACATCCCAATCGGGATTTGAACGTAATTGTCCTCTTGTCTTGATCAGCATAAATAAATGCCCCTGCATAACTGCAGGGGCATGATGTTTATCTAACGGTTTTTATTATTTGGAGAGCAGCATCTTGCGCATCGTGGATTTGTTATTATTGTCCACGCGCAGGAAGTATACTCCGCTGGAAACTGCTTGTCCACTCGCATCGGTACCATTCCAATTGATGGTATGGTTGCCAGCAGCCAGTTCGCTGTTCACCAGGGTGTTTATCAATTGTCCTTTGAGGTTAAATATTCTAACCTTGGTCATGCCGTTTTCAGGCACGGTAAAGGATATTGTGGTAGTTGGGTTGAAGGGATTAGGATAGTTTGTAGCGCTCAGTTTCAGAGCAGGAGTCACACCATCCCCAATGCCGGTTCCGGTGTAGACGATTGCACGAACCATGAGCTCACCGTCTTCTTTAGGAGTCCAACCACTATTTGCGATGTTTGTGTAGCTATGACCGGAGCTATCTGTATCGAGTCCGATAGACACAGCATTCGGAGGTTCAAGGATGCCCAAGAAGAACTTCCCACTTTCGATGACTATGGGGTTTGTGAAAGGTATATAGTTCCAACCGTGAACAATGTTGGAGCCAGGATATTGGATCTGAAGCAGTTGGTTACCAGGAAGATTAGTTTCGGGGTCTACTTCATAAACCTGCAAAACTAGGGATGCCCCGGTAGGTTGTTCTACATAAACTTTTGCCCATTTGAGGGTAACTGGTTCATTGTGCCAGTTGTGCAGAACTGCCATACGATTTGAAGGTCCGGCTGTGAAACCTTCTTCTGCAGTGCCATCGTCAAAGAATGTTTCACTATGCATATCGGGGATTATAAATACGGTCTCGGTATTTGACGCAAGTGATTCATTTGCGTCATACATAGCGGTCACATAGTAGCTGTGTATTCCTCCCTCGACATTCATATCAGTATATTGAGTCACGGTGCTGGCTACTTCGTCAATCATGATATCATCACGATAGATTCTGTATCCACTGACATTGCGATGGTCTCTAGTTGCAGATGGGATACCTTCGACAGGACCGGGAGTTACGGGATTCAGAGCTCTGGTAATCGTATTTAAAGGAAGTTCCTGAACCTGGGGGCTCTGATTTACAAATTTAACATCACCTTGGATAGCTACATCATCCACAAAGAAGATGAAGGCGTCGTTTGACACGCATTGGATTCCAACGTAGATATCTTGACCGGCGTAGCTGTCAAGGCTATAGCTAAATTGAGTCCATGCTACAGGAGCAGAGACATAATTGGCACCACTGATGATTGTGAAATCAGCAGGGTTGGTTCCGGTGGTCGAGACGCCCACTTTGAAGCGTTCTAAACCATAATCAGCCACGAAGCTTTTGCCCCAGAAGGTGAAATTATCTCCAGGTTGGGCTGTAAACTGGGGGGTGATCATCCAGTCGTTGTTGGGAGGAGTTACTGCTGCAAAGCTGGCGGCCATCTTCTGCCCGCTATGAGTTGCTGCACCCTCGGTGGGAGGAGTGGTAGCAGAGGGATTGAAGATCAAATAAGCCATAGCGCTTCCGCTATTGGGGAAGGTGATCGCCTGGAAGCCGTAGGTTGGGGAAAGATCGCCATCAAAGAGGGTCCAATCGCCAAACTGCAGAGCAAAGTCGTTATAAGACTCGAAGTCATCTCCTAAATCTGAAGGAGGAGGAGGTGTGCTACCAGGCTCCGACCATTCCAGATTGACTGTGGTTCCATCGACTGTAGCAACAAGATTTTCCGGAGGTGCGATAAAGACATCATTTAAGATGACAAAGTCGTCGATCATGATGCCGGTTCCGACTGCTGGAGTGCTATTAGACTGGAAATACCAGCGGAATTTTACGGTTTCACCAGCGTAATCTGAGATGTCTCCACTAAGAGAATAGCTTTCCACCATGGATGCCCATACTGTGGGCGCATCTGGATATACATAGTTGGTGCCTTCAGGATCACCATAGGGGTTGCTCATGGCAAACCAAGTTAAACCGTCATCAATTGATATCTCCCAACCGAAATAATCAATTTCCGGGAAGGTTCCAGGATCGGAAAAATCTCCCATGATCTGGAAGTCACATCTAATGTCACCACTGGATGGCAGAGTGATGGGAGGGCTAACCAAGTAGTTCAACATATTATCGTTGTATGTGCCATTGTCATTCTGATTTTTCATCACATGAGTAGGTGACGGAGCAGTCGGCTCAGTAGCGATATGCCACAGGTCTCCGCCTAGAGGGACAAGACTGCTGCTAACCATTTGCCCATCATCGACGCCATTGTTGGTGTAACCAGCAAAGGAAATGTCGTCCACCATAAATCCGAACATATCGGGTTGATCAATAGTGCTGTAAGCAGGGTCGGAAGCAAAAGCAAAGCGAATCATAGCAGTTTCGCCAATATAGCTGGAAAGATCAAAAGTAGCTGTGGTCCAGTCTGTGACTATGCCACCCCAGGCAGGAACGCCGGGACCTTCGCCGTGTTCATAACCGAAGGCATAGGATGAATCAAAATCATAAACTGGATTACCGGTGATCACATTCCAAGTGTTCCCACCATCGATGGAGATGCGGATGTTTGCTGAATCCCATCCACTGTAGGGATCCGTAGCACCGGCAGGATCTTCCAAGCCGAGTCTCATTTTGAAAGTTAGGGTTGAGTTGCCGGCGGTGATTGCTTGCTCAGGAGTATCTAAGACAAGATATTGATGGTTATGGTAACCACCGATATTTGTTCCAGATGCCAGAGAAGTATCTCCCATCCACCAAACATTGCCCTGAGTGCCACCAAAGTTATAAATACTCCATTCATTGGGGCTCTCAAAGCCATCATAATGAACCCAGCCATCTGCGCCAGATTCGAAATCTTCGTGATATGCCACCACCTCATAGCGTGTTGCAAACAAACTAGTGATGAGCATAAGGGCTAAAATCACAATCCATTGTTTTTTCATTGATCCTCCTATTTAAGATCAGAGATATCTTCTACGCCTTCAAATTGTATAATGCGTGAAATTTTGTCAATCTCTTTTTTGCATTATGCGGTTTACAAATGTTTTTGCAAACTTTATGGGTAATATAGTTTAGGTTATTAAAATATTTTGGGACAGAGAGTTCTAAAGGCTATCTTCTTGTCCAACATAAAAAAGGGGACGGCAAGCCGATCCCCCATGATCTGTTATTGGCTGACTTTAGGTGTATTGCAATCTATAAAGGTCATAATATAATCCTTTTTTATCTAAAAGATCAAAGTGCGAGCCTTCTTCGACAATCTGACCTTTATGCAGCACAAGGATACGATCCACATGCTGGATGGTGGACAAACGGTGGGCAATGATGATTGAGGTGCGATCTTGAATGATCTTTTCCAAAGCGTCTTGGATCAGGATCTCGGTCTCAGTATCGATATTACTGGTTGCTTCATCGAGAATGAAGATCGAAGGATTGTAAGCCAAGACTCTGGCAAAAGCGATCAATTGACGTTGCCCGGTGGAAAGTGTGGCACCACGCTCCATAACTGGCTCATCATATTTGTGAGGTAATTGTTGGATAAACTTGTCCGCATTGACATAAGTCGCCACTCGCTTGATATCTTCATCCGTGAGTTTATCGTTGCTAAGGGCTATGTTTTCTTTGATGGTTCCACTAAAGATAAACACATCTTGTTGCACAATGCCAACATTGGAGCGGATATCAGAGAGGGCATAATGATCCAAAGATTTGCCATCAATGAGGATTCGTCCCTTCTGATAGGGATACATTCCTAAGATCAGATTTACTATGGAGGTCTTGCCACTACCGGTGTGACCCACCAGGGCAATCTTTTCTCCGGGGCGAATCTTAAAGCTTACATCTTTGAGCACCCATTCATTTTCGTTGTAGGCCAGCCAGACGTTTTCAAACTCAATTTCGCCCTCGAATTTGATGCCAGTGGCCAGATTATTGCGGTAGTCTTCTGGCTCCAAATCCAGGAGATCGAAGATGCGCTCCGCACCTGCTAAAGCTCCCTGTAGGACGTTAAACTTCTCACTGAAATCGTTTATTGGTTGGAAGAGTTTGCGCACATACTGGGTGAAAGCCATCAGGAGACCGATGGTGAGGGCATTGCGCAAGATTTGACCTCCGCCATACCAGATGATCAGCGCAATGGCAATCTGTGATGATACATGGATGATAGGTCGGAAAAACGCAAAAAGCTTGAGCTGCTTCATCGAGGTTTGGAAATAAGTTTCGTTTATATTCGAGAATTCATTGCGTTTATGACTATACTGATTGAAGAGCTGGATGATCTTTTGACCGGCAATATGCTCTGACAGAGTTGCATTGAGCTGAGCCAAATATCTGCGGACTTCTCGGTATATCACCCTGGTCTTACTGCGGAATACGGCTATGACCCAGATCAATAATGGCAAGATAGACATGCTGACTAAAGCTAATTGCCAATTAAGGAACAACATGAGGATTATTATCGCTATCACAAGAATAACATCCTGCACTATGGTAATTACACCTGAAGCGAGCATTTCATCAATTGCGCGAATATCATTGGTCACACGGGTCACTAATCTGCCCACCGGATTTGTATCAAAATATTTTGTCGGCATTGTTTGGAGATGATCGAATACGTCGTGTCTTAGATCATTCATTGCTCTTTGTGAGAAAGTCGTAGTAAGAACTGCCTGCGTGTAGCCAGCGGCAAATCTCACGATGATGATGATCAGATAGATTAAGGCAAGACGTAATAGTGCTTTTGAAGAATCACTGCGTACCTCAAGTCGATCTTTCCGAGGAAGCTCTTGCAGAAGATCTTTTGGAACTACGAGCTTGCCGTCTCCGATGGCAAAATATCCATCCAGTTCCCTAATGGCTTGCTCAGGATTTGCTTCAAATTTTAGATACTTATCCAAAATCGTGCGATTCTTGGCTTTATCATCTATTAAATATACAGTCTTGCTGCTGATGATCCCTTCTTCTTCCAAGCTCTCCAACTCAGAGCGCCCCATCTTGTTTCTTTCGCCTGAAGAAATTAACACAAAGTGGATCCCTTCATGAGTAAATTCAATTAGCTTTAAGAACTGATAACGCTCCATGAACTCTTGATAACGAGCCTCATCTTGGAAGATGGCAATGGACTTGTCCGAGACGATATGGTCGTCAATAGCGGATCGTTCGATGAGTGGCAGGATTAATTCCGAGCCGGTCACAAACATCAATACTATGAAAGAGATGATCACCCAAATCAAGTATGGCTTCAGATAGTGAGCCATCCGTGAGAAAAGACGACGATCGTAGATCTTATATTTTATTTCGTCTGTTGCTATGCCTCGTCCACCGTTCATTATGATTCAACCTCCTCATGTTCCAACCGGGCGCGAATTCTCTGCTTTTCATAGAGGTCGTAATAGATGCCACGACTGCGCAGGAGCGATTCATGTGTACCACGTTCTTTGATCACCCCGTTATCCAGCACGATGATCTTATCAGCATGTTGGATAGAAGATATGCGGTGTGCAATGATGATGGTGGTCTTGCCTTTGCGATTAGTGATCAAACGTTCCAGAATCTGCCGCTCAGTCTTGGTGTCAACTGCAGATAAGGCATCATCCAAGATCAGCACTTGAGGGTCTGTAAGCAGTGCCCTGGAAATTGCCACACGTTGTTTCTGTCCACCCGAGAGTGTGATTCCACGCTCGCCCACCATGGTCTCAAACTTGTGTTCAAATTCATTAATCTCTTCATAGATACTTGCAATTCGAGCAGCTTCATAGACTGCCTCATCCGAGGCGTTGGGATTGCCTAAGCGGATATTATTGGCAATAGTATCGCTAAAGAGGAAGATATCCTGGGGCACAAGCACGATATCCCTTCTTAGTACCATCAATGGGACGCGATACACATCCCTATCATCAATAAATATAGTATTTTTGGGAGGATTGTATATTCGCACGATAAGTTCAATCAAGCTTGTCTTTCCGCATCCTGTAGGTCCGACGATTGCTAAGGTCTTGCCAACATCAATAGAAACACTGATGCCCTTAAAGACAGGGGGAAGATCATCACCATAGCTGAAGTTGAGGTTTTTGATCTCGATCTTGCCTTCTATACCTTTTATAGACATGTCGGCTTCGCTATCATCGATCTCGGGAACCTCCGCAAAAATGCTATTGAGACGCTGCAGAGAAGCGGTGCCACGTTGATACATGTCTACGATCCAACCGATGGCTATCATCGGCCAAACTAGCATACCGAGATATTGGAAAAACGCGATGAACCCGCCAATTGTGATGTCACCCCGAATTGCTGCTTGACCACCAAAATACAAAGTTATAATCATAGAACAAGCGATTACAAAACTCTGGAAAGGATGGAAGAATCCAGCGATCTTCGCCATTGATATATTCTGATTCACAAAGACTTCGGATACATCGTCAACCTTGCTAAGTTCACTTTTCTCTTGGCAAAAAGCCTTGACGATGCGGATCCCGGAGATGCTTTCTTGGATTTTCCCGCTCATTGCTGCAAAGCTTGCTTGCACTTGGGCAAATTTCTTATGCATGCGCTTGCCAAAATAACCAATTGTAAAAGAGAGGAAGGGCATCGGGATGATCGCCAAAAGAGTCAGCCGCAGATCGATCGAGACCATGAAAGAAAAGCTCGCTATAGTCATCAAAATGATATCCATTGCAGCTATGAGCCCCATGCCTAAGAGCATACGAACAGATTGCAAATCATTTGTGGCATATGCCATGAGATCGCCTGTCTTACTTTTGTTAAAGTAGTTTTGTGATAGCCGCAGAAGGTGATCATAAAAATCCTGACGTAAGCTCTTTTCTATGCGATGAGAGTTCCCAATGATCAGCATGCGCCAAAAGTATCTCAGGACCATCACTGCCAGGGCTAATACTATAATTAGCGCGGCTATCCATAAGAGACCGGTGGAATCGATCTCATGACGCTGGATACTGTCGATAGCATACTGCATCACTTTGGGAGTGATGAGCTGTATCACATCCACTAGGATCAGCATTATGATGCCGCCTAGTATTTGCTTGTAACTCTTCTTCAGGTAAGGAAGAATAATGTCAAAAGTGCGCATTCAGCTATTATCCTTGAATTAAATTTCTGGAATTTCCTCAAGTCCAGACCATCGCAGAACCTTCATAGGGATGCCAAGCTGGACTTCATACATTTTTTGTCAATCCCTTTATTTGCTATTCAGCACTTTGTGTTACTTTAAAATCTTTGAGCTATTGAAGCTTGCAGCTGAAATAGTAAAAAAACTTGACCGTAATCTTGGCTTTGCATAACGTGCTGCGATATGATGAGCAGGAAGACAATACTTACGTTTTTAAGGATAATCCTCTGTTGGATCCTATGGTCGCAATTAGAAGCTATTAGGATTTCAGGACTGGTGTGTTCTGAAAACGGTGAGCCTCTGGAATCTGTCTTTATCTCAGATGCAAGATTGTTGCAGGTCACAGATGAGACTGGGTGCTTTGATATTAAAACTCAAGCAGATAGCCTACATTTCTCACGCATTGGATATGAGAGACTAAGCCTACCCATTTCTGAGATTCCGGAAAAGGTCATCTTGGTGAGTCAGGAGATAAATCTGCCTGTGATCAGGGTGAGTGAGAACTATGAAAGTGCAGCGTTAACGGGGGTGAATAGCACCTTCATCTACCCTGACACAAATTATGGCAGCTCCTCTGCAGGGGATATATTACTAAAACTTCCTACCTTCGGTTCGACCGATACCCCTCTGACGGGAGAATATCAGAGCATATCTATCTTGGGAGGGCTCAGCCGACACACCTTAGTGATGCTGGATGGGATGCCTCTAAATAGCCCTGGTGAGGCATTTGACTTTTCCCGCATCCCAACTTCCCAGATCTCACATATAGAAATCATTAAGGGTGCGTCATCTGTCTACGGAGGATCTTCAGCCATCTCTGGTATTGTAAATATAGTCACCAAAAATCCTCAAACCCATTTGGGCGCGGAGTTGGAGGGTGGAGCAGGGTCATTTGGGTTGCTATCTCAAAGAGTAATGGCATATATGGCGGAAGATAAATTTAGTGTGAGTGCAGAATACTCGCATTATAATGCTAAGAATGATTTCGCCTATGTATCCTCGTTCAGTCCTTTTGAGATTAGATATCGGGAGAACAGTCGCAAGACTGCAGACTATTTCTTTTTTAAAATCTCTCATCCCTTGCGTAAGTCCAACGTCCAGTATATATTGAGTTACGATAGATATGAGCGCGAATTACCCGGTCCCACAAGCTTCCCGATGCTATATGATAATGCTCGGCAAACCGGCAAAGATGGGGTAGTTAGAAGAACTAGGTTATTTCATCGGGGAAAATTCAATTATGAAAGTGTCATTATGGCAGACTACAAGCAAAAGACGTATATCAATCTTGATTCCACTAGCTCCTTTGCTCGTGCGCATGAATCCCAAGCTTTATATAGTCCTCTGATCATGAGCCGTTTGTCCTTCAAACATAGTGGAGCTTCATTATCTGTTGCAGGTGAGATGAAGCCCATTTTATATACCTACAAAGATCATTTGCAGAGTTCTCACTCTGACAATTTGTTTTACATAAATAATGCTTTATCTGCTTCAGCGCAATATGAAAGCGGTAGAGGAATATGGCAACAACGTTCTGCTTTGGCGCTACGACAAGATTGGGTGTATTCAGAGAGTCATTCAAGCTGGCGGCTAGAGGAGCAAGTTACTCTTTACCAACCGATAGAGATTGCACTCAAAGCAAATCTGGGTACGGCTTTTTCAATACCATCACTATTTGATATTGCCTTTATAGGCGATAGCCAGACTGAGGATGATACGACCCTCAAAAGTGAAAGTTCTTTTGGCTATGATTTCGGTATACACATGAACCACAAAGCTCTACATCTGGAAGCTGCTTATTACTATAATAAGTTGAAGAATCTCATTCAGTGGCGCCAATACTTTCTCAATGGTTCAACTTGGCGACCGGTTAATGTGGGAGAGGCGGTGCTGAAGAACTATGAATTTGCCTTGCAAATCTTCCTACTTGAGTCTCTGAGCCTCCGAGGAGACCTTCTTCTCAGCGAAGCCAAAGATTTCTCTAAAGATGAAGATGGCATTCCTAGCGCCACCTATGATAAATATTTGCCCTATAGCCCCAAATATCGGAGCGGTTTGTCGATTGCATATGAGCCGCAGTCCTTCGGTGCCAGCTTGAGCTATAACCGGATGGGGGAGCAATATACCACCGTAGACAATCTTGCGGGAAGCATCCCTGCGATCGATCTTTTGAATCTTCATGGATACTACAAGAAGAAATTTGGAGATCTGACTGCGAAGCTGGATTTGGAGTTAAATAACATTCTAGATAAAAAATATGAAATCTACGCTCACGTTCCGCAACCTGGTTTTCATTTCAAAGTAGGTCTCCTGCTCAGTTACGACTGGGATATTTAGTTTATAACGCCTGCCTGATCTCCAGAGTGAGCTGTTTGAGATGCCAAATCCGGCGTCGTTTTTAGAAAGTTCTTGCCAAAATACGTAACTACAAAAATATGGTATCTCAGATTAAATCTAAGGACTTAAATATGGCTTCAATGTCTGATATACGAAATGGAATGGTAATTGACTTTAAGGGAGACCTTTGGGAAGTTGTGGAATTTCTGCACGTCAAACCCGGTAAAGGTCCCGCATTCATGCGCTCGAAACTTAAAAGCTTACGCACCGGTAAGATCATCGACAATACTTTCCGTGAAAGCGATAGCTTTGAGGAAGTTCGAGTAGAACGCACCAAAAAAGAGTATCTCTATCGTGATGGAGAGTTCTTTGTCTTGATGGATACTGAGACCTTTGAGCAGATAAATGTGGAACAATCCACCATCGGAGATGCCGAGCAGCTTATGATGGAAAATATGGAAGTTACCATTGCGACTACTCCCACGGGTGAAATCCTGGGTGTAGAGTTGCCCACCACTGTGGTCATGACAATAACTGAATGCGAACCAAATGTCAAAGGAAATACTGCCTCCGGCAGCGGAAAGGTCGCCTATACTGAGACCGGACTGCGCCTCATGGTTCCTTTCTTTGTGGAAGTCGGAGACAAGATCAAGATCGATACCCGCACCCGCGAGTACATCGAAAGAGCATAAGAAAAAGAGGATATAATCATGGGAAAAGTAAAAAGCTTTGCCGCTAAACTGGCTCACGATACAAACAAGGGTGGAAAGGTCATGTGCCCTGTTTGCAACACCGAAGTCAAACGCGTGAAGATAATTCAAAACCGCAAGACCGATGGCACATGGCGTCCTGACAAACTCTTTGTCAAGATCTGTAAATGTAATGAAAGCGATATCATGAGCGGGAAAAACATCTAAGCCCCCTCACCGATATCTTTGGGAAGATTCCCTTTTGGCGGACTATCATGTCCGCCTTTTTTTTATCCACAAAATCCCCAAGCGCGATTAAGACACATAGACATCAGCTATCATAGGCATCTGCCTTGCCGCATTGCTGTTAAGACTTAGGATTGCTTTTTCAGATACGACTCTCTCTCTTGCTAATGCAGAGATGCAGCAGCTCATGGGATGACTCAGGATTCTGAAGCTCGTAGCACAAGCTGCTTCAAAGAAAAAGCCGCAGAAGATCTCTCCCCTGCGGCTGTATTTCCTAAGCCCTAAATAGCTTATTTAACTATTACCATTTTCTTGGTTTGGTTCATGGAAGGTGTGCTTAGTTTGTAGAAGTATATGCCGCTTGCGCAGACATTTCCTCTATTGTCACGTCCATTCCACTGTAGATTGTGGTTTCCTTCAGAGACATTGAAAGTCTTCACTGCTTGACCAACTATGTTATAGATTGTCACAGTGCCGGTTTCACCAGCCTTGATGGAAACATCGATATTTGTTTGGTCACTTGCCCTAAAGGGATTTGGATAGGCATTGCTCATAATAGACTGAGTGGGAAGGTCAGGAACGATCTCACCAGTCACTTCTACCGTCTGCGGCCCGAAGAAAGTACTGTGACCAAAGTCGACAGCCTCCAACCAATAGTAGTAAGTATTATCTGGGAATACTTCAGTATCTTCCATGGAATAAACCTGAGTTGTGGAAGTATTGGTAGCTTGGATGATAGAAGGGGTCAGCAGCAGAGCTGTCTCGGCATTGTCAGTCTCATTGCGGTATACACGATATCCGAGCATATTGGTCTCGGATTTACTGATCCAAGTGAGTTTGACATATCTCTGAGGTGTGGGCTCAGCATTAAACGAGCTCAGCTCTACGGGAAGGGTCGGATCTGCACTCGAAAGGATAATGGGCACTGTCAAGTTCTTGGATGGATCGACGAAGAAAGTAATGGTTCCACCATCGTTTTGAACCTGATTCCACTGTCCGTTGATGTAGTATGCACCCCAAGGAGCGGTTGTGTTGAAGACTATAGTCCAGGGTCCGGCACCGATCAATTCCAGGATGTATTCACCCAAAACTGTCATATTGTTGTTCGGATATGCCGGAATATTGCCAGCAACTATATTTGCACCGCCACCGCTTATGGTAACCGTGTCGCTTCCATCTCCAATAGGTGTTTCCACGTTTTCGGGGATGTCAACTTCTTCTGTAGTTAAAATGAAGTCAGTTATGAAGCGCGGTCCAATCTGCATATCGGCATTAAATTGACCCACTAAGCAGATAAGATCAAATACATCTGTGGGGACATTTTCACCAGCATAATTAGCATCGGGGAAAGTCCGCAAAGTCATGGTATTGATTCCATCTGTGACGCTAAGATTGCTTGCTGTGCTTGGGAAGGTTGCTGGAGGATCCACAAAGCTGAGTCCCAGCACTTTGATCAATTTTGCCTGATCATCACTTGTAAGACTAGCTAAAGTGCGGACCTCTGGCACCAAAACGTTGTTCTCAGAGCTTGCTGCTCCAGGATCTGCTATGGGCACAAACTGCAGGAATCCATTATAAAGATTCAGAGTTCCAGCGATGTTTGTGATAGCATCATAGAGATTATATTCAGTAGTGATAATTCCAGCAGGATCATCAATCATGATCGCAGCAGTATCGTCCTGGATATATTTCTGATTTCTGAAGCTTTGCTGGAATGTGAGGATTGCGTCGCCTGTTAGCATGTAGATGCTACCATCTGTTGCACCATCTCGCAGAGAAGCAATATTTTCCATATAGATGGGGAAGCTGTAGCTTGCGCTCATCACAGCGCTGGGTAGGAAACCGTCAGCATAAGCAATTGCTTTAATAGTAGTGTTTGTGTTTATTGCAATTGGACCATCATAGAGAATTCCTTCAGTCTCGCTCGGATCAGATCCATCCAAGGTATAACGAATGGATGCTCCGGGTGTATCACTGGAAATTTCGACATTGATGGCGGCTAAGTATGCTCCAGCAGGCGGATTAAATAAAGGATCAGCTGCTGGGATCATCCCGGTACCATCAAAATCCTCGAGTAATATATCATCGATATTAAGACGGCGATTGCTGCTTCCTTCTCCAGTTGCTTGAACGATCCTGATTCTCACTGGACCTTCAACAAATACGTTTGAAATGAAAGTCTGCACTTCATCATTAGCAGGTGCGGTGAATTCATTTCCGGTCGGGACCCAAGTGCTCCCCTGATCTGTGCTATATTCTACTTTCCATGCTACTTGACTATCCGTACCATAACGGCGATATTGGAAGCTCAATTGACCCAATCCGCCAGTCTTATCTTCTAACATAGTCATAGCAGATGTACCATAACCACGCAGTCTAGCAGAACGTTCACCAATCTTCCAATCAGAGTCCGATGTGCCAATCAGAGCTTCTGTCAAATCCCAATCCAAACCACTGAGGTTCACTGTGCCAGTTGCGTAGCTTGTCTTTGTCTCTCCATCTCCTTCGAAATTCACCAGATAGTTCTCTCCAGGTGTGATGCCTTCAAACATGGAAAGGGGAAGCACCCAAGCATCTTCCTCAGATGCCCATACTGGACCTGTACCACTCGGAGCAACAATGGTCCTAGTGGCAGTGTTAGTGTTGGGATCATCATTCCCAAGATAAGTTAGTTGAACTTCGAAAACTCTACCTTCTGGAACATTACCAGTGGTTGGGAATCCTTGGGCGTCAAAGACAACCCAAGCTCTATTGGCAAATATCATTACCCTTGTTATGTTAGCAGTATTTGTTTCTGTAGAGATCGTGTGCCCGGTGGCAACGTCAGTCACCAAGATGGCAAAATCCTCATCATGTGAAACATCATTAGGTGTGTCAACATACTCGTGTATATCGCCGTTTTCAATTACGATCTCAGTAAAGAAATTTCTAAGATTGAATGCAAATGCACTCATGGTCAATGCGAGTATAAACGTTACTAATATTATTTTTTTCATCATCGACTCCATTTATTTCCTGGTGCCATAGCTTTGTGTTGCGCGTCTAGTAGGAGCAGGCCATGTTCCTGCGGTACTAGTGCTTATCCATAGAGGATCAGCGATTGCTGTAGTAAAATCGCCAGACCATCCATATTCAGAAAAGTTTGCACTTTCCCATTCCTGAATAGAAGCATTAAAATGCGCTACAGCATTTGCGCCAATTTCATTTCCTACCTGGCTGGCAAGAGTTAGATCATTCCGATTAAGCGGTAGCATGATGGTATTATTTCCAGCAACCAATGAGTAAACAGGGAACGATGCGGGCATGTTACCTAAGCTATAGAATGTGGCAGGTGCATCAAGGCTAACCCAGAGAGTTTGACCATTGCTTACGTTGAAATCGCCAGTCCATCCATATTCAGAAAGATTTGCAGTTTCCCATTCTTGAGTATCTGTATCAAAGTATGCCACAGCATTTGCTCCGATTGCGTTCCCAATTTCACTGGCAAGTGTATAAGGCTGATCCATAGGCAAAGCAATAGTGTTGTTCCCAACCAATAGCTCATATTTTACATACCCGACCACTTCGGAAGGGGCGGACTCAACAGCAAATAAGGATCCCACAAAGAGCAGGACCAATAGCGGCAAAATAAATTTCTTCATAAACTCCTCCTAAAGGAATTTTGAATTTAAACAAAAAACATTACGTTCCGACAGCGCTATGATTCGCGCCATCCCAAACTTTCAAAACAGCCAAACCCGAAAAGCTAAATATTACCTTTCCGGCATATCACTTCGAAAACTAACATATTACATCATCGCACATTATGTAGTTTGTGAATAAAACTTCTTTCACAGTGGATAGACTATTAGGCGGGACATTATTGTCAAGAGTAAAAAACATTTTTTTTTGAATAGATGATTATTTGTGGAAATATATCAACAGCAATAAGAAAATTAGCGAATAAAGCTTTCTTCTTTGTTTAACAACTTAAAGTTTTGCTCTCCGGAAAACCTGTACTCATCAACGAGTCTAAAAGTTTCCTAATCATCTTTCTAACTGCTTGCAAAACTAGCGCTCTTGATGCCTCCCCCGTTTCTCACTCATTTGAGAAGTGAGCAAGAAACGAGAAAATAAGGACTTACGCCATTGTGATGTGTGTCCAAATTACTATGTTTATCCTCCAACTCTTTTCAGCTCTCCCCCAATCAGGATAATGTCTAACTCGTTACAAGGAAGATCCTTAACATGCCATCATGCCCTGTTAAATATGGTTTTGGTAAAAAAATATCCGATTTGTGACAAGAATGTGAAGCTATATAAGTGTAGAGGCTATACAATAAGAATTGCTAACTATGTGCACCAGCATGAAGCGCTACAGTCAATCCATATAGAATGAACAATGAGTTATAAATACTAAATATAGACTAAATCCTTATAAAGATAAGTGATAATAATGCATATTGCCATGATTGTTAGCTTAAAGGCATTTAGTGCTTGACAAAAAATAAGGAATACTAATAATATGACTCGGTAGCTGAGATTGCCGAGATTGCATATTGGAGGAAGTAATGAAAGAAAGATCTGTGAGGATACGGGAATGCGAACGCGAGGTTGAGCTTGGTATTGGTCAAAAGACTTATCGAATGTATAAGAGCAAGGGATGGATATATCTTTTGGAACTTTTGAGGCATCCTGGGCAAACGCGATTTGCGGGCACATTTTTGGCAGCAGTAAATCCGATTCCAGATCGCTATCGCAAGATAGGAGAACTTAGTGATACCGAAAGATTGGCTATGGGGCTTCATAGTCATCTTGCGCCACTTCGGATACAGATGGCGGATGATCAGGCTATTCGCGAGATATCATCCAGGCTGACATATTTGATCGAAATGGAGGCTACTTTGCGCACTGAGAACAATCTGGCAGCATTGGATGATATCTTGTCAGAAAAGCAGAAATTGCAGGAATATCTGAGTCAGGTGTTGAAGCCCGGAGGTAAAATTCGTTGTTTTGGGGAGCATAGCAGTCGTGATATGCGAGCTGTATATATGGCTATAAGTCGATGTTTGGATGGAATTAGCAAAGTGGAACCAGCTTTGGGTGAATATCTGCGATCCCGAGTCAAGATGTGGCATCTGCTCTGTTATGAACCAGGAGAGATCGAGATTAGCGTTTTATAGCAAAAAAAGCCCCGACAATTGCCGGGGCTGGATCTTGTATGCGGGTTATCCGCAGTTAATTAGTCTTTATTTTCCGTGCCGATAGTAGCTCGCGCATTTCTTCTCAGGCTGCTGTTATTAAAACCGAGAACAGCGGCTGGATTGAGGATGCGGGAGGCGGGCTCATGGGCATAGCTTTGTGCCACTACTTTAAAGAAGGTTTTATGCTCGGTCGTAGGCACAGTTACTTCATTAGCATATACAGCAATCGGCTCAGAATCCCAAATATATGGATCAGCACTGGCATATAGCTGATAGCAATATGCATAGGGAATCGCATCCCAGCTTAGGGTAGCTTCGGTACCATCGTGAGTAATGGACAATTCCGGAGCGGCGAGAGCTGTTACGGGACTGGCAGGATTCACTATGAATCCGGTATTGGGGATGTAGTTGGATTGAGTTCCCATAGCTGTTACACTGGGATCGGTAGGATCGATTTCCGTACTATCATTATAGTAATACCGGGTACGATTCGGATAGTTTGCATCTAGCGTGTAATAGAACTTATCGCTGGAAGAATAATATTGGGTATCCATTACACGATTGGTTCTTACCGCCAGGTTGCCACCGGTGTATTCAAAGGGTGTCTGCAGCGGGATAGCAATGGAATTTATTCCGGCTGGGAAGGACACTGAACCGTCGAATACCAAGGTGTAATCGGCATATGGCAGCCAGGCTGCATTTACACTTTCTGTTGTATTCTGCATCCAGATCTTTACTGCGATATTATTGAGATCCTGAGTAAAGTCATTGTGATAGATGATGGCACTGATAGTACCGGAGGTCATCTGCATCTCAGGAGCGAGGTAGATGGTTTCGGCGAGGCTGTTTTTGTAATACATAGTAAAGGGAGTATAATATGAGGTAGATGTGCTTTCGATATCTCCCACAAATGGCATAAAGCTCGTTGCGGGATATACCCCTACTGTAACTATATCACTTTCATCGTTAGATGTATTCACATCTCCAGTCAGCACGACTTTGGCATAGACATCGTATACTCCGGTAGCAGCAGGTGTCCACAATATGCTGTGTTCAGCTGTAGCGCCGGCAGCCAGGGGGGCTGTCACATTCAAGGTGGCCAACAGGGTGCGGCTATCCACGCTGAGTAATTGGATATCGTAAGCGTTTTGCGTAGCAGTACCGTTGTTATACACGCTCACCTGGTAGCTCAATTCATCGCCTAGAATTCCCATCGTGTCACCGCCAAAAGAGGTGACGGCGAGATCATTGGGCACCAGCTCTTCCATGGATACGTCATCGATGTAGATGCTGCGATAGGTGCTGTCCAGACCATGCTGGAAACAGATATACTGATCTGTGCCGGTATAGCTTGCCAGGGACAGGGTATAGACCGTGTGAGTGGTAGTGAGATCAAGGGAAGCCAATTGGTTAAAGGTTCCGGTCTCATCATTGGTATTCACCGTTCCGACCAGGAGTGTGCAGCTGGAGCTGCCACGGGCGGAGAAGCTTAGTTTGATGGTATTCATCGGGACCAGGATCTCCGGGCTGATAAGTCTGATATCAGCGGTGGTGCTGCTGGAATTGTACATTTTAACAGTATTGGGTGGACTTACTGAGTAAGTAGTACTGGAATAGTTGTTTACATAATATGAAGTAGAACTCGGGTTTACCATACCGATCCATTGTGCAGGTAACTCCGGTGCCTCTACACCATCGAAGTTTTGGCTGTAAGGCAAGCTCAGGATACGGGGATCCGGCATAGTGGTAAAACTGTAGATATCGGTGGCACCGAGATCTGAGCTACCGTTTGCATTATTTGCCTTCACGGTCCAATACCAAGTTTCTTCATAACCTAAAAACAGCGGATCGGAGGCAGCCTGAGTAGGATCAAAGCTGGTGGATACAATCCCATCCCAAGAGTGATCCATGTAAATATTACTTTCACTTGTGGACATATAGACAGTATAGGTCTCAGGAACACCACCGGTGAGAGCGGGTATCCAGGTGAGATTAAAGCCATCAATGGGTAGGTCAGTGGCTCCATCTTCGGGGGCTACCAGTGTCACAGGATCGGGAGGACCTACAGGAGTCAACCGCACAGTAACGTTATCTACAAAGAGATCGTTATCTCCGCCGGAAACCGTTGATTCACCATAGAAGGCGATGTATTTGGTTCCGCTGTGGGCACTCAGATCGATGTAGATGATTTCACCGGTATGTGGGATCTGATTGTAAACAAAAGCAGAGCCAGCGTTATCCCACTGACGCAAGACGGTAGGATTTGCCATATCGGGTGAATCACTGATGGCAACGATGAATTTGTCATCTTCCTGTGCAGTGGGGTCTTCGATAGGGTTACTATTTGCATAATCAGTAAGACCAAGATCAAACATCAGTTCATAATCTCCCGCGGGGATAGCGATGGGAGGAGTGATCAGCCATTCATCCGTGGAAGCGCCATAGATATTGACTCTGGCGGCCTGATTGCCGGAGCTGGAATCATTTAACCAATCATCCTGTGCCCAGTTTGAGCTGGTACCTGAAGCTGTGGGATATATTCCGCTCATCTCAGTCCAGTACGGAGGCAGGTATGTATCAAATCCTTCCGTCCAGGGAAAATCACTGATGGTAGGATCTGGCATCGAGGTGAAACTCCAGATCGGACATCCGGTGGCATCACCAACACTATTATAAGGCACTACTTGCCAATAGTGAACCGTATCAAAAGGCAGTACGTCGGTCTGATACGTGGTAGCCAAGCCCAAATCTGCCACAAAGGGCGGAGGAGTTGTGGTGCCCAAATACAATTTGTAACCAGTGGGAATAGCTCCCGAAGCAGGGGCTGCCCATGCCAATTGGGCTTGCGGGGTTGCAATTGTGCTATTATCTGCCGGGGCTATGAGCGTGGCGGCTTCAGGTAAATTAGCATCAGGAGTCAGAAGCTGCAGATTGGGACGACTGGTGGTAAGAGTACCATCCGACGTAGGGAAAGTAGTATCTGCAAAATTATAGATGGCCATGTTTTCGGTAGTGGGTGTGTAGCACCACGTTGGATAACCACTGGCATAGACACCATCGTGGTTTTCCCATAAGATTTCAATATTGCTACTTCCATCCCAGGCAAAGGGGGTATCAAAGATCACATAGTACCAGCCGGGGCCGGCAAAGAGAAGATCTCCGGTAAATACCTGGGTATATTCTGCGTTATTGGGATATTCGGAGGTAGTGAAAGAGGAGGCGGTGGTGTGGCGCATATACATGGTCTGAGAGTAAAAGGTATAGTCTGTAGGATTATTCCCTACCTGAAAACCAACCCCAAGCCAGCTGTCTGCGGCGCTAAAGCCGGTTGCGCTCATCTCAGCGGCCGTGTATATCATCCTACTCCAGCCGTAGTCATAAAATCCGTAAGCCGGAATAAAACCTTGGGTGGCCGTGCCATCACCTATAGTGTAAACATCTGCTGCTATAATGCCGGTTAGCATTATAAGCAGAAATAGTAAAGTATATTTCTTCATAATTTCTTCTCCATGTTTTTTGGATAGTTGAAGAAAGGTTTGATTATATAGTGAAGTACAGTATAAAAATTATCACATATACCGACTCCGGATAGTTTCGAAAGTTAAGAGTTTGTGCGAAACCTTGTGGACAAAGCAGATAGCGCTTACCTGGTGATAATGTGCGATGATTATTTGTACAAGAGTGCGTATCTTTTGCTCAAGAGGTTTCGGGATGAGATTGGTAATACTTGATATTGTGAGTGAATTTGGGTGCAATGGTGTACTTCGGCAGATTTGGCAGGGCGCTATATATCTGCCATGCTTAAATATTGCAGTTTGAACTGCTAGCACCATGTGCTTCCCAAAAATCATGGTCACTCCCCAGTGTGTGCTGACTAATTAATTTTGATCTTAAGTTTACTCCTTGTCCGGCTGGAACCAGCGAGATTCCACCTTATCGACATAATATACTAAGAATTTAGCAATAAGAAATCATCAAGCGATTCCCCTTCTCATATAATGACAATTTGCTTTAGTGTTGTAAGATTGTCAAATACAAATTGGCTATAATTGCAGTCAGTTGTGGAAAAAAATACACAAATTGCTTATGAAGCTATTGTATTAAGGGGGGCGGAGTTAATCATTAGTTTAAAGAAAAATTGATAGCGGAGTGTTTATTCTTCTATAAAAAGAAGCATGATATCGTTTACATTGCAGCCTGTATAGTATCTGTCAATGATAAGCCCAGCCTTTACTAAGGCGGGAAAGGAATTATATTCTTGGCATGCTTTTTCGGGATCGATTCCAGCATCCAAGATTTTCTGTTTGCTGTCTTGATTTACTATAGCTCCCGCGCTTTCGGGGACATTATCGTTGCCATCTGAAGCCAATGCAATGAGTTGGATCTTTCTCATTCCCGAAATCTTTAAGGCAAATTCCAAAGCGAGCTGACTGAGTCTGCCACCAGAGCCAGTACCGCGGGGACGAATGCTGCATTCTCCACCAAAGATATAAATTCCCTTGGGGGCGGTTTGAGAATAGTGCGCCAAGGCATGTGCAAACCTTCGGACATCATCATCCACAAAGTGGTGGGCAACTTTGATGGGCAGATCCGCAAAGTCACGGTGTCTATGAAGAAGGCTTGCTATTTGTCGGAGAAGAGCTTGATTGTTGCCAATCACACAGTGGGAGATATGCTTTTGGTAGAAGGGTCCGCTTCCGATGATAGCGGGATCGTCTCCTTTCACATCGCTAAGGACAAAGACCTTTATTTGCTTACCGTTGAAATATTCGATCGCAGCTCCGGCTTTTACCAAGGAATAGATTTTGCGCTGTTGATTGATCTGATGAATATCTAATCCACTTTTGAGCAGGACGCGATTTAGCGCAATGATTTCTTTCAGAGTGTGTGGCTCGCGTGGGATCTCAAAGAGGGCAGAGCAACCGCCAGAAAGTAATACGACCAAGGATTCGTCAGTTGGGATGGTTTTCAGCCAATCCAGGATGTAACAGCTATGGAGAATCGAATTCTCATCTGGGATAGGGTGTCCTGCTTCGAGTATCACTGGTTTAAAATCAGGTTGGATCTGAGGAGGATAAAAACCATATTTAGTAAGTATGATGCATGATTGCATCTGATTCGGGTCAAGCGTCCGATATGCCACGAGTGCCATCTGATATGCCGCTTTTCCGATAGCGAGGATATGTACTGGCTCTTCCAGATTGCGCAGTTCTCGCTGGAGCTTGGGATAGCGAGTAAACTCGGAGATAGCTTTTTGAACTATAGGTAGAATGTTATCTGGCAAGATCACTCCGAATGCAAACCACGGCGGATGATGCGGCAGCGATAGAGATCTTCCTTGGGCAGGTTTAGCAATGCCGAGAGTACATCATACAGCGATGGACTCGCCAAAGATTTACGCAGAACAAGCTGGGTCCCATGCAAAGTGATGGAGCTAATTATGTTTTTTAAATCATAGATTTTTTGCCGCTTTTCAGTTTGTTTTTCGATCACGAAGGAATCTTTGTTTGTGAAGTCTTGAATGCTCTGTTTGACTTTTGGCAGCATATTTTCTTCCAGCTCGATAACCAGGCTTTCACTTGAAGGATTTGGAGTTTTTTTATCAATTGGTTTACAAGCAATGATCTGAAAATCCGGGATGCGAGTATGGCGAAATTCTGCCAAGATATCATCTGACTTTAGTTTTTCATAAAATGAGATATCAAAATATTCAGAAGAGCTTTCTACCCCTACTGGCAGGGGAGGAGAGAGGCTAACTTTCGGGTGTGGAGAGAAGCCCATTGTGAATACTGTGGGTAGGTCCAGCACGCTGATGCGGCGAAATAGCATGCGCATCCAATCCAGATGCGAGATGAAGCGTAAAAGTCCAGTTTTGGAGTAGCTGATACGATAGCGATATTGGTTTTGCGGATTGTATTCTTTGTGTAGCAGATTGCGCTGCAAATCGCTTTGGCAAAGGCTATCTTTGGGGGCATCTGTAGTTGAGACTTCTTCGTCGCAAGCTCCACAGAGGGTGCAAATTTCTCGGCAATCTGCAGTGCTTTCAGCTCGTTGAGATTTCTCATATTCGTTCATCAGGAAGCTTTTGCAGACTCCGATATCGATGAAGTCCCAAGGTAGTTTTTCTTGCGGATCTCTTTCTGCCAGATATCGCTGGGGGGATATTCCAGTAGCAGCAAAAGCTTTTTCCCAGATGCCATAGTCCCAATGCTCATTCCAGGCATCGAAGCGAGCTCCGTCTTGCCAAGCGCGATAGATCACACGCGCCATGTCGGTATCGCCTCGAGTGATGCAAGCTTCCAAGACTGAGTTCTCGATGGTATGATATTTCACGCGGATATTCTTGGCTCGGAAGAGACTGCTTTTGATGCGTTTTGCGCGGGCAAGCAACTTATCGGCAGCGAGCATTGAGCTCCATTGGAATGGAGTGAAAGGTTTGGGTGTAAAGGGGGAAATAGTCACACTGATATTCATACGTTTATTGCAGAGGATATTGATCTTTTGGATGAGTTCAATGATAGCATCGATATCCTCTTCTGTCTCGGTAGGAAGCCCGATCATAAAGTAGAGCTTGATCTTTTGCCAGCCGAGTTCTTTGGCTATTTCGACTCCGCGCAGAATCTCAGTTTCATCCAGGTTTTTGTTGATGACATTTCGGAGGCGTTGCGAACCTGCTTCCGGAGCGATAGTGAGTCCTTCTCTACCCAGGTTTTGCATAAGTCCGACCAACGAATCATCCAAGCTGTCCACTCGCAAAGATGGAAGAGAGATATGTGTTTTATCCGTATCCAGTGCTGCCAGCAGGGCATACATCAATTCGCGGATGCATCCATAGTCACTGCTGGAAAGAGAGATCAAGCCTGCTTCGTCCCAACCGCTGAGCCTGACTTCTTTCAGCAATTCGTCCATGATCATCTTGGGGTCTCGCTCGCGCACGGGGCGATAAAAATATCCAGCGTGGCAAAAGCGGCATCCCCTGGAGCAACCTCTCATGATTTCGGAGACATAGCGGTTGTGCGTTGCTAACTGCCAACTCAATAGTTGCGGAGAATGCAGATTGTCCATGGTGTGGAACTGGTTATACTTTCGGCTTTTAATTGTCTCTGAAGGGAGCAATATCTGCCAGGGATCATTGCCGTTAGTCTTGGGACACCACACGCTTTTGAGCTTGGCAAGTTGCGTAAGCCGTTGTTCCCGGTCGGAATAGTCGCGCAGAATGGAGGCGATTTCCACAATTCCTTCTTCTGCTTCTCCAAAAAAGAATACGTCAATAAAGGGTGCAAGCGGCAGAGGATTGGTGGCGCAGGGACCTCCTACCATCACGATGGGATCTGTCTCTGTCCGATCCAGGGAAAGCACCGGAATACCTGAAGCTGAGATGGTTTCCAAGGTATTTGTGAAGGTGAGTTCGCTCTGCAAGGTAATACCCAATAAGTCAAAATCTCGCACAGCTCTACGACTTTCAAGTCCAAAAAGTGGGAGCTGATGTTCTGCCAATAATTCCAACATATCCACCCATGGCAGATACAGGCGATCTGCCATAGCATAGGGTAGCTGATTTACTATGGAATATAAGATCTTAAGTCCCAAGTGTGAGATTCCTAATTCATAAAGATCCGGGAAAGCGAAAAGCATTCGTACCGGATGATCATCAAAGCTCTTACGACAGGCGTTTATCTCGTGATCAATATAGCGAGAAGGCTTTTCTACCAACGGGAGAAGATGTTCAAAATTTATCATATAATTACCTTTTGTTGTTTTCTATGCCCATACTTGCCCAAAGTCTGAGAGCAGTCAAGAATTATTCGCTAGTATCATCTCATTCTAGGTATGTGCACGAGCCTCTACTATTCTATAGCTTCACATTTTGGTCACAAACTGGATTTTTCTAAGAGTACCCTGCTGAAGTCTGAGCTTGACCTTGCAACTTACTTTTAATCATGGTAGGAGAAGCATGAAGAAAGTTTCGCACTGCTCTCTCGCTGGGGTCAAGATCCAATGATGCAGAGACTGGAAATACAGGCTGGTTATTTTCCGCGTACTTTCAAGATTACGCGGTGCTGTTCAGCCCAAAGTTTGAGCTTTTTGAAGTTTTCGTCCACAGAAAGATCTGGGGAGTGTAGATGCTGTGGGGCAAGATCATCGAGAGTAGTACTATAGTTGCAAGGTTGTAGGTAGTAGCAATCGCCTTCCTTCAGAAGTTCACGAATCTTCAATAAATCATCTCCGAAGAGTATCTCTTCCGCAACTGTTGTGCGGAACTCATAGGGCAGACCGCTGAGTCGGATGATTTCCATGCTACGAGTTACATCATCCATCTTCACTTTGCTGCGGGTAATTTTTTGATATAGGTCGCTTGGTGCCTTAATATCCATAGCGATATAATCCACTGCCTGATAGTACAAGGCGCGGCTCAGCATCTCCGGATTTGATCCATTCGTATCCAGCTTTACCTTAAATCTCATAGCTTTGAGAATCCTTAAAAACTTAACCAAATCTTCCTGCAGAGTTGGTTCTCCCCCTGTAACTACTACGGCTGTAATTTTTCTCCTGCGGCGATAAAGAAAGCGTAAGATCTGCTCAGTGCTGAGCAGTGGTCGATAGATTTGCGGTAAGACCAGTTCAGGATTGTGGCAATATGGGCAGCGGAAATTGCAGCCTTGAGTAAAGACGATAGCACTTAGCTCGCCTGGATAATCTAGCAAAGAGAACTTCTGAAATCCACCGATTTTCATGCCAGATTCACGTCTCCAATTTTGTGATCAGAGTGTTTTTTATTTGTATCGAATGTTGTGCGCAGCTTAAATTCTGCCTTTTTTCCTTCGTTCCATTGTGAAACTGGACGTAGGTAGCCTACAATCCGGGAAAAGACTTCGCATGGTTCACCACATAATGGGCAATTGGTTTGTTCTCCAACCTGATAGCCGTGATTTGGACAGATGCTAAAGGTTGGGGAGAAGGTGAAATAGGGCAAATGGTAGTTGGAACAGATGGTCCTAACTAAGGTTTTGACGCTGCCAGGATGTTCAATGCGTTCTCCGCCAAAGATGTGCAGTACGGTGCCTCCGGTATATTTAGTTTGCAGTTGATCTTGTAGATCAAGGACTTCGAAGACATCATCAGAAAAGTTTACTGGCAATTGAGTACTATTGGTATAAAAGGGAACATCGCCTTCAATGTTGGCATTTTTAATGCCGGGGTAATTCTGCTTGTCCAAGAGTGCTAAGCGATAACTAGTTCCCTCAGCGGGGGTCGCTTCGAGATTGTAGTTATTACCAGTCAATTCTTGGAATTCTATGAGTTTATCACGCAGATAGTCCATCACTTTGAGTGCAAAATCATGCCCTTTAGATGTTCCTACTCCGCTGCCAAGGAAGTTTTCACAAGCCTCGTTCATGCCGATGATTCCGATGGTTGAAAAGTGGTTTTTCCAATACTGTTGATAGCGATCATGGATACTTTTCAGATAATAGCGAGTATAGGGATAGAGTCCATTGTTTGTATATGATTCTAGAACTTTACGCTTAATCTCAAGGGAAGACATAGCCAGATTTACCACTCGTTCTAGACGTTGGAAAAAGTCCGCTTCGTCTTCTGCCAAATATCCCACTCTGGGGAGGTTTAGGGTCACGACTCCAATCGAGCCGGTTAAGGGATTTGCCCCAAAGAGACCGCCTCCGCGAGCTGCTAGTTTGCGTGTATCCAATCTAAGGCGGCAACACATACTGCGGGCATCGTTGGGATTCATGTCGCTATTGACAAAATTGGAGAAATAGGGAATGCCATATTTAGCAGTAGCTTCCCAAAGGTATTCTATAGCAGGATTATCCCAATTAAAATCTTTGGTGATATTATAAGTAGGGATGGGGAAGGTAAACACACGACCTTTGGCATCTCCTTCCACCATTACCTCTAAAAATGCCTTATTCAGCATGTCCATCTCAGCCTGGAAGTCGGCATAGCTCTTATCCATGGGTTTACCCCCGATGATGGCAGGTTGATTTTTATAGAGATCAGGGGGTAGGAGGTCTAGAGTAATATTGGTGAATGGAGTTTGAAATCCTACTCGGGTAGGGACATTAAGATTAAAGACAAATTCCTGTAAAGCTTGTTTTACTTCACTATAGGAGAGCTTATCATAGTAGATGAATGGAGCCAAAAGAGTGTCAAAACTGGAAAACGCCTGAGCCCCTGCCGCTTCGCCTTGAAGAGTATAAAAGAAATTAACAATCTGACCCAAGGCACTGCGGAAATGCCGGGCTGGAGAGCTCTCGACCTTGCCCTCAACCCCTTTAAAACCAATAGTCAAAAGATCCATCAGATCCCAACCCACGCAATAGACAGAAAGTTGCCCGAGGTCATGGATATGCATATCTCCAGAATTATGTGCTTCGCGGATCTCCGGGGGGTAGATATTGTTGAGCCAATAGGTCTTGCTAACCTCTGAGGCTATATAGTTATTTAATCCTTGTAGTGAATATGCCATATTGGAATTCTCGTTGACCTGCCAATCCAGCTTGTGCAAATATTGGTCGATCAATTTAACCCCGGCAGTAGAAACCATTTCCCGAATGCGGGCATGCTGGTCGCGATAGATGATATATGCCTTAGCTGTCTTTTTGTAGGGGGAAGCGAGTAGAACTTCTTCCACAATGTCTTGGATATTTTCAACTTCAGGTGTATCGCCCTTGATAGTTTGCATAGCTAGATTGATGACCCTCAAGCAGAGCTTGCGTGCCATATCTTCGTCAAATTCCCCCGTAGCTTGGGCAGCTTTGTAGATGGCTATCCTTATTTTAGATTGATCAAAATCGACAATCTGTCCATTACGTTTCCGTATCTTAGTAAACATGGCAACTCCCTGGAAAACATTATATTCCTAAACTTATATGTTATAATTAATTAGAATCTTGCCTGCATTTTTCTCAAAATGCAAATCAGAACTCGATGTACATTGATATAGGCACTTAGCAATCTGTCAAGCTAATGTTTTTTGGAATATCCCCATTTTTACCCCGCCCTTTGAGAGTCAACCATGGAAACATGATAAGAAGATAAGATGATAGGCGATGGCTAAAGTATGCCGCCTATCTTCTTGTTCCCAAGATTGGGTCACATGGGATATGGCGTCTGCAGACATAGCCCATCACGCCGTAACTCCTTATTTTCTCGTTTCTTGCTCACTTCTCAAATGGGAGAGAAACGGGGGAGGCGTGAAGTGAGCTTCTTTTGCAGGTAGTTACAAATGATGATTCGCCCTGCTGAAATATTTCGCACATGTGTCAAAAAATAGCTTTTTATAGGTATTCAGGGCATACTTGTAGAAATTATAATCATCAAAATAGAAGGTGGAGTTTACATCTTTGTAGGCTGTTATGAGTATGAAGGTAGATGCAGCAGCTTGCTGCATAAAAGAAAAACACGTCAGGTTGACCAGTCTGCGCTGCCGTGCGTCCAAGACTTGCCCTGCTGTAGTTGTTTTAAGCCATGAAAAATCTATGCAAAAGGATGTTCAATCCAACCAGGGACATTATCCAGGTTATGAAAGGGGGAATAGCGAATCTTCGTACTTTTAAAAAGATATATTAAGCAGTTTGTTCTATAATAATGCTCTAAAGTACTACATTAGGGAAGGCATCGCGAAGAGAGACGATCCTGAGTCCCATACCCTCTATTTGAGTAATAAATTTCTGCATTGCTACAAGCTTATCTCGATTGTGGCAATGGGAAATGATGATAATCGGTTCTTTCCTTCCTTTGTATTTGCCTAAGGAGTTGATTTTTTCTGCTAAGGTCTCATCGCTAACATCGGGAACATCTAAGAAGATGTCGCGCCTGGCAGTTAAGATACCTTGCTCGATTCCGGCAGTATACACGGCACTTTGGGCAGTGGTGGCACTATCAATGAAAAAGAGACCATTATTTTTGAGCACTTTGAGGATTCTATTCATAGTATCCAGATTTGCAGTAGTGGCACTTCCCATATGGTTATTTGCCGCGATAGCCATGGGGATTTGGTTATAGAAGTCTTCAATGAGATCTTCGATTTCACCTTCTGCAGCATTTTTGGAAATGAATCTTTGCCCAGGGCTAATGTTGCTGTTTTCTGCTTCCATCGGGATATGGATGATGATTTCATGACCTTTTTGAGAACCAATATTCGCAGCAGTTTTGGAGTGGGGGAGATCCGGTAAAATAGCAAAGACGATCTCAGAGGGAAGATCGGCAAAGTCTTCTAAGAGCTGACCAGCACTATTGCCAAAATCGTCTATGATGATCACAATATTTGGCATTTCGTCACTTGCAGTCCAGCTATATTTGAAGCTTTGTAGTACGCTAGGTTTGCTTTCTGCTTGGGGCTCTTCATATGAAGGTTGCTTTGTATCTGTACCAAGATCTGCAGTATTTTCCGCTTTTGGTTTGCTCTTACAAGCAAACAGAGTTAGGAGAATAATGATCGGGATTATTAATTTTGTAGCTTTTGCCATTTTACTATATCCGCTTCCTTTATATTAAATTTTTCGGCTGTACCAGCCAAAACTTCCAATACGTAGAGATTTGGTCGGGAAGGAACGATGATTTCCTCGCTAAAAGGTGTGGTATTTTCTTCTATATATACGATAGAACCATCAGGAGCGATGAAGATCATGTCCAAGCTCAGATATGTATCTTGCATCCAAAATGTTTGGTAATCCAGTTGTTCAAAGATAAAGAGCATACCTTGATCTTCGCTCATATGATCTCGGTGTTTGAGACCGCGGATCACCTCGTTTTCAGATTGGGCTATTTCTACTTTAAATTCTGCTTTGAGATTACCATCAGGGTCTGTGATGGTAAGATTAGCATCGTGACGGAATTGCGGTTTCTGAAAGCTTTCTGCATTTTGTTTTGACTCTTTTGCACACGAAAAAAGGCTGAGAATGATAAATTCTAGTAGGATGACAAAGAAAAACTTTCTCATTTGTTTAGTACCATTTTTTTGCTAAGGTTTTCCCCTTGTGCCTCCAGAACATAGACGTAAATTCCTGTGCTAAGAGGATTGCTACGGTCGTCCTTGGCGTCGAAGACAAAGCTATGCTCGCCAGCGTTCAGCTTGCCCTTGTAAAGCACGCGAATCAATTGTCCGCGGACATTATAGATTTTGAGACTCACTTCTTGAGCTTGAGGGAGGTAGAATGAGATAGTCGTGGTTGGATTAAAAGGATTTGGATAGTTTTGTCCCAGAGTAATCGGTAGTGCCGGACTTTCAGACGGGCTAGAGCTACCTTGTTCTACACTGATCAGAACTGGACGACCATTGACTTCAGCGTCTATTACAAAGTTCTTCTCAGGTTCAATAAGTTTGAGGATAAGAAAATCCTCGGAGAAAGGAAGTTCGTGAACAGCGCTAACAATGCCATTACCAGAATCTAACGAATAATAGGGAGGAAGATCACCCCCCTCAAAGGATGAAATCATTTCGGCAATAGGATAGGGGATATTTAGATGCAGACTTCTTAGGTTTGGGTCCAAGCTCAGCTTTAGGTTTGTTCCATCGAGTATGGCTTCTATCTCTATCTCGGGAAGCATATATTGCTCGGAACTTTGAGCGGGGAACCTGAAAGCGGAATTGTGCATAAAATGTAGAATCTGCTGAGCGTCGACTGTTTTGACCCCATCAATGAGATCCACATCAGCATTGATAAGCTGATTTGCATTAAGTTCGGCTCCCACTGTGTAGTTTAAAAGGGTGGTGACATCGCTGCTGTCGATCATTCCATCGAGATTGACGTCGCCAAGGAGCCGATCATTCAAACCTCTGCCAGAAATCAGAATATTATCAATATAGATGCCATCTGCAGTCTGAGATAGATCTGTTACGATATGAAACCTGAGGTAGAAATTAGTTCCAGCGAAATTATCCAAATCAATGTCCTGCTGCACGTATGTGGGTTGATTTCCGGTGAAGCTAGCCAATTGAGACCATGAGCTGCCGTTTGGTGAACCTTCTACATAGACATAGTCGTAGCCAGTTTCGAGATCCCAACGAGCCTTAAAGCTCAAATATGGACTTTCGATATTTGCCAGAGATATAGGCTCTGTAAGGGTGATGGTGCGGTTTGTATTGTTCCCATAGTTCCCAGAGGGAGAATCGGTCAGGACACTAAGATCACCATCAGTAGTAATTGCCCAAGGGGAGGCAGCAGTCCATGCCGAAAGATCATTTTCAAAATCTTCAAAAAAGATGGGATCATCAATCACGAAAACGATATGCTCGTATAATCTATTAGTACGGATTGCTACAAACTGATTAGCAATTATGGTATCTCCAGAAGAAAATGATACGTGGTAATCACCTTCCTGAAAGTCTGATATAAAGAAGCTTCCATCATTAGCAGTGCTGACAGTAATAGGTTCATCTTGTAAAAACGTAATAGTAAGATTGGGGATACCAAAGCCATCTTTATTTCTCACACATCCATACAGACCCATCGTGGTAGCGTTATTAAGGATCACGTCATGGACAACGTATCCGAGATCGGGCACCGTGATTGCAGCAGTTTGAGGAAGGTAGCCTGGTGCTGAGATACAGATTTCATATTCTCCAGGCAGAAGCAGTCTGTGATAATCTCCTAGATTTGGGTCGTTACGGGTGATCTTGCTATTGCCAATGATCTGGATGGTAGCGGGAATGGCTTCGCCGGCGGAATTGGTCACGATTCCTTTGACCCCATTTTGAGCGTATTCGATATAGCTGAGGATAGATTCCTGATTGTCAGACCAATAGCTGTCTAAAGTAGAAGCTGGAGGCCACTTAACATTGCTGATTTCCGCAGTGAGCTCTATATTGTTTGTATAGCCATAGTTCCAATCCTGCATTGAGCCAGTGATGACATACCATTGAGCACCATTTGTGATACCCTGGTCAAATTCATTGCTATTGTACATGGGCAGGTTGTGAGAGGAATAGGTAAGAGCCATATCTTGGATGAGGGCATCATCAGGAGTCAGATTGTAGGTATAATCCCAAGGATAGTTGACCACCATTGCTCCACCGTGGAAATTGATCCCCAGTAAGAAATTATGGTCATAGCTGAAATCAATCATAGCAAGGTTTTCGGCAGCGGTAGGGTTTCCATCTGGATTAGTTACACCATTAGGCATGGGGAAATTGCGATTGAGATCCACTCCGATAGCGTTGAATCTGACTCCATTTACATAACCATCTG
The DNA here is from genome assembly GCA_030154085.1 of Candidatus Cloacimonadota bacterium. Lineage (GTDB taxonomy): Bacteria > Cloacimonadota > Cloacimonadia > Cloacimonadales > Cloacimonadaceae > UBA5456. The sequence goes on along the minus strand of JASKKR010000002.1, from coordinate 51,782 downwards.
GATTCATCAGTGGTGAGATCCACAGCTCGGTATTATCAACGATTTGTGTGATTCGGGTGTTGGTCAAGTATTCTGAGGTGAGCAAATTAATCAAGCGGATCATCATGTCATAGCCCACAGTCTCGTCCCCATGTATGCTAGCGATGAGCTTAACTTCCGGTTCTGGTTCGTTAATTTGAACATTATCTGAGATCTTCATGGCATATAAAGGACGACCCTGGAGGGAAGATCCATATTGTAAAAGTTCGCAGATATTGGGATATTCCGAGGCAGTATTTTGCATGAAACTATAATATTCATCAATGCTATAATAAGCATCCATAGGGTTGCGCGAATTTTTGGTGCTTTCCACTAGATACTCATAGTAATCGCGGGCTAGATCAGGAATCATGATGGCGTCAAAACCTTGGGCAAGAAGCAGATCATGTTCGGCTTCTCCACGCAGTTGAGCTATGATAACGCCATCTTTAGGATTTACATTTTCGATGCTGATGCCCATAGAATTGATAACTTTGATATCTTGCGCGAGATTCCAGCTTTGGATGCGAACCGGGTAGGCATGTGCTAAGATGAAGCTTAACACAAAAAGCAAGCAAAAATATATTTTCTTCATATGAATCCTTCAAAACCCGCATTGGTTGGGTATTAGCTCATCAAAAAAGATGATACAATTTAGAAGCCGAGGCTACAATAATGCCAGGTGGCAGCGCACATGTCCGAGATTGCTTAATGCTGCTTCGTTCCCGACCTGACATGGTTCACATTCAGACATTGGCTGTACCTGGCTAAGCCATAAGATTCCATGAGGCTAATTTTGTCAATCAAAACCTTAGATTCAGAGTAACTGAACTGCGCCAGTCAATGTCTTTGAGGTCTTCAGATATTGGGCTAAGGGACAATTCCAGCCAAGAACCATTGTCAAAGTTCCAGTTAGCGGCAAAATCCAGACCATATTCTGTCCAAGTTCCCCAAGAATATAGGTGATTAATGCTATAATAAAAATCACCAATATCATGCTTTAGCATCAGGCTGGCCTGGTATTTGCGGTTCTTGGTCTCAATCTGGTAGAAGTTGGTTACTTTGGAAGCATATTGATTTTCTTCATATGAAAAGCCCACGTCTATCATAAATGCAGAGCCTCGATTTCTTCTGTAGGGGAGGCTCAACCATTTGTTGTCCATCGATCTAGCGATGTAAGGGTAGCTATCAAAAATCAAGTTGTATCGATAGCCTAATTGTCGATATAGCTTTCCGGTTCGCTCAGTTTCAAAGTGATAGTCAGTATAATCAGTTCGGAGCTGATAGTTTTGGGTAAAAACAATACGATCTCCAAGCAGGATATCGATCTTGGGGAGGTAGCTGATGCTTTTGAGGTCATGGTTGTTTGCTGAGAGCAAGGAATCCAGATATACGTCTTCCCTGATTGTGTATAAGAACCAGTTACTGAGGCGGATAATATCCCACAAGTAATGCTTCCAACCTAAGCGTAGGTTTCTGCTCCTTAGGTCATTATCCCAGCGATTGTCGTTGCGCGGGAAGAATGTCCTTTGCAGATTGATACCGACGGAAGCGATGAGAGAATCCTGATCGCTATATTCCCAGGCGGCGCTGCTGGAGAGTTTACGATTTTCCACGTGGCGAGTGTTTTCGGCGTAGCTAAAGTCTTTGATTGCAAGTTGGTGTCCTACTTCGCTACTGAGGGTGAGATTGGGATGAACGGCATAATCCAGCACAAGGTTTAGTTCATTGAAGAATTCGCCGTTGTTACGTACGATATTTTCTTTGAGCTTTGTCCGCTTTTCGGAATAGTGTTCATTTAGGCTTATTACAAACTGTTCATTGGGGTTGTAGTCCAAGCTGCTGATTATGCTCAACGAATTTCTTCTCTGAGTGTCCTGTTTGTAGTAGCTGCTAATCTCTTTGGTTTGACCAGGATAGAGATTGTAAATATCATCCTGTCTATGGCTGACGCTAATCCGAGAATCCCAGTATATGTTTGGGAAATACCAAGTCATTTGGGCATTTGCTGCCAGATCCTGATATGCTTCCCAATCCATTTTTTTATGATCGGTTTGGGTGGAAAGTTTGGCAGTGACTTTATCCCTATCTAAACGATAGGAGGTATGAGAGCTAATCTGCAGTCCATCACTTTTAAGAAGGTTCCCCACCAGATAGCGATCTTGTTCATTGCGGATCCAAGCATTGGTCTGAATACCCATGGATAAACTGTCTATAGGATTCCACCAGAGCTGATAACCTATGTTTCCGTTCTTGTTGACATATGCATTGGGATCAAGATCGCTGGCATCATATAGAGATTCATAGCCCATGGAAATGCCATGGATGAGGCTGTACTTGTAGTAGCTAAAGCTGCTGCTCAAGCGGGAAATGCGCGTCTGTTGATTGAAGTTTAGCCGTTCTTCCCAAGAGCTTTGTCCGATGATCTCCATGCTTCCGTATTTGATGGGATTGATTTGATATCCTAAGCTGGATTCGAGCAAGCGGATGTTGTCGCTGTTGTAGAGATAAAACTCTATTCCTCGATTTTGAGCGAAAAGGCTACAACTCAGCGATAAGATCACTAAGAAGAATATAATCCTTTTCACTAAGAGTCTCCGCTCTTCGGCTAAAATCTATTTGGCAATTTTGCTCCAATTTGCCCAATTTCTCTTTGCCGATCATAGGGATGAGGTTATTTCTAAGAGTTTTGCGGCGATGAGCAAAAGCAGCCGTTATCAATTCATAAAATATGGTCGGTGAAGATATCCCTAAAGGATCTTGTCTGGGGGTCATCACTATCACTGCAGAATCTACCTTGGGCATGGGATTGAAAGATTCTTTGCCAACCTTGAACGCAGTGTGGATGTCAAAAAGCAATCCTAAACGAAGGGTGAGGGGACCGAAATTTTTACTTCCGGGAACTGCTGATAACCGCTCAGCTACTTCCTGCTGGATCATAAGCACAATGCGACTGAAGCTTTTGGCATGTGCTTCGATCCTATAAAGAAGAGGAGAGGTGATCTGATATGGTATGTTTGCGATCAATTTGAGGGGGATTGCATCCTTCAAAAGTTGCTTTTGCCAATCAAGTTTTAGAATGTCGATTAACGAAAGATCTATGCTATCCCCAAAACGATCTGTAAGGACTCGAGCCATGCGTCTATCCAGCTCAAAAGCTTCCAGTTTGGCACCCTGCTTGAGCAATTCATGAGTTAAGATGCCGGGTCCGGGACCTATCTCCCAGACTCTTTCGTCGGGCTGAATCTTGCCTAGATCGGCGATTTTGGATGCGATAGAAGAATCATTAAGAAAATGTTGCCCCAGTCCTTTGATAGCTTTCATGCTGATAAAAGAAAGGGAGAGCATAGCCCTCCCAAACAAATGTAGCGACTTAGGCTACTATCTTTTCAGGGGGTAAGTTTTTGCAGTTTTTACAGACTTTAATGGTCTGGTCTTCTACTTTTACATCATAGAGCAATTTTACGCCGGTACGGTGGCACGCTGGGCATTCTCCACGTCCCTGGTTCGGCAATTTTTTGACTTCTTTGCCACGATGATTTTTTGCCATTTGGAACTCCTTATATTATCATTAATTTACAAACGTCAATAGGCAGAATACCAAGTTTGGCGAGATACTGTCTTCGTCAATATATATTTTCTTCAGAAAAGTTCTGCTACTATTTCATGAGGTTCCAAGCGGAAGTGAGAGTCTTTACCTTCAAAGAAATGATGCTCTCTGATCAAGTGTATATTCAGGGCAGTAAAAGTAAAACTCTTCCCCGTGATGGTGTTCTTCACAGTCGTGAAGCTTTTGCGGTATATGCCATTATGCCCAAACGGACAAGGCAGAAATCCACGCACTACCTCAGTTTCTACTTCATATATTTTGTCGACTATAGCAGGACCTTGGAAAGAGTCATAGCTTTGGTTCTGAAAATATTCCAATCTGTCAGCTATCTCTTCAGCGGTCTTGCCTAATTTATCCAAAGCCATTTCATCATCGGCGATGATCTGTCGAAAATCTCTTCTATCAGTACCCAAAAAACCGTTATAAGTAAGGTTCCCTGGCTGCATACGAGCTGTGATTCGTTTATCTATTGGTGTTTGCTTCATGTTATTATCCAAAACTATCGTAATAGATTTTATCTTTGTCCAGGCTATATTCCTCGACAAGAGATTTAGTTACTCCAGCGATCATTCCCGGACTCCCGCAAAGGTAGGCCTCCGTATTTTTGGGGTCTCTGATCGCTTCCTTGAAATATGGCATTACAAATCCGATGCGCCCTTGCCAATTTTCATCAGGTTCGGGATGTGATAGCACCGGGATATAGTGGAAATCATTAAAATGCTTTTCAAAGGCGAGCATTTCTTCAGTCAGATATAGATCTTTAGTAGTTCTGGCACCAAAGAAAAAACTCATCTTGCGATCGGTGCCTACCTCTTTGAGGTGCTCAAGCATGGATTTGATGGGAGCTTGACCAGAGCCTCCAGCCACAAAGATGATATCGGCATTGGTATCGCGAATATAAAAGTCACCGTAAGGACCGGTGAAATTAACCTTGTCTCCTACTTTGAGATAATTGTGCACCCATGTGGTGCAGATGCCTTCGGGTACCAAGCGGATGATGAGCTGAATGCGATCTTTTAACTCAGGTTTAGAAGATATAGAGTATGCGCGCACAACACTTTGTTTTACTTTGCCATAAGGTTGGGTCTCCAACTGAATATATTGTCCGGCTTTGAAATCTATGGTTTCGCCATTAAGCAATTTGAAAGTAATACCTTTGATATCATAGGTATAATCGATAATCTCCTCAATCTCAGAATGAAAGCGCTTAATATTAAAAATGCTTTCTGGAATCTCAATCTTGATATCGCTCTTTATTTTTACCTGACAGGCTAAGCGGATATGGTCTTCGATCTCGGCCTTGCTTAATAATGGTTTCTCAGTTGGTAGAAGTGGTCCTCCGCCTTCAATGACTTTGCATTTGCATGCTCCGCATGTACCGCGACCACCACACGCAGAAGGAATGAAGATTTGCTTCTCACTCAAACTACTTAGCAAGCTGTTCCCACCGGTTACTGTGAGATCTTTTTTGGAATTGATGTTGATATTGAGTTCGCCATAATTGCTGAGCCACCTTTGTGCGATAACCATCACTAATGCCAGCAATATTCCTATTCCGCTCATCAGGGCTATATCTTGGATTATTCTTAAAAACATCATAGCCCCTTATTGAACCTGCACAATGCCAGAAAAACCAATGAAACCTAAAGCCATGATTCCGGTGATTATGAGGCTGATTCCAGCTCCGCGCAGACCAACTGGTATTAGCTTTTCTTTAAGTTTGCGTCGCACTCCCGCCAGCATCAAAATAGCTAGCAGCCAACCGATACCACTGCCCGCACCAAATGCCACCGACTGGATGAAGCTGTAGTTGCGGATTATCATGAATAGGCTCACACCCAGAATAGCACAATTAACCGTGATAAGCGGCAGGAAAATGCCCAATGAATAGTACAAAGCCGGGGTATATCGCTCAATCAAGAGTTCTAAAAATTGTACAAAAGCTGCAATCACCACAATGAAGATAATGTATTGCAAGTACACTATCCCAAAAGGAACCAATAGATAGTGGTAGACGACCCAGTTTAGAGCGGATGTGACAGTGAGTACAAAGGTCACGGCAAGTCCCAAGCCCATGGCAGATTCTATTTCGCGTGATACAGAGAGGTAGGAGCACATTCCCAAGAAATTTGTCAGCAGTATATTACTGGTGAAGATGGCAGCCCAAAATAGAACAAATGCACTGATATCCATTATGCTTTCGCCTTGTAATAATATGTGTTGATTGCCCAAATAAGCATAGCAAGTAGGAAGAACGCACTTGGTGCCATCACCATGATGTTCCAAGAAATCCACCAATCTCCCAAGACTTTAAAACCAAAGATGGAACCAAAGCCAAAGAGTTCTCGGATGAAGGATATAACAAGCAACACGAGTGTATATCCCAAACCGGCTCCGATGCCATCTATCATGGAATCCAAGGGCTTGTTTTGTGAGGCAAAGGCCTCTGCCCGTCCCATCAATATGCAGTTTGTAATAATTAACCCGACATAGGGACCCAATTGTTTACTGATCTCAGGGATATTTGCTTTTAAAAAGATGTCCACGATTATCACATAGGAAGCGATGATAAGAGTCTGAACCATCATCCTGATACTTCGAGGAGTCCAATTTCGGATTAGAGAGATAGTAAAGTTTGCTAAAGCGAGGGTAAAGATCACTCCCAAACCCAAGATCAAGCTGTTTAGCATAAGATTGGTCACAGCCAATGCCGAGCAGATACCTAAAATCTGTCTCCACACGGAGTTTTCTTTGAATGCAGCATTTACAAATATATCTTTCTTAGTCATAATACATTTTCCCGAAAGTACTTGTATATATAATTGAACTCATCATGTAGCATTTTGACAACTGAATCTGAAGTGATTGTTGCACCAGTTACCCGGCGTAATTGTCTGTCGTTTTCAGGAACTTGAGTCTCAGCTATGAATTCATAGGACTGACTCACGTCTCCTTCGGCGTCGGGATTAACTACAAAGAGTCGGTCACGAAATTGAGACAAAAACCAATCTTCTTCGATGCGAGCTCCCAAACCAGGAGTCTCTTGCTGGCTGACAATGGCGAAATCCAAGATCGTACGTAAATCTACGGAAGTAGACACCAGAGCTTGCATGCTGCCCCAGAGCCCTTTCCCCCGGATCTCAAAACAATAAGCCAAGATCTCATCATCTACTTTGGCTTGGAAACATTCACGTTCAAAGCCAGGGTAGTTTTGACTCACAACATAGGTATCGTAGGACTCAGGATAGGCAGCCATGATGGATTCTCTGCTCTCGCCTGTATATTCAGCAATCGCAGAAGCGAGGGTGCTCAAAACAGCTCTTTGATAGCTATCTCTCTCTTGTCTCATAATCTTGTCCTGATTAAAGCGATACATCACACTCAAGATACTGGTGAAGATCACCACCATGATGAGCATAAAAACGATTGGATACCAGAAGCTGTCTTTCATTTTACACCCACTTTCTCCAGTCCATATTCTATGAGTGGCATAAAAGCATTAGTGAGCAGCAGCGCAAACATAAAACCTTCTGCAAAGAGAGAAAAGCGACGGATAAAGACTGTCAAAAAACCGATCATGATGCCGTAGATCCAGATAGCCCATTTACCTTTGGGACATGATACTGGATCCGTGACCATGAAGACGAGACCAAAAATAGCTCCGCCGCTGATAAGCAAATAAAGTGGATTCATTTGAGGGTAAAAGATCAAGCTAAAGACAAATAGAGAAAGTAACGTAGCCACCATGGGCTGCCATTTTGCCGTCTTAGTGATAATCAAATAAATTCCTGCCAAGATTATCAAGAGAGCCGAACCTTCGCCGATGGACCCTGGGATGAACCCGGTAAAAGCTTCTGTCATACTATGCAAAGCTTCACCTGTTGCACGATAGTGATTTAGGATAGTTGCACTTGTAACCATGGAAGGTCCTGCGTGCCAATGTGCAAATCCTCCCGGGAAATCTACCGGTAGGAACGGCTTTACCCAAGAGATAGTCATCTGATTTGGGAAGGAGATATACACAAAGGTACGACCCAAAATTGCAGGGTTAAATATGTTCGTCCCAAATCCACCGAACACCATCTTGCCAAAGGCAATGGATACGACTGCCGCCAAAGCTGAGATCCATAGAGGAATTGTCGGAGGGAGTGTGAGTGCCACCAGAGAACCGGTCACAAAGGCTGCCATGGTGATCTTGCCCGCTTTTTTGTTCCGTACAAACAGCCATTCCGTGATATAGGCAGCGATATTTGCTACTAACACCACTGCCAAAACTCTCCAGCCAAATAAATAAACTGAGAAGAGAGTGATCGGAATCAAGGCATATAGGATCCGATTCATCATCTGCTGCTTCAGAATTTTCTCAAACATACAAAACATTCCTAGTTTTCTTTTGTAGCAATCCCATCTGCGGCGATGGATTCTGTCAATGATAATTTCGCGACAGTATCTCTTCCGAGTAGTTCACAGCGAAGATTCAGCGAGTAATATTAATCTATCTATTTGCTAAGTATCATCTTGCGGACATCTGTTGAATTTCGGCTATGCAGCCGTAGAAAATAGATTCCACTGCTCAAAGGGGACCTTGCATCATTGGCATCAAAGACAAACCTGTGCGTTCCTGCATCTTTTTGACCTTTAAAGATGGTTTTCACTTTTTGCCCTCTGATATTTAGCACATCCAGGCTTACTTCCCCCGCTTCTGTTAGGTCTATTGAGATAGTTGTCTGGGGATTAAATGGGTTTGGGCTAATGCTGGTGATTGAGTTTGTATACCCAGGACTTGTAAGATCGCCATTTGATGTAGGCTGCAAGATGACGTTGAGGATGACTGTCTCTTCGGCTTCAACTACGATATCGGTAAACTCGATGGGATGATAGCTCGGAGCTGAAATGGTCACAGTATAAGTCCCTGCTACCACTGCCAAACTATAGGATCCTTGCTCATCGGTTACCGTGCTAAATTCGCCGGCATTGATTGTAGCACCGCTGATTCCTTCAGCATCTGCATTGATTACGATCCCTGTGATCATGCCGATTCCATTTTCTTTGATGATGGAATTTGAGATAGCTGCAAGGGAACTAACACCATTTGTATAGACGCAGTTCACTGCCCATCGATAGTTTCCGCCAGGAAGCTCAGGCCAATCGTGGTCTTCAAAGTAGGTCGTAGTGATTATGTCATCAGTTAAAAGCAGCCAGCTTTCAGGATTATCTTCTTCTCCCACATGTAAACGATATACGTGATAGCCCTCAAATGCTCGATAATCTTGACCATGATATCCGGCATCCAAACCAATGTTATCCGGGGCTAACCAGGTGATAGTGACCCAGGTATCACTTTCATCCAGGATGGCTGAGACACCATGCGGAGGATATGTAACTTCATTCATAGTTAAAGTTCCCATGTCATAATCCGTTTCTCCGACCTGAATCTCACCAGTTAGATTACTGTATCCAGATGCAACGATAGTGTATTCATAGGTTTGCCCGCCAAAGACATTATGAATTATAAAATTGCCTTCGGGGTCGGTGCTGGCGGCATATGAAGCGTAACCAGAAAATGCCAGATACGCGCCTTCCAAGCCTGCCAAGGTGTCCGAGCCAATGATATTTCCATAAATGCTGATCAGAGGAAGTGGTTCCATACTCTGGTTAATCGAGAGATCATCGCCTTCGTTTAAAACTATCTCCTCAGTGATCGTTTGATAACCATGTTTGGAAAAGACCAAGTCGTAGTTTCCGGGAGGCAACAGAGTCAATTCATATTCGCCTTCGGCATTTGTCATAGCAGAGTAATCAGTACCATCCAATTCTACCAAGACTCCGCTTAAGGGCTCACCATTTGCGGTGACAATTCCTGAGATTTGTGCTGGAGTGATAGGAATGGTGATCAAGGTTGTCATGGGGAAAGTTCCCGAAAGTGAACCAGTATTTGTTGGGTCATAGGGATCCATTTCAGTATAATCGCTTTGATAGATTCGGGCTCGATTAGAGCCAATGGTTTGGCTTTTAAATCTGTCATTAGTACTGTAATAGTCTTCATCAAGTGGTCTTTGAACTGTGATGAGGAGGTTACGACCGTCAAAATAGAGAAAATCTTCTGTAAAAGTGAAAGTGATCTCATTTTCCCCGGATGGATAATACATGGGAGCGTCAAACACCAAGTGTGATTCATCGCTTAAGGGCACCCATCCGGCATTAAGCGTAGGCATAGCCGTACTCTGAATCCAAATCTTTGTATCCTTATTTGGTAGATCACTTTCAAAGTTGTTATAGAACTTCAACCCTGTGATCAATCCAGTAAAATTGTCCAATTCTGAAGGGTAGATCAGCATCTGAAAATAACTGGTCTTATAATACATATCCACTGGGATGCGAGCAAGATTTGTGCCCGAGCCGACGGTGATCTCCTCTCTGGTGAAAGGCTCTGAAAAAAGCATAGAAAAAGCCCCCAGAACCAGGATTGACATTAAAATTATTTTTATCTTAGCATTCATGGTCTTCCCCTCAATTTGGATAAAATTCTTGTTGTCATATTCGACTTGTCTCAGCTAACGCAGAGCAAACGATGTTTTGTTATTCTTATATTTATATTATAAGCGATAAAGCCAATAATGCACAATAGATGTCAAGGACAATTTGCTATAATAAAAAAGCCTCCTATCCAGGAGGCATACGATGGTGCAGAAGGCGGGACTCGAACCCGCACACCCATTACAGGCACAAGATCCTTAGTCTTGCGTGTCTGCCAGTTCCACCACTTCTGCGTTACTTAACATTTATTTATTCACCCTGAGGAGTTTCAACAGGAAGCTCGATAGGAGCTGCTTCGGTTGGAGCAGATTGAGTTTCGGGATCTGGAAGTTGGCTTTGGCGCTGTTGCACATCTGTCAGGGTAGGTCCATTGCGCATGTCTCTAACCAAAAATGACATCAAGATGCAAGACAAAGCAAATGCGATGGCTAGGATCTGAGTCCATTTCTTCAGAAGTTTGGATGCCCCACTACCTCCAAATACGTTCATGGCAGCTCCACCAAGGTTTGTATCCAGACCGCCTTTAGAAGTTTGAGCGAGTATAACCAGCACCAACACGATGCAGATGATTACATGAATTATCAGGGCTACTGTATAAAGCATTTATATATCCTTAATCTGTGAGTTCAAAATTATGTTTGTGCATTCATATCTATAGCGCTTTTTCTGTCAACAACTTTTTTGGGAACACTCACCAATATTGTCGCCATAAGCAGCATTGCCCCGCCTACAAGCTTTCGCAAACTTAGCTCCTCTGATAGGATTAAATATCCCCCCAAGAGGGCAAATGCTCCTTCTAAACACATGATCACGGCTGCCTGTGCGGGCTCTGCTTTTTGTTGAGCTTTGATCTGCAGTGTGTAAGCGATGCCGACACTGATTAACCCTCCGTAGAGGATAGGACCTGTTGCCGTTGATATTCCATGTAAGAAATCCTTTGAAAGTCCTATTCCAGGATAGGAAATGCTGCGCCAGAGAAAAGCCGCTATTCCCGATAACAAGGCGCAGACGGCAAACTGATCAAATGCTAAAAGACCAGTAGAATAAAGCTTACTATATTTATCCACGATTTGCACATGCCAGGCAAAAAATAGCGCAGATATGAGAACCAACAGATTTCCCATGGTGATTTGCAGGTCTCCAAATTGATTGATTGCATATAGTCCAATTACAGCTACAACTATTGCCAGAATGATCCTTTTCTGAAGTCTCTGCCCTCGCCAAATACCAATCAACGGGACAAAGAGTACATATAGCCCGGTGATGAAGCCTGCGCTTCCGGCTGTGGTAAAGATGATGCCAATCTGCTGAAATGATGATGCCAGAAAAAGCACAATCCCAGGCAGAAGAATGATCCCGGTACGTTTGCGGATGCTTCGATACAGGGCAAAACGTACAAAAAGTGCTCCTAAAGCAAAACGAAGTGCATTGAAACTAAAGGCATCGAGGCTCTCCATTCCTTGACGCTGTGCGACAAAGGCAAAACCCCACAGCGCTGCTGTGAGCAGAAGTAGCAATGAAGATTTCATGGCGATTTATGTTTGAGTATTAAGCTACTTGGCGTTAAGTTCATACAGATTGCCATCAGCTATTATGTAGTGTATGTGATATTCGTTTTAGGACGAATAACAATTTTGGCAAATCTAGTATCAAGATCGCCGTTTTTTAGGGCTTTAACAAAATGAGCCCGCAACCGCAACTCCTTGACCAAATCTTTGCTCCCACAAAGGATATATGCAGTGCTTCCAGCACATTTTTGTTTCAAAAAATCACCTAACTCATTATATAGTTTACTGATGGAATCTTTTTCCCCGAGTCTCACTCCATAGGGAGGATTGGTGATGATTGTTCCACTAAAAGGTGTATTTATGTTTTCAAAAGCTTTCGTCTGTAAGTCTATGAATTGGGCATGAGGCAATGTTTGCAAATTCTTTCGGGCTGCTGATATTGCTGCTGGATTAATATCAGAGCCAAAGATCATAGTTTTATGGGGTCGGCGGATGTTAGAATTTTCTTCTTTTACTGTTCGTTCCCACAAGGCTGAGTCGAATCCCGGGTGAAAGCTGACGCGAGAATTATCTCTCAAATAACCTGCTGGGATCCGGCAATAGTGCATATGTGCTTCCGCCAAGATTGTTCCGCTTCCACACATGGGGTCATACAAGGGTTCATCTCCTTCCCAACCGGACAGTTTTACCATAGCTGCGGCAAGAGTCTCCTGCAGAGGAGCTTCCACGCTGTGTTGGCGATATCCCCGCTTGTGCATACTGAGTCCCAAAATGTCCAGCGATATAGTCGCACGATTTTCATGTATATGCAAGTTAAAGAGAATATCCGGTTCTCGGTTTGAGTAATTAGGGCGCGCACCATATTTATCTCGAAAACTATCACAAATCGCGTCTTTGAGGATCTGGCTGCTATACAGTGAGTGACGGGTAAAGGAATTGCTCACATTGCAATTGATCCCAAAGGAATTTGTAAGCTCAAAGATCTCTGACCAATCGATGTTCTTTCGAGCCTGATTGTAGAGGTATTTATAGCTATGACAGTTAAAGCTCAGGATTGGTTGTAAAACCCTTTGGATAAGGCGTGCGCAATAGAGAATCCGGTAAAGAACTGGAAGTTCAGCCATAAAATCCAAGCCGCGAGAATGTACTTTTAATACCTCTGCGCCCAGAGATTCCAGCTCTTGACTGGCATGCCTTTCCAAACTTCCGGCTACTACGGCAAAATATCTCTGCATCTATGTTTTAGTTTAGCTATATAGATAGCGTTTGATTTTCTGAGTTGGAGTTTTTTGAAATGGCTCGCTCACTATATGGATCTTGATGATTTTGCTGAAGCTGGAAAGCCGTTTGTTTAACTCTTGTCTGTTTTCTTCCATTAGCTGTGGTACTTTTGATTCCGGGATGCGATCTTTGTCCAAATTCTCAAAATCTGGATATACCAGGGCTTGCAGCTGATTATCTCGTTCGATCACTAGGCTCTCGCTCACATAGGGCAGATTGTTTAGCTTTTGTTCGATCAGTTCGGGATAGATGTTTTCACCACTTGGACCCAAGATGATGTTTTTACTACGCCCACGGATAAAGACGAATCCGTCCTTGTCAATCGTGCCAATGTCTCCTGTGTGTAACCAGCCATCCTGAAGTACTTCTCGGGTCCCTTCTTCATATTTATAATAACCTTTAAAGACTTGTTCGCCTTTTGCCAAAATCTCACCCGGTACATTCTCAGGATCAGGAGAATCTATCTTGATGGTCAGAAATTTCACTGGTCTTCCACTGGATGCAAATTTGTGTTGATGCCAATTTGCGTAAGAGAGCAATGGTCCACACTCGGTCATGCCATAGCCAATAGTAAAAGGGAATTGTATCTTTTTCAAAAAACTTTCCACTTCTCCATTCATCGGAGCACCACCAGTAACCAGCTCGCGGATGTTGCCGCCAAAGGCTTGCATCAGTTTATCTCTAATCTTTTTATAGATCACTTTATCCAGCCCAGGTACTTTGAGCATCATACGCATCCTGGAACTCTCGACAGTTGGCTGTAGCTGCTTTTTGTAGATTTTCTCGATTAGGAGAGGAACAGTCAAGACTACTTCCGGCTTGAGGTCTTGCATTGCCGAGAGCAGTATTTTGGGAGCGGGAATCTTGTCCAAGAAATTGATGTGATTTCCGCGCGTAAAGGGATAGAGGAAATCAAAGCTGCAGCCATAAGCGTGAGCCAGAGGTAAAAAAGCTAAGACTTTAGCCCCAACGCTGAATAGTAATTGCTCGCGAGCAACAATGATATTTGCTAAAAAGCTACGATGAGGAAGCATTACGCCCCTGGAAAATCCGGTAGTACCGCTGGTATACAAAATAGAGGCTATATCTTCATTGTCACATACATCTTCAATCTTGATGTCATCTTTGCCCAAATCTACAAATACTGAATTCTCAAAAGATGTATAACCTAATTTCTCATATCCTGCAATATCACCCATTGGTTTGAGTTCATCCAAAGAAAAGATGTGTTTAACTTTACGTAATTGATCGGTATCAATACTTTCAAGCTTGTCTTCGGAAATGAAAAGTAGGACTGAATCACTATGATTGATTATGTGTTGTGTGTCTTCTTCAGAGAAGTTTGGTAATATGGGAACGATCGTGCAGCCGTATGTTACAGTTGAGAGCCAGACTAATGCCCAATTGCTGCTATTTTTGCCAACCAATGCCACCTTATCGCCTTTTTTTAGTCCTAACTTATGGAAAAGGTCGTGCATCCAAATTAATCGCCGTCCTACCCCTGAATAGTTTATTGCATTTCCGGGGTAATCAGTAAAGGCAGGTAAATCCCAATATTCACGAATTGAATCTACCAAATAAGGAATTAACTTTTCACTAATCATAACTACTCCTCTTGCAACATATATTTTTCCAATTGTGATTCTTACTCAAGCCAGATTCCGCTTGTATAACAAGATTGTAGTAATTAAAACTATTGTCAAGCAAAAGCTGCTGCATCTATATATAAAAGACCTTTGCATAGTAGAAACAAGCCATCTTCGCAAATCGGTCCGGGTCATTTTGCCTGTTCTAATGGTAAACTCCATTCACGTGATAGAGTGATAAATAGTATAGCTATATTATTAATCAAGAACTAATTGCAAATCTAAAAACTTTATTTTTAGATCGCTGTATGCCAAAGACAGACTGTCGAATGAGAGTCTCTGTGCAAAGGTCTTTACACAGCCAAGCGCGATTTATATTAATCCAAGATCATGCTCAGCAGATGCTATTATCAGCTGAATTTTAGCCTGGCTAAATGCCTGCAAAAGTAGGGCAGTTGCCGCCTCCCCCGTTTCTCTCCCATTTGAGAAGTGAGCAAGAAACGGGAAAATAAGGAGTTACAGCTTTGTGAAGGGCATTCTATGTATCTATTTTGACTGGATCTTAGTTTTGCTTATAACGGATTTTGTTGTTTGATTTCGGAAGGATCATTTCTTTTTGTCGGCGGATCTCAGAAGGAGAGGGAATGTGGATGGGTTCCCCCGTCTCAAAATCCAGACCAGTATAGTACATACAAGTGCTAATTGTCATGGGAGTGGGAGTAAATTCTTGTATTTGTTCGACTTTGATGTGATTATGGATCAGCCAGTTTTTGAGGTTTCTGGCATCTTCCATGGAGGTCCCGGGATGCCCGATAATGAGATAGGGGATGATCTGGCGCTTGAGTCCAGCTTTTTTGACTTCGGCAAAATACTCTTTGGAAAAGGCTTCAAAGCGGCTGATATCTGGTTTGCCCATCAGACGGAGGACATTTGGAGAGCTGTGTTCCGGGGCCAGCTTGAGTCTGCCACCGGTGTATTTTTTAGCTAACAATGCAATATAGCGCTTTGCATTTAGAGCGATGTCGTGTCGGATCCCACTGGCGATGAAGACATGCTTAATGTTTGGGAGGGCAGAAATATTTTCCAAAAGCGAGATCTGGACATTGTAATCTAACACCAGATTGGAACAGATCTCAGGATAGATGCAACTGCGCCGAGAACATGTATCCGGGAAACAACGCTTGCAATAGCTCATATACATATTTGCACTTGGTCCTCCCACATCACTGATGACGCCTTGCATTGATTTGGCTTCAGATATGATGGATTCCGGATTGCGGGATTGGATCTTTCTGCCTTGATGCACTGCTATAGCGCAGAAATTACAGCCACCATAACAGCCGCGATGTGAAGTGATACTGCTTTTGATCTGTTCCCAGGCTGGGATTCTCTTGCCATTATAGATAGGGTGTGGAGCTCTCATAAAGGGGAGGGCGTAGATTCCGTCCATTTCAGAGCTACTCAAAGCAGGGGAGGGAGGATTGTGCAGGATGAATCTGCCACCATTTAATTGGGAAATAGTGTGCGTTTGATGTTTGGCAATAAAAACTTTGTTCATTTGCCAAAAAGTATATTTATCCGAGCATTTATCAGCATCCGGTAAGCGGACACCAGTAGGTTTTGAGGTAAAACAAACAGTGCCGGGGATATTATCCAGGTCAGATATGTCGAATCCTTCGTGCAGTTTTTTTGCGACTTCCAAGATTGATTTTTCTGCCATACCGTAGATGAGTAAATTCGCCTTGCTATCTGCTAGGATACTATTGCGGATTTTGTTTTGCCAATAATCGTAGTGAGCTATTCGTCTTAATGAAGCTTCGATGCCTCCGATGATCACGGGGCTGCCTTTAAAAAGGCGTCGCACAATATTGGTATAGATTATCACAGCACGGTCGGGACGCAGTCCGCTTTTGGCATCAGGTGAATAAGCATCGTCATTGCGTCGTTTACGTTGCGCAGTATAGTGGTTGACCATCGAATCCATATTGCCGCTACTGATCCCGAAAAATAGGCGAGGACGCCCTAAAGCCAGAAAATCATCGTCGTGTTTCCAATCCGGCTGTGCAATGATTCCAACTTTGAAACCGCTATGCTCCAGGATACGAGCCAAAAGCGCAGTACCAAAAGAAGGATGATCGATGTATGCATCACCTGAGATGAAAATTATATCGACTTCATCCCAGCCTCTTGCCGCAAGGTCTTTTTTGTTGATTGGGAAGAAAGACACTTTATTGCAAAATAATGGGCGCTATTATCTAGCGCCCGAAATCGGAACAAGATAAGTTCAGGAGTTAATCCTCATGATATTAATTGCCTGAACACCTTTTTCGGTTTCCATAAGGTCAAATGTGACAATCTCATCCTGTTCGAGGACTTTAAGCTCTCGGGGAGAATTGGTCACAATTGACTTCCAATGCACAAAGTACTCTTTGTTGTCTTCGGTAATAATAAAGCCATAACCTTTATTTTTATTAAACCACTTAACTTTTCCTTGCATAAGAACCTCTTTAATATAGGATGTACCAATTATGTAATACAGTGCAATTACGTCAACCTATATTTTGCAGAATCTACGAAATCATGCATTTGTGGAAATTACTGCTCAGTATAACTGTGAGAAATCCTCGATTTTTCTCCCTTTTTCCTTGACTATTATGATCATACATAAATACTGAACCAAATGAAGAAAGCTTAAGTGAGGTTACGCATGAAAGCCAGAATATTGCTCGTGGATGACGATCGTCTTTTGCGCGAAGTAATTGGTGACTTTTTAGTTCTTAATGATTATGCGGTTGATATGGCTGAAAATGCGGAACATGCTTTGAAAAAATTTAGTCCTGGAAGTTATGACATTGCATTGATCGATGCTGTTATGCCCGGGATGAATGGGCTGGAGCTGATGAGAGAGCTCATGGCTCAAGATCCTCATCTATTTTGTCTTATTATGACGGGCTATCCCACTATAGATAGTGCCTACAAATCCATGATCCAAGGAGCATCTGACTATATTATTAAACCATTTCAACTAAGTGAATTATTGGCTGCTATCAAACAGAATATGGATCAATGAAGTATAGAGTGCAACTTGTAGATGCTCAGTCTCCTCTAGCTGCCAAGATAGCAGATAGTTATGGCTTTTGGCACAATCCCCTCTTCATGTCATCCGTAGCAAAACTACACAAAGTCGACGCTTATCAGGTGCAAGTCTATAAAGGAGAAGAGCTCATTGCCATTCTACCAGTTTATGAACGGCGCAAGTTTGGTCTCAAAGCCTTGATTACACCCACTGCAAGCTACTATCAAGGCATATCATTTGACTTTGAAGATAATATCAATCCTGCGCGGAAAGTCTTGGACACAGTGGCGGTCACGAGTGATATTGCCAAATTTTTGTCGACTCGCTATCGTCGTATCAATCTGAAACTGAGTCCCGAAAACTACGATGTGCGAGGTTTTAGCTGGAGGGGTTATAGTGCAAAACCCCTATACACATTTTGGCAGTATCTGGGTAAAGATCTCTGCCTTATGGCTGATGAGCGCAAGAAGCTTCGGATGGCAAGAAATGAGGGTATGTATTTGGAAGAAAAGTTTGATGTTGAGAGCTTTATACGCCTGGAGAGAGATCTTGAAACCCGAAAAAGTTTTAACAAAGGGGTTTCCTATCCAGCATTGGCAGATTTTTATGTGGAATTGCATAAGCAAGGGTTATTGAGACAATTTAACGTCTATTATAAAAATGAAATAGTGAGCGCTAATATCATTCTTTCGGATGGAGGGAAGCTGGCATATACGATCATACTGGCGACCCAGAAAGATGCAATGAAAAAAGGCGCAGCGACTTTGCACAGCGTCGAGATATCCCAGCACTTGCCACTCAAGACGAAGATATTGGATTTTTGTGGCGCCAACATTCGGGAAGTGGCAAGATTTAAGGCAGCTTTAGGATTGGAACTCAGAGTTTATTATCACATCAAATTATGAGAAAAGTATGAGAAGAATTGTAGTATTGCAAGGTGGAACTTCCTTGGAACGTGAAATTTCACTGATCTCTGGGGCGGAGATCAGTAAAGCTTTAAAGCACATGGGATACAAAGTTTGCGAGCTGGATCCAGCGACATATCCCACTCTCATAGAACTTGTAGCAGAAATCAAAGATTATCAAGCAGATATGGTCTTCAATGCTCTCCACGGCGGCGATGGTGAAAATGGGAAATTGGCAGCAGCTTTGCAGATGTCAGGAATACCATTTACAGGGTCAGGATACAAAGCATCGTGTTTGGCGATGGATAAATATATCTCAAAACTAATTGCTAAAGCAGAGGGTATAACTTGTCCAAAGGACATTCTCATGCGAGGTAACCTGATTCAGGACTATAATGATCCCGAAGACTATAGTGGATTTGCTGAAAAACTCGGTTTGCCCATGATAGTCAAACCCAATGACTCCGGCAGTTCGGTCGGAATCAGTATTGTGCATAAATTAGATCAGCTAAAAGAAGCAGTTGAAGCGGCTTTTCGCCAGTGCGATACAGTGCTATTGGAAGAGTATATTCCCGGGCGCGAGATCACGGTGAGTATTCTTGGGGGCAAAGCGTTGCCGGTGGTTGAAATCCGCCCTAAAAACGGATGGTATGACTATCACAACAAATACACCAAGGGCAGCACCGAGTATTTGGCTCCAGCTCCTTTGGCAGAATCTATTTCACAGCTTGTGTCTCTTTACGCTGAGCGTATATTTTTTGCCATGTCCTGCTCGGTCTATGCCCGAGTAGATTTTCGTCTAAATCAAGATAAATTGTATTTCTTGGAGCTCAACACATTGCCAGGGATGACTCCTCTCAGTCTCACCCCGATGGCGGCAAAGGCGGCAGGCATGAGCTTTGAAGATCTTTTGGAGCATATTTTAGATCTCAGCAAATCATCTTTTAGATAGGAGAAATCATGAAACGTAGATTGATAATTGTTGCTTTTTGTATAAGCATCTTAAGCTTGGGTGCGACTAATGTCAGCTTTAGTCCACAAGAGATCCAGCTCAATAGGCTTAGCACTCTTAGTTTTGATCCCATACGTCCGGAAAGCCAGCCTATCCTGACTAATGCAACGGTTACCAATGGTAGCGAGGCGCAGCGCATCAAGATGCAGGTGGTGCTAAAATGGAACAATCAGACCATCATTGGACCACAAGAATTGGTGTCCATCAGCAAGGAAGTTTTGAGCCCTCATCAGAGTGTGATTCTTAGTAATCGGGATCTGATCACTGAACATGAAAATATCTATTTTGAGCCTGATGGGTATACCGAGATTGACATCATGGATTCCATAGAGAACTATCCTACTCTTGAAGAGGCGGCTATATCAGGATATTTCCCTGATGGAGTCTTGGAGCTTGAATTATCTGTAAAGGGTGAAAACTCTCCAAATTGGGAAAGCACAGGGAGCTTTCGAATTCGTATCCGGAATGCTGGATCCATTCAATTGATTTCTCCTGGGCGTCCCATAGGGCAGACTCCCCCCAATGTAAGTGCCTTGCCGCTTAGTTTTTTCTGGAATGCAGTTAATACAGGCTTCAATGATGAACAATTAGTAATCCGAGAATTTGCCCCATATCTCCCCCCACAACTCTCAACTGTCGAGCGTAGCGGAACTGAAGTGTATCATAGTGAAACCGGGGTAATGAGTGGATTTTCAGACTATATTCCCTTCAATGACGGATATTATTATGCTTGGCAAGTATATGTGCCGCTGTATGATGAAAACAATCCCTTAAACCAAAGATCGAGTGCTGGTAACAGCCTCAAAAGCAGATGGTTTGTATTTCGGTTTGTCGAGGATATGCCCTCTGATCGAGATGGAAGCGACATTCAAGCGTTGCTCAATCAACTGGAAAACGAAGATCTCTTGAACCTGCAGAATTTGGGCTTTACTCCAACAGGCGAAGTGATCTTTGAAGGGAAAGTCTATCGCGGACAAGATGCTATCGATCTGATCTCTAATCTTTTGGGTAAAGAGATCGAAGTTAGAATCATGGACTGAGGGAGCTATCATGAAAAAGATTAGTACTATGTGTCTTATACTCTGCCTGACCGGCTTCTTGGTCGCTGATACGGTTGCAATGTTATCTGCCAGTAAGGGAGATGTCAAACTCGAGCGCGATAGTAAAAATATAAACTTTAAAAAGGGTGAATTGCTGGAAAACAAGGATATAATTCGAACCGGACCAGAGAGCTTTGCTGCTTATAAATACGTCGACGCATCTTCGCTCATCAAACTCTTCTCAAACTCTGTCGTCACTATCCACGCGGAACAAGCTGAAGGCAAACTCTCGAAAAGGGTAAAGGTTAGCCAAGGCAGTGTGCTCTCTACTGTCAAAAGCGGCAGTGGCGCATTTACTGTACAAACCCCAACAACCGTGGCATCAGTCAAAGGTACAGAATTTATGACACGTGTAGATGATGTGGGGAATAGCATCTTCATCGTCACAGAAGGAGAAGTGGAACTACGCGTGCTGGCTACAGACGAAAGGCTCATGGTCAGCCAAGGCAATACAGCCATCATTGATCCGGATAACAACAGTAATCTGCGGGAAAGCACTGAGGATGATATCAATGCAATCGAGTCTGCAGAACTGGAATCTTCCCAAAATAGCCAAAAGAACAGACTGATCATCCCGGTATTGGATGAAGCAGGGAACATTAAGCATATTGAGATCACTTTCTAAAGAGGAGTAACCCCCGTGAAAAAGAACATTCTGATTGTCCTTTTCTTTTATTTGGCAACATATATTTGGGCAGTAAGCGTGCTCCATGTGAGTCCCCAGGATTTTAGCCGCGGTTCCGAGGTTGAACTGTTACTCGAGATCACTACCGGAGTCGAAGATGTTGCGAGCGTCGACATCAACTATCGTAAAATTGGAGAAACAGCATTCCAAAGTGAACCCATGCAGCAGGATAGTCCTGAATCTAATATGTTCCATGGCAAAATTCCCTCTTCCGCCCTGGAAAGCGATGACGTGGAATATCGTTTTGAGCTTCGGCTTCACACGGGTAGTACTCTCTATCTGCCTCCGGATGATGGCATGAGCCCGCTGTATGTCCTTCATCCCCAAGCTCCACAAGGCACAAAGACGGATGGCTTTGTCCTGCTTTCAGACGAGCCAAGTATCAGTCAGGATGATGGTTATATCTTGGCGGTGAGCTTTTTGGCTCTGCAGGACGACATCGACCCCAAAAGCATCAAAGTGTTTGTAAGTGGCAAAGATGTAAGCAAGGATACTCATATCGACGGGGCAGTGCTCTTGTATCGTGATGAGCATCCTCGCCCCGGAATTCAACGGGCGATGGTCGTAGCTCAGTATCAGGGCAAAGAAGTCTATTCTGACACTTGGGTTACAGAGATTACACCGGGAACCCATCGGCGAAGATTTGGATATCCCATCAGCTATCGTGGGACAGTCAACTTTGCCGCAAATGTCTATGACAAATCAAATAGGGATCACGCGTTTGGAGCTATAGACAATGAATATCGTAGTTGGGTTGATCTATATGCCAATTACGGTAACTTGGGTATGCAAGCCAATCTCTTGGTATCCAGCTTGGAAAGCTCAAATAAACAACCCGTAAATCGTTATACATTTGGTATTAATTTACCTTTTTTAGATGTATATTTAGGAGACAATTCACCCTATCTCTCGAACTTCACTCTTTCTGGTAAAAACTTGCGTGGAATTTATGGCAGCCTGCATTTCAAAAATATAGAGTTCATCCTGACCCATGGTGAATCAGTGCGTAAAACTACCTATGAATCCGATAGTACAGGTGAAAAAAGTGGTAGTTTCAAGCAAGAAGCTTTAGGAGCAAGATTGAGAATTGGTAGTGAAAATGGATTTATGGTTGGTATCAGCGGCTCTCGGCATAGAGACATCGTTAGCTCCCTGGATGAAGAGTATTATCGCTATATTGATGCTGTGGGTGATACTATCTACACTGTTCGAGCTCAAGACAATGCAGTGCTCAGCTTGGATGCCCGTCTCAATGTCCCTGACCAAAACGTGATCATGGGAGTCGAGGTTGCGGGAAGTTTGCTCAATCGAAACACCATTCCCGGTCCTCTCACCGGAGATGATCTTGAAGAATATGGTTTGGAGCTTGAAATCGGTAACTACACTCTCGATCCTACTGATTTTGCTGATCTTTTTGTGGTAAATAAGAATATGGAGCCATTCAAACCAAGCAAGGCAAATTTAGCTTGGACGGCATATTTAAGAATGTATGTTTGGCATAATTTTCTTAATGTCCAATATAGTGAGACAGGCTCAGCTTTCCATGCCTTGGGGGCAAGCTATCAGATGAATGACTCCAAATTGATAACAGTGTCCGATCAAATCACAGTGGGTAGATTGCTGACGCTCACCGGTAGCTATAGCATTAGCGAAGATAATATTATGGGACATAAAAGTGAGACTAATAACTATCAGAACATAGCAGCTCAGGCCATCCTTAGAATACCTCGGATGCCATATCTGAAAGCATCCTTTGCTGACAATCGGGGAGAAAACAAAGCGAATGAGGAAATCATCAGCGATTTTACTCCTCACAATCAAGATTCACAAAACATGAGCTTTGGGGTTGGTTACAATATCTACCAGATACCATATGTGCCAACTCAAGTGGATATTAGCTATCGCTTTGGTAACAATGCTAGTGAGATTGATCAGGGTGCTATAACTGGACTGCAAAAACTCAGTGATAATAAAAACAATGGCTTGAGCTTCACAATGATTAATCGCTTCAATATGATCCCGTTGCGCACACTCCTATCTTTTAGCACTGCTAGCAATGAGAATATCCTTTTGGATCAGAATTATAAAAATCAGAGTTTCTCTTTTAGAACTGATTACAGCTTTTTAGAGAATATGCTCCAACCCTACTTCTCATATCGCAACACTAGTCTCAAAGGGGATCATGATCCTCAGTCATTCAATTATTACAATCTCGGGATGGAAGCATATCCTGTAACAAATATGAGTATTTCGGCTGATATTGGGCTAAGGCAATATAGCAACGATGCTGATAGCTCCTTGGATAATAAAGTCACCACCCTACGTTTGATGATCTCTCAACGTTTCTAAGTATGCAAATTAGGGAGTACGGTCTAGTCCGCGCTCCCTTATCTTTTTAAGGAGCCTGCATGCACCGCTATCGATCTATCTTGCTCTCATTCTTAATTCTTATATTAGTTAAGCTTATCTTCATGTTCCCTGATTTTAGCTCTTTGGAGAACAAAGCTCAAGACAGATTTTTCCGCAGGCGGGGAGTGCGCTCTATAAGTGAAGAAGTGGTGATAATAGGCATTGATGATGCCAGCTTTAGCGCTCTGAATATCTCCTGGCCATTTCCTCGTGAGTATCATGCTAAATTGATTGAAAATTTACGCTTAGCTGGTGCACGTTTGGTAGTTTTTGATATTGAATTCACTGAAAACTCACGTCCAGAGGCAGATGCTCTTCTGGCCGATACAGCTGCATACTCTGACAATGTGATCTTTGCCGGCAAAGTTCTGAAGGGCTCGGGAATGGGTATGTCGGATCAGTTGGTGACGCCTATTCGTGAAATCAATGAATATTCTATCCCTTGGGGAATTGTCAATATGGGCGGCGATACGGACAATGTTATCCGTAAATACACTCTTTATGAGCTTCATGATGGTGTCCCATATTATAGCATCGGTGTGGCTGCTTTGGCGAATGTGGATAGTTTCAAGGTGGGTTGGAGCAGCAACATTATCCGAGATAAAGCCAGCCTATTGATAGGGGAGAGGAAGATCCCGACTATCTCGCAAAACCGTGCTCTGATCAACTACTATGGTCCAGATGCCACCTTTCCCACGGTTTCATATGCCAGTGTGCTCGATGATGAGACGGTCGATATGCCAGGATATATGGGGATCGAGCTAAATGAGTATTATGATCTGTTAGATTCTGGTATATTCCAAGATAAGATTGTGCTCGTTGGAGCCACGGTCGATGAACTGCATGACAAGTTTCCCACCCCATTTGGTGGAGAATGGACATCAGGAGTGGAAATTCACGCAAACTTTATAGAGATGGCGCTATCAGGTCACTATCTAAGTCAGATTAATCCTTGGATATTCTTCATCTTGGAGATCTTCATACTACTTTTGGTATGGGCAATCTTTAGCAGAATGAAGCCCCAGTATTCAGCGATTATATTGGTCATATTTGTCGTTTTGCAATATGCTCTCGCATACCAAATCTTTGTGAGGATGGAACTCCTCTTACCGGTAGTGGAGACATCGCTGTTGCTGGTTCTGATCTATTTGGCAAGCTTAGTGTGCCACTATATGGATACAATGAAGGAAAAGCGCTTTATTCGCCAAGCATTTCAGCAATATATGGCGCCGGAATTGGTGAATGAGCTTTTGAAGCATCCAGATAGCCTCAGCTATGGTGGTTCTATGCAAGAGATTACCGTCCTTTTCTCGGATATTCGTTCTTTCACTACCTATTCCGAGAATCATAACCCTGAAGAAACTGTGAATACTCTCAAGGAATATCTCACTGAGATGGTGCGAATCATCATTGATAACCAAGGTATATTGGATAAATTTGTAGGTGATGAGATTATGGCACTTTTTGGGACTCCTCTACCGCTGCCAAACCATGCGCTCTCAGCGTGTAGGGCAGCTCTGAAGATGCGAGACAAGATGACGGCGTTGCAAAATGCTTGGGCAGAAGCTGGTCTTGAAGGATTTGAGATTGGCATCGGAATAAATACAGGGAATGCCGTTGTCGGAAACTTGGGAAGTGAACAAATCTTTGACTATACTGCGATTGGGGATATGATCAATCTGGGAGCTCGGTTGGAAAGTATCAACAAAGAATATGACACAGCAAAGCATATTATAATCAGTGAATATACTTTGGCGCAGGTTAAGGATCAGGTTGAGGTTCGCTATCTGGATGAGGTTAAGGTAAAAGGGAAAAACAAAGCAGTTAAAATCTACGAGCTTATCTCGCTCAAGGAAGTGGTGCAGAATTGAGCTTTATCTCCTGTTAGGCACCTGTGAGATTTCATATGATAATTCACCTCAATCCCAGAGATCAGAGCGGTTTGTTATATTAATGCCTATTTTCCTCTATTAAATTTTGTGGGATGATGTTTACAGATAGCTTGCCAAACATCATCCCTACTCAATATAATTTATGTAAGGTTAGTTTGATATTCCTCGCTCAGCGTTTCTTACGAAATCCACAAAGATTTTTTGATATTCCTTTAGTTCCATGTTTTCAGTTTGTTGAAGAGCTTGGTTTGTATTTAGTTTTTTTCTGTAAAAGAGGTTGTAGATTTCCTTGATACTGGCGATATCATCGTTTGAAAAACCTTTGCGCGCGAGACCGATGCTATTGAGTCCGACTGTCCGATAGGGGTTTCCTTGTCCGCGGGAAAACGGAACGATATCTTTTTTGATGGCAGAAGCTCCACCCACGAAAGCGTAAGTCCCGATATGAACAAATTGGTGCACAGCTGTTAAACCTCCGATGGTGGCATTGTCATAAACATGGACGTGTCCTGCCAGTTGCACTACGTTTGATATCACACATCCAGAACCGATTTGGCAATTATGGGCAACATGGACATATTCCATGAGTAAGTTCCGGTCACCAACGACGGTGTCTTCACCCATTTGGTTACTACAGTTTATGGTGCAAAATTCACGGATTGTATTTTCAGAGCCTATCCTAAGATGCGTGGGTTCTCCGGTGAACTTAAGATCCTGAGGATCTGTTCCCAATACAGCGTAGGCGAAGATCTTATTATTATTTCCTATAGTCGTATGTCCATCCAGGACTACATTGTTGTGCAGGATATTGTTGTCCCCCAACACGACATTTTCTCCGATCACGCAGTATGGTCCAATTTGGCAATTTTCGCCGATCTTGGCCCCTTCTTTAATGATGGCAGTGGGATGTATTTTACTCATAATTCCTCTTAGTAATCATAGCCATAAAGTCACCTTCTGCTACTTTCACATCGTTAACATAGGTATCACCGTGCATCTTTGCCAGAGAGGGCTTGAGTGAGATCACGGTGAGCTCATATCGTAGAGTATCTCCAGGCAATACAGGTTTACGGAATTTAACATTATCGATTGAGGCAAAATATGCTACATAATCTTGTGGATTATCCAATTGATTGAGCAGCATGATACCACCCGCTTGAGCCATCCCTTCGATGATAAGTATTCCTGGCATGATCGGATGTCCTGGAAAGTGACCTTGGAAAAATGGTTCGTTGATGGTCACGTTTTTCATTCCCGTTAGGGATTCTCCGGGGACAAAGTCCAGAATCCTGTCCACTAAAAGGAAAGGATAGCGATGAGGAATAATGCGCATGATGGCATTTATGTCAAAGACTACTTCTTTAACCTTGCTTTTTTGATAGATTTTTTGAAGTTCTTGCTTCTTTTGTATTTGTCTGAGTTTTTTTACTAATTCCACATTTGTCTTGTGCCCAGAACGAGCTGCCAGGATATGTCCCTTGATTGGCATACCTAAAAGGGCGATGTCCCCAATGAGATCTACTACTTTGTGGCGCACAAATTCATTATAATAACGCAGTTTGTGGTTATTGAGAATTCCTTCCTCAGATACGGTGACTTTTTCGTGGTAACCAAACACATCTTGCAAATGCTTAAGCTCTTCTTCCGTTATATCGGGTTCAGCTATCACCAGAGCATTATCGAGAGATCCCCCTTTGATCAGTCCCATTTCTTTTAGCTGGAGGATTTCTTTGATGAAACAAAAGGTGCGAGCTCCGGCAAAATCCTTTTCATATACATCCAGATTTGGCATCCAGGTATATTGAGTGCCAAGATAGGGATGTTTGTAATCTATCATAAAGGTTATTTTTAATTCATTTGAGGGGACAATGACTACATCTACATTCTCTCTTGGTGCAGAGAAACTAATGGGGTCGTCAATTTCAAAGTAGACCCTTTCACTATCTTGCTTAACCTTCCCGGCTTGTTTTAAAAGGTTCAGAAAGACGATCGCTGAGCCGTCTGCTACAGGAGCTTCCGGTCCATCGATCTCGATGCGAATGTTGTCCAAATTTAGCCCTTTGATGGCAGAGAGCACATGCTCGATCGTGCCAACTGTTGCTCCTCCCAATCCGATGGTGGTGCCGCGAGAAATATCTACTACATGGTCGATATCAGCGGGAATCTCTGGTCTATTGGGTAAATCAACGCGGATGAAAACTATCCCTTCGTCACAACTTGCGGGTTTGAATCGAATGGTAGTAATCTCACCACTATGCAGACCAATCCCAGTGTAGGAAACTTCACTGCCAATAGTTTGTTTATATTCAGTCACATTTTTCTCCCTTCAATTTCTTGCGATAAATCCGGTACATATCAGGTAGGCTTTTCTGGGCTATGATCTGACGCTTCATCTGGTTTGCATCTATAGCAGGGGTCCCAAAATATTTACCGCCTTCTGGAAGGCTAGCTGCAATGCCACTTTGAGCTCCCACCATGGCACGTGATCCGATTGTGATATGCCCAGCAGCTCCCACTTGTCCTGCTAAATACACATAGTCTCCCACGATCGTGCTGCCAGCAAGACCGACTTGAGCGCAGAGGATGCTGTGTTTGCCGATTACGCAATTGTGACCAATCTGCACAAGATTGTCTAGCTTGCAGCCTTCGCCGATGACAGTAGCGCCCAATGTAGCTCGATCGATAGTGCTATTTGCCCCGATCTCAACGTAGTCGTGAATCTCAACTGTCCCCACTTGTGGTATCTTCTGTTGGCGGTTATCCATGAGAACAAAGCCAAAGCCATCTGCTCCGATGACTACTCCACTGTGGATTATGCATTCTTTGCCAATGTGCACTCTTTCATAGATCGTCACATTTGGATATAGGCGGGAATTAGCACCGATACTAACTTCTTTATCAATGTAACAGTTTTCTCCTATCACAACATTATCGCCTATCTGGCAATTTGCTTTGATGATTACGTTTGCGCCGATTGACACCTTCCCCGCAAAACTTACAGATGGGTGGATCTTGGCAGAGGGATCGATTGTGTATTCCTGTTCATCAGCGTCTAGTTTTAGCCAATAAGAAACCAAACTCATAAAGCTAAAATATGGCTTGTCAACGATTATTATAGGTCGATTTGCCAGCCTCTTTGCAAATGTTTGATTTGTGATAATCAATCCTGCGCGAGATGCCTGAACCTCTTCCAAGAGACGCTCTTGTTCGCAAAAGATGATAGAGGATTCATTTGCTTCTTGTGCTTCAGAGACATTGTTGAGCAAAATATCAGAAGGTTCTTGCTTCTCACCACCGATGATTGCCGAAATCTCCGCACTGCTTAGTTTTTGTTTGAAAACTTTCATCAGGGTTTAAATTCCGGGTTTTTCAAGTCCTCTCCAAATGGCTCACCAAAAGGATTGTCAATGGGCTCTTTCCCTCCTTCAGGTTTATCAAAGGAGCCTTCCGGAGAAGTCGGTGTCGGGGCTATTGTGTCTTTATTTAGTTCTTGCAGGACTTGATCCGTGATATCTGCAGAAGCTGTGGCATAAAGCACCACACCCATACTGACATCAAAGATCATGGTATAGTTTTCATCTTCAGCTATCTGAGTAATGATTTCTTGGATCTTTTGGGTGAGAGGACTTATTAATTCACGATAGCGTTGTTCTGCTCTACCATTTTCGCCAAAATACTCTTCCAATAGTCTTCCGGCTTCTTGTTTTTTGGCATCTATCTGGTTTTGTAGATCTTGCTTAGTTGCTTCGCTTATAGAGAGTTTACGGATCTCAAAATCGCGTTCCATTTGCTGAATTTCGGAGTCCAGCTGGCGAATTTGATTTGTCCAATTTTGTCTGTCAAGCTGAAAAAGTCGGGCAATCTCGGCTGCTTCGTTGCTATCAGTGAGAATGCGATCTGTATTTACATAGCCAAGCTTCACGTTTTGCGCAAAAAGCCCAGCTAAGCTTATTAGTGCAACGACCAATATAAATAGTTTTTTCATGTAATCTCCTTAGTAAAAATCTTATTCTTGGATCTTGAAGATGGGATCAAGCTCTTTTACTGCACGGGCATCATCTACTCGTCTTACAGGAGTCGAGAGAGGTGCTTCATGCAGCAATTCAGGATTTTGTGCGCATTCCTGCGCAATTTCTATCATAGCCTGAGCAAAGGCATTGAGAGATTCCAAGCTTTCGGTCTCGGTTGGCTCGATCATCATGGCTTCTGGTATAATCAAAGGGAAATAGACTGTGGGAGCATGGAACCCTTTGTCCAAAAGTCGCTTGGCTATATCCATCGTGCTCACATTGTTCTCTTTCTTCTGTTTTGTCCCATCCGCTACAAATTCATGCATGCAGTATTCCTGATGCTGAATATGATAGTAATCCTTGAGGATTGCCATCAGATAGTTTGCATTTATGATAGCATTTTCACTGATGCGACGCAATCCTTCAGCTCCCAACATCTTGATATAGATATATGCTCGAACAAGTACGGCGAAATTGCCATAGAAAGTATGGACTTTCCCGATTGAAGTGGTTTCATGAGAATAGTCCAGGTGATAGCCGTTATCGCTTTTTTCAATCAAGGGTACGGGAAGATAGGGAACCAATTTTTCCACCACTCCCACAGGACCGGCTCCGGGTCCGCCTCCACCATGAGGAGTAGCAAAGGTCTTGTGTAGATTGAAATGGATGATATCAAAACCGATTTTGCCGGGCTGAACAATTCCCAAAAGTGCATTGAGATTTGCTCCATCCATATAGATCAGAGCATCGACACTGTGCATGATTTCGGCGATTTCCTCGATTTGGGACTCAAATAACCCCAAAGTGTTGGGATTTGTAAGCATAAATCCGGCTGTGTTTTCATCGACAAGTTCTCTGAGACGATCGATGTCACAACGGCCTTCAGAATTGGATTTTATTTCCACCACATCATATCCCACCAAACTGCATGAGGCAGGATTTGTGCCATGCGCGCTATCGGGGATGATGATCTTTGTCTTGTGGGTATTGCCTTTGGCTTTGTGATAGGCATCAATAATCTTAATTCCAGTAAATTCGCCTTGTGCTCCTGCTACTGGTTGCAGGGATACTTTTGCCATTCCAGATATCTCGGCAAGATCATTTTGCAATTCATATAGAAGCTCCAGTGCTCCTTGCAGAGTACTTTCGGGCTGATATGGGTGTAAATCGGCAAAACAACTGTGTCGCACGAGTTGCTCATTGATCTTGGGATTATATTTCATCGTGCAGCTTCCCAGAGGGTAGAGCCCTTTTTCGATGAAATGGTTCATGTGTGAAAGCTTTATATAATGTCGCATTACATCCAGTTCGCTAAGTTCTGGTAAGCGAGCAATAGATTTTCTGTGATATTTCTTTGGAATTAAGTCTTCTAAAGGTGTGTCAAATTCACAAGCTGGTAAACGCACACCACGGCGTCCTGGGGAAGAGTGTTCGAAGATCGTCTTAGGCATTGCTCACCTCCTGCATTGCTGATACATATTCATCCATAGCTGCCTTTGTCTTCTTTTCTGTGACAGCTATCATGAGCTCATTTTCTGCTACTGCCACTCCGGCATAGATACCGTGAGACAGCATCATTTCAATGATTTTTTGGGCGGGTAAGGGGGTCTTGATCACAAATTCTTTGAAGAAGTAGGCATCAGGATATCTCATTTCAATGCCTTTGATCTTGGTGAGCTCGCGAGCAAGATAATGGGCATTCTGAGTACTCATAATTGCCACTTCGCGAAGCCCTTGGCGTCCCATAAGGCTCATATAGACTGTTGCGGCCAAGGTGCAAAGTGATTGATTTGAACAGATATTTGAGGTAGCTTTGCCACGGCGAATATGCTGCTCACGGGTTTGTAAAGTCAGGGCATAAGCTCGTGCTCCGGTCTTATCGATGGTCCCACCTACGATGCGTCCCGGCATCAGACGGCTCATATTAAGTTTGGTAGCAAAAAAACCAAACAGCGGTCCACCCATATACATACTATTTCCCAGAGCTTGACCTTCTCCTACTACGATGTCTGCTTCATACTCTGAGGGAGCATTTAAGATTGCTAATGAGATTGGATCCACACAAGCAATTAGGAGGCACTTAGCTTCTTTGTGGACAAGCTCCGAGACTTTGTGGGCATCTTCGATATTGCCAAAATAGTTCGGACTCTGCAAGACTACTGAACCTACGGTTTCATCTAACATTTCTGCTAATTTGTCAAGATCGATCAAACCATTACTGCAAGGAACGCGAACCAACTCTACTCCGATACCTTCAGTATATGCTTTGATCACTCGGTAATATTCGGGGTGTAGGCTTTCTGGGATCAGTGCTTTGAGAAGGTGATTCTTGCGCACAGCCATCAAAATGGCTTCCGCTACAGCGCTGGCTCCGTCATACATAGAGGCATTAGCAATTTCCATGCCGGTAAGTTCGCAGATCATGCTTTGATATTCATAGATAAATTGAAGAGTGCCTTGGCTGACTTCTGCCTGATAGGGAGTATAGGCTGTAAAAAACTCTGGTCGGGATATGATATAATCCACTGCAGCCGGGATAAAGTGGTCATACACACCAGCGCCTAGGAAGGAATTTACATTCTGAACGCATAGGTTTTGACAAGTCTTACCCTTGATCTTCTCTGTAATTTCCAGCTCCGAAAGGGCTTTGTCCATTTTTAGACCGTCTTTGATGCGTAATTTTTTAGGAATAGTCTGGATTAGTTCGTCAAAATTCTCAATCCCGATCTTGGCAAACATCTCCCGTCTATCTCTATCTGTATTAGAAATATACGGCATTTTTGCTCCTTTTAGTGTGCTTCATAAGATAATATTTTTTCCATGCTTTCCAATGCTCAGTTTATGTCAATACAATTTTAGTTTGTAGCGTGAGAACAAATAGCGAGAATATTTGCTCAATCCCGCCAAGACCTGGTCTATGTAAAATTGATCAGCTTCATCTCCAAGGGTGATGCAATTCAACTTTAAGAGATCAGACATATTAAAGGAAGTATCAGATAGTTGACTTCCCTTGCAATTGGGCTCTAAATAAGAGCCGTAAGTGCTTGGAAAAGTAGCACACTTCATGCCTTCCCCGTTTCTCGCTCATTTGGGAAGTGAGCAAGAAACGGGAAAATAAGGAGTTACAGCGATGTGAAGTGCATTGCACCGCCACCCAAAAGGAGATCCTCAAAAACAATGCTGGGTAGTTGGCATAAAACCAGAATCTCCGATTTCGTGTTAGCCTCGAATTATTTTAGGCATGTCATCCATTATATTGACGGGATCATCTTGACATAAACTGCAGGTTTAAAATATTTGACATTATAGACTAACAGCTTGGAGAGATGATATTATGGACAAACAGATCATGGACTTCATGAACTTTCTGGATAGCAGCAACAGCCGCTATTTGGCTAGTATGCAGATCGCTGAGAGATTGGATAATGCTGGTTTCGTGGAGCTTAACGAGAGTGAACCTTTTGTGTTGAAAGAGAATGGGAAATATTATATTCGCCGCATGAATACTGCTATCATAGCTTTTGTGATAGGTAGTCATAATCTTGCTGAGCACGGCTTTACGATGGCTTCTAGCCATATTGACAGTCCAGCTTTCAAGATCAAGCCCGAAAGCTTGCAACAGGATAAATCAGTATGTCGTGTCGGCGTAGAAGTCTATGGTAGTCCTATTATCCACACGTGGTTAGATCGGGAGCTTAGCATCAGCGGGAAAGTGCTTATTAAAAATCAGGGCAGTTATGAGACTCGTTTTGTAGACATCAAAGATCCGATTGCTATTATCCCCAATGCTGCATTACATATGAACCGTGAGATAAACAAAGGCTTTCAATATAATGCTCAGACACATCTGTTGGCAATACTCAGTGTAGATTCTTTTGAGGGGAATCCTTTAAAAAGCTTGATAGCTAAGGCTCTGGACACCAAAGAGGATTCCATCGTGGAGATGGATCTATATTTATATGACCCGACTGGAGCAAGACTGACAGGGATAAATTCTGAAATGATCGTGAGTGGGAGATTGGACAATCTTGCCATGACTCATGCCATTCTTACCGGATTGATAGAAGCCAAAGCTCCCAAACAGACTTCTATCGGAGTGTTTTTTGATAATGAAGAGATAGGCAGCCAAAGTCCTGAGGGGGCTGCTTCCTCTCTTCTCTCTGAGATCTTGGAGCGCATTAATTTAGCACAAGACGGCAGTCGTGAAGATTTTTATCGTGCTCTCAGAAATTCGTATATGATCTCTGCTGATATGGCACATGCCTATCATCCAGCTTATGCCGAAAAGTATGAGCCAAACTACAGTCCCAAGATGAACAATGGACCCGTAATTAAACGTAATGTAAACTTAAGCTACGCTTCTTCCGCAGAGAGCAGTATTCGCTTCATAGAGCTTTGTACAAAGGCGAAAGTTCAGCATCAGGAATTTCTGGTACGCAGCGATATGCCCTGTTCCACAACAGTTGGTCCTATTGTGGCAACTAAACTTGGCATTCTTACAGTGGATATTGGCAATCCCATGTGGGCAATGCACTCAATCCGCGAGACAGCGGGGATCAAAGACCATTTGGATTTGATCAAGGTTCTTAAAAACTATTTTTCATAAAAAACGATAATAGTCGAGGTAAGACATGGCAATTTTCAAACCTTTCAAAGCAGTGCGTCCTGTTCCGGACAAAGCTCGGGACATCGCCTCTCTGCCTTATGATGTGATGGATTCGGACGAGGCTCGTCTGGAAGTTAAGAAAAATCCTCTTAGCTTTTTACATGTGGAAAAAGCAGAGGTTGATCTACCCGAAGGGACAAATCTTTATGATCCCAAGGTCTATGCGAAAGCCAGAGAAAACCTTTATAAATATATCTCTGATGGGTATATGTTTCAGGATGATAAGCCGATGTATTATATCTATCGGCTCACCATGGATTCCCGCGAACAATATGGTCTGGTCGGGCTCTGTTCCGTCGACGAATATATGGATGGAACGATCAAAAAGCACGAACTTACCCGTGCTGCTAAAGAAGCAGATCGCATCCACCACGTGGACACTTGCGATGCACAGTCTTCTCCAGTATTTTTCACTTATCGCCACCAAGAGACTATCGACAAAATAGTCGATAAAATATGTAAAAATACCAAGCCCGAATATGACTTTGTATCTGATGATGGGATCGGACACACACTTTGGTTGATTGATGATCTCCAGGATCAAGCAGTCATTCAAAAGACATTTGCCAATCTGCCTTATCTGTATGTGGCAGATGGTCATCACCGTACAGCGAGCGCTGCTAAAGTAGGACTCATGCGACGGGAACAGCATCCCGGCTATACAGGCGAAGAAGAATTTAACTATATTATGGCAGTGATCTTTCCAGACAATCAACTGAAAATCTTTGACTATAACCGCGTGGTGAAGGATTTACACGGAATGAGTGAAGCAGAATTCATCACCAAGGTCAAAGAGAAATGGGAAGTAAGGGAGGTACCTGCTGGTGAAAATTATGCACCTTTGCATCATCATCAGATCAGTATGTATCTGGCAGGGAAATGGTATTTTTTGAGTCCTAAATCCGGAACTTGGGATGAAAATGATGTGGTTGAAAACCTCGATGTGTCAATCTTGCAAAAGAATCTTCTGCAACCAATTCTGGGAATTGAAGATCCTCGCACTGATGATCGCATAGATTTCGTGGGCGGTATTCGCGGTTTGGGCGAGTTGACTAAACGCGTTGATAGTGGTAAAGAAAAAGTGGCATTCGCTATGTATCCCACTTCAATGGATGAGCTTATCGGGATTGCGGATGCCGGACAGATCATGCCTCCAAAATCTACCTGGTTTGAGCCTAAACTGCGCAGCGGACTCTTTATTCATTTACTAAAATAATGAAATACTTTGTTGAAAGTCTGGGATGTGCTAAGAATCTGGTAGATAGCGAGAGATTTACTGCTATCCTCAAAAAATATGGCTTTCGTGAAACACTTCAACCAGAAGATGCTGATCTGGTGCTTGTGAATAGTTGTGCCTTTTTGGCCGCATCATTAAGTGAGCTTGATGCTGTGCTTTCTGAGCTCAGCAAGACTATTAATTCCCAAACCACGAAATTGGTTGTGACTGGATGTGTTACTAAACGCGGGCTTAAAGAGTTTCAAGAGAAATTTCCAGAAGTCGATAAGTGGATAGAACTCAAAGATTTTGATGCTTTTGAAGCATATCTCTTGCAGTCCTGTTTACCTAAGGGAGCAAAACCCCGATTTAAGATTCCAGCCGAAAGGCAAGCTCTGCAGGGTGGACAGCATGTATATCTTAGGATATCGGATGGTTGTGAAAATTACTGTAGCTATTGTATGATTCCTTCCATCCGAGGGAAGCTGACCTCAGAACCGATAGAGAAGCTGGTGGAAGAAGCACAAGCACTTTCCGGACGCGGACGGGAGCTGGTGCTTATCGCCCAAGATAGTTGTATGTATGGGACAGATCTATATGGTGAAAAGGCTTTGCCTCAATTGATCGAAGCACTCCATGACTTGCCCGATTATGACTGGATCCGCATCATGTATATGCACCCAGATCATTTTGAACTCGAGTGGACAGAGCTCTGGAAGAAGTATCCCAAACTACTGCCTTACTTTGATATTCCGATCCAGCATGTATGCGATAGGATCATTCACCTCATGAATCGTAAAAAGGGCTATAACGAGCTGAAGTCTCTATTTGATCATATCAAGCATGCACTTCCGGAAGCTGTCTTTCGCACGACATTTATGGTGGGCTATCCGACTGAGACTGCTGATGAGCGAGCCCTCATCGGGAAGTTCCTGGAGGAAGTTGATATTCTTCATGCGGGAGTCTTTGGCTATTCACCTGAAAAAGAAGGAATTAGCTACAATCATCCGGAGGATTTTGACTGGGATAAAAGAGAGCATCTGGAGACGGAGCTTGCCATCAAAATCGCTGAAGCTAAAGAAGATAAGATGCAAGCATTTGTGGGTACTCATCAGCAAATGCTGATAGAAGGCTATGACGATAGTTTAGAAGCATTTTGGGGAAGACTATGGTTTCAAGCTCCCGAGATTGATGGGATAGCATATGTTCAAGGGCTATCACCTCAAGATCCTATCTTGGTGGAAGTAGAAGTAGTGGACGCACTTACGGATGAACTATGGTGTGAAAAGATATAGTTATTCCAAAATTAAAGGTTAGCAAATGAAGAAAATAGCACTAACAGGAATCAAACCGACAGGTGTCCCCCATATAGGGAATTATTTGGGAGCGATCAAGCCAGCTCTTGAGCTGAGCCAGAAATGTGAAGCTCGCTATTTTATTGCAGATTATCATGCTCTAAATAGTTGTAAGGATCCGGACGAAATCCGCTCCATGACCCTTGAGATCGCTGCTGCTTGGTTAGCCTGCGGTTTGGATCCGGAGCAAGTACTCTTTTATCGGCAAAGTGATGTTCCTCAAACATTTGAGCTGCTGACTGTTCTTTTGGCTTTTACTCCCAAAGGGCTCATGAACAGGGCTCATGCGTATAAGGCAATGCTGAAGTCAAATGCTGAAGCTGGCAAAGATCCGGATGATGGGGTGAATATGGGGCTCTATACCTATCCTGTTTTGATGGCGGCTGACATCTTACTCTTTGATACAGATCTTGTACCGGTTGGTAACGATCAATTTCAGCATGTTGAGATGGCGGCTGACATCGCGCAAAGCTTTAATCATATTTACCAGCAACAAGCCTTTAAACTGCCTCAAGCGCTGGCACATGACACCGTCAAGACTGTTGTAGGCTTGGATGGGCGCAAAATGAGCAAGAGCTATGGCAATATCATACCGCTTTTTGCACCCGAAAAGAAGCTGCGTAAGCTTGTCATGAAGATTGTCACAAATTCACAAAGTGTAGAAGAGCCTAAAGATCCCGAAAGCTGCAGCGTTTTTGCTTTGTACAAGTGCTTCGCGGAGCCCGCTCAGGTGGAAGAGCTACGCGCTAAGTATATCGCTGGAGGGATGGGCTGGGGATATGCCAAACAAAAACTTTTTGAACAGATGAATGCGGTATTGACTCCCTATCGAGAAAGGTATGAAGAACTTATGGATGATCCAGGATATATCCAGCAAGTGCTAAGGGAAGGAAGTGCAAAAGCCAGAGAGCTGGCTGCAGCCAAGATATCGCAAATCAGAAGAATTATCGGCATAGAATGAGCGATTTCATTTTGCATTATAATATAAGAAAATGCTTGACTTTTTAAGCTTCTATGCGAAGCTATATTTTTGTGGTCATTGAGACCTAAAATACTGGTTGGAGTATAAATATGATTACACTGCCGAGCATCTTAGATGTGGATCTAAATGGCAAAGTTGTGCTTGTCCGAATGGATCACAATGTGGTCAAGAAAGGCAAGATCAAAGACACAATGCGCATTGATGCCACAATTCCTACTTTGTTTCACATCTTCAAAAAGGGTGGTTTACCCATCCTGATGACCCACGTGGGACGACCATATGACAAGCATACTGGAAAGATCAATATTTCGAAGGACGATGCGGTGGATCCTATCGTGGAATATTTGGATTCGAAGTTGATGCTTAAAGGGATGATTCCAGCTCTCTCGATACAAGATGGCTTAGGAATTACCGACCTATCTCCCCTTGGTAAGGCTGTGAAAGAGCTCAAAGCTGGAGCAATTGATTATCTTTATCTGCCTAATACACGTTGGTTTAAAGGGGAAGAAACCAAAGATGAAGACACAGATAAATTGGCACAAGCTCTGGCTAACTATGCGGATATATATGTGAATGACGCTTTTGGAAGCTGGCAGCCTCATGCAAGTACCTATAACGTCACCAAGTATCTGCCTTCATATGCCGGTCTCTTGATGCAAAAGGAAGTGAGTAATTTAGATAAAATATTTTCACCTAAACGTCCCCTTGTGGCGGTAGTGGGAGGAAATAAGTTTACAACAAAGATTGGGTCTCTTTCGGCATTGATCGAAATAGCTGATCATCTCGTATTGGGTGGAGTGATATACAATGCATATCTATCAGCAAAATATGGCATCAATATCTCTGGAGTAACCGAGGAAGATGTCGCTGCGGCGCAAAAATTTATTACAGATAGCAAAGATCATGCGGCAAAGATCGTGGAGCTTCCTTATGTGGTGCTATCATCTTTCCCAGATAAACGAGAAGAGGATAGCTGGGATATATACCACATTCATGACCTCAAGGCATGGGACCAATCAGAACCAATAGGTTTTATCCTTGATGTAGCTGCAGAGTCCTTTGAACAGGAGGAAATAATCAAGATCTTTATGCAGGCTGGGAGCATTTTTGTTAATGCCGTGATGGGCTATACTGATCTCTTTCCTGAAGGAAGTATGGCTATGTATCGCTTGATTCATAAAAACACCATGGCTCAAAAACTCTATGGCGGCGGAGATACAATCCAAGATTTTGGCACATATCTTCCCGGAATCTTTGCTCAAGCCAAAAACGATGATCTATACTATTTTTTCACAGGCGGAGGTGCAATCCTCACGGCTATTCAAAATCACTCACCCTATGGCATGGAACCTGTACAAGCTTTAATAAAAGAAACATAAAAGGAGTTCAAACGCGTGAAAACTAAAGAGCAGTTGAACTTAAAGGAATACTTCCCGCCTCCAAAGTGGGAAGATTGGAAAAAGCTCGTGATCGACTCACTTAAAGGAGCAGATTACGACAAAGTAATGAAGAAATCGACATATGAGGGGATTATTCTTAATCCGATATATCGGAAAGAAGATATCAAGGACCTTCGGTTCGCTGAGAGCGAACCTGGGCAATTACCTTATGTGCGCGGCAATGATCCCCAAAAGCTCATCGAAGAAGGTTGGTATGTGGCTCAAGCCCAGACCATCAGTAATTTGAAAGAGCTCAATGAGAATCTTAAAGACGAGCTGATGCGGGGGCTGAACATGGTGAATCTACGCCTCAAGCATGACGACTATCCCGATGGAATCAGGATCAGAAGCAGCAAAGATCTGGAAACTATCTTGGATGGGATTGATCTTAAAGCTGCTCCGCTTTTTATTCAAATGGATATTGATGATCCCGATTTATTAGGCTTTTTGGACGAATATATCACTCGTCAAGGAGGCTCACTACGTGATTTGATTGGCTGCTTGGGCTACGATCCCACCGGGGAATTTGCTCGCAAAGGATACTTGAGTATGCCGCTTCATGATGTTTGGCAGAAAGTATCAGATTCCGTAATCGATCGGGCAAATAGATCTCCGGGATTACGCAGCTTTATCATCGATGGCACTGTCTATGAAGCTGCTGGAGCCTCTTCTGCTCAAGAATTGGCAATGGTCCTAAGCACAGCCATCGGTTATATACAGGGTCTGCAAAATAGCGGTATGGATATTGATACCATAGCCAAACTTTTTGCAGTAAAACTCTCTTTGGGCTCGAATTTCTTTATGGAAATCGCCAAGATCCGGGCATTTAGATTGATCTGGGCAGAGATGATGAAAGCTTTTGGAGCTAGTCCGGAAGTGTGTAAGGTCTGGATCCATGGCAAGACCGCATATTCAAACAAAAGCACTTATGACCTCTATGTAAACATGCTGCGGACAACTACAGAAAGCTTCTCCGGAGTCATAGGCGGAGTCGATAGTCTTGAAACAGATTCGTTTGATGGAGTTGTGAAACAGGATAATCCATTCGCTCGTCGCATCGCTCGCAACCAGCAGCTGATATTGGGAGAAGAAGCCCATTTCTCTAAGGTCGTTGATCCCGCCGGTGGTTGTTATTACATCGAAAGTCTCACTGCAGAATTGGCAGAGATTGCATGGAAGATCATGCAAGAGATCGAGGCTGCCGGTGGCATGGTGCGCTCTTTGAGATCTGGGAAGATTCATAAAATGATCGAACAGGTTGCCCAAGCTCGCATTGACGCAGTGCACAGACGTCGGGATGTCTTCGTGGGTGTAAATATGTATGCAAATCCTGATGATGTGGCGATAGCAGAATATAAACCTAGAACGCCAGACCAATCCAAAGCTGAAGTGAGTTTGGACAATGGAGCTCTACCCAAGCTGCGAATTGTGGCCTCGTTTGAAGATCTCAGACGTCGAATTTCGGCAAAATCACCAAAGATTATGTTGTTAAATATTGGGACTGTGCCAGAATATAAGGCACGTGCTGATTTTGCTTCTGGATTTTTCCAAGTGGGTGGATACACGGTGCTTGGTGATGAGGCTTTTGCTGATGCCGATGAAGCCATAGCTGCGGTTAATGCTTCTGATGCTGATGCTGATGCTTTTTGCATTTGCAGCACGGATGAGAACTATGTTTTCTTAGTGCCCAAGATCTGTTCCAAGATCAAGTCTAAGACTCTCATCCTAGCGGGATATCCCAAGGATAAGGTTGAGGAATACAAAGCAGCCGGCATAGATCTCTTTATTCATATTCGGGCAAATGCTTATGATACTCTAAAAGCGCTGGCAGAAAAATTGGAGGTGTATTAATGAATCCTGATTTTAGCAAACTAAACCCGAATTTTAGAGAAACGAGTTCTATTGCTGACGCCCCAAAGACCGAAATATCTGGAGTTTGGCACACCAATGAACAGATTCCAGTAAAACCAATATATCGCCAAGAAGACATTGAAAATCTTGAGCATCTGGACTATCTTAGCGGCATTGCCCCATATCTAAGAGGACCATATGCGAGCATGTATATTCAGCGTCCTTGGACGATTCGCCAATATGCCGGATTTTCCACAGCCGAAGAATCCAATGCCTTCTATCGCCGCAATCTTGCCATGGGCCAAAAAGGACTATCAATCGCCTTTGATTTGGCTACTCATCGTGGCTACGATTCTGATCATCCTCGTGTGGTTAGTGACGTTGGCAAAGCTGGAGTGGCTGTTGATAGCATTTTGGATATGAAGATTCTATTCGACAAGATTCCTTTGGATGAGATGAGTGTATCCATGACCATGAATGGTGCGGTCATCCCGATCATGGCTTTTTATATTGTTGCCGCAGAGGAACAAGGTGTCAAACCGGAACAGTTGAAAGGCACCATCCAAAATGACATCCTTAAAGAATATATGGTCCGCAATACCTATATCTACCCTCCGGAAGCATCAATGCGCATCATTGCCGATATCTTTAGTTACACATCGCGGAAGATGCCCAAATTCAACAGTATAAGTATCTCCGGATACCATATGCATGAAGCTGGAGCAACCGCTGATCTAGAGATGGCATACACTCTTGCCGATGGGCTGGAATATATTCGCACAGGTATTGGGGCTGGGATAGATATAGATGTCTTTGCTCCCCGTCTGTCTTTCTTCTGGGCTGAGGGGATGAATTACTTCATGGAAGTAGCCAAGCTGCGTAGCGCCAGAATGCTTTGGGCAAAGATTGTCAAAGATTTCAATCCCCAAAATCCCAAGTCCATGGCTCTTAGAACTCATTCCCAAACTTCGGGATGGAGTCTTACTGCGCAAGACCCTTACAACAACGTCGCGCGTACCTGCATCGAAGCACTTGCTGCGACCATGGGTCATACTCAGAGCCTACATACAAACTCATTAGATGAAGCCATAGCATTACCAACCGATTTCTCCGCACGTATCGCCCGCAATACTCAACTTTACCTCTCTCACGAAACCGGAGTGTGCAACGTGATCGATCCTTGGGGAGGATCATATTACGTAGAAAGTCTCACTCATGATTTAATGACCCGCGCATGGGCACACATCATGGAAGTGGAAGAACTTGGTGGTATGGCGAAAGCTATACAGACTGGACTGCCTAAGATGCGCATCGAAGAAGCTGCTGCCAGACGCCAAGCCAAGATTGATAGTGGAACCGAAACCATTGTCGGGATCAATAAATATAAATTGGACAAGGAAGAACCTCTGGAAACCTTGGAAATAGACAACACCGCTGTGCTTGCAGCTCAATTAGCGCGCCTGGAATTGCTGCGCAAGTCTCGCAATGAAGTCGAAGTACAAAAGTCTTTAGACGCTTTGACCAAGGCAGCAGCAAGCAAAGAAGGCAACCTTTTGGAATTAGCAATCGATGCGGCTCGTAAAAGAGCCACTCTTGGTGAGATCTCATATGCCATGGAAAAAGTCTTTGGACGTCATCAAGCTGAGATCAAACTCATTAATAATGTCTACAGCAGTGAGTACGCAAATATGGACGAGATAGAAAAGGTAAGATCTCTCACAGATCAATTTGCCGCGGAAGAAGGTCGTCGTCCTCGCATTTTAATCGCCAAAATGGGGCAGGATGGTCACGATCGTGGTGCCAAAGTTGTAGCCACAGCCTATGCCGATATGGGATTTGATGTGGATGTAGGCCCTCTTTTCCAGACTCCGGAAGAAACTGCCCGACAAGCTGTGGAAAACGACGTCCACATCATCGGCATGAGCTCTTTGGCGGGAGGACACAAGACTCTCTTGCCACAACTCGTAGAGGAGCTGAAAAAGCTTGATCGCGAAGATATCATGATAATCGTAGGCGGAGTCATTCCTCAAGCGGATTATGACTTTCTGTATGAGCATGGTGCTTCTGCAATATTTGGACCAGGCACGCAACTGCCCTCAGCCGCCATAAAGATAATCAAGATGCTTATGGAGCGGGATGAAAAATAGACGACCAGAGTGGGCTCCAGAAGGTGCAAGCGATGCTTTCGCCAGTAGAATTACAAGCCGGACGGAGTCGCACGGTACCCCAAAAACCGTCAAACGCAGTAAAGCGCTGGATTTGGATACTCTCGAAAAGGGGGTATTGACCGGCAATAGAACCATCTTATCCCGTGCGATCACTTTGATCGAAAGCAATTCCGAAAAACACTTTGAACTTGCTCAGGAGCTTCTAACGAGGCTCCTGCCTGCTTCGGGGAATTCAATCAGGATTGGGGTCACTGGTGTTCCCGGAGTAGGGAAAAGCAGTTTTATCGAGCGGTTTGGAATGCATCTGATTGAACTGGGGAAGAAAGTAGCCGTGCTGGCCATAGATCCATCTTCCACAATATCCAAAGGCAGCATTTTGGGCGATAAAACTCGCATGGAAATGTTATCTCGGCATCCTCAAAGTTTCATCCGTCCTTCTCCTTCTTCAGGTGTCTTGGGAGGAGTTGCACGCAAGACGCGTGAAAGCATCGTGCTCTGTGAGGCTGCTGGCTTTGATGTCATCTTAGTGGAGACCGTCGGCGTGGGTCAATCTGAAACTACGGTACGATCCATGGTAGATTTTTTCCTGTTGATGCAGATCACTGGAGCTGGGGACGAGCTTCAAGGTATTAAAAAAGGCATCATGGAACTCTGTGATTTGATCGTTGTCAACAAAGCCGATGGTGATAATGTCCAGAGAGCTCAAGCCGCAGCGAGGGACTATAACAACGCTTTACATTTCCTCCGTCAAGCTACCCCAGGCTGGGAAACTCATGCTCTCACTTGTTCATCTCTCACAGGCGATGGTATTCCTGAAATTTGGAAGACGATCACCAAATTTTGTGAGATCACCAAATCATCTGGGGTATTCGAGAAACGCCGCTTACAGCAAACTACAAATTGGTTTGATGAGCTGATATCAGAAGCAGTTCTAAATAGATTTTATCAAAAAGCAGAGATCAGAGAAAAATTGCCTCAACTTAGAAAACAAGTTGCAGAGGGGAAACTTCCTGTGGCATATGCAGTTTCCCTGCTTCTATCTGATTGATTTACTTCCCTTGTTGACAACTGTCCACACGTAATCCTGAACAAACCGTAAATTTTTTATTGCCATTATCACACAAAAAATCATTTTGAGATTAGATTGTCTTAAGCTTCTTAATTTGTATTTTCTCGACTACCGAGTTTTGCCCTCTTAAGTCGAACTATGGAAACCTATGCTAACATTTGAAGGATTAATATGAGACGATTCTTAGCGATCCTTGTATATCTTGGAATGATCATATTTCTCATTTCGATTTCTACCTGTAAATCTCAGGAGACTAAGGGATATGAGCGTCATCTGCCCAGTGCAGATCAGAAAACCGAGAGATTTGAGCTCAGATTTAGTCCCAAATGGTATCCTCAAGCTCAGTTTGCAGGTATCTATATGGCGATCGAGAAAGGGATTTATGATCAATATGGCTTGGATGTCTCTTTGAAGGATCCGC
Organism: Candidatus Cloacimonadota bacterium; assembly: GCA_030154085.1. Taxonomy (GTDB): domain Bacteria; phylum Cloacimonadota; class Cloacimonadia; order Cloacimonadales; family Cloacimonadaceae; genus UBA5456. The sequence goes on along the minus strand of JASKKR010000002.1, from coordinate 6,986 downwards.
TTAGCGGTGAAGTTGCGCTATCTCTGCTCGAATCAGGGCAGATTGATATCGCTAATTTCGATCTTTCGCAGGCAGTTATGACAAATTGTGATAGTACCCGGATTGTCAATATTGGACAGATTTCGCAGAAAAACTCAGTTTTGCTTGTTGGCAAAAGAAGTCGTGGCATTTCATCAATTAGTGATTTCAACAATAAAAAGTTAGGTATATGGCGTAGGACTTCTCATATCGTGACCGAAGCATTCATTAAAAAAAATGGACTAAACGTTCAGATGATCCCAATTGACTGGAGTGTACAGGTCTTTATCCAAGATGCAGTTGATGTTATCAACGTCATGAGATTCAACGAATACTACCAATTGTTACAAGCAGGTTTTAGGGAGGAGGATCTCTTTATTGTAGATTTATCCGACTACGGATTGGAAATTCCGAATGAAGGATTCTATGTTACACCTCAATTCTTTCAAGAACATCCCGAAGAGTGTAGGGCTTTCTTGCAGGCTACTATCGATGGATGGCTCTATGCCTTCAGTCACCAGGAGGAAACGATCGATCTGGTCTTAAAGATTATGCATGATGCAAACATACGTGCCAACCGCGCCCATCAGAACTGGATGCTGGACAATATGAAAGAAATAGTGATGCCGTCTGTTGCCGAGATCGGAATTTTGAAACGTAAGGATTTTGAAAAGACGGTTGAAATATGCCATAAATATTCTAATCTCAAACGAGAGATAAGTTTTGAAGAATTTTATCCCTATGCCGCAAAATAAAGAAGAGCACAGTCTTACTTATCAACTTATCTCCTTTATCTTCAGCGTGATGCTGGTAATATTTTTCTGCTCCATTTTGGCCACCAGAACTATATATTCCAAAGTGATGTTTAAGTCTCAACTTAACAATATGCGCCATTTGGTTCATGAACGCATTTATCTGATCGATGGCATCATGGATAAAGTCGAAACTTTAGCCAGAACATCGCAAGACCTCATAGTTAATCATGATTTAAGCCCAGAAGAAATAGAACGCTATTTACAGACTTTGCTCACTGAGAATAATCAGATTCACTCAATCTGTTTGGCTGATGGATTTGATTCTGGTGCAAACCCCCAGGTCATGTATACCGTCCGACAACGTTTTCACTCGCGAGAAATTATTAATACAGACTATCGCTATCAGGATTGGTTTCAGATTCCATATCTCACAGGGGAACCTTACTGGAGTGAACCCTGGGTTGATGAAGAAGGCAAAGGGGAGATGGTAATCTCATTTAGTATCCCTTTCTATACTACTGGTAAATTTAACGGGCTTCTACGCTTTGATATTGAACTCAAATATATACAAGGATTGATGACTAATAACATAAATTTTAAAATAGGAAATAACTTCATTGTATCTTCGACGGGGACATTGGTAGCTCATCCCGATCAAAGACTGGTGATGAATCAGAGCCTTTTCAGCCTATCTCAGGAATTCAACGAGGATTCTTTGGCCAAACTAGGCACTGCCATGACCTCTGGTAAAAACGGATTCATCAAGATTGGACCCAATTCGCCGTTTAAAGATTCCTGGATATATTATCAACCTCTAGTCAGGAATCATTGGTCGGTCGGAATTGCCTTAGATGAAGAATATCTAATGAAAGATATAAACCTAATTCTTTTCATTCAAACCGTGACCTATATCTTAATGTTTTTGACTATCTCTATGGTTATCTATTTTCGCACCAAGAGCGTATCGCGTCCCCTCAAAGCTCTGGTGGAAGCAGCAGATCGGATTGGCTCTGGAGACTTTAATTTTCATATTCCGCAGTCTCGCAGCAGCCAAGAAATCGCTGCTTTATCTCAGTCATTTTCTACTATGCAGGCTTCACTTAAAGAATATATTGATAAGCTGCGGGTCACTATAGAAGAGAAAAACAAAATTCGCGGGGATGTCATCTATGCCAGTGAAATTCAGACCAAACTGGTTCCGGAAAACACGATCCATCCCTTTGGAATTCGTGATCTTAGAGTCTATGGCATTTTAGAACCTGCTGGAGATATAGGCGGTGACCTTTACCACTATTTTTTGATTGACGAATATCATTTTTGCTTTGTGGTGGCTGATGTTTTGGGCAAAGGGATTATTGCCGCGATGGCAATGACCATGGTCTCCACATTCTTGCCTTCGATTGCACCATTCTATAAACGAAGTAGTACCATGTTGAAAGAGCTTAATAACTTCCTATGCAGAAATAATTTGGAGTCAAATTTCGTGACAGCTATTCTGGGAGTAATAGATCTTCGAAGCGGGGAAATGGAGTATAGCAATTGTGGTCATGTCCCTTTCTTTATCCGGAAGATAGACCAAAGTTTGCACAAATACAATGAGACCCATTCCACTGCCCTAGGAGTCTTTGAAAATATTGATATAGGTCATGATGTGATCAAGCTTGATATTGGGGACGAAATGATCCTCTTTACTGATGGAGTCACCGATGCAATGAATATCAACGATGAATTTCTTGGCATCAGGGGCTTGCAAGAAATTATCAACAATCTGAGTACAACTACTCCTGAAGATACTGCTCACCAGATCCTCAAGGAAGTTCACGACTTTGCTCGCGGTTCATCCCACGTAGACGATATCACAATCTTGGTAATGGACTATAAACATCCTGGTGGCGTCCTGCACAGCTGATCTTTGACCAATTGCTGAGTATATCATAAATATAAAACTTCATGGCAGAAGCAATATTTTATTTTTGCTTGGTTTACACCTTTTGGGAAGATAAGGCTAAGTCCTTATTTTCTCATTTCTTGCTCATTCGGTCAATGAGCGTCAAATGAGAGAGCCATCATATCAAAGAGTTTGACAGCTCTTCTCAAAAATGAGGCTCAATAGGCAAAGACAACGCCTGAAAGTGGGAAGATCCATTCATCAGGCTTAGTTTTGATCGATATTCTGTGATCTTCAAAGGTGATTGGAGGATTTTTCTCTTGCCCGGAGAATATACTCACCGGCTCGACATGGCTGAGATCTTCTGGAAACTCAAAGCTAATCTGCACTCCTTGAGTAAGCTCGGAGATGAAGACCGAAAATTGATGAGAAGATTTTGGATACAAGGTTGTAGTATTGATTTCAAAATCTAATTCGGAATTGATTAAAGATCTTAATTTAGGGTGGCTGCAGCGGATAAGCAATGATCCTGAATCTTGTTCAAGAGTTGTATGGAGATCAAGCCCGTTTACACGCACGGCATTGACTATAAAATTATGAGGATGCAGGCTGAGTTTGGCATCCAAAAGCCATCTGTATTCTACTCTGGGATCCATCAAAAATGTTCGCAAGCTTTCATTGGAGCTGGCGCAAGCAATGATGAAAAAATCAGAACTCAAAACTTTTTTATAGCTAAGGTGAGTGCTTGCGAGGTAGAAGTCCTCCGAATCGGATTTTGCAAATGAAATTTCATGATGAAAGTCTTTGCGATAGTGAATGTCTCGATCTTTGTTGTAGAAAAAATTTCTGAGGATTTCGCGATAGATCATCTCGCCTATCTCTTGATCGTCCAGTCGCTCAGCCAAAGCAGCCGAGATGATATGGTTTAACTTGCTGTTATCGAAATCTTTTGCTACAAAATCTCTTCTTGCCAGAGGAGTACTATGCAGAATGTGGTCTTCAATTCGGTAAAATCTTTTTGCTCTGCGTCCCACCTGACACAATAGCTCATAAGCAGAACCGTGATAAATGGAACTGATATTTTCTACCCTGAGATTTTCGTTCTCATCTCCCAGGAGGATTACTTCATCGCCTAATGAGGCTTCATCAAGATGGGATAAGTCAACTGTAAGCATATCCATAGATATCCGTCCGATCACAGGACAGATCCGATCGCGGATGAGGACAACGGATTTGTTTGAGAGCAGAAAATCATAGCCATCCGCATAGCCTACCGGGATGATCCCATAGCGACCATCTTTCTTGGCAAACCACTCACGTTGATATCCTACAGATTCACCTGCTCTGATGTCTTTGATCTGGATCAGGGAGGATTTGAAGCTCATGACGGGTTTTAGGGGGATGTCCTTGTTGCCATCTTGGCGTATCCCAAAACTTGCTATGCCGAGACGAACCAGGTTGCAGAACTTACCATATCCGCCGATCAATCCAGCGCTATTTGAGATATGTACATAGCGGGGTGGCTGTTCTAAGCTGCTGATTAAATCTTGAAAGAGCTTTTCTTGGCGCTTGGTGAATTGGGAGTCATTTTCAGCGGAGGCAAAATGGCTGAAGATGCCCTCTATCTTTAGGTTGGGTAATTTGGCAACCGCATCATAAAAAGTTCGAGCCCGGCTTACATCCACTCCACTGCGGTGCATTCCCGTGTCTATCTTAAGATGGATCGTGATCTCTTTGTTACTTTTTCGTGCTTCAGTCGAGAGAGCGGAGGCGAAGGAGAGATCAGATATTGAAGGACTCAGATCATATTCCAGAATTTTGGGGATCTCAGATATCAGAGCAGGAGACAGGATGAGAATCGGAGCTTTGCAGCTTTGGAGTCGCAAGACTCGCCCTTCTTCGGCATTTGCTACCCCCAGATATACTGCTCCAGATGCCAAGGCTGCCTCAGAGATTTCTTTGGCACCATGCCCGTAAGCATCCGCTTTGACTATCTGCATGAAACTCTGTCCAGCAAGGAGATAGCCCTTTAGGACGTTTAGGTTGTGTCTAAAGACTGCCAAGTCAATCTCGACCCAGCTGCGTTCATGTATTGCTTCTTTCATTAGAAATATTTTGCTGCAAGATCAGCTAGTGCTGAGCGTTCTCCTTTTTCTAAAGTCATATGCCCGACCATGGGCTCACCTTTAAGCTTTTCAACAGCAACGGAAAGACCATTGCTAATAGCATCCAGATATGGGATATCGATCTGATAAGGATCTCCGGTTAGAACAATCTTGGTGTGTTGACCCGCTCGCGTAATGATAGTCTTCATTTCGTGTGGACTAAGATTTTGTGCTTCATCGATCACGATAAACTGATCAGGTAGGGAGCGACCTCGAATATAAGTAAGTGGCTCCAATTCAAGGAATCCATAGTCTATCAGATCATCTATACTGGTTTTACGTTTTGCTTTTCCATCTGGGTTTTCCTTCTCATCATGAGAGGCGAGGAGGATATCCATATTGTCATAAATTGGCTGCATCCAAGGGCTAAATTTATCTGCTTTTGAGCCAGGTAGATATCCGAGATCTTTACCCAAGGGAGAGATGGGACGGGAGATCACCAACCGTTTATAACGCTCTTCATCTACTACTTTGGTGAGCCCTGCAGCGATTGCCATGAGAGTCTTCCCAGTTCCAGCTTTGCCGGAAAGACTAACCAAAGGGATATTGTCATCTAGGAGTAAATCCAATGCCATTTCTTGCTCAAAATTCCTGGCAGTGATGCCAAATACATCCTGCCCAGTGTAATTTCTAAGCTTATAGAGTTTGTTGTGTTCTGCATTATATCTGAGATTTTGGATAGCTTCACTGTGTCCGCCAGATGTGATACGCACAAATTGATTGGGATATAGACCTTCGAAGGGATTGTCTATTCCAGAGCTGCTTTGCAGCTTCTCATAGAGTTCTTGGGGTATCTCTTCATGAGTCCAGCCAGTGAAGAATTCATCAAAATTGACAGTATCATTCTCGAAGTTCTCAGCATGAATTCCCACGGTGTCGGCTTTGATGCGTACGTTGACGTCTTTTGACACGAGCGTGACCTTGCTCTTGGGGTACTTTTCTTGAAAGTAAAGCGCTGTGCCAATGATGAGGTTATCATTGCGATCCATAAAGATCAGTTTGGCGGCGGTGTCGGCTACTTCCGGGTTTACCGTTACCTGGATCACTCCACCTTGATCCGTAGGAACTCCTTCTTGGAGCTTACCGTTTTGGCGGAGATCATCCAAGTATCGACCTATTTGACGTGCATTACGGCTCTTTTCATCAAGACCTTTTTTAAATTGATCAATTTCTTCGATGACAACAATGGGGATAACTACCCGATTGTCTTCAAAAGCAAATAGGGCGCGAGGATTGTGAATGAGGACATTTGTGTCCAATACATAAATCTTTTTCTGCATGTATTCTCCGTTTATAGTTTTTTCTATATTTTTGTTTTGGTAGATCAGGTCTTAATGCTGAGGAAATCGTTTCTGCATTTGCTTTGGGCTATGCCACCGTCCGCGATCATATCTTCCTTTTGGGTGAGGTATGGTTATCAAATTCTGGATGGACTCTTGATATGCATGCATGACAATCTCCTTTTTGATGCTGAGTACAGGAAAAGCTAATGCGGGGGAGGCGTCAATCTTTTTTGATGGAGGATAAAAAAATGGTGCTGAAGGGGGGACTCGAACCCCCATGAGCTTATCGCTCACTAGTCCCTGAAACTAGCGTGTATACCGATTTCACCACTTCAGCACGCACTGTACGCTCCAAGTTCGGAGATAGCCTTTTTCTGTCAAGGAAAAAGCAACTTTAGCCCACACGCTGAGTATAAAAAGACTGTTGAACATTCCATCTGTAGAATTCACGTGTGTAAATCTCTGACCATATGATAAAGATTAGGCAAGAATCTTTACTAACAGAAATCAAACCAAATCTCAAATTAAATACAGCCTACAGACCATACATAGAATGCCCTCCGAGTTGTGGGTATATCGCCCGGTGCTTTCCACGATATTTTTTAGGCTATTAATAGGCAGATATGGGTCCCATGATCGTCGCTCGCTAAAGCCGATTTGCAATTTTCGGTGACTCTTTATACCTCCTCCACAGGGCTCCAGACCGTCGCAGCAAGGTAGATGCTTATGGCAAAGAACTTGACATGGATTAACGAGGTGAAAATAATGCAATTGATCACTTGGCCTTACATAGATTGTGAGTAACGAGGGATATCAGATGCCCTCAAACAACCAGAGAAACAATGAGTTGGAATTTACTCAACATTTAGGACTCAAC
>JASKKR010000032.1 GCA_030154085.1 Candidatus Cloacimonadota bacterium | reverse complement strand
ACATCAGGTCCAGTGATGAACATAAAACTGGTATTTTTGACCATGAAGACAAAGTCCGTCATGGCAGGTGAATATACGGCGCCACCTGCGCAAGGTCCCATGATAGCTGTAATCTGAGGGATCACGCCACTGGCACGGGAATTGCGGAAAAAGATGTCTCCATATCCCTTCAGAGCATCAACCCCTTCTTGGATGCGAGCTCCACCTGAGTCGTTGATACCAATACACGGTACTCCACTTTTGAGAGCCATGTCCATAACTTTGCAGATTTTGGCTGCATGCATTTCTCCCAAAGAACCACCGCGAGCAGTGAAATCTTGGGAAAAGGCAAAGACAGGGCGACCATTTACCAAACCGTGACCTGTGATCACTCCATCCGAAGGGATGTCGATGTTCTCCATGCCAAAATTGTCACAACGATGCTTGACGAACATATCCAATTCCCGAAAGCTGCCTGGGTCAAACAAAAGATCCAAACGCTCGCGAGCGGTGAGTTTCCCGGCAGATTTTTGTTTTGCGACTGCTTTATCGCCGCCCATTTGCATAATCTTTTTTTCTCGTTCTAATAGGTTTTCGATATTTTCCTGTGTAGTGTGCATTTATACCTCGATTTTTGATCTTTTATCGCATTGAAGTCTCTTTAGTGACATAGCCGGGAAAGGCATAGCTCTGTCAATGAAAATCGTTCCAAACTCAGCTATTTAGTGTTTGATGAAAGGCTTTAATGTGGTTGATGAGTGACAGAGTCTTTGAGCTTAGCCATGTAGATCAGATCATCCCATTATCAAGTTTTGCAAAGTTGGGCAATTTTTTTCGATTGCCTTAAGCGCCACACCTTTACATAAACTTTTCTTTCATAGGACGTGTTTTTAGCAGTATTATAGATCTCTCCGAGCTACTGGCATTAAATGCAGCTGTTAGAGTACGGAATAACCGTCTGCGGAATCGGACAATATTTGAAGAGACATCGGTGGTAAGATGTGGGCTTCAATTTCATACGCAGATAATCCCTACGGACTTTATCATTGAGGGATGTTTGGCGAATAAAAAAAGCGCATCCTGATTGCTCAGAACGCGCTTTAAAATGGGGTGGGAGATGGGACTTGAACCCACAACGCCCGGAACCACAATCCGGTGCTCTGCCATTGAACTACACCCACCACAAATCTATAGAAGGATATCTAGATATATGCTGGCACGCCAGAAGGGATTCGAACCCCTGACCCGCAGCTTAGAAGGCTGCTGCTCTATCCTGCTGAGCTACTGGCGCAGATAATAAATAGTGGTAGCGGCGCAGGGATTTGAACCCCGGACCTGCGGATTATGATTCCGACGCTCTAACCAGACTGAGCTACACCGCCACACTATACAAAAAAAACGAGGGTCTCTCGCTTATCTTGATAACAAAGTTGGTAGCGAGGGGAGGATTCGAACCTCCGACCTTCGGGTTATGAGCCCGACGAGCTACCAGCTGCTCCACCTCGCGTCATTGTTCTTCCAAACTTATGAGACTACATAATCTGTCAAGAAAAATCTTTTTCAATCGTAAGAATGAAACCTTCCTTTTAAGATAAATGCACTATAGGTGGGTTTCTGACAGTGCGGATGAGTTATCTTGAGTATTAAGACTTATATATTAAGCTACAAGTTATTCAAAATCCATATGTTATGGTGTGTCGTCAGGAGTGGCACAACAAGGAATCGCAAAACGGCGGGAGCAGATTCAACGTGCCCATTTGAGCATCAAATCACTTTTTTGTTGACATATTGAAGACAATAGATGTAATGACTAACAATTGGGAAAATATTAGTATGGAAATCATCAGAACCAATAACTTAATCAAAGATTACCTTTTAGGTAAAGTCAGGGTACGAGCTTTAGCCGGGATCGATATCAGTATCGACAAAGGTGAGTTTGTCGCTATTATGGGACCTTCAGGATCAGGGAAGAGTACCTTGATGCACATCATTGGATGTCTTGATAGTCCCAGCGAGGGAGAATATTATCTGGACGGGGATTTGGTGAGCAAGTTGCCTAAACATGCTCTGTCTGGAATACGCAACCGGAAGATAGGTTTTGTTTTCCAGTCATTTAACCTTCTTCCTCATTTGAATATTCTTAAAAACGTCGAACTACCCCTTATGTATTCGGGGCTATCTGCGAGTGTACGTAAGGAAAAGGCAAGGAAGATATTAGAAAGCGTAGGTCTGGCTGATCGTTTAAAACACAAACCAAACGAGCTTTCAGGAGGGCAAAGGCAACGCGTAGCAATAGCCCGGGCTATAGTGAATTCCCCATCTATTCTTCTTGCTGATGAGCCGACTGGCAATTTGGATAGTCAGGCTGGAGGCGATATTCTGGAGATCTTTTCAGATCTTCACAAAGCTGGTAACACTGTGATAATGGTCACTCATGATTCCCACGTGGCAAATCGAGCAGATAGAATCATCAAGATTCAAGATGGCATGATCGCAGATGGCAATCTCACTTAGCGAATCAATTCAGACCGGAATTAATGACATCATGATGCGCAAGGTTCGCAGCTTGGTGACTATCCTCGGTATCGTTCTTGGGGTGATGTGCATCATGGTAGTTTTGGCGATTATCAGTGGTATGAATGCAAGCACAATGGAATGGATGGAGCAGCGAGGAGGTTTGAGCCGGATTGATGTTATGCGAAACTGGAACTATGATTTCCGTCAAGGTGGGGAGGCTTCTCTTAGCCTCAGTGAGCTGAACCGCTTGCGCGCGCAAATCCCAGAAGCTTTGGCAATCAACCCAACAGTATCACTCTCATCTGCGGTTATGCAATATCGTGGCTTTAGCTATTCCGGACAGGTGATCGGAGCTTTACCAGATATGCAGATTATAGAAGATTGGTATCCAACGCGGGGGCGTTTCTTTGGTGAGCTTGATCTTCGGGAAAACTCTAATGTGATTGTCCTTGGTTCTTCTGTAGCTCGTGATCTATTTAAGGGGCAGGATCCCATGGGTCGGAAGGTGCAGGTTAATGGCCATATTCTCGAAGTTATAGGCATCATGGAGCCAAAGTATTGGGAGAATCCTGGTGGTGGTGCTTGGGGTGGAAATTACTTAGAATACATGAATCGGCAAGCTTTTATTCCACTATCTACTATGATGAACAAGCTTAATGCCGGGAGTGAAATCAGTTCCATTCAGATTACAGCTGCAAGTCCGGAAGAGGCACTCAAGCTCCAGCAGAAGGTCAACATGCTACTGTTAAGACTTAAAAATGGTAGAGCAGTATTTCGTGTGAGTTCAGCGCAGGAGATGATGGTACAGATGAAGCAGAATAGTAAGATCTTCAGCATGATCTTCATTATGATAGGCATGATCTCACTGACTGTAGGGGGTATTGTAATCATGAACATTATGCTGGCATCAATCAAGGAGCGCACACGGGAAATAGGAGTTCGTTTAGCAGTCGGAGCAATACGGATAGATATCTTTATACAGTTTTTGGTGCAGACCATGCTGATTACACTATTAGGCGGGGTATTTGGCATCATTTTGGGCTTTTCTATTCTTGATCTTGTGAGTGGCTTTTTGGAAATAAAGCTTTTAGCTGAGCCCAAAATGATCTTAGTATCACTGTTGATATCCGCCGGGGTTGGTTTGATATTTGGAATAGCTCCGGCAATGAAGGCCAGCAAGTTGGACCCGGTTGTAGCTTTGAGGGAGGAATAAGATGGCGAAGAGAAAAAATAACCTATTCTCTGAGATTCATAAGGTACTTACTTCGTATACTAAAGCGGTTGCCCTCTGGCTAAATCGAATATGGTCGCACGTAGTCATGACCAAAGATCACAAGAAAGTCCTACATCGGGTCGGGAGCTTTTTAAAACTTTGGATCAGCAGAATCATCAAGGAGAATGTCCCGCGGGAATCAGGGAGTTTGGCATATGTAACAATCTTGGGTTTTATTCCATTCATTACTTTTATATTAATGCTAGCACCTGATCTTCCCTTTCTAAATCTCAAAGAAAAGATAGCAGATGTCGTAACCAAAAACTTTATTCCAGGCTCAGCCGAAGCCGTGATGGAGATGATCAATGGGATGATAGCTCGCAGGATGGGGCTCAACATCATGGTCTTCATCATATTGCTAATCTCGTCTTATTTACTTTTCAATAATATACGTTCCACTTTTGATCGCATTCTCAGCACTCATGCGCCGAACAGCTCAGACATATTCAGCCAATTTGTAAAGTTTTTTGGAACTTTGGTTTTTGGGCTTATCATCATTGTTTTGCTTTTTTCCAGTTCGTCAATGCCGATTATATCCCGTCTTTTGAAGTTGCCCTTCTTTATTTGGCTAAGATATATATTACCTTTTTTGGTGCAGTTTTTTGCGCTTTACTTTCTTTATATGCTTATGCCCTCAATCAAAGTGAAACGTAAAAGTCTCATTATGGGAGCGTTTTGGACTACCGTGATCTGGGTCTTGGCGAAGAGTTTGTTTGATTATTATATATACAACCTTACCAGCTATCAAGCTGTATATGGTGTGATTGCTGCTTTGCCCATCTTCCTTTTTTGGATCTATGTAAATTGGATCATCATCCTCAGTGGAATTGTCCTGGTGAGTGTTTTAGACAAGGAAGTACGCGAAGAAGTGATCCAAAAAACTCCCAAGCGAGTAGTGAAATTGACCTTAGAAATGTATAGCGATGACAGAATGAATCGTCGTATTGAAACATTTATAGATAAAAAAGATATAAAAGATTTAGTCGAGCAAATTGACAAGGATGGATAAGCATGAAGAAATATGCATTAATCAGTGTATCAGACAAGACAGCCATAGAGACTTTGGCAATGGAGCTGGAGCAACTTGGCTACACAATTCTTTCCACATCAAATACTGCAAAGCATTTAAGACAGTTTTGTTCCTCTTTAGTAGAGGTAAGCGATTACACGGGCTTTCCCGAGATCCTTGATGGGCGAGTCAAAACTTTGCATCCCAAGATTCATGGTGCTATTTTGGCTGATCGAAGCAAAGAGGAACATATGCGCTGCCTGCAAGAGCTCGAGATCGGTGAGATCGACATTGTAGTCGTAAATTTATACCCTTTCGCTCAAGTGCGATCCCGAGAAGACAGTAGTCACAATGAAATCATTGAAAACATCGACATAGGTGGTCCCAGCCTGATTCGTGCTGCAGCCAAAAACTACCGCAACGTGACTGTCTTGGTTGATCCGCGTGATTATGTTCCCACAATAGAGCATCTCAAGCAGGATACGCAAATCCCGGAATGCTGGAGTAGCTATCTAGCTCAAAAGGCTTTTGCTATGGTTTCATATTATGATGCCCTAATAGCAGACTATTTGGAGGAATACCGCAGTGAAACTACAGATGCTCCGAAGATGCCGCCTCACATCAATATCCAAGCAACTTTGCATCAGCCTCTGCGCTATGGTGAAAATCCTCACCAAAAAGCTGCATTTTATACTAATCGCACAGACGGCTGGGAAGTGCTCCATGGGAAGGAACTCTCTTTCAATAACATCATGGATATTGATAGTTCCCTGCGCGCAATACGCCTCTTTAGTGAACCCACTGTAATCATAGTAAAACACTGCAATCCATGCGGGATCGGTACTGCAAACAAGCTCTCGGAGGCATATCGCAAGGCTTTTGCGACGGATACAGTAGCACCTTTTGGCGGGATCGTAGTGGTAAACCGGAGTCTGGATCTGGAGACTGCTGTCATGATCAATCGCATCTTCACCGAGATCATCATTGCCCCTGGATATGAAGAAGGGGTCTTGGATGTGCTCATGAAAAAGAAGAACCGCAGATTGATCTCATATAATCCCAGCTTCTTGACTCGCGAATCAAACCCTCAAGAAATCAAGACCCTGCTTTGGGGGTATCTTGCCCAAGAATGGGATCGGGTTTCAGAGAGCCCTGAGGAGTGGAGAGTAGTGACTCGCAAACAGCCATCCCAAGAAGAATTTGCGGCCATGATCTATGGCTGGAAAGCAGTGTCTCTTCTCAAATCAAATGCCGTAGCATTGGCATATTCAGATCGGGTATTGGGTTTGGGAATCGGTCAGACCAGTAGGATTGACAGCACATCCATCGCCATCTGGAAAGCAAAAAAGTTCAAACATGATCTTTCCCGCGCAGTTTGCGCTTCGGATGGATTTTTCCCCTACCGCGACAGCGTCGATGAACTCTATCAAGCTGGGATCAAAGCAGTGATCCAACCCGGTGGTTCCAAAGGTGACCAAGAGTGCATCCAAGCATGCGATGAGCTTGATATGGCGATGGTCTTTACTGGATATCGTCACTTTAAACACTAAAATGTTTGACAGATTACGCCCTATGAAAAGATTGGCAATTGCCCTTGCGGAGATGTGTCCGAGTTGGCTGAAGGAGCACGATTGGAAATCGTGTAAACGTGTGAGCGTTTCTAGGGTTCGAATCCCTACATCTCCGCCACTTACCTTTCTTGGATTTTGGCCAATATCTTTTTTGGGGGCGTCTGAATGGTTTATATCCACCAATGACGTAAGCAGGATGCTTGCGTCTTCGCTTTTTTACCCATTTACCACATTTTAAAAAGGAGGCTCAAATGAGCACCAAAAAGATCGTTTTAATCATTTTAATCGTACTGATAGTCTTAATAGGCTTATCGTATTGGATGGGGAGGCAGGTAAGCAAGTTTGCTTTTAGTCCTGCTCCCAGCACCAGCCTCAGCGATGATAGCTGGCTCAATCTAAACCCCAGCGCATATGTCCCGGAATACAACGAGATGATGCCCCTCAATATCCTGAGTAACAAAGATGCCAATAGCATGCAAAATATGAGCATGAAGATTCGTCGTGCCAAAGATGATCGCCGCATTAGCGGTCTCATAATCCAACCCTTTGGGGCATCTTTATCTTTGGCAACTCTACATGAGCTTGGCTTAGCCATTCAAGATTTTAAGACCAGCGGCAAACCGGTGATCGCATTTGGCGATATGATGACCCAGGGTGACTATCTTCTAGCTACTTATGCTGATGAGATTTATATGGAACCTTCAGCCTCAGCTGGTCTTATTCTCACCGGAAGCTCAGCTAATACACTTTTCTATAAAGAACTATTCGACAAAATTGGGATCAAGATGCACATCATCCAAGCTGGAGAATTCAAGGGTGCGGGCGAGCCATATAGTCAAACTTCCTATTCGGAAGGTACTCGTAGCAACATCGAAGAGATGCTTCTGGATCGGTTTAATCTGATCATTAGCGAAATAGCTGAGCGCAGAGATCTGACTGTCGATGATGTCAAAGCAGTTTACAATAACCGTCGGGATTTCATCCTCTCAGCTGCTCAGGCGCAAGAGCTCCGCTTGATTGACTATGCAAAAAGCCAAAAACAGATGTATGCCGAGCATAGTATCAATCCCGAACATATTGTGGGGATAAGCTCCTATGCTCCTCGCCAAATATCTCTCCACGGAGACAAAGTAGCTGTGCTGTTTCTGGAAGGGAATATCGCTACCATGAGCGGAGGATTCAATCAATCCATCATTTCTCAGGACAAGGTGAAACTCGCACTCAAAGATATCAAAGAAGATCCATCCATCAAAGCTGTCGTACTTCGCATAAACAGCCCGGGTGGCAGTGCCTTGGAAAGTGAGTTGATTTATCAGGAGCTGTTGGATCTTAAATCTGAAAAGCCAATCTTGGTATCCATGGGCGGCGTAGCTGCTTCGGGAGGATATTATATCTCCTGTGCAGCTGATCACATCATGGCTGACCCCGGAACTATCACCGGGTCCATTGGCGTGATCATGATGCTTCCTGAAACTACAGAATTGGGGCACAAGCTGGGTTTGAGGTCTCAGACCATCGGTTTTGGAAAATTCTCTGGGGCTATCACGCCGTTTGAACCATATTCAAGTGACCTTCTGGCCTCACTCAAAAGAAATTCCATCGGCACATATGATGAATTTAAGTCCCGCGTGATGACAGCTCGTCAGATCAGTCCGGATAGAATAAACAGTATTGCAGAGGGGCGCATATATAGTGCTGAAGACGCTATGGCTGTGAACTTAGTAGATGATTTAGGATATCTGGATGATGCTATCGCCCTTGCTGCAGAAATGGCTGGAATCAGCGAATATCAGGTGCAATACCTTCCTCGCAAGATCAGTTTCTTTGAGGCAATCAAGGATATGGATTTCCTCAGCATGCAGATGAAAAATCTTTTGGGTGATAGATGGTGGGATTTTGAAGCAAAAATTGCTGAAAAGCTCGAAACCATACCCCTCAATGAATGGCTCTATCTGATGCCTTATATGGTGGAATAATATGCGCAAAAGCAATGTAAACACCGAAATCATCGTAAACGTACACCCTCTCGAAAAAAGAGTAGCTGTTCTAGAAGATAATCGTTTAGTCGAGCTATTTGTCGAACGCAAAGACCACCAGAATCCGGTCGGCAACATCTACAAAGGCATCGTCAAAGATGTGCTCCCTGGCATGGGCGCTGCCTTTATCGAGATTGGACTGGAGCGTACAGCCTTTTTACATTACAGTGACATCGTGCTCGATTTCTTGGATACTTTCGAGGAAGATAAGCCGCGCAAACGCCTCAATCCTTCCGACAGCTCCCAGATTAACAAATTGCTCAAACCTGGTCAAGAGATTGTTGTGCAAGTTCATAAAGGTCCAATTGGATCAAAAGGAGCTCGCCTCACCGGGCAAATCTCCATTCCCGGAAAATACCTCGTACTTTTCCCAAACAAAAGCAGGATTGCCATTTCGCGCAAGATCTATTCTCAAGGAGAGCGCACTCGCATCCGTAATATACTCAGTGAGATTAAAGATCCCGCCTATGGTCTCATCGTGCGTACCGAAGCAGATGGAGCTGATGAAGATGATATTCGTAACGAATACAAGGCTCTCACCAAGACTTGGCATCTCATCGAAAAACAACTCAAATTTGCCAAAGCTCCTATCTGCGTATTCGAAGAAAACGCCTTGGAAAATTACCTGATCCGCGATCTCTTTGGCGAACATGTAGACCGCTTGGTTATCGACGATAAGGATTTTTATAAGAGCATCGTCAGCCAGCTGGAAGACATCTCAGCTGATCTCATCCCCTCTGTGGAGCTATATAAAGAGGATTCTCCGATCTTCGACGCTTGGTCCATCGAAAAAAAGATCGAGACCATCTTTCATAGCAGAATCTATTTACCTTCAGGCGGGAACATAAAGATTGAACAAACCGAAGCTCTTGTTGCTATTGATATCAATACAGGAAGCTATACCGGGAAAAGTCACTATGAAGAAACTGTCCGCAAGACAAATATCGAAGCAGCTGCTGAAGTTGCCAGACAGATTCGGCTCAGGGATCTCTCAGGTGTGATCGTGATCGACTTTATCGATATGACCGATGAAAAAGCAAAAAATGAGGTCTTGGAAACGCTCCGGAAAGGACTAAAACGAGATCGAGCAAGGAACAAAGTCTATCCCTTCACAGAACTTGGGATGGTTGAAGTTACTCGCAAACGTATGCGCGCGACTATCATGGCAAACTTTTCCGAACCTTGCCCATTTTGCAATGGCAGCGGACGCATCGTCAGCAAAGATGCCGTCACCATGCGCATCTACCGTTGGCTGGTGAGAAGCGAATATTTTATAAAAAGCAAACGCCTACGCATCTTGGTGCATCCCGATATGTTAAATCATATTAAGATCCATAATGAAGAATTCATTAGTTACAAAGATCAGATTGAATTTGCCGAAGATCCTTCCATTCGAGTTGACCAATTTAAGGTTTATAGCCTTCCGGGTAATGAAGATGTGACTTCAAAGTATTCTTAAATGTGAAGTAACTATCAAGAGGATATCCGTTGAGTGTTCTTCAGCTCGGGGGATATATGTTCATCTTGAATAAATATTTGCCTGGTCTTATGACCAGGCTTTTTTAGTAGACTAAATATTGAATATGCAATTCTTCTCATGGGAAGTGCTTGGTGGGTTGCAGTAGAGCGGGGGGCTAAAGAATCATTTCGATCTTTTATAAGTATGTATAGCCAGTGCCAGTCCGCTTTTTAGATTGATTGTGGCCTCGTCTTGGGTGAGCACATTGCTGATTCCACGGCTTTGATGTTGTGCTATTACAAGATCTTTAAGAGAATATAGTAAGTTTTCTGAGTCGATCAAATGTATTTGATCACTGTATGCGATAAGGGAGAGGAGATCACCCTTTTTGCCTTGAATCCGAGTCTTATGGTCTAAAAAATAGATGCTTTGCCTGCCGGTGTCAATTTTACAAGCGATGCCTTTTCCGCGAAGATCAATCAGATTCTGGATGATTGCTGCGCTATGGTCAAAGCGACCTTGCATATCATTGCAGATCACGACTGATCCATATCCTTCTTGTGCGCACCAAGCAAGGGCAAGCTCTGTGTCTGTTTCATTTTTTGCGCTTTGAAATCTTATTTTTGGGGTATCCGCGTAAAGTTGCAGAAGGTCTTGTGTGATTGAGTCAAAATCTCCAATTATTATCTTGGGGATAAGTCCGAGATCATGCACTTTTTGGAGTCCACCATCAACTGCGACGATGTCTCCAGCAATCTTTCTATAGCCCGGAGATATATCATCTGGTGAATGAGTAGTAATCAAATAGGCGATTGTATCAGTTTCTGGCATATTTTTCGACCCGGTTTAGGAAGTTTGCCGGATTGAGTTTTCGGGAATTGTAGATCACTTCATAATGCAGATGTGGTCCCGTGGAGAGTCCTGTGCTTCCCATCTGAGCAATGATCTGTCCTTTTGCCACCTTGTCACCTTTCTTGACATGGAAAGTTTGTAGATGCCCATAGAGTGTTTTATAGCCATTGCCATGGTCAATTATAATGTGACGCCCATATCCACGCGTGTAAAGAGTTTTAGTTACAACGCCGGCAGCAGTAGCGTAGATGGGTGTGTTTCGCATGTTTGATATATCTATTCCGTTGTGAAATTCCAAGTTTTTGGTGATTGGATGGAGTCTGGAACCCCAAGCATCAGAGAGTCTACCAAAGGTGGGATAGATGCTGGGGATATCACCCAGAGGAGTTTCTCCCTCAGGTTCTGGTATAATAGGAATGGCAAACTTAGGTTCTAAGAAAGAAAGAATCTGATAGAGTTTCTCTTCAGTGGTCTCCATTTCCAGCTTTAGCTCGGGATCACGTGAATAGCCGTTAAATTCGGCAGCACCGCCGCTATAATAGGGATAATCGTGGGTGCTCTTTTTAGTGAGTCCCAGAGAGTCCAGCATGGTGTAAATGGAATCTACAACAGTGGAATATTGTTCCACTTTTGCCCTGAGAAGTTCGTTTTCTTCTTCCAAAAGCTGTATACGGTGGATCTCATTTCTACCACCTAAGATACTACCTAAAAATGCGGTCACAACGAGCAGTGCCAGCAAGACGATCACTTTGCTGAGAGTAGATGCACCGCGTTTTTGTTTGTATTCTCCCAAGCCGAGTTTTTCGAGACTTAAGTCGGTATTCTTTTCATTCTTATCATTCATATTCATAGATTTATAATTACTATGCAATTAGTGTACCATATTCTACTGTATCTGTATAAAATATGGTTGTACGGCAAATAGCGAGCTTATACATCCGATGATCATCTGAGCTTGGCAACACGTTTTGGGCGCGTGAACCTGCCACGAATAACCAAGCTCATATATCCTTCCAGGAGGTCAGGAGTTTGAACATAATCTTGCTCTATCAGGTCTACTTCATTTTGGTTTCACAACTATGCTAATGGCAGCCAATACTGATGTCCAGATCAAGTCATGAACAGTGAACCGATTTGGGTCAGCAGATTCTTTGGCAAACGCCATTGTCGGGGTCCAAAAGGATCATCTCAATGCTCGCCTCGGTCAAAAGCTGTAGTGCTAAATCATCGGGATAACTATTGGCGATGTAGATCCTTCTGATCTCAGCATTGATGATCATCTTGGCGCAGATGCTGCATGGTTGATGCGTGCAATATAGCTCAGCATCACGCGTACTACTCCCATTTATAGCAGCTTGGATGATGGCATTTTGCTCGGCGTGTACTCCGCGGCAGAGCTCGTGTTTCTCCCCTGAGGGGATGTTTTTAGCCTCTCGCAAACAGCCCACTTCGTTGCAATGAGGACTGTTTTTGGGACTGCCATTATAGCCAGTGGAAATTATCTGATTGTCTCGCACTAAGGCAGCACCAACCGCTCTACGCAGACAGGTGCTTCGGGTAGCTGCCAATAATGCCATTTGCATAAAGTACTCTTGCCAAGATGGACGTTGTGTCATCATTTCTTCCTTTTTATATTTTTCGCCAAGATCACTTATGGGTCTTGAAGGATCACTGACACCAAATAAACGGGCTCCACTGTTGAGCTTACTGAGACAAAACCAAGTTCAAGCTTGACAGATTTCTGTCAAGAAAGATGCAAGTAAAAGAAAAAGAACAAAGGAAGAAAGCTTGTGAAAATACCCGGCTCCAAATCTGTTTTGCAAAGACTTCTGCTGGCTATGGCATATGAAAGAAGTGATATGCAATTTGAGAATTACAACCCGTGCAGTGATGTGGTTGAGTTGGAACAAGCGCTAAAGACCTTTGGTTACGAGATCTCAGGATCAGGTGAGCAAAGATCTTTTCACTTTGTCTGGGCGGCACACAAAAAGAGCTCACACAGCTATAGCTTTCAATATAATGCCACCGGATTTAGATTGTGGCTCAGCTTTTTAGCAGCGCAAGCAGGATTAGCCTCTCGCATCTGGGTATCTGATATTCTTCTGCAGCGCGGTTATGCTCCTCTGACCCAAGCTTTGCAGGCTATGGGCGCCAAAATCACGCTCAATGGCAACCTTCTGGAGATACAAGGGGCAAAGCTCAAGGGAGGTCGGCATCATCTTGCTGGGGGTATTAGCAGCCAATATGCCAGTTCGTTGATTCTTGCTTCCCCAGCTATGGAACAAGACCTTATTCTTGAATTAAGCCCTTTTCAGGTATCTCAGAGCTATATTTACCTCACCATCCAGATCATGGAGCATTTAGGTTCGCAGACCAAAATAGAGGGAAATTCTTTGATTATTAGATCCACCAATGTAAAAACCCCCTCACACTATGTTGTGGATTCCGACATATCAACGGTTGCCTACTATGCAATCTTAGCAGTTTTGCGTGGAGAATTGGTGCAAATCCCAATTCATAGAACTATGAATTTAGAACAACCCGACATCAGGATCTATGACTTTTTGCGGCAAATGGGAGTTGGGGTGCGGCGCAGTCAGAATTATGTAAAGATTCTTCCGGCGCAGTTGAGGGGTACTGTATTGGATCTTCGTGACAATCCAGATATGATGCCGCTGCTTAGCATCTTGGGGCTTTTTTGTAAAGATACTCTCACTTTACAAAATATTGGCAGGCTGCGGCATAAAGAGAGCGACCGCATTTTGGGTATCACAAAGGCTTTTGATCTAATCGGTGCCGACTATAGTTTTGATGGGGATTCGCTCATGATTGAGCCCTATACAAATCAAGTTCCGGAGCTGGAGTTGGATAGCCAAAATGATCATCGCTTGGTGATGGCATTCACTCTCTTAAGATCTCGCTTTCCCGGAATACGCATTAACGACATCACGCCTTTAAAAAAGTCTTTCCCTTTTGACTATGCCGAACTTTGCAGCCTTTCTGTAAATGACTCATAATCGTGATCCAGTTCACCTCAAGGTCATCAGATTAGGGCAAGTTTCGCCTGATCAACTCCATTAATGGTTTTTGATCAAAGCTTTTTTCCATCACGCCAACCACTTTAAGTGAATCAAGTACTTTGTCCTCATCGTCTCGAATCATCCCGGAAAGCAAGATAGCGGGCTGATCAAAGCCAGCATTACGGATTATCTTCAAGACGTCCTTCCCCTGCATCTCTCCAAGGTTCATGTCGACCAAGAGGAGGTCATAATCGTTGTTTTTGAGCATAGTGAGTGTATTCTGTAAATCTGAGGAATAATCAGCCGAGAAACCGTGTTTGCGGCAAGATCGTTGTAGGATCTTGGCAATCGGAATATCGTCGTCCAAAATGAGGAGTTTCCCTTTATGACTATTCTCTGCAAGGATATCATGGATTATGGGGGCGACCTCTCTGGCAGTAAATGGTTTTTGAATGAGTGGGATACTATTTTCCGTCACACCATGTTTGATAATGATGTCATCATTAAATCCGGACATAAGGAGGATTTTGACTTCAGGATGGATTTTGCTAACTTCTTCAACAAGCTGTTTCCCGTCCATCTCAGGCATGACCACATCAGAAAGCAGGAGATCCGGGATCTCGCCGTTTTTGATCTTTTGTAGTGCTTGTGTTGCCTTGAGGAAAGTTTGAACTTTGTAGCCCATATTTGTCAGCATTCGATTTAAAAGCTGGCAGAGGGAGGCTTCATTTTCAACAACCATTATATATCTTTTCTCATTGTCGTCTATATCTGAAGAGGTCTTTGGTGTTATGTCAGCTCCGGAATAGACAGGGATCAGGATGTTTATCCGTGTGCCTTGCCCAATCTCGCTATAGAGATTGATGTGTCCGTTAAATTGTTTTACTATTCCCCATGAAGTAGAGAGTCCTAATCCTTTGGAATCGGTTTTGGTAGTGAAGAATGGTTCAAACACTTTCTCTTGAAGTTCTTTTTTGATCCCGGTGCCGGTGTCAGAAATGCTAATCTGAACATAATCTCCAGGTTGGATCCCGCCATGCTGATGGGCATAACCACTTTCAATCTTAAGGTTTTGGGTGCTGATTGTAATTTCGCCGCCGGTGGGCATGGATTCGCGCGCATTCAGGATGATATTGACCAGCATCTGTTCCATTTGCCCTGGATCTGCAATGACACTTTTAAGATCTTCAGCCAAAAATAGCTTCAGGGTTGTATTTTCCCCGGCAAGTCTGAGAATGATATCTTTCAGATTATTGATGATGCTATTACAGTCAAGCAGTTGATTGTGAATCAATTGATTGCGGCTAAAAGCCAGCAGCTGACGTGTGAGATTGGCTGCCTTCATGCCAGCTTTCACAATCTCTTGTGCTGGTTCATAAAGTGGATCTTCATCCGATAATTCGTCCAGAAAATCCTCAGAATAGCCCAGGATTACGGTCAGTAGGTTATTAAAATCATGGGCGATTCCTCCAGCAAGCTTACCGATAGCATCCATTTTTTGGCTGGATAGCAACTGTTCTCTAAGGCTTTTGCTTTCAGTGATATCCAAGTTCGTACACTCTATGATGGACCTACCCTCGGAATCAGTAATAAGACGTGCATATATGGCAATCCAAAACTTTTCTTTATTTTTTTTATAAACTTCACACTCAAAGTTATCTACTGCACCTTTTTGAAATAGCAGGTCTTTCAACAGAAGTCTTTGGCTCGGATCTACATATATTTCTTTGATATCCTTGACTTCGCGCAGCATCTCTTCCGGTGAAGAATAACCAAACATACGTGCGAACGCAGTGTTTACCCTGATATACTGGTCATCTATAGTAGACTGGAAAACCCCAACTAGGGCATTTTCTTCATAAGATCGATACCTATCCAGTTCAGATCTGAGGTATTCATTCTCTCTGCCCAGCTCTTGAATCATGGTCTCCAAAGTAGTAAACTCGTCCTTAAGATCAGGTTTTTTTTGGAGTATCAGTTTCAGTTGAGTCAGGATTTCTTTGTTCTGCATTGGGACTCCTTGTCTGTTGGCATTTTGAATATATTTGATACAGAAGAATATAGCTTCTTACGTCAAAGCTTTTTTCTTAAGATGGGCAAGACATTCTCCTATCCCTTCCTATCTTTAAAATGTATCTATATGGGAGACAGAGAGGTATGACTTTACATTTGTGGATATTATTCTACTGCAGGCAATAAAACAATCTCTATATGCTATAGATTGAGTGAAATAAGAATGATACTCTGTAATGTACAAGGGAGAAAGTCCTCTCCAAATGCTTTTAGCTTTCCCAAGTAAGTCATAATTATGAGCATTCATCAATCAGCCTCACGCGGTATATAGAATTTGTCGAATCGCTTCATTAGATACAAACGGATCGCAAGGTAATCTGTCAGGCATACTCCAGAAAAGATGGCTATCATGATCATCATCTGATATTTTATCGCTACCAAAGGGCTTGCTCCGCCCAAGATTTGTCCTGTCATCATTCCAGGCAGACTCACCACACCCATGGATGCTACACTGAGTAGTTGTGGCAAGAGTGAAGTGTGCATGGCTTTACGGAATGCAGGTAAACTGGCTTCCCAGAGATTAGCACCGAGACTGATGCGGGTGAAATATGCTCGCCAATTGCTACTCAGCCCATTCTCAAAGCTTTCCAAAGCCAACGCGCAGCTATTCATGCTGTTACCGAGCACCATCCCGTAGATCGGGATCGCGTACATTGGGGCAAAAAGAGGATTAGGCTTGATGACCATGATCAAAATCCAAGGCATAATGATCAAGCTGGTCGTCAATAGTGAAATGGTGAGAATAGGCAACATGATCTTACGCTGAAAATCGAGTCTCCCTTTTAGAGTGAAAATAGCATTTGTGATCATAACCAGCATCCACAAAAGAGTTAGCCAGCCGCTTTCCCGATTGAAGAGAAATTGCAGCCAGACTCCCATCAAGCTGAGCTGTAGAATCATTCGAGAAAATGAGATAAAGAGCTGCTTGGAAAGTTTTAGCTTGAGATGCGAAAAAATTAGCAGCGGATAGAGCAACAGGACAAGGGCGAGCGCAAGCCCCAAATAACTGATATCCATTAGAGTTGCTCCTTATTGTCTATGATTTTGCCGTTTACCAATCTCCAGGATCTGCTCCAGTGCTTTTGCCAAAGAGGGTCGTGAGATATAGCGATCACGGTGCCCGGAAAATCATCAAAAATGCATCTGGAGATGATGCCGGAAGTATTTTGATCCAAAGCAGAAGTGATCTCATCCAAGAGTAATATTTGGGGCCTGAGTAGCAAAACCCGGATAAGAGCCACACGCTGCTTTTCCCCGCCGGAAAGCTGATCAGCTCTTTTGTCGAGGAATCGGATAGGCAACTGAAAGTTTTCAAAAAGAGACTTGGTTCTTTCCGCGCGATCTTCATGATCTTGAGATTTGAGGGCAGAGTAACTCAAGGGTTCATCGAGAACTTCTTGAACTGTTCCTTCGCCCAGGAATGGCTCCTGCATCACCATGCAGATTCTGGTTCTGAGGATATGGGGCGAATAGTCTTGCAGGGCTTGCCCTTCAAAGAGGATTTCCCCTTCATAACTTTGATTCATCAGATTCAGAGTGTTTAACAACGAGCTCTTGCCGCTTCCGGTAGGACCGATAATGATGATCCGTTCTGAGCTCTGGACTCGAAGCGATACATCCTGCATGAGCGTAATATCTTTGTAATATAATCTTTTGATGTTTATCGAAAGTAAGTCGGGCATTATTTCTCCTATATGAAGATTAGAAGCAACTATGTAGTATCTCAATCTTTAAGAGCTTATGGTTTTGTCAAGACAAAGCTTAGAAGATACTGCTCAAATCCTAAATCGACATAAATATATCCTGCCTTTATCAAGTGTTTCTTAACTTACTGAAAAGATGCACTTTTGCCGCCTCCCCCGTTTCTCTCCCATTTGAGAAGTGAGCAAGAAACGGGAAACTAAAGAGTTACGGCTTTGTGAAGTGCATCTTAGCTAAATATCTGAGGGAAGTTTTATCAGCTTCAAGATTGAGGGGTGGAGGTAAATCGAGATCAAATGCTTGACCCCAATACAGAGGATGTGTAAAAAGGATAATCTGGCATATAAAGGGTTAGGTTGGTTTGCAGAAAGGGCTTGACAAAAGCCATCGTACCAAAGATTTTGTAAAAATAAAGAAAAATTAATAAGAGCGGCTCGCCCGCATGGAGTAATGAATGGATTATCCTTTTGCACAGATTGAAAGTAAATGGCAGCAATATTGGCAGGAAAAGGGCATTGCAAACGCACAGGATTTCTCTGATCAACCCAAATACTATGTGCTCTCAATGTTCCCTTACCCCTCAGGAGTTTTACACATCGGCCATGCTTCAAACTATGCAATTGGAGATGCTATAACGCGTCTCAAACTAATGGAAGGTTTTAACGTGATGCAGCCCATGGGCTATGATTCCTTTGGGATGCCGGCGGAGAACTATGCCATTATCCACAATTCACATCCTCGCATTACTACCGAAGAAAACATCAAAAATATGCGGCGTCAATTTGACAGAATGGGTTTTTTCTTGGATTGGGAAAGGGAAGTCAGCACTTGCCGCCCTGAATATTATCGCTGGGGACAATATATCTTTAAGAAGATGTATGAACACGGCTTGGTATATCGCAAGAAGAGCTTTCAAAATTGGTGTAACGAATGTAACACGGTTTTGGCTAATGAGCAGGTGGAAGATGGTCGCTGTTGGAGATGCAATTCTGAAGTGGAACAAAAAGAGCTTGAGCAATGGTATATTCGTATTACAGATTATGCTGAAGAGCTTTTGGACTTTTCAAATTTAATTCAATGGCCAGAGCGTGTGATAACCATGCAAAAAAATTGGATTGGGAAGAGTGAAGGCGCTCGCATCGAGTTTCCTCTGGAAGGTTCAAGCGAGAAAATATCCGTTTTTACCACCCGTCCTGATACTGTCTTTGGGGTGACCTTTATGGCAATTCCCCCTGAGCATCCCTTGGCTCAAGCTTGGCTGGCTGAGGACCCTCAAAATCATGAGTTTCACGATTTTTGCAAAAAAGTGATCAATTCAGACAAAATCATGCGCTCCAGTACGGAGACCATCAAAGAAGGAATTTTTAGCGGTCACTACTGTATCAATCCTCTTAATGGGGAGCGAGTGCAGATTTGGATCACAAATTATGTCCTCATGGATTATGGCACTGGGGCAGTGATGGCAGTACCGGCGCACGATCAACGGGACTTTGACTTTGCCAAGAAATATAATATTCCCATCAAAGTTGTAATCCAAAATCCGCAACGAAGTCTCGTCGCCGAAGAGATGCAAGAAGCCTATGTCGATCAGGGGATAATGCAAGCTTCTGGGAAGTTTGATGGCATGCCCAGTGAAGAAGCCAAAGCTGCCATTACGGAATGGATTGCGGAAAACTCATGGGGCGAGAAGACCGTCACATATAGACTCCGCGATTGGGGAATATCCCGGCAACGATATTGGGGTAATCCCATTCCCATCATCCATTGCCCAAGCTGTGGCATTGTACCTGTGCCGGATGAGGATCTGCCGGTATTGTTGCCTGATAATGTACAAGTGGGTAAGACAACATCAAATCCGCTTTTGAGTGTACCGGAATGGCTTAATGTCAAATGTCCCCAATGTGGGGGGGATGCACAAAGAGAGACGGATACTATGGATACCTTCGTGGATTCTTCCTGGTATTATGCTCGCTATGCGGATCCTAAAAATACGAATATGCCTTTTGATCCAGCTAAAGCTGAATATTGGCTACCAGTAGATCAATACATCGGCGGAATCGAACATGCCTGCATGCATTTGCTTTATGCTCGATTCTTCTATAAGTTTATGCGCGATATGGGGTGGGTCAAAGGTAATGAACCTTTTGCTCGCTTGCTTACTCAAGGGATGGTGCTCAAAGATGGCGCCAAGATGAGCAAATCCAAAGGAAATACGGTAGATCCACAATATATCATAGATCGCTTTGGCAGCGACACCCTGAGAGTGTATCTGCTCTTTGCTTCCCCTCCGGAAAAGGACGTGGAATGGAACGACGAAGCCCTGATGGGCGCATTCCGCTTTCTGAATCGCGTATATCGTCTGATTGAGGGCAATCTGGATGCCATCAAAGAAGGTCTAAAATATGAAGCTGATCCGGACAAATTATCTCCAGAGATGAAGGATCTGCTCTTTAGCAGTCATTACTGCACCAAGAAATGGCTGGAAGATTGCAGCGAAAGAATGCAATATAACACAGCAATCGCCGCAGTGATGGAACATCTTAATCACGCAGTGGCAGTCAAGGATGTCTCTCACCTCAACCAAGACGAGCTTGCCGTCTATGCTGAAGCCTGTGGTATCATTCCGCAATTGCTATATCCCTTTGCCCCGCATTTGGCTGAAGAACTTTGGCAAATGATGGGCTTCCAAAGTTTGCTGCACGAAAGCGGTCTCCCTAGCTATGAAGAGAAATATCTGGTGCGAGACAGAATCAGCTATGTAATCCAAATCAATGGCAAGATTCGCGGCAAGCTGGAAGTAAGCCCTGATATCGATCCTGAAACCTTGCAACAAGCAGCGCTCGAGGTTGAAAATGTACAACATTTTCTGGAAGGACTGCAGATTAAGAAAGTAATAGTGATACCGGGAAAAATGGTGAGTATAGCCGCCAGTAAATAGGCGTGATAGATGAGCTCTATTTGCGAAAAATAATAATGAAAGCACTACCGAGCTCCACCGTCGTCTATTATCTACATAGAGTTGGATCGGCGCAGGCTGAATTCTATCCTAACGGCATCTCACGCTCAAGCTTTGAAAAGAGCTTGCGTCATCTGCTTAACTTAGGTTATAAATTCCTACCTCTGAAGAAAGCCTTTGAATTGGCTGGTTCCAGAGCACAACCCACTGCCGTGCTGAGTGTCGATGATGGGCTGAGCTGCATTTACCATGAGATTCTCCCTATCATTAAGACATATTCGCTGCCGCTAACAGTATTTGTGATTGGTAAGTGCATAGACAATCGGGACTTGGCATGGAATCATAAGCTTATCCAGATTCGCAAATATGCTGATGATGTCCGATTGGAAGATGCACTAACCAATCTTCACAAAAGATATTCACTTGGTAGGACTGGGAACGTTTTCAGTGATATATTTAGTGTGGCAGATGCCGAGAAAGATAAACTTTGCGACGAGCTTTGGGAGATCTTTTGCCCTCTTTCTCAAGAGGAATATTTGGCTAAGGAACAGCCTTTTTTGAGCTTGGGACAGATGAGAGAACTGGCGGAATATGGAGTTGAATTTGCCCTACATAGCCAGACTCATGCCGATTTTAGTCGCTTGAGTTATCCCGATATGTACAGAGAATTGCTTCAAAATCAAGAAGCCCTATCCGAGGCTGGTTTTGATTGTGTGCCTTTTTTTGCATTCCCTTATGGCAAGCAGTGTGACAAAGATTTACTACCAGCATTGTGTAGAGACGCTTCCCTAAAGTCGTGTCTTGGCTTTCGCTATTGTTATAAAGATAATGATCAAGCTCGGATTCTATGGCAAAGGATCTCTTTGGAGCATAATCCTTATCCCGGCACCAAGGAGCTGCTGATAAAACCAGTGCTACGAAAAATCAAGGATAGGATATCTTGGCTAGGACAATAAGCTCTGCCATATCTTTATAATTATAAAGAGTCACCCAAATTTGCAAATGGGGAACACTTGGACAAATGGGGATAAGGCTTTATGTGGTGGAGAGATAGATTGGACTGGTTATAGAAATTTGCAAATCGGTTTTGATCTTTTCTTTGGCAAGGGCCAGG
>JASKKR010000009.1 GCA_030154085.1 Candidatus Cloacimonadota bacterium | reverse complement strand
GACTGTACCGCATACGGTGGCTAAAGCCGACCGCCTATCATCTTATTTCCAGGCTCTGATCGCTTGTCATATTGTGGCTAAAGATCGCCTATCATCTTTTGCACACATAGACATTCGAAGCATATTTATCAATAATGATTTTATCTTCAGCTCAAAGCATAAAACCATAATCCGCGTTCTGGGAGTTTCCGCCCCTGCCCAGTACCTCAAACTTTATCTTCAGCTCAAAGCATAGACCCATAATTTGTGTTAATTTGTGTAATCTGTGGACTCTTACTCTGTGGAATCTGTGGAATCTGTGTGCAACTCTAAAGCTACTCCCGGATACGGTGGCTAAAGCCGACCGCCTATCATCTTTTCAGCTTATTTGCTACTACCGACAAATCAAACTTTATCTTCAGCTCAAAGCATAGACCCAAAATTTGTGTTAATTTGTGGAATCTGTGGACTCTTGATCTGTGAAATCTGTGGAATCTGTGTGCAATTCTGCTTGTTTCATAAATCGCTTTTTACAATCCTGCGGGCTCCCTTGGGGCCTGCCTAGATCTGGGCGCGAGCCTGGTTTGACCTTGATCTCCAGCAATATCGGTCCCGGCTGTTTTTGGCATTTTTGGATAGCATCATTCAATTCAGCTTCGTTTCCCGCCAGATAATAAGCCTTATATGCGCAGGCTTGGGCCAGAGCTTCAAAATCCATTATATCTGCAGCGCTGACTTGACCTCCCACCGATTCATGACAGCCGTTATTGATCAGGATGTGAATGAAATTGGAGGGTGCAAGTTTACCAATCACGGCCATAGCCCCCAAATGCATAAGCATCGCCCCATCTCCATCAATGCAAAGCACACGGCGAGTGGGAGTTGTTAAGGCTACACCGGCGGCGATAGAAGAGCTATGACCCATCGAGCCCACCGTCAGAAAATCACGCTGAGTTTCGCCCCGTTTTTCCCGCAATTCAGAGAGCTCCCGCGAGCATTTACCGGTAGTGGATATGATGAGGCTATCCCCCATATTTTGCAGAATGATGGCAAGTGCCTCTTCCCGCATCAAGGCTGATTTTGGGGTGGTAGAATCATTTTGCGGCGACTTCTCATAGCTGAGGAAAGTTCCCTTTCTGACCAAGAGCGCTACCGGCCGGCTTTCAGAAGATGCCAGACTCAGCAGGGCTGATATTTCCTCTTCATAGTCACTTTCTGCATCCAGGATTTGGTAGGGGATGCCAACGTTTTGGAGCAAGGTCTCGGTGATTCGACCCTGTTTGAGATGTTGCGGTTCGTCAGGGATATTGGGCTCTCCCCGCCAGCCGATGATGAGTAGCATAGGGATAGAATATACTTCAGGATCTGTCAGGGAAAGCAGGGGATTGATGGCATTACCCAGGCCGCTGTTTTGCATATAAACTGCAGCGATCTTAGCGGTGCCAAGATGGTAGCCGGCAGCCAAGCCGATAGCATTCCCCTCATTAGCGCAGATCACGTGCCTATCTGGAGCACAGTTATCGCTGATGCAGGCGCATAAATGCTTTAAGAGAGAGTCTGGCACGCCGCAGAAGAAGTCGATCCCATTCTGGTGGAGGGTGGTGAAGAAATCGGTAGTATTAATCATATTGATTGCTCACGTTTTCGGGATTGAGAAGACCCCGAATTTGTTTGTTATGAAACCAGCTGCGTAATCTGCACTTTCTTCATACAGATCCAGCGAACTTAATTCTGACTAAATAGTGGACTCCAAAAAATCTGTGGTAATCTGTGGAAATCTGTGGACTTATATACTTTATAAATCTGTGGTAATCTGTGGTAATCTGTGGACATATATACTATATAAATCTGTGAAAATCTGTGGTAATCTGTGGACTTATATACTTTATAAATCTGTGTAATCTGCGGAATCTGTGTGCTTCATACCTTAGGAATCAAATTAATAATCTCAGTTACCGACATCAAATCCGCATCCGCCTCCAGGGCTCGCCCATGTTTCAGGATGCATTTTGCCGTGTTCACCATAGCAGGATAGGCACTGCGCAGTAGTTGATTGGCATAGATTACGATGTTTACCCCCGCCTCTGCCAGTTCACTCTCATAGATCGCATCGTAGGTAGTGGGCACAGCCACGAGGGGTACTTTGTGCTCGAGCTTTTGATAGCGTGCGCAAAAATCCAGAATCTCGTCTGGGGTTTGCTCTTTGGAATGGATCATGATGCCATCGCAACCAGATGCTATATATGCCTTTGCCCGCTGGATTGCATCATCTTGCCCGGCCTTTAGAATCAAGCTCTCGATGCGAGCAATGATCATGAAATCATCGGTGATCTGGGCTTTTTTCCCAGCCTCTATCTTGGCACAAAAATGCTCGATATCATCTTGTTTCTGATTGGCTTCCACTCCAAACAGAGAATTGCGTTTGAGGCCTATTTTATCCTCGATGATCACGGCTGAGACCCCGAGACGCTCGAGAGTTCGTACCGTATAGATAAAATGTTCGCATCTCCCTCCGGTATCACCATCAAAGATGATCGGCTTGGTGGTCACCTCTAAAAGATCGTTGATCCCTACCAATCTTGATGAGATATCCACCGCTTCAATATCCGGTTTCCCGCGACTGGTGGAATCCGTGAGACTGCTGGCCCACATCCCGTCAAATTCTTTAGTCCCCGTCTCGGTTTCTACTTTGGTATGCTCCACGATCAACCCACTGAGGCCATTATGCGCTTCGCAGATACGCACTAAATCCCGGGCGTTTAGCAATCTGCGCAAGGCCGCGCGGCGAATATCCGGAGTGGTGCCCAATTCGCGCAAAGCATGATTGAGCTGAGTGGATGAAATGCCCTTTGTATATGGAATTTCGATGAGTTCGCCACCCCATTCTTTCAGACATTGAATCACTTGCTGACGGGTTTGACGCTGCACACCTTCACGCCAGTCGTCGCCATGGACTACATAGTCCGGGCGCAATTTAAGCAGATTCGGACGATAATCCAGGGTTTCCTGAGGGATTACGGTGTGCACTCCTTTTAAGGCACGAACTATCTCAGCCCTCTGCTCATAATTTAAATATGGCAACCTTTTATAAGAAGCGATGGCGTGATCTGTGAGGATGCCCACATAGACCTCGCCATATTTTGATGCTTGTTTAATGATATTGAGATGACCGGGATGAATGAGATCAGCACTCATTGCTACGTATACTTTTTTCATAGTTGTTTCCTATGGTTTTGCTTTTTTCTGATCAGATAATGACCAATTCGGCAGCGTTTTGCAAAAACTCATCACCAACTGTCAATATGGGTACAGCTTCGCCCCGTGGCTTATGCAATACACTACCAATATAAACCACTAGAATCGGCGCGGACTAGGTGTCAAGTAAATGCTTGCCACTGCTTAGCAATGAGTGTGGGTAATTGAGTGTGGGTAATGAAGAGAAGATATATCTCGAAATACTGCTTGACTACAAAGAAAGAAAGAATTTTATTGAAATAAAAGAGAACAAGTGGAATAGAATTTGATGATAACTATCTTTATCGACCATAAATTAGAACGTTTTAGCAAAGAAATACGCTACAGCTTTGACTTCATCTTTCATAGCCTGGGCTTTTCTCATCGCTATGAAAGCGATCACGAGCGTTTACAACCATATGATATTGTTGTGTTGTATAGCATAAGCGAACCAGACGAAGAGCAGATCAAGATCTTGGCAAAGCACTATATCACAATCTTTATAATCTGTGAAACAAATCTTTGGGAGCCAAACGCTCTTAATGCTGAGAGTCTCAGACGTTCACTCAAGAAAAAGAAGCTACTGTATCCCACTCACATCATAAGTAGCCGTGCCTTCAACAATATCGCTGAAAATTTTATTGACGAAGAAATCAGTGGAGGTAAGATCAATTTTGATCTCGTTGGTAATATCTTCTATCATCTTTCTTCCAGAGAACGTGGCCTTTATCCTGGTCCCATCAATGAGGCTTTTGATGATGAAAAAAGCGCATTTTATCCGTATCGTGATACCCCCACGATAGACAGTCTCTTGTGGCTGATCGAATCCATGATCAAAGAGCACGCCAATCACAAAAAGATCCCTTTAGTGCAAAAATGCAATTGGCCAGAAGCGCAAAGTGCCGCTGTCCTGCTCTCACATACAGTTGATAATCTGCAGAAATGGGATATGGCATCATTGGTACTCTCTATAGCTGATGATATCAGCCTCTTTTTTACGCTCAAATTCAGGCAATGGTGGCAAAGCTTTTGGGGTAAAATAGTCTACCTCTTTACAAATTACGAATTATACTGGAATTTCGATGAGTTTTTGGAACTGGAGGGAGAATATGGGTGTCGCTCAACCTTTTTCTTGGGCACTGACAAGTGTGAGGAGCTTAACTACAGTTTAGAGGATACTCTGTTACAAGAAGAGATCCAAAGCATCCTTGAAAATAACCATGATATTGGTTTGCTTTTGCCCAATGATCGCCTTACTCGGGATGAAATGCTTGCCCACAAACAAGTGTTGCTCCATCAGCTCAAGCGAGATCAGATCGGCATTCGCCAACTTGGTTACAATAGCAATCCCGATATTCGCAGCCTGCATGAAAAGATCAATCCTCTATTTGATCAAAGTGGTGCTTTCAAGGATTCCCCTGGCTTTTATGATGCCACAACCTATCCTTTCCATCCCTGGTTAGGCGGAAAAGCTGGATACCTAATGCTGCCCACTACTTATCAAGATCGATATCTAAGAGTGAATAAACATAAGATCTTAGCCCTCGATGATGCTAAAGCGCAAATTAAAAGTTATTTTCAGCAAGTACTCAGGACTCATGGAGTATTTTCACTCGACTTTTCCCTTGCCTCCTACCATGACATTCACTATTGCAGCAAATTGTATTCTTACATCCTTGCATTGATCAAGTCCCAACCGGTCTGGAATCCAACCGCGAAGGAATTAAGCCAGTGGTGGGAAAAACGCAGTCGGGTAACCATAGAAACTGACGAATATGCTATTAATATATATTTTGATGATGATATTGATCATTTCTGTCTCCGCCTTTGGGGTGATATCAAGATCAGTGAGATCGATGGTCACAATGCCAAGCTGGATGGAAACCTCGTGCGCTTTGCCAATATCAAAGCAGGAGAAACTGCTGTCCTAAGATTTGGTAAGAAATGAAAAAACTGATCCATCTACAACTCTTACCAATCCTCAGTGGAGTCCAACGCTTTTCTCTGTACCTTTTGGAGGGACTGCCCAGAGACCAATATGAAATCTATCTGGCAGGGGCTCCAGGTGGAGAGCTCGAACGTGAGGTTCGCAATCGAGGTTGGACATTTCTACCTCTGAAATGTCTAAAACATCCAATTTCGCTGATGGATATCCCCGCGCTGATCCAAATCTGTTGGCTCTTTACAAAACATCGTTTTGATATTGTCCACACAAATTCTTCCAAGCCCGGGCTCTTAGGCCGTCTGGCAGCAAGATTGACATCAGTCCCTCTAATCGTCCACACCGTGCATGGAGCTCCTTTCCAGGACCATCAAAGTCGCCTGAGCCAAGTTTTTTTCAAACACATGGAAAAACTCGGTAATGCGTTGGGAAATTACACAATTTTTGTCAATCATTCAGATAGAGAACGTTATCTAAAACTACATCTAGTTCAACCAAATAAAGCGCTTACCATATACAACGCCATGCCTGACAAGCAGATTCTTTTGCCAACTGTGCCTAAGACTAAAGACGATAGATGCATCACCATCGGAAGCACAATTCGTTTTTCTGAGCAGAAAAACGTGATTTCTATGCTTATTGCAGCGTGTCAAGCTTGCCACCAAGAATCCAAGCTTAAGTTTATTATTCTCGGTGATGGTGAACATCTTGAGCTGTGCCGTAGTATCGTGGCTTCACATCATCTTAGTGAGAGGATACTCTTGCCGGGCTGGGATTCCCAAGTACAACCTTGGTTGGCGATCTTTGACGCATTTGTCCTATATTCCCGCTGGGAATCTATGCCCTTTAGCATCATTGAAGCCATGCAAGCGGGATTACCAGTGATCGGCTCAAACATCCCTTCAATCATGGAGTTGGTAAATGAAGATTGCGGATGGATCGTACCCTTATATGATCAAAAAGCATTGATAGAGACTTATATCCGAGTCGCTCGAGATCCCCATGGAATACGGACGAAGGGAGAGAACGCCCGCTCTCGAATTCAGCGATTCTGTGATTATGACGCGATGGTAAGTGCATATCGCAGAATCTATGAAGGAGGCAGTTAATGAGTCTCACAATTATTTTAGGAGCATTGACCATATTCATACTCAGTAACTTGTTGGTGCCTTTGAATATGCGCTTTTCGACCCAGCATGGGATCGTAGCTTTGCCAAATGACAGACGAATTCATCAAGTCGAAACTCCAGAAGGGGGTGGACTCAGCTTTGGCTTACCGATCATTTTGATGCAATTGATTTTTGCCTTTGTATATCACGATAGCGATTTGAGCAGATTGTTTGGGGAACTTGCCTTTGTGGGTGTATTAGCTATGTTGCTTGGGCTTGTTGATGATCGTTTTGAAAGCCCAGCAAAACTCAAGTTTATCTGGCAAATTGCCTTGGGGATGATCATGTATTTGGTGGGATATCGGGTTTACTATCTAACCAATCCCTTGGGAGGAGATTTCATCTTAGGTTGGCTATCCTTTCCTGTCACCGTGCTTTGGTATGTAATAGTGATCAACGCAATTAACTTCATTGATGGCTTGGACGGTCTGGCTACCGGGATAGCGGTGATCGTATCGACTGTACTTTTGGTAGTGGGCATCCGAGAGTCCAATGCTTTGGTGATAAGTCTTTCAGCTTTCCTGATCAGCGGTTGTCTGGCATTTTTACGCTACAATTTCCATCCAGCCAAGATCTTTTTGGGAGAAACCGGGACGCAATTTATCGCGTTGAATATTGCCGCCATCTCGACTGCTGGTGCTGCCCAATACAAAGGTATCACTTCCATGACCATGATGATCCCTTTAGCAGCTTTGGGGATCCCTCTCTTGGATGTTGCTTTGGCTGTCTTCCGCAGAATTCATCTCGGTAATATCTTTAAAGCTGACAAAGCTCATATTCACCATGCAATGTTGGCATGGGGATTATCTCAACGGACTATCGCAATAATCGTATACATTGTCACTATTATGTTTGGCATGATTGCCATTGGTTTTTCTTATTCTGACAAGAAGGTGCTATTATCGCTTCTCCTTTTCCTATTGGCTTTGATAGTCATAATAGCCTATATTTTTATGCGTATGGAGCGTAACAAATGAAAAAATATTTAACTTTGGGAATCATCCTATATTCGGCTTTACTATTTGGACAAAACTGGGATATCATCAGCAATGTTAACCATGTCTATGACATCGAAAAAGCAGGTGACAATATCTTCTTTTCCAGTTGGAGTGGTGTAGTCCAGATCAGCGGAGACAATGCACTGCCTCTATCTGAGATGGAAGAAATCCGCCACATCAACACTGGTAATGGATTGATCTCAAACGATATACGCAACTTAACGATGATCGATACTCCCCAAAGCCTATGGATGGGAACCAGTTCAAATGGTATAAGTATCCTCAATGAGACGAACTTACAGAATGTAGGAATGGAGATTGGCTTCCCTACTCTGAGGATAAACAGGATCCTGGAAGTGAATTCTCGCATCTTGGTAGCCAGTTCTGCCGGTCTTTTGGAATATTACTATATGAGTGAAGTAAACTTCCCATTTCTTTTACACAGATATGATGATCAAACCACGGGTGGCGCTCTGCCAAATTCGAACATATCAGATATTCTGCTCACCGAAAATAACTATCTGTATCTCGCTTACAATGGTGGAATCAGCTATACTCACATCGACTCTTTGGGAGTATCTTCTGCTTGGCATATTCTGTCCCAGAACAGTCCAATCCCTAATATAAGCAAATACCTGATCAGCAATAATTCCCAAAAGCTTGCTATCGCAGCTGGAAATACAATCTACATCACCGATCCTGACCTTTCCCCAACCACTTGGGATCTGATCAACATTTATTACGGTGGAGTTTCCAGAAACATATCATCTATCAAGTTAAGTGAGCAAAATCAGCTCTGGGTTGCATATGGAAATTGGGACGAAGATCTCCTAACTTATACCACAGTGGATGATACTCTGATGACTATGATAGACCTGAATTCAAACGAAGTTCAACATTTTATTAGAGAACAAGATGGCATGGGTTTCTATCCTATATCAATTATCAAGGAGATTGAAGGCGAGATTTATCTGGGAACCTGGGGAAATGGCATTGCAAGATTCCGTAATGGTGCCTGGGAATTTTATGATCCTGACAATATAGCTTTCCCCAAGATAACCATGATTACAACAGACCACAATAACGCGCTCTGGTTTTGCAGTGGGTACAGAGGAGATCTTGTAGTTCGCAAAGGGACTATGGGTGTCAGCGTCTTTAAGGATGGCTCTTGGCAAGGATTCCAAAGACACAATAGTCCGCTACACTCAGACAATATCCTTGCCATAGAAGTTGATTCTCGCAATCGTAAATGGTTTGGAGCTTGGTATTCCAGTCTACCTTTTGGACGCGGTCTCACAATCTACGATGATGCTACAGAAAGCTGGTTGTACGCAGATGCAAATGGTTTTCGCGAGTGGAATCATGCAACTGAAAACTGGAGCACTGTCCTTTCTAATTACCCCTCCTTGCTCTCCAGTACCATAGCTGGTTTGCATTTAGATAAACATGACAATATGCTCGTTCTCTGTTATGATGGTGGGGTCACGGTTCTAGACAAAAATGATCAGCTCGTGGGCGAATTTCAGGTCCCAGGTAGTGACAGACAATTGGTAACCAGCGCTTATCATAACGGGAGACAATACTTTATCGGCACTTCCAGGGATGTCGGACTCTCGATTTGGAATGATGACAGCATACCGGAAACCAATGGTCCTCATTGGCTAACTCAAATCCCCCCTGAGCTTAAGAGTGGAGATATCTATGGCGTTGTCAGTGTAGAAACTTCTAATGGAGGCTGGCAACACTTTATAGCCTCGGGGTCTGGACTGTATATGTGGGATGAATACAATTGGTACTTGTACGATGTGTATATCAAGCGTCAAC
The DNA here is from genome assembly GCA_030154085.1 of Candidatus Cloacimonadota bacterium. Taxonomy (GTDB): domain Bacteria; phylum Cloacimonadota; class Cloacimonadia; order Cloacimonadales; family Cloacimonadaceae; genus UBA5456. Next base: position 55,280 of record JASKKR010000009.1, on the reverse strand, counting down.
GTTACAATTTCGCCTACGGACGTTGGGAAAATGACACTCTCTACTATGAAGATGAAGAGCGCATCTTTGGGAGTATCCACACCTCTCCCACCTGTATTTACGCTGATCCATTTGGTCGCATCTGGGTGGGGAGTATTAGCAATGGTATCACTATGTTTGATCCGGTTACAGAAAGATTCACAAACTACTATCAGGGCAAATCCCCTCTGCTCTCAAACCATATTTCAACTTTGGGCTATGACCCTCTGCAAGGGAGGCTTCTTATCGGCACCGGAGATGGATTAAATACCCTCCGCATCGGGCTCACCACTAAACCAGATATTCCACTTGGCACACTGAGAGCTTATCCAAACCCCTTCCATCCAGATGGGGTAAACACCACCCAGATCGCAAATCTCCCTCAAGACAGCATGCCTGCTGGAGACAATGAATGCAGAGTATATAGTGCTTCGGGAAACCTTGTAGCCAAGCTCAAAGAGAATCCTTTTGCTCGCTTTGAATGGGATGGCAGAAATTCCTCCGGGGATATTGTCTCGAGCGGTGTCTATTATTTCGTGGTAAGTGATAAAGATGGTAAGATAAAACGCGGCAAACTTGCTGTGATCAGATAAACCATATGAATGAAGAATTTTTAGACTCCGCCGTCATATATTCAGCCTCACAGCTCAAGGCACCCACGGATGGCGTGATCATAACCGATCAAAAACTAATTGAGCTCTACCCGGCTATATTTAAGGATACAAACATACCACTGCTTGCTCTAAAGGCAGGAGATAAGAACAAAAACATGGCACAGCTTCAGATAGCGTATGATTTTATGGCGCAAAACCGGGTCACGCGAGACTCCGTCGTCCATGTATTTGGTGGTGGGACAATCACAGACCTAGCAGGATATGCTACAGCGACTTTCAAGCGGGGTTGCCGCCTGTGGCTATATCCTTCCACCCTTTTAGGCATGGTAGATGCCTCCATTGGGGGTAAATGCGCCTATAACCATTTACAGATCCAAAACCTTATCGGTTGTTTCTATCCAGCAGAGAAAATCATCATTCACTATGACTTTCTAAAAAGTCTCCCTGCTCAAGAAATGAGACAGGGTATAGCTGAGATGCTAAAGCTGTATATCCTCCTCCCTGATTTACCTTTACCATCGTTAAAGGACACTCCGGAGCTGGAAACTATCCTCAGATTTGCTTCCTCCAAGATCTTGATATGTCAGGATGACCCTCATGATACTAACACCAGACAATTGCTAAACTTTGGACATAGTTTTGCTCATGCTCTGCAGATGGTATCAGATGGTAAAATCTTACATGGTGATGCAGTTGTTTTTGGTATGCTCCTATCAACCGATATCGCCTACAAAATGGGCATGATAGATGAAGAAATCCGAAACGGCATACTTGATATTCTCCTGGAATACCCTCTGCCGGATGACAATATTGATTTAGTCCAAAGCTATGGTTTAAATGATCTTTTCCCGTATATGAGGCAAGATAAAAAGAATGCCAGCAAATTGAAACTTGTCTTGCCCGTGAATGAATCTTTTAAAGTAGTGGAACTGGATTTGATCCCAAATTCAGGAGAATGACAGTTTTGATGACAAAGGGCAAATTACTTCTCATGATAGTGGTCTTGGGCATGATCGTGATAAATATCATCCCCACAGGTAGCTCCCAAGTCCTAACTTCCGAAAGGATATTAAACATTCGTCTTGACCATATCTTGCACTACATGATCTGGCTTGGTTTTGCTTGGTTATGGGTGTTCAGCAGGATATGTGACATCCGCTTCTTTCAACGTCATGAACTGTTCAAATATGCAGCTCTGCTCTTTTTAACGCCACTGCTCTGTGAATACTTACAAAAGATGGTGCCATATCGATCTTTCAATCCAGTGGATCTAATTTACAATTTCTTAGGGGCAGGTTTAGCTTTCATTTTCATCTTGCTTAGCAAAGCCCAAGAAAAGCGATATTGAAAGATCCTACTCCTTGTGCACAGGCATACCAACAGCTAAAGTCCACATGATGTCTATCCCCACAGCAATACATTCATCGGCAGGCAAAAATAGCTCCGAGTGCAAAGTTTGATCGCTGCCGCTGCCAAGCCAAAAGAGAAGTCCCGGATAGCAACTGGTAAAGAAACCAAAATCTTCACCTGTCATAACCGTCTCTGCTGGCACAAATAGGTAAGATAGATCTTTACAGTGTTTCTCCAATCTGCTTAGTAAAATAGGATCATTCACAACCGGATCGTAGGAGCCCAATAATCTCACTTCCACTTTTGCGTGATAGCGTTCTGCGATCTGATTTGCATGTTGGTAGATCAGGTCATTGAGCTGATCACGGACTTCTTGTTTTAGAGAGCGGTGCGTCCCTTGCAAGAGACATTCATCTGCGATAACATTGCGAATTCTGCCAGCCGTCATTTTGCCAACATGAAAGATTACTCTTTCATCTTTTAAGGTTTTATTGATCTCAGCCTGAATAGATGCCATGAAGTCTACACCACAGACCAAAGCATTGACACCTTTCTCGGGAAAAGCGACATGTGCAGCTTTACCCAAAAAGCGCAGATCAAATTCCTGAGGTATCCCAAAAAATATGCCAGCTTTGGAGCTTACTGTACCCACTGGCATATTCCCTGCCACATGAAGTGCAAAGGCTGCTCGAATATCATAGTTCTGCAGGATTCCTTCACGGAGAACGCTTTGTGCACCACCTTCACCTTCTTCTGCTGGTTGAAAGAGAAACAATAGATTCTTCTTCGGTTTTGCAATCCAGACTCTTTGAATGAGTCCCATAAGTACAGACATATGCACATCGTGTCCGCAAGCGTGCATCATGCCAGCATGGACTGAGGAAAAGTCCGCGCCGGTAGACTCCGTGATAGGTAAGGCATCCATATCTGCTCGAAAAAGCTCAAAGCCATCTTCAATATCTCCGTGTTGATAAACCACGAGTATCGCTGTAGAATTTTTAAATTCTATGATTTCAAAGAGGTCTTTGACACCAAGTGTACCGCAAAGCTCTCTAAGTTGCTTGAGGATAAAATCCCTTGTCTTATTTTCATGAAAAGCAAGCTCAGGTATACGGTGAAGCTCATGACGGATTTGTATGGGATCAAACATTTTGGCTTCCCGAGTTAATAAATGCACGATGTTTTTCCATAATGCTGATGGCATTCTTGGCAGCACCAATCCGTATATTATGTGCTACATTCCAAAAACTAAGTGAATGTTTATCAACTCCATAACGGAGGCGGCAAACGTGGGACTCATTGGAGTTTCCAATAGCGCGAGGAGTGATATAGCTATTTTCGTGGAGCTTAATTGCTTCTGCTTTTTGCAACAAAGCAGTTGCCTCTGGCAAAGAAATATCGCTACTAAATTCTGCATATACAGAAATTGAATGTCCATAGACCACTGGGACCCTGACAGTTGTGGCACTGAGCATCAAACTATCTTTACCGAGAATCTTCCGGCTTTCTCGAAGCATCTTCTCTTCTTCACTGCTATAGCCATTATCCATGAACACTCCAATCTGAGGGATCACATTGAGATCTATAATCTCGGGATATATACCTTTTTCAGTGGAACCCTCTCGCTGTTTTTGCAAGGTAAGAATCCCCTTGTGTCCGCTCCCCGAGACAGCTTGATAGGTAGATGCTACTACTTTCTTTAAGTCATATGCCTTATCCAGGACTGCCAAAGGTAAGAGCATCTGGATTGTAGAACAATTGGGATTTGATACAATCCCATGATAACCTTGCAAAAGATGCCCATTAATTTGTGGAACTACCAAAGCAATGTCTTCATCCATACGAAATGCGCTGGAATTATCAATCACGAGATCACTATGTTCCGCCGCAAGTGGAGCAAAGCTGTGTGCTACACCGGCTCCGGCGGCAAAGAGAACATAGTTATAATGCTTAGTAAGTGAGCTATTCGTGAGTTCTCGGACATGGATCGGGCGATCAAGATAGTATAGCACCTCACCTTCTGATTTGGCTGAAGCATACAGATCCAAGACATCTATATTCAGCGATAGCTCTTGCATACAAGTAATCATCATTCTGCCTACTTCACCCGTTGCACCGACTATTGCGATTTTCATATAAGAAATTCCTTTCTATCCTATAAATTAGTTATCCATAATGCAAGATCTCACAGATTTGTCAATGTAAACTTGACGAATACCAGCATTTCAAATTTCTTGCACTTGATGCTTGTGCCCCTGTAGCTCAGAGGATAGAGCAGCGGTTTCCTAAACCGTTGGTCGGAAGTTCGAATCTTCCCAGGGGCGCCAGTAACAAATCTTGAGTAAAGGCAGAGCTTCAGATGAAACAGCAAATCCCATCCCATTCCCTACAAGAAGGCACTATCGTCCTATATTACGACAAAGGGCATCTACAGCTTGCAATCATCAAGGAGGTTGGGGACAAAATCTGCACTCTGCTCACAGAAACTCAAAATCAGACAAGAATCAATCCTTCCCGCTTTGTACTTACCACATCTTCCAGTTTTGATCCAAGCTGGGCAAGTCTGCAAAATTTTACCCAGAAGGTGCGCTCAACCAATTTTGCTGCGATTTCTATCCCCCAGCCCGGAATGGACTTTGCGACATTACAAGACAGCTTAAATATCAAAGATGATGTAAAGCGTTTTGCCCTATATTATTTTCTGAAAGATGATCCCGCAACTTACTACCAAAAACATGAGCTTTTTTTCCAACGTACTGCTGAAGAGAAGGACGAATACCATAGATTAAAAGCCAAAGAGCAAGAACGGCAAGAATATCTTCAGCAAATCCGAAATTGGATATTGGATCAGTCCCAAGGTATTGATGATCATTTTAGGAACCAATTAATTGAAGAGTTGCGCCTCTTTTTACAAGGAGAAAAGATCGATGATCTCCAAAAAATCCTTTCTGCAAATGACATGGACCCCATTAAACAAGCCATACGGCTTAGGATTCGCTTGCAGGATGATCTACCTAATCATGATCCCGCTTTAGAAGCTTCTGGTTTACCTGTGACATTTCCCCCAGCTGTTCTGGACATCTCCCTTGATCCTTTAGCCCCTGAGACTATCAATGATGAAGCTTTTTGCATAGACGACGAAGATAGTAAGGATTTTGACGATGCCCTCAGTCTACGAGAACTCTCGGACGGTTACCTCTTAGGAATCCATGTCAGCAACATCGCCTACTTTATAAAGCCTGATGATGCTTTATTTGATACTGCCCGAAGCAGAGTTTCTTCGTTGTACATACCTTCTGGAGTGGTACCCATGCTCCCCCCTATCTTCTCGGAAGATAGATTTTCATTGATTCAAGGTCATGAAAGAGCAGTTTTAAGCCTCTATGTTCGATTTGACCAAAACTTTGAAATCAAATCCACACAAATCGTACCCCAGAATATCATCATCCGCGAAAATCTCAGCTACGACAAAGTCGATAGGTCATGGAATGAACCAAGATTCATCCTGTTCAGACGCATAGCGGAAGTCCTTAGAAAACAAAGAGATCCCGAGAGTAGGGAACAGAATAAACGGTATGTGTATAATTTCAAACTCACCGAAGATAAAATCAAGGTTAAGCGTATAGATCTGTTTAGCCCTTCCAGAATGATGATCGAAGAGATGATGATCTATTACAATCGCTGCCTTGCAGAATATGCTCAAACCCACAATCTGCCGATGCTCTTTCGCAATATCAAACGATTTCCAGGTAGAGAAGATGAACCCCAAGGCAGTTTCGCCTTCTTGGATACAAACGCTGCATATCACCCTGGTATAGGAGCTCACGGATATCTTCATGCTACCAGCCCCATCCGCCGATTCGTAGATCTCATAAACCAAATGCAGATTATGGCACAGCTCGGTCATAGCTATCTACCTTTCAGCGCTGAAACTCTGCAAGATATGATTCTTTACATCGAAAAAAGAATTCAGCTAATCCGCATTACGATGCAAAGGTCGGAACGCTATTGGCTGCTTCATATGATTCGAGATGAGATGCTGAATACTCCCCTTCGTGGTATTGTTAAAGGTTTCTCTGAAGGTAAGTACCGAGTTGATATCCTGCCTTGGAGTAAACAAGTCTTGGTTAAAATCGATGCCGTGCCATCTCACGAAGAGTTTAGCTTTGTAGCATATGATATTGATCTTGATAAAATGCTCATATTTGCCGATCTCATATATTGACCATCTGTTTAAATCTTTGTATTCAATAACTTATTTATGTATAACCTCTCTCCGTTGCATATTTCATCTTGTTTTGATTTATTTTCCAGATTGATATCAAATCTATTGCAGTAGTGTATTTTTAGGGCTGCCAGACTGCTGCATTATTTGGGTTGAATATCCCATATTGATCTCGGAGTTGTTAAATGCAGACGTTCCATAGTCTGATCTCTCCAGGATGAAGCTTTCCAGATCAAGTCGAACTTGATATGCTCTTATTGAATAATCGTTAAAAGCGAATCAGAATATTGTGTGATGGGTTCAATAACGTAAAAAGAGCTAAACAAGATAGATTGAGGTGCATACTCTGCAAATAGCCCGAAAACCGTACAGAGCATCAGTAAAAACAAAACAATAGTTTTCATGTTTACCTTCACGAACTTAGTGTAGCAGTATTTTTTGGTTTATAAGTCTCTGTTGACTGCCATCCATTACCTTGCACCTGATAAAATAAATACCGGCAGGTAGTTTAGGCTCCAACTCCATATCCCATCCATCACCAACAAAATCAGTAGTGCTGATGGAGGAGGAGACCCATAAAGAATAAAGGTATTAAACGGGTCTCCCTGAGCTCCAATATACATATTCGCCACCGTAGCCCATTGTGACCCAATCCGGGGTATAAGATGATAGGCGGTGTGCTTTAGCCACCGTATCCAATATAGAGAATATGTCTTCTCCATCGATATGAGTGTATAAGATGATAGGCGGTGTGCTTTAGCCACCGTATCCCATGTGATCCGATTCTACAAATAAGATGATTTCCGGTGGACTTTAGTCACCGGCAAAAGCGGTCCGGTCAAAAGATGTGGAAAGATTTGGTTCACTACTCCTATTGCCGGTGGTTAAAACCAACCGGAATTCATCTTGGTCGGCAACCATGAATCGGGGTGCGCTGGTTAGTGATGTAGTTTGCCCCGGCTCTAAGTCCCTGCAAAAGTAGGGCACTTAACGCCTCCCCCGTTTCTTCCCCATTTGAGAAGTGAGCAAGAAACGAGAAAATAAGGAATTACAGCTTTGTGAAGGACATTGTTAAGCGCAATCTGATCCTGATTTTGCCGCGTGTCCTATTCCACTTATAAAGCAAAAGCCGGAGCTTATATATAAGCTCCGGCTGCGTATATGTTTACTTGATGATTATTTCATCAGCATCATTTTGCGAGTTTCAGTATGATTATCTGTGCTCAGACGATAGAAATAGATACCGCTGGTAACAGCATTGCCGTTATTGTCAGTGCTATCCCATACGATGCTGGTTCTTCCAATATTGGCATCGCCATTGAAAAGGGTCTTCACGAGCTGACCTTTAACGTTGTAGATGTCCAGTTTGGCTTTGCCGTTGACAGGCATATCAAAGCTGATTGTGGTTTCCGGATTGAAGGGATTCGGATAATTTTGGTTCAGGATGCGTTCCACAACAGGTGTAGTAGGATCAATATTAGGAGTACCTTCACCAAATACAATCTCAAGTTCGGTAAACATTACTGCTCCACCATCGTTGACTGAGTGAGCCGGTGGGACGTGAACATTGGAGCCCCAAGTGTAATCATTATAGAACATGAGTCCAATCTTGCCAGTATAGAAGCCTTGATCATTTTTCCCAGTGGTGATGACTTTGTCAGCAGGATAAACCCACATAGGTTTGATTCCAGATAATTCTGTAGTTTCTATTTTGTTCAGAATTATTGGATCATACCAAGTATTTCCATTGTCATTGCTCACAGAGATGAAAATCTCGGGAGTGTCTGCAAAGGGGGCAAGTTCAGGATATGAATCTGGATATTTGTTGTAGTCTCTGGCGCGCATAGCATCTTGCCAAACCATGACCACAAGACCTTCTTCGTTAGGCTCAGTGATCTTGATGTTGTTATAGTGAAACATCATGCTATCAGTGTGAAGAGTATCATCCCAGTGTGGGAATGGCCAGATCAATTCAGGTGCAAGATACATTCCGCCATCCGAACCTTCGTAATATTCAGGTACTCCCCAAGGTGCTTCGAGATCCCAAGGAGTATAGGCTTCGTTGAAATCATCAGCAGGATTCTTACGCGGATAAACTTCCTTGATACTGAATTCATCAGTTGCAGGATCATATATCACATTCTTAACCGTATGAAAAGCAGGATAATATCCACCTGTGGTTACATTTACAGAAAACAAACTGGGGAAAAGGATTCTGCCACTATTATCAGTCACAGCATTGAGGTGACTGGAATTTACAATACCCCAGAATAATTCGCTATCATCATAAGGAATGTCTCCATCACCTACAAAGTATCCTGTGCCACCGGGGGTTCCAGGAGGATTGTAAGTAGGGATGCGATCGTAAGCTGTCAGATGTACCCATTCGCCTTCACCGTAGTTCGGACACATAAAGATATCCATATTGGGCTCCTCGATCATTACGTCGTTGGGATCATAAGCAAAGTGGTAACCTGCATAGTAAAGATTACCAAGATCATCTGCTGTGATGGCATGGAAAGGACGACGCCAATCGACATCATGATTCCATTCGTCCATCATTGGGATGGTAGTGTAGCTCCATGCCAGAGATGTTCCTTGTTCGATCATAGCACCATTAAAATCAGCATAGGCAATCAAGACATTTTCGCTTGGAGCATCCGTGCTGTTATGAGTCACAAAATTGCGATTTGCCACATAGACTCTACGCATTCCGTCAACAGGAGAAGGTCCGATCTCAATGGTAGGCCAAATAAATTCGTTGTCTGCCGAGGCAACAGAACCATCTATTAGCACTTGCAGTGGATTGTCCACTATAGTTGATACTATGTTGAACATCCCAGAAGAACCAAACAAAAAAGCATCAGAAGTAAATTCTACTTCATTCTCAGCATCAGTATCAGAATTTGCATGCCAAGCGTACATCGGTTTTGTACTTATAGGGTCCACGCCGATTGTGGGATACCCTTCGGTGTTTTCCGAATTAGTGATTACATTTTGGTTTACAACGTTACCAGCTGCATCGATGTGCGCATAGAATACGCGACGTTTTTCTTCTGTGGAAGATGAATTCTTTCCGTGGAAAGTAAGGAAATATCCACCATCATCACTTGGGATCACACGCATAGGTATACCATTGTAACTTCCGATCATGTAGTCATAGTAGCTTTCCATGAGTACGGTAGGATTCACAGTAAAATTGAAATTCGGAGCGTTGATGTCAGGACGACTGATACGTGTTATCTGTCCTGGGGCTTCGAGAGCTTCTCGTGCGTGATCGGCTTGCATTGGTTTTGCGAGCAATGCACCCACTACGAAGCAGAGGCATAAGGTGAGTAAGAGAACTTTTTTCATCGTTCCTCCATTTTTTTTATTCATGTTCATTAGTATCTAAGCTTGAGAGACACACGATGTGCACTCTTTAGCATTGATTCAGCCAAATAGCCCATATCAGTATAGGCATAATCGATATTGAAGATGCCGATATTGGTGGGGACTTGCCATCCAGCACCTAAGCTATAGCTTGCCGCATCATAATTAAACTGATAGCCACAGCGTAGGAATATGTTCCCCATTTTATACTCGGTTCCTAAGTTCCAAGTTTCTGTACGATCGATAACGTTATCCAATTGCAATGAAGCGATCCAATAATTGGTTTCAGTGCGCATCAGATCACCTGAAACTCCCAAAGAGAAGTTCATCGGGATCTTTACATCAAGTTCTGCACCATCTTCATCTATGACTCCATCGCCGTCATTATCAAAAAGATCAAAGGGGTCTTCATCAGTCTGACTATCATCATCATTGTCTACGCGATATCTGATGTCCGGACCGAAGTTTTTCAAAGCCATGCCTATCTTGATGTTTTGCCAACCGGTATTGTACATCGAACCAAGATCAACAGCATAGCTGTTTACATTAAACTCATAGAGGTTTTCGCGAAGATACTTTACTCCGATTCCGGCAGAGAATTTGTCGGTGAACTGTTGGGCGTAATTTACGCCTAAAGCTACACTACTGTTTGTGAAATACTCACCCGTATGGCCAAATGTATCTTCATCAGTAACTTCCATTTTATCCATATGCAAGACCGAGCCGTAAAGTGCAAAAGTAGACACGCCAGTGGTATAGGTAGCAGCTACAAATTCATGCATAATATCGGCAGGCCAATTTGTATGGGAAAAGAATACTTGATTTTGAAATGCTGGTGCCAAGCCGGCAGGATTCCAATAGACGGAGGAAATGTCGTCCGAAACAGCAGTATAGGCTTCACCCATACCAATGGCACGAGCATCCACGCCCAGCTTTAGAAACTGCAAACCTACGGTTCCAACTTTGCCAAAGATCTTTGCATTGAGGCATACAGGCAGCAGAACTACAGCTATTGCGAGGAGCAGGATAATCTGTTTTTTCACAATTCCTCCCTTACTTTATCAATACAAATTTGCCGACTTTAATTTCATCGTCAGCTTTGTTTTCTACGCTAAACAGATACACGCCGGGGGCGATGATCTGATTGTTTTTTGAAAGAAGATCCCAAGAGTGCATTCCACTGGCGGCTATACCTGAAGTGGCTGCTTTGGAAATAGTCACAATATCAGTTTGGGTCTCTCCATCATGATGTAAGGTCTGCACCAGATCACCTGCCAGGGTATAGATGCGGATCGTGCAACGATTTGGCAGATTTATAAACCACAAACGGCGACTTCTATCTCCTTTTTCGTCGTTATCATAACGACCATCGAATTTACTGCTGCCGATATATGGATTGGGGATGACCTTGATGTCGTCCATATTTTCACGAGCAAGGCTACCCGGGAAGAATATCTGCATGTTGGCATCAGCATCACGACCAGATTCTTGGGATTCTAATCTATGCACCGGAATACCACGGTCATAAGCTGTAACAGCTACATAGTATTCTACACCTTTTCTGGGATACATAATCTGATGTTTATAGTATCTGCGTGCCAGCCGTTCACGGCGTAGGGTTTCCACCTCTTCAGCTGTAGGATCTACCGCATTCTCTCCTCCGGGAAAGGCGAATGCACGTAGAGGAATCAGCTTGGGATCATAGAGTGCATCAAAGATTTCAGGTCTGGACTGAAGATGTTCATGCATAAAGAGGCGTGCTTGAAGGGCTTCGACCTCGTCATCAGCAAGCATGGCATTCTCACTAGCAATCTGATCTGCCATAGCTTGAATCTCTGGAGACCAATCTACATCCGGGTTATATATGGGCCACCCGTAGAATACACTACCATTGGGGACAAACATATAGTTTTCGTCCAATCTCCAGAATTTGGCATACTCTTCGGGGCTTGCTTGCCAACCGCGAATTCCAGGATCCGGGTGATCAGAGGGATTAGGTAGATCTGTATCGTTACCTAAATATCCTCCATAATCCTTGTAGAGTGAATCAACTTGGATATTTACGGTATAATCGGCAAGATCGACAGGAGTATCTATCTTATCCCATCTGCGTATCATCTCCCAATCTTCTCGGTTTCCACTACCAGAGCGACCCCATACCGTGTAACCTTGGAAATCGTGGCGGAGGCGATAACCTGTCCAGGGATTTACCAAAGCATTGTTATTCCAGGGATAAGTCATATCACTGAATTCTCCGGGCTGGAATTCTTCTGGATATTCATCAAGGTTATCTATGGCAGCAGGATCACTATCGAGACCGGGAATATAGCCATCGCCGCCAGGACGCTGCCATCCGATGTCGGATGTAGATACCGTCTGAACGTCGTATGAAAATTCACTACGGTTATCCCAATACAGATCAATTCTATTGCCATCATCCTTTAATTCTGCAAAGAGATTGGGGATGGTAGGCGGACCAGGAGCTTGATAGTGAGGGAAAGTATCTGGCAGAACCACGCTAATCAGGTCTTGAGCCTGACCATAGATCTCTTTAGCCCAGCTTGCACTGCGTTTGAGATCTTCTTTATTTTCTCCTGGGAATATCGCTACCACAATCTTCATGGTCTTGCCAGGTAACAAATTCCAACGCTTGTAATATTCCCCATTCTCATCTACTTCGTCATATTCTGGAGTACCAGGTTGAGCGCCATAGAAAGAGAAGAGAAAACGAGTATCTTTGGGAACAGGTTGCTCGAATTCCGTCACATCTGGATCATCTGGACGCAAAGGATCAAACTTGGATGGGTTTGGGTTTCTACCAGTCAGCAGCCAATACTTTTCATTTGCAGTACGCGGATTTAAGGTTTGCAAAGAACGTGGTTTATTATCATCCGGACCATCTCCCACTTTCCAATACCAGCAGTGGAACTTCAGCTCTTCAGGATCAGGTGTACATACGCGAGCTCCAACGTAACCGGTAGTTAGCCCGCCGTCTCCATCAGCATCGCGAGTAAAAGCAAATTCATACCCTTCACCTTTAACGTAACCGGATACATCATCACTTGCTTTTTCAATACCCCAGGATTGAGGACCGACATCACTGTCCATATAAATTCCCATCGCACAATCAATGAGCTCGTCATCTTGGTTCATATTTGTGATGTCAAACTCAAGATAAACCAGATTTTTAATATAGTCATAGCTCCATTGATAGCTCATCTGTCGCACGCGAATGTTGAGGGGATAATGGTCATTTCTGTTGCTGGAAGATCCATAGTCGCGCTGACCCTCTGTACCAAATGGACAATAGTCAAAATAATATGAGATGAAATCCTGTTCTGAAACCGGCGCTCCATCTTCGTCAAATCTTCCATCCATATCATCATCATAGCGAGCCGTGAAAGCATAGCTGGAGAAGCCGGTGTCGGAAAGATCCATAAATCCGAGTGGAAACCAGATCTCAAGAGTCGCCGGATCATCCAATACTGAGAATTCATTAGGTAGTATATTATGGATATAGCCTCCCCCGAAACCACTGAATTGTGTAGGCAGTTCAGTAGATTGTCTTAAGGGGAAGGTGTATCCCACAAAGTCTTCATCAATTAAGCCATCACCATCATCATCCACACCACGTTGTTGGTTGCGAATGGAAGCAGAAGCTATCCCATCAAGAGCGTTGTAGAGAGAATAGTCATCTGACATGTTGGAATTTGCAACAAGCAGGGGATTGTATGCCGGCATAAACTCATAAAGATCATCATCCCCATCAAATCCAACCGTGACCAATGTATCCATGACCGGATGATTGATCATTTCTGGCGACCATCCTTCCTGCCCTTCATATAGAATTGTATCATTTTGAGCTGAGGGCGGATAGTGCTTCCAATATAGCTTCCTATTCAAGCCATCGCGGCGTTGCTTTTTGGCACCAAACCACAAAGCACCTTGATATAGATAATCAATACCACTACCCCCAGGATACTCCAAGGAGGGATACTGTGGGACGATATCATCTCCCGATCCGAAAAAGCCATAGTTACTGACCCTGAGCCAAATATTGCCGACATTGTGGTATTTACTGAGGTCCAGCTTTTTGGTTCCGGTCGATGGTTCTGCTTTTGCTGCATGAGCTGCCGAGACCATAAAGGCAATCAGCAAGAACAAACAGAGCAAAAATTTGTTTAACTTCATCAAACACTCCCGGATTAGTTCAATTTAAATTCAACCGGAACAATCAGCAGTACGTCAACAGGTTGACCGCTACTTCTTGCCGGCTGAAATTTTACTTTACGAACGGCTTCAATTGCGGCTTCATCCAAACCGCCTGGAACCGATTTTCTTACGCGAATATTGCGCACCGATCCGTCACGCAATACTTCTACTTCTAATACTACAGTGCCTTGAATCCGGTTTTTTCTAGCAAATTCCGGATACACCGGAGATATGCTGCCAATAACCACAGGGGGTTCATCATATGGCACAAAGTTTACGGGCTTATCATCTACTTGGGATAGACTGGTTGTAGTAGTAGTGTTTATCTTGCCAATTTGAGATAGAGCTGCTTTATAAGTAGCAATATCTACTTCTTCAGTAGCGAGCTCATCACTGATGACAAGCGGTATATCGATCTGAACATCCGTTTCGGGAGGTTCGATCTTCTCGCGTTCTTCCATCGGTATGTCCACCAATTCCATCTGTGTGGTTTGGTAGACCTGCTTCTTTACTTCAATCTTGGGAGTAACCATCAGCGCAAAGAGCAAGATCGTGAGAGAAAGAGCCAGGGCTTTGCTAAATTGACTATCAGCCTGATCTTTCCAGTCATTTAATTGCGTTTTCATCATTGCCTCCTTAGTCCATCCGACGCTGAGTTTCAAATGCTACTACCAGCGTTTGTGCGTCTTGTAGCTGGCGCATAACATCGGACATTACTCCATATTTAGTTTCCCGATCTGTTCTAAAGCAGACAATCAGTTCGGGATCTTCGGCTTTCTTCCGAATCAAGGTATTAGCGACAAAAACATCATCGGAACTCTCGATCCGGGTCGGTATATCATCGATAAGAATAGTCTCATCCCTCATCACATAGATGGTAGTGGTATGATTTCTGGGAATTCGCTCAATACTATCCGCCATCGGCCAGCGCTCGCGTTCAACCCAAAATTTGGTCTCCTGGACAAACACGGTGCTCACCATAAAGAATAGCAAGAGCAGAAACGCAATATCAGACATCGACGAACTGGGGATGCTGACTTCGCGGCTTTTTTCTTTTTTAATATTGGCCATGTCTTCCTCCTAGTTTGTCGATAGCGAGATCTTTTCGATGTCAGCCGCTTTTAAGCGGTCTACTACACGAATCATATCATTGTAGGTAGCTTCACGATCCGTGATGACACGAAAGATCATCTGTTGATTTACTCTTAGTTTCTGCTGAATCAGTGCATCAAGCTCACCAGCCTCAAAATGGCGGGGAGGCTCATTATTCACAGAAATCCTTCCATCTTCTATGATCTGCAAACGGGTCATTTCATTCTCTGTCAAGGCAAGACTCTGGGTCTTGCCAGAACTACCATCGGCCGCCTGGGGAAGGACTATCCTAATCCCTTCTTTCACGTCGAACTTAGTAGTCGCCATGAAAAAGACGATTAAGAGGAAAGCAATATCGGACATCGACGAAGTCGGGATTGCCGCTTTGCCTTTCCTTTTGCGTCCTATATTCATTATAATCTCCCTTGGGGCTTAAAGCATTGCTTCAACGACTTTCTCTGTTGCTTTTTGCATATCGATCACCATACCGTCAACCATGGTGACGAAGATATTATTGAAAAATTGCACTGGGATAGCTACGATCAATCCAGCTTGCGTAGTGATCAATGAAATCTTAATACCACTAGCAACGATGGTGGCATCTACAGCACGTGCAGCTGCAATCGCATCAAAAGCACTGATCATACCTGTTACAGTACCTAGGAATCCCATCATGGGACCAAGTGTGATCACGGTTGATAGTTCCAAGAAACCTTTTTCAAGATAACTCATCTCAATCATGGCAGCGTTTTCGATTGCCTTTTCTACAGCGGGGATTCCGCCGTCGGCTTTAAGAAGTCCAGCATAGACGATTGCGGCTACGGGACCACGCGTATTCTTGGCAATTTCGGCTGCTTCTTTGAACTTCTTCTCTTTGACCAAAGGTACGATCTTATCCAAAAAGGCATTTAAGTTTACTCTGGCATACATTAGAGCTATGAATTTCCATACAATATACGCAAGACCGTAGATAACCAGAATAAGGATAGGCCACATGGCCCAACCACCATCTTTAAACCATTTTACCAATCCGCTGCCAAATACTAGTTCGGCAAAGCTCTCTAATCCACCGGCACTTGCTACTTCAGCAGTAGTTGTAGCAGCGGCTTCCTCAGCTGCTTCTTGAGCAAAGGCAATACCCGGCATGACCAAGCTAACCAGAGCTATTAGCAGCATTATGTACGAGAATTTTCTCATTTATGATTCCTCCTTGGAATAATTTAGAAATTAAAAGACACACCGATGGTGACACCACGGTAGTTGTCTACGTATGCCGGGTTTCTTACAGCCAGTTGATGGGTGTATTCAACTTCCGGATAGGTGTATTGCACTAATTCATCCTCTAGATCAGCGCCATCATCATATGGAGAGCCAGTGCGAGGATATACTGAGTTAATATTCTTTGTTTTGAATAGATTTTCCACATCCAGATATACACGAAGACTGGTTCCGCCTGGAAGCTGGATTCCTTTGGTCAATCTCGCATTAGCTTGATGAGTTGGATCCATACGTTTGCTGTTTGTATCCAGCATAGCGTCTCCCTCAGTGCTTTGCGGAGTGTAAGGGGCACCAGAAGCAAAGCTCCAGTTTATGTTCGCAGAGAAATCATCCAAAGGAAGAATGTAAGTAGTAAAAGGAACAAAGAATTCCTCGCCTCTGCCGATACGGAAAGTATAGTTTATAGAAACATTGTGGCGTATATCCCAATCCAATGGGAATTCACGAAGAGAGGTATTCTCATCTTGAATCACAGTACTTGAATTGTTACCTTGTGCCCATGCCAATGAGTAAGCCACACTCCAAGTATTGAAGTTTGAAAGCATCTTCTCAATCTGAATATCAATACCTCTCGCTGAGCCGTAGTCTTCGGAAATAAAGCGATACCATGATACACTTTCTTCACCTTCTTTACGTTCGCGCACAGTGCTCACATAGTTATAAAGATTCTTGTAATATGCTGTCATGTCCAACACATAGTCATCTGATATCTGGTGAGAGAGACCAACTTCATAGGTGACTGTGATCTGGGGCTCCAAAGATGGATTACCCACAGTAATTGCTACATCAGATATGTTTGCATCTTCCGGAGTCTTGGAAGTGAAAATGTACTGCATCTGAGGTAATTGGTTCTGATAGTTATATGCAAAGCGGAGCACATCACGCTCGGTGATCGGATGGGATACGCCCAATCTGGGAGAGAGCATCATCTGGAAGCGATCGTTACTGTCAAATTCCCGCTTTGAGAAGCTGCCATCATCTTGTAAGACTTTGTAGCTAGAGCCTAGATACCAGAAGTCAAAACGCAGACCGGCATTGACAATCATGCCTTCCCATTCCATCTTATCCTGCAAATAGTAAGCTGCCTGCCATGGAGTTGCAGAATATCCATCCCGCTTGCCTGAAGAAGCCTTGGCTGCGTTGTAATAATCCATGGGCTTGTAGATGGGCACTAAATCAGCTATAGTTTCAGGGTTATCTATTTTTGATTCGAGACCATAAAGGGCATCCGGTACGTAGGTGGGATCAGCTAAATAAGCCTGTAAATCATCCTCAGTCAAAGTGTAAATACTCCTCAAATAGGCTTGTCTACGATCCTCATAGATAGAAAGGAAATTTTGCAGCTGATTCTTTTCTATATTGTGACTGATAATCTCCACACCCGTCTTAGCAAGATGAGTCTGGTTAATCTGCCACTCAAAATCAGAGCGGAAGTTCATCGTGGTAGTTTGGTCATCAATGAAGTTCGTATAGATAGTTCCGGGAGGATTGAATCCGGGTATCGGACGGGGATCTTCTTGGCTTTCCAAGCGATATTGCCACTGTGAAGCAGGCAGGAATCCAAAGTCATAGACTCCATCTCCATCGTCGTCCACAGTGCTATAGCCGTACTTTCCTTGCAAAACAGAGTCAATGTAGTCTGCCCCAGGATTGTCCGGATCGACAGTCATGAAGATATAATCATCACGACTGATCCCTCGCGGACCCTGATAGGTATCCTTCGAATAATAACTCGCCTTTACATTTAGGTTCATTGTAGAACCAAACATTTGATCATATGTAGCTATATACTGGCGTTGCTCAGTTTCAGTCTCAGCATAATGCTGCAATGCGTAGCGCCAGCTATATGCACCAGCCGGGTTAAAGGGAGTATTGTATGATCTATCACCACGAACGGCAAAAGTGAATTTCTGCGCTGGATTTAGATCATACTTCGTCTTCAGGTTGATATTGTAGCTATTATAGTTACGATTCCCTATATCTACGCCTAAAATATTGTCTCTACCTTCATAGGGATCATATGCAGGATAGTCATCGTCGAGCAGACCGCGTCCGTTCAAGACATAGTCTTCATTGGGATCTGACATATAAAAATCTTTGTAGCGACCATCCAACCATTCTCCCGCTCCATTAAGATAGAAAGTAAGCCTTTCTCTGAGATCCATAGGAGCGAAGGGGACTATGGGTCCACCAAAAGCAAACTTTAAGACATCAGAATTGCGACCTTCTCCAACTATATGATCAGTATTGTATTCTACCTTACCTGAGAAGAAAGGATCACCATCTTTGGTAACAATATTGATCACACCAGATTGTGCGTTTCCAAACTCTGCCGGGAAACCACCAGTCATCACCTTCATATCCTTGATAGCGTCAGTATCAACCGAGAGGGCACTTCCACCGTCAACAGGATCAGACACACTCATACCGTCCACGGTAAAATTAACTTCGTTAGCGCGTCCACCACGAATATGCAGTTCGTCACCAATATTTGTGACGCCAGCTTGCAATGAAACGATGTCATTGACATTGGTAATAGCTGAATCCGACAAACGGTCCATCTCTATCTGGCGGGAAGAACCTGTGCGGTCACGCTCTACGACGTCTTGCTGAGCTTGTACCACAATCTTAACTCCCTCTACACCAGTGCGATTCATAGTAGGTGAGATATTGGCAGTTTGCCCAACCTGAATCCTCACGTTTTCATAGGTCACTTCGTCATATCCGATCAAAGAGAACCGAACAGTGTAAGTACCTGGGGGAATATTAATAATATTTGCCTGACCACGTGCATCGGTCTGGCCACCGGTTATACGTTGAGTGCCGGACATTACCACGACATTCACATACTCCAAAGGCCGACCCGCACCATCGCGAACGCGTACGGCTAAACGACCAGTGGTCTGAGCTTCGAGGCATGCAACACCAACAAGCAACACTATTAGCAGGATCAATGCAGTTTTTCGCATCGATAAACCTCCCTTCATCCTGGCTTATTTACTTTGTTTAAAGTTATTTACCTTTGGGAAAGCCTCAAAAAGCTAAAGGCTTTTCCTGTTAAAGCTCTTATATCTGAGCTATTAAAATCAGTCAAGCAGTTTTTTTATCCTCTGTCCGATTACCATGTTTTAGGATTGAGTAAGATTCTTGCGTTAACACAGTTATGGCGTTCATATGAATTTCACTCTTTCGACACTGGATGCTGCAGAAATCTCTCCCACATACATTGCTCTAAGATCATTTTGTAGGGTTTCTGCCAACGAGGGGCTGGCTACACAAATCATCCCAATCCCTAGATTGAAAGTTTGACGCATAACTTCTTCACTAATGTTCCCACCGGTTTGGATTATATTAAAGATTGCAGGGATCTGCGCTTTATCTAGAGTGACTTTTGCCACCAGATTTTCGGGAATGACCCGAGACAGGTTCCCGACTATCCCTCCGCCTGTGATATGAGCCAAGGCTTTTAATCCAGAATTGTGGAGATATGGCCGCAACTGGGAGAGATAGCTCGTGTGCACAGCCAAAAGACTTTCGCCCAAGCTGCAGGAAAGTTCTTCCACCCAGGAATCAATTTTCAGATTCATGATATCAAAGAGCACTTTCCGAGCCAGAGAATATCCATTTGTATGCAAACCGCTGGAAGGCAATCCAACCAAAACATCTCCTACCGCCATTGTCGGGCGTGGCAAGAGCTGCGAAGTCTCGACCATTCCGATGATAGTACCTGCCAAATCAAAATCATGAGGCTGATAAAGACCCGGCATTTCCGCCATTTCTCCTCCGATAAGGGAGCAGGAATTTTCTTGGCAAGCCTGCACGAAACCATCGATGATGGAAGAAATCACGGTCGGGATAAGCTTACCTATTCCGATATAATCCAAAAAGAACTGTGGTAGAGCGCCTTGGACCAGAATGTCATTCACGCAGTGGTTTACTAGATCCTGTCCGACCGTATTATAAACCCCAGCTTGAATGGCTACCATAAGTTTAGTACCGACTCCGTCAGTGCTCGCCACAAGAATGGGTTTGTTCCATGCCTCTCGATCGATCCGATAAAGTCCACCAAAGCTACCAAGTTCGCTAAGGACATTGGCATTATAGGTAGAACGAACTTTGTCTTTGATAGCAAGGACAGCTTCTTCCCCAGCCTTGATGTCGACTCCCGCTTGCTTGTAGTCCATGGAGTTTATCGTGTCATTTGGCATAGCTCTTCCTTATATTGATCTATCAACTTGCGATCCAGATCCAAAATCCCGGCGACGCTGAATTCACTGACATTCAGTGCTGCCATCACCGTTCCATAGCGGATCGCATCACGTATAGCGGCAGAGTTAAGCTCGCCATGACCTTCCAAACATGCCATAAAAGCTCCCGCAAAAGTATCTCCAGCCCCTGTGGGATCTTTGACATTGATAATCGGATATGCCGGAGCAAAGAAAACTTCATCTTCCCGAATTGCCACACTGCCATATTCGCCGCGTTTAACTATAACCAGTTTAGGACCCTGCTTGAGCAGTTCCCGTGCAGCTTGGAAGATATCATCTTTTCCAGTAAAATCCCGAACCTCGTCCTCATTCATAAACACAATATGCACTTTGGCAATGACCTCTGCTAGTTCGTTCGGGCAAGAATCAATCCAGAAGTTCATCGTGTCGCATGCCAAATGTGTATAGGCACTGCTCTGTTTAAGCACTTCCATTTGGAGATTAGGGTGGATATTTGCCAGAAGTAGTGAATGACAAGAACTGCAGCTTTCAGGTAGCTTAGGCACAAAATCCGCAAAGACATTTAATTCTGTAACAAGGGTCTCGGCTTTGTTTAGATCGTGATATTCACCGCTCCAACGGAAGGTCTTGCCTGGAGCTATTTCCAAGCCATCTAAGCAGATGCCATGGCGCTTCAATATTTCGATTGCACTGGAAGGATAATCCTCTCCGACAACTCCGATTATGTTGACATCAGTAAAATATGAAGCAGAAATCGAACCATATACAGCAGAACCGCCAATCGCGTCTATGACCCTGCCAGCATGAGTGCTTATAGTATCAAGACCGATCGAACCAACTATTACCAGACTCATGGCATCGTCTCCACATTCTCTACTCTCGTACTGTCGCGAAACTCGGCTGCTGGCTCGGTAGTGACGTTCCCCATCCTTTGCAATATGCCCATTCCGTACATAATAGCGATCAGAATGATGAGCATAATGATCAATCTGGGCCAATTGTAGCCTTTTTTTCTTCGGTCGTGCCAGCGTTCTCCAATGCGTTCGTTTAAATCACTCACGAACTGATATCTCCTAAAAACTGCATAAATCTCTTTACACCTTCCGTGATATTCTCCATGCTGTTTGCATACGAGAAGCGCACCGTGCCCATTAAGCCAAAGGCTCCTCCAGCAACGAGTGCTACACTATACTTTTCCAACAGCATATCGCAGAAGTTATAAGCATTTTTGATGCCACAATTATTATTATTAAGATACCATTCAATATTGGGCATGATATAAAACGCCCCTTGTGGTTTTTTACAGCTCAGATGCGGGATCTTCATGAGCATATCATACATGTAATCTCTCCGCTTCCAAAATTCCTGACGCATATCTTCGATAGAATTGTCTTCATCATTTAGAGCTGAAACACAAGCTTTTTGGGTAATAGAATTCACACAAGATGTGGTATGTTCCTGCACACGTCCGGCGGCATTGATGATATGGGTTGGCCCCGCGGCATAACCCAAGCGCCATCCTGTCATTGCATAGGCTTTCGAAACTCCATTTATTACGACAGTATTTTCCTTGATATCATCGCCCAAGGATGCTATCGAAATATGTTTTGCTTCATCATAAACCAAGCGCTCATAGATCTCGTCTGAAATGACCAGGATGTCATTTTGCACGCAAATCTTGGCTATGGCTTCCAACTCTTCTTTGCTATATACTCCTCCAGTTGGATTGTTTGGAGAGTTTAGTATAAAAACCTTAGCACAGGGACTGTCCTCGATCACTTGCTTTAGGGTTTCCGGTTGTATCTTATAGCCATTTGAGGCATCGGTCGGCACAAACACCGGCACGGCATCTGCCATTAGAGCCTGATATGGATAGGTCACCCAATATGGGCTTGGAATCAGGACTTGATCATCTGTGTCACAGACAGCAATCAAGACCATAAGTATGGATGCCTTGGCTCCTGGAGAAACCAAAATATCCTTCGGAGTATATTGAAGGTTATTATCCCGAGCCAGCTTATCACAGATTGCTTTGCGTAGTTCCATGATGCCAGCATTAGCAGTATAATGCGTAAAATTGTCGTCAATTGCCTTGTGAGCTGCGTTCTTGATATACTCCGGCGTATTAAAATCTGGTTCTCCTACTCCGAAGTTAATCACATCAATACCTTCGGATCTCATCTGAGACGCCTTTGCCGTAAGGCTCAAAGTAGGCGATGGTTTGATCAATTTGGAACGATTTGACAGCTTAATAGCCACCGTAATCCCCCTGTATATTTCTTTTTATTTTTTTGACATTAATAATACGAGAATGGCTGTATTAACGATATCCTCGGTCGAGCATCCCCTGGAAAGATCGCAGATTGGAGCGGCGAGTCCTTGAATGATAGGACCAATTGCCTCAAAACCACCCAAACGTTGCACCAATTTATAGCCTATATTGCCAGCTTGGAGATCCGGGAAGATCAAGGTGTTTGCGTTCCCTGCGACTGGACTATCCGGTGCTTTGCTACGAGCGATCTTCTCAACGATTGCCGCATCGACTTGCAGTTCCCCATCATATGCAAAATCCACTCCCCGGGAATCTAAGATTGCTTTCGCTTCGCGTACTTTCTCCACCAGCTCATGCTCGGCACTACCTTTTGTAGAAAAGGACAGAAGGGCTACTTTGGCTTCATCTCCCAAGATGGCTCTTCTCGTCTGTGCAGTAGAACAAGCGATATCCGCCAACTGTTCTGCAGTAGGATTTGGCACCACAGCGCAATCTGCAAAAAGATAGCATGGATCCTCACTGCGAGGAGATACCATTATAAATGTGGATGATACTGTTTTAAGACCAGGTGTGACGCCCACGACATGCAAGGCTGCTCGCAATACATCCGCTGTGGTGTTGGCAGCACCCGCGACCATCCCGCTTGCCTTGCCCATCAGTACCATCATTGCTCCAAAATAAAGTGGATTCTGCATGGTGATCTCAGCATCAGCTTCGCTCATCCCCTTTTCTTTGCGTTTTTCATAGAGGGCTTTGGCAAATGCTGGAAAATCTTCACTTGTTTGAGGATCAACAACTTGGCATTCACCTAGATCCAAATTCAGCTCTTTAGATTGGGAAAATATAGTATCTCTGTTGCCCAATAAGATAACTCGGGCAATCTTTTCTCTGGTAATTCTTGCTGCAGCTTCAAGAGTACGTATATCTGAAACCTCAGGAAGCACGATGCTGCCACCAATTTTGGCAGCGCGACTTTTCAATTCTTGCAAAATATGCATTTATTCTCCATTAATATCTGATTCTACCACGATCTGTGAAAGATCTGCCACTCGGAAAAATTCCTCTCGGATCCGAGCCAAGAGCGCATAGCGGTTGAGTCTTTTGTCTTTGTCTTCGCAATTTACCAAGACCTGATCAAAGAAGGTATCAATCGTGGGCGCTATCATAGTAAGATCTTGCAAAGCTGCTTCGTAGTCCCGCTCGGATAATGATCGATCCAAACTCTCTGCAAGCTGAATTAGTCTTACGTGCAAATCCCGTTCCGCTTCTTCTTCAAAAAGACTTTTGTCCAATTTCGCAAAGCTTTCGCTGCCTGCTATGATGTTCGCCACGCGCTTAAATCCCAGGACTAAGCGGATAAAATCATCCTTTGCCTTGAAATTCTGCAATGCTCGGGCACGTCCAATAAGATCTGGAAGATTATTGACTCCAGTGCACATAACAGCTGCTGCTACATCGTAGCTTATGCCAACCTCTTTGAGCAACCAGCTTACCCTTTGGGTGATGAAGCTCAAAATCTTATCCAAGGAATCTGGTTTGGGCTCAATACTTTTTTGCAATAGAGAAAGGCTGGTTTTGATGAGGGCGACCAGGTCCAGCTCCCAAGCTCTATCGGCAATGATTTGCACAATCCCGGAAGCTGCGCGTCTCAAAGCAAAAGGATCCGCACTACCTGTAGGCATGAGACCCACGCTAATGATGCCAACAACGGTATCGAGTTTGTCTGCAATCGCACAGATCGCACCTGAGACTGTCTGAGGTAGAATATCTTTGCTACCACGAGGCATATAATGTTCCCAGATTGCTTGTGCTACTTCGGGGTCTTCCCCACCTTTTAATGCATATTGCATGCCTATATAACCTTGCAACTTAGTAAATTCCTTTTCTCCAAGCATCAAGGTCACCAAATCTGCTTTGCACAATTTCGCTGCTCGCAGGGCATTCTGAGTTTGTTGTGCACTTAGACCCAGTTCATTTGCTATGTAGCCCGCTAAATGCACTATGCGCTCCGTCTTTTGTGCCATTGTGCCCAAGCTGGACTGAAACACAACATCTTCAAGGAGTGGCAAATATTCTTCAAGTGAACGACGACAATCTTCTTCAAAAAACCACGCTGCATCCTTGAGACGCGCTGCCACTACTTTCTCGTTGCCCTCTCGAATCTTATCGCTATATACCGGATCGCCATTTGATATAAAGACAAATTTATTTACCAACCTATCCTCAGAATCATATACAGAAAAGTATTTTTGATTCTGACTGATAGTTGAAGTGATGATCTTCTCAGGAATTTCTAACAACCGTGCATCAAATTCTCCCACTACGGCGTGAGGCCGTTCAACCAAGTTACACACAGTTTCTAAAAGTCTCTGATCTTCTTTGATTTGATACGGACTATTTGCAAAAAGCTCTGCACATTGATCTATAATCATCCGCTTCCGCTTTTCACGGCAAACGATCACCCCGATCTCTTCCAAGTCCTTTTCATAGCTATGAGCATTTTGGATCTCTCGGTGGTTATCCAAGCCCAAATAGCGATTTCCATAACTTATCCGATCCGCAATGATGCCATGATAATCCATTGAGATAACATCGTCGTCCCACAACGCCACTAACCAGCGGACTGGGCGCGAAAAGGCAAAGCTGGGATCCTTCCAGATCATTTTTTTGGGGAGTGGAATTTGTCCGATTACCTGTATGATCCAATCTCGCACAAGATCTATTGTATATTTTCCAGGTTGCACAAAGCTGACAGCCAGGACTTCTTTGCCACCTGTTTTGTCGATATAAATATCTTCAGATTTCGCCCCGCTTTTTTTAAGAAAACCTTTCCCTGCTTGGCTTAGATTTCCCTTTGCATCATAGGCAATACTGACCGAAGGTCCATATTTTGTAATCTGCACATCTTCCTGTTTGACCGGAAGACCATCCGCCCAAATGCTTAATCTGCGCGGAGTGGAACCGCTCTTGATCTTGCCAACGCTAAGTTTTTCGGCGCTTAACATTTTTTCAAAAGATAACTTCAAATAATCACTGGCAGGCAGGATCACATTATCTGGCAGTTCCTCAACTCCCAGTTCAAACAAAAATGAATGCAAAGAACTATCCTTCCCCATACTAACGTGCAAAATTGTATTTTAGAGTTAGCTGATTGATGAAACCAAGATCCCCATAGGATGACAATGCATAATCCAGATCAAAGTTCCCGGTATTCCAACCCAGACCTATACTGCTTCCGCCAGTATAACCCAAAAAACTTCCCATATGATAATCACCTGCATCCGATCGAAAACCAGCTCTCAGTGCTAAACTCGGGTAAAGTTGATATTCCGCCCCTAATCTCAGTTTGATATTCTCCCCATCGGCTTTGCCAATATCCAATGCTGTTATCAGCTTGGGATGCATTCTCACTGATAGTCCCGCGTTGTAACTGGTGGGCAAGTTTTCTTTATATTCATTATCTGTATAGTAGGAGCTTTGAAAACCCAGATTTCTCAGGCTCAGCCCCACTTTGACATTTTCGTTTACAGTGTGATGCAATAATCCGATATCGAATAATACAGCGCTAGCACTGGCACTGTCTATGCTATCATAGATAAATTTTGCGCTGGCTCCCAGATCCAAGGCCATACTGATGTATCTTGCTGCAGAAACGGATGCCACAATGCTCTGAGCTCCAAAAGTATCACCGGTTTCTATCAATTCACCGGAAGGGCTGACCTCGGTGCGGTCCATACTACCGCTATTGAAATAGCGCAAACTGGCACCATAGGCAACAAAAGTATTTTTGGGATAGACATATTCTATGCTCCCTCCTGCACTACCTACAAATTGATCTGAGAATGTCGCAGAGATTGTCGAAGTTTCAGCGCGCATTATAGCCGCTGGGTTGAAGGACAGAGCATGGCTATTTTGAGGTAATCCGGTCACAGCTCCGCCCATGGCAGTAGTCCGAGCATCATAGATCATCTTGAGTGTATCAAATCCCGTGCTGCCAGCATCCTCACTTTGTGACCAAAGTGGAATAAAGCTAATCAGCAACAGAAGCGATAATGATATCTTCCATAGCTTTAACATATTGGTACAACTCCATGTCTGAGTTTGCTCCAAGCAGTTTCGCCCGGTTTCTTTCCTGACGTAAATACTCGGATAAGTTACGAAGTATCAGCATATACTCCTGGTTTGAATTCTGCGGCACAGCTATCATAAACACCAAACTAACTGGTTGCTCATCCACTGAATTGAAGTTGAGCGGCGTTCGGATCCTGCACACAGCAATTTTCATACAGTTCACGGTCAGGTCTCTGGCATGCGGGATTGCTATTCCCCGTCCGATCCCAGTACTCATGATCTCTTCACGACCCTTGACTGCCGATAAATATCGATCAGGAAAGTTTAAACAACCACTAGACGCCAAAAGATTGGCCATATATTCAAGGCACTCGTTTTTATCCTCAAAAGAATCTACAATGCGTACCAGTTCTGGTGTAGTTAGCGCTTTCATTCTCTACTCATTAATAAATATTGGAGCATTGTTTTTAAACCTTGTCCTGCCGTCAATCAAATTCTCTTGGGATGAATCAGTGTGAATGTACTGCCATGATTTAGTTTGCTCTCGACTCTTAACTCAGCCCCCAAAAGTTTGGCAAAACTATCCGCAAGAATCAAGCCCAAACCACTACCACTCTCGCTTGCCGTCCCATATTGCCGCAAATCACTATCGATTTGAAAGAGTTTACTAAGATTCTTGCGTGGGATTCCTACTCCATAATCACGTACGGTGACTATTGCGTTGACTTTATCTTGTGTCAGGTCAATCTCTACTTTACCTTTAGGATATGAATACTTAAGTGCATTTGAAATCAAGTTTCTTATAATTGATGAGATTAGCTTGAGATCGCTCTCGATTAGCACATCTTCGGCTGAGACAAACTCCACCGTGATCCCTTTTTGATCTGCTGCTTTTTGATAATGATCAATCGCATAATTTAGGGTCTTCCTTAATGATACCATTTCTTTTTGGATCACTACCTGATTAGTCTGCAATCGAGCCCAATCTAAAAGATTCTCCAACAATGTGTATATGCCCTGTGCTGCACTAGTTACTTGCAAAAGTGCATCTTTAATTTCCTCACGCCCAAAACTAAACAGATTTTCCGCTATAAATTCTGAAAGGGAGATGATAGCATATACAGGGTTTTGCAGGTCATGTGCTATCAACGAAAAAAATCGATCTTTAGTAGCGTTTAGCCGCGAAAGATCACTAACCGCTCCCCTCAGTGCTTCCTCGGCTGTCTTACGAGCCGTGATATCAATTATAAAACCATCCAAATATGTCGGATTGTGGCTTTTGTCATACACGGCATTGCCCTTTTCCCATACCCACTTTATATCACCAGACTTTGTTACTATGCGATATTCCATCTGATATTGGGTTCTCTTTTTTATCGCGTCTCGGATAGTCTCCCGCACATACTTCCTATCCTCTTCAAAGATCAAGGAATCATAACTTATTGCCTCATTGTGCAAAATCTCTCTGACTTTATACCCGGTAAGTTCTGTGCACCCCTCCGAAATAAAAAGCATCGACCACTTTGAGTCATTCAGACAACGGTATGCCATACCCGGAAGATTGTGAATGAGATTGGGTAGCATCTCCACACCTATCTCCCTAACATCGTTCGACTCCTGCTTAGCTGGAATCTCATGAATTTGCTCTAAGCTCATTTTTTCCATAAACTCCATAATCGCTTATCTGCCAAATATGTCAAGCCTGAAATTCATCAACCCACTAATTCTATGAACCTCATCTCGGATTGGAACTTTGCTTATCTGATTTTGATGGATCAGCGCGTGATTTGCCATTCCCTTAAAAAAATTCGAACCATCCTTATTTTAGAATTTGACAAAATCTCCCAATATTATCACCTGAATTTTAACCTGCCTAAGTGTTTGCAAAAGTAGGGCACTTGCCGCCTCCCCCGTTTCTCTCCCCTTTGAGAAGTGAGCAAGAAACGGGAAAATAAGGAGTTACAGCTTTGTGAAGGACATTCGCAAGGCAATTATTTTTCCCTGACTTGCTTATAGAGGATGAAGCTATCATCAGCATCGAGTTTGTCCATAATTAGTTACATATATTTATTGACCATTTTATTCGGCAAGGTCTTGAAGAGTGAATCAGACTTGACTTTTTTTGTATCTGCATTTTCAATTGTTAAATCAGATTTGCATTTCTCGATGATCTTATTCGCAATTTTAGGGGGCACTTTATACCTTATATAATTATTTACAATTTCATGGGATGCGCAAAGTTGTTAAGAGGGTAAACTTGCGAAAGTTCAGATTTTCATTGACAAAATACGCACCCAAGAAAAAGTGATTAAAGAGTGTGCGCCGTTAGCTCAATTGGATAGAGCATCTGACTACGGATCAGAAGGTTAGGGGTTCGACTCCCTTACGGCGTGCCAGATTTTTTCTCTTGCCAGCTTATGCTGGCTTTTTTTATTGGTACAATATGAATAAAGGAAAAAGCAGCAGACAAAGAAACAGCAATCTCTTCCTATTATATAGGATGATGCTTCGCTATTGGCCGTTCATCATCGCCGGCTTGATCACAATGGTCTTGTATGCCTTATTTAGCGGCGTGAGTGTGACCGTCCTGGTGCCCCTTTTTGATTATGTTTTCAATCCCAATAAACCAGCCCCTGTTTATGAAAACAGCTCTGAGATTCTTTCAGCACTCACAGAAACACTCCACAATTTTGGATCCTTGGCCGGGATACGAGGGATTAGTGACCTTAATCCACTTTGGGAGGAGCTCAAACAGCTGATGTTATTTAGCGATTCATTGTCGCTTTTGTATATCCTTTGCGCGATGATAGTGCTATTGATTCTGTTCAAGAATCTGTTTTACTTTGCAAATCGCAGCTTTTTTGTGCTTTTACGTGGTAAGACTATACGAGATATGCGAAGCTATATGTTTCGCAGATATTTAACCCAATCATTAGATTTCTTTAGTAAAAATAAGGTTGGAGACGCCATCGTCCGCATGGTAAATGATGTGGAAATCGTTTCCAATCAATTTATTTATGCGGTTTTCAATAGTATTCGTGATATTGCGACCGTGATCGTTTATATGTATATTGCGATCTTCCTGAATGCCCGGCTTTTTGCCTATAGCATTTTGGTGGTACCAATTCTAACTTTCACTCTAGGTTTCTTGGGCAAGAAGATCAAGAAATATTCAAAACGTATCCAGACCCAGATTTCGGCAATGTTTAGCACTGTGGAAGAGGTGCTAAACAGCATCAAAATCGTCAAAGCATTTCGCCGCGAAGAAGATGAATATAAAGCCTTTGAAAAAATCAATAGCAAACATCTGAAACAGTGGCAAAAATCTCAGATCTATAGTTCTATGAATGTGCCACTCTCAGAACTAAATTCTGCAATCACCGGCGTGGTCGTAGTCATCATCGGTGGTGGGATGATCTTGGATCCTTCCAATAGTTTTTCTTTGGGTGATTTCACGGCATTTCTGTTTGCAATGTTTTCCATGCTGCATCCTTTGAAGAATATCACTCAACTCTATACGGAAGTAAAGAAAGCAATAGTATCCTTGGATCGGATAGCGCTTGTCTTGAATCAAGAATCCTCAATCAAAGATGCCGAAGATGCTATTAACAAAAAAAGTTTTGATCATGAGATTCGATTTAATCATGTAAGTTTTTACTATACGCAAGATAACTATGTGCTAAAAGATATCAATCTAACCATTTCCAAGGGTATGAAGCTGGCGTTTGTGGGGGCGTCTGGTGGAGGAAAAACCACCATAACTAATCTTCTGAACCGTATGTATGACGTAAAGGAAGGTTCTATCACAATCGACGGAATCGATATCCGTAAGATCAAGCTGGATGACCTGCGGCAGCTCTTTGGAGTGGTCACGCAAGACTCAGTGCTTTTTACTAAAACCATACGTGACAACATCGCCTACGGCAGCCGAAAAGCTTTGAGTGATGACCAAATACAACAAGCGGCTAAAATCGCTCATGCTGATGAATTTATAAATGAATTCCCAGACGGCTACGATCAGCTATTAGATATCAAAGGACTTAATCTCTCCGGTGGACAACGTCAACGGCTCTGCATAGCTCGAGCAATCGTCGGCAATCCACCAATCCTTATTTTTGACGAAGCCACCAGTGCTCTTGATACAGAAAGCGAGCGCAAGGTGCAAGACGCCATAGATGAGGCCACCCGAAATCGCACTGTGATCCTCATCGCTCACCGACTTTCTACTATCCTTGCGGCCGACAAAATCGTGGTCCTAGAAGGTGGAAGAATCATCGATAGTGGTAAACACGATGAGCTGCTGGAACGTTGCCCGAGATATCAAACACTATACAAATTGCAGTTCAATCAATAAGGGAGAAAACATGAAGATCAGCGGTTTTTCCTTTGTTAAGAACGGAGAAAAGCTCTATTATCCAATCGTAGAAGCAATTAGCTCTATTTTGCCAATCTGTGATGAATTTGTAGTAGCAGTAGGGAAAGGGGATGAAGACGATCATACTCGGGAACTAATCGCAGCTATCAATGATCCCAAGATCAAAATCATTGATACCATCTGGGAAGATAAATATTGCAACCGCGGAATGATCAATAGCTATCAGACAGATGTCGCTATGAAAGAATGCAGTGGCGATTGGCTCTTCTATGTGCAAGCAGATGAGGTTGTACATGAGAAATATCTTCCGGTCATCAAGCACCGCTGTGAAGAGCTTTTGGATGATCATAGAGTGGAAGGAATACTTTTTAAATATATACATTTTTGGGGAGATTATGAGCACTATCACAGCGGTCATGGTTGGTATCCGTACGAGATCCGCATTGTGCGCAATCACCCCAATATCCATTCCTATCAAAGTGCCCAAAGCTTTAGATATTTTGAACATTATGACAATCCCCGCCAACAAACCGGAACTAGAAAACTAAGAGTTGCAAAAGTTGATGCATATATATATCACTATGGTTGGGTTCGCCCACCACACCTGATGCAAAACAAACGTAAAGCTCTTGATTCCGTGCACTGGGGCAAAGCAAAAGCTGAGAAGCATTATGCCACCGTGCCGGAGTATTTCGATTATGGTCCCTTAAACCGCCTGGCACAATTCAAAGGCTCTCATCCCGCCGTAATGCGGGACAGAATCGCCCGTTTTGATTGGGCTGATAAATTGCAATATTCAGGTAAGCCAAATCCCGGCAGAATGCCACATAAGCACGAAACCTTGCCTTTCCGTCTACTATCTCTGCTTGAAAAAATAACTGGTCCTATTGGTACCTTCAAAAACTACAAATTAATTAAGCTATGAGCCGTATATCTGCCGTCCTGATCGTAAAAAACGAAAGGCAAAACATCGTGGATTGTCTGTCTGATTTGCACTGGGTAGACGACATTGTGGTGTTGGATACAGGCTCCGAAGATGACACTGCAGCCCTGGCAGAACAATCTGGAGCCAGAGTGTTTCATCAAGAGCAATGGGAAGGATTTGGCAAAGCTAAGCAAGAAGCAACGAACCTAGCACTTTATGATTGGATCCTATCTATTGATGCCGATGAGCGTTTGAGTCCAGAGTTGCAAGAAGAGCTCATATCCCTCAAGGACAGAGATTTTGAGGGCAAAGCTTGGCAGATTAAACGCCTGAGCTATTATCTTGGCAAGCCCATCCGTTTTTGTGGTTGGCAAAATGACAAACCGTTGAGATTGTTCAATCGCAAGTATGGCGGATTCAATGACAAAACAGTGCACGAAAGTATCAAGGTCTCGCAAGAAAAAGCCCTCTGCAAAGGACTCATTTACCACAATACCTACCCCGATACTGCCATCCATTTTCGAAAAATGCGCCTTTATGCGGAGCTTAGTCGGAATAATATGCCTTCTCATATCTTTCCCTGTGAACCTGAAATCAGGGCAACTTTTAAGTTCATCAAGATGTATCTCATCAAACTTGGCTTCTTGGACGGTTATCATGGCTTTCTACTGTGTAAAAACTCCGCTTGGGGAATTTGGTATAAATACAGATTATGTCACAGATGAGAATATTACACATAGATGCAGAGAGAGGATGGCGAGGAGGGCAACAACAGGCATTTTACCTGCATGAAGGTCTGTGTAAAGCTGGTATCCATAGTGACTTCGTCTGCCAGAAAGGCTCCATGCTCCAGCAGCGACTGAAAGAGGAAGATCTCCCATATAAGGCTATCCACTTCTTGGCTGAGATCGATATCATTGGTTCTAAGCGGTTAGCAAACTACGCTAAACATGAAAACATTAATATCCTTCATGCTCATAGCAGTCATGCTCTTAGCTGGGCACTTGGAGCAAAGATATTTTATCCATCCGTGAAGGTAGTAGCCTCTCGTCGAGTTGATTTTCATATCCGCAAAAA
Organism: Candidatus Cloacimonadota bacterium; assembly: GCA_030154085.1. GTDB lineage: Bacteria > Cloacimonadota > Cloacimonadia > Cloacimonadales > Cloacimonadaceae > UBA5456. The sequence continues at coordinate 22,170 of JASKKR010000009.1, read as the reverse complement.
CCTATTATCTCACCGCAAATACATGAGTCCCCGCCTCGACGCCATTGTAGCCATTTCCAGACACATATATGATGTCCTCCTTGCTGATGGCATTCCGCAATCAAAGCTCCATCTAATTCATAGCGGCATAGATTTACAGCGCTTTACAAACTCCCAAGCACAAAAGAATTTTCGTTCAATATGGGGCATTCCAGAAGAGAGTCTCATCGTCGGGACTATTGCTGCTTTTGTCGGTCACAAGGACTATCCAAACTTCATTCAAGCGGCAGCTTTGGCAAGACAGCAGAATCCTAATTTGCATTTCATCGCTGTCGGCTCAGGACCAAAACTGGAACAAATGGAGCAGCTTGCCCGCGATCTTAGGCTGAGCCCGGGCTTTACTTTTACGGGAAATCAAACTGAGGTCGGATCTTTGCTCAAAGTCTTTGATATCTTTGTTCTTGCATCTCAAAAGGAAGGTCTCGGGACATCCGTCTTGGATGCTATGAGCGTAGGCTTACCCGTCATTGGTACTACAGCCGGCGGCATTCCAGAGATGATCGTAAATCTTCAAAGCGGGATCTTAGTGCCGAAGTCCAATCCCTTAGCCTTGTCTGAAACTATCCTAAGATTAGCGGCTGATCGTGATCTTAGAGCTCGCTTGGGAAAAGCAGCTCTCGAAAGGGTCAAGCTCTTCAGTAAAGAAGAAATGCTCCACAAAAATATGGATTTATATCAGAACTTGCTATGAAAAAGATACTCATCATCCAAACTGCTTTTATCGGGGATGTGATCCTGACCACACCGCTGATCAGGGCTACCAAGCAGCTCTATCCCAATGCCGAAATAGATGCCCTGGTTGTGCCCGCAGCAGCAAAGCTGTTACAAAATAATCCCCACTTGCGGTCAGTACTTACTGATTCCAAACGCGATAATACCCTGTTAAATATGGGCAAGATGATCAAACGCATCAAAGCGGAAGCCTATGACATGGCGATCTCTCCGCACAGCTCGGGCAGAACTCACCTATTGATGTATTTGGCGCGCATTCCGATTAGAGTAGGCTTTGATCGTGGTACCATGCCTTTTTTATTGACTGCCAAGACTGCACATCCACGTGGGATCCACAAGGCCAAAAAGAATTTAGCTCTTTTAAAGCTTCTGGACCCCCGAGATTTTGATTTTCAGACTGAGCTTTATCCTTCTGAAGAAGATCAAGCATACGCTGAATCCCTACTGAGTCCATTGAGTTCCAAGCAGATTATAGCTTTGGCGCCTGGTTCTGTCTGGGCAACCAAATGTTGGCCGACTGAATATTATGCTGATCTTGCCATGAAGCTTGATAAGGCAGGCTATGGCGTTGTTTTAATTGGCTCGCAGGATGATCTACCTAAATGCGAGATCGTCAAAGAAAGTTGTCCCAAAGCCTTGATTCTGGCGGGCAAGACAGACCTATTGCAAAGCGCTGCTGTGATCTCGCGCTGTAAGCTAATGATCTGCAATGATAGCGGAGCATTGCATCTTGCTAATGCTATGCAGACCAGAGTAGTTGCTTTCTTTGGTCCCACAACAAAGTCCTTTGGCTATTTCCCCTTTAGACCTGGCGATTATGTTTTTGAAATCCCGCTTGATTGCCGTCCTTGCAGCAGTCACGGACCCATGAAATGCCCGCTTAAACACCACAACTGCATGCGTAACATCCTGCCATCTACAGTTTTTTCCTACATTCAGGAGCAGCTTGTATGATCGTCATGAATATTTGCATGAAGTATATAATCTTTATTGGACTAAGTCGAGAGTCTAAAATCAGCCTGAAGCAGCCCAACTTCTGCTTACTAAACTGGCAAGATTATGAAAAGCAACTCATTGATTAAGCAATATCTGGCGCTTGGCATCGCCCATTATTTGGAAATCTGATGGTCTTTTCGCAGATTATCTTCAAGCCTTTTTACTCTCTTGCCCTTAGCATCCTGAGTATCTTCAAAGAGCGGCACGAAACTGTCTTTTACTGCCACACTCCGGTGGATATGCAAAATTGGTTGCCAGTGCAGAAATACCTCAAACCCATCAGAATAGTCACTGACAAAGCTGCAACCTATAAGTATCTCAAACAGACGGGATACCACCCCGGCAGGCTGCCAGCGTTTCCCAAAGCTGTCATCATGTGCCGCGTTGCTGCCCATAAGTTCCCGTCTCGCAAAGTGATCAAGATCGGCATGCAACACGGAGCCTACCATTTCAAACGATTTAGCTCTGCTCAACATTATGCTCCTTTTAGTCTATATCTTTTCACCAGTGAGCAGGATCGGCAAAATGCAATCAATGAAGGTATTCACATCGGCAAAGTGGGCGGCTTTCCCAAACTGGATCCATATCTGACGGAACCAGCTCCCCAAAAATCTCCTGATGCTAAGCCAACACTGCTCTTCACAGCTACATACGATAGCAGCGGGATGAGTGCAATATCGCGTTGGATAGACCGATTACCAGAGCTAACGACTGAATATGAAGTGTTTGTGAGTGTGCATCCTTGGATGAATAAGCACTACATAGACAAGCTTAAAGCCATGCCAAACATACACTTTATTCCAGATAATCCTCTTCCCTACATTCAAAAAGCGAACATCTGCATCGTGGATACATCTTCTATCATCGCCGAATGTTGTGCCTTAGACAAACCTATGATAAGCTGGACAATGCCACCCGCAGCACGATCCCTACAGCATATTGATGAGATCATCCGTGATATCAGCATTCAGGTGGAAACTTTTGATGAACTCATCTCTACAATCCCATATCTGCTTAAAAATCCCCAAATGCATGCTGCAGCACGCCAGAAGGCAAATTCCATCTTCTTCGATTCTCTGGATGGAAAAGCCGGTTTACGAAGTGCAAACGAGATAATTAAAATATTACCGGAGTTAAGATTATGAACCTTTGCGACGCTCATTGTCACCTTGCCAACCTCTCTGAGGTCATGCCCATTGCTACCCTTTTAGATAAAGCAGTTGAGGCGGGAATCACCCATTTCCTTTCTTCTGCACTTACAAAAAAGGAACTTGAATTTTATCCCCAACTCATGAATATGAACTCAGCCAAGATTCTTTACAGTGCAGGAATACACCCAAATTTTGAGTCCTGCAACCTGACTTTTGAGGATATCAAAGAGCTATGTGCCGATCACAAAATCTGGGCAATCGGCGAAATCGGTCTGGATAGAGGGAATCCAGAGTATGCTTTGATGAAAGAGATTTTTGTGCGCCAACTTGATTTGGCTCTTGAATATCGTCTGCCTGTTGTTCTGCACATTGTAGGTCATCAGAGTGAAGCTTTTGAGATCATGCGCAGCTTTCCGCTTCGATATCTCATCCATGGCTATGCTGGCAAGATCGAAAACTTGCGCCAATTTCTACGTTTAGATAGCTATTTCACCATCAGCGAACGGATATTACGCGAGGATAAGGCGGATGTTCTGCGAGAAATGCTTAAAAGCAGAAGATTCCTCTTTGAGACTGACATCACTCAATATTATGTTAAAGATGGTGAAGAAAACCCACTTTTGCGCCTAAAGTCACTGGTAGAAGCGGTTGCTCAGCGATATCATATCGACCAGGATATCCTCATCCGTATCCAAGCTATAAATTACCAACGACTTACAGGACTGACAATATGATAGACCTCTCCAGAACCGAAGCTTTGATCGGCATTCATGCCCTGCGCAAACTCAAAGAAAGCACAGTCTGCATAGCCGGATTGGGTGGAGTAGGCTCCTATGCCACTGAAGCCCTCACCAGAACAGGAATCGGAAATCTAATCATAATTGATTTTGACACTGTGGGTCCCAGCAATGTCAACCGCCAGCTTCTTGCCACCCAAGAATCGATAGGCAAAGCGAAAACAGAGCTGATGAAAGAACGCATCCTGGCTATCAATCCCGATGCACAAGTGATAAGCCATCAGGTTTTTTTAGATCAAGAAAACCGAGCTGCACTCACTGCCAATGCAGACTTTGTCATCGATGCCATCGACAGCCTCGGTCCCAAGATCGGTCTTTTAGAAGATTTGGCGAGAGCTAATCGAAAATTTATCTCCGTGATGGGGGCTGGCAATAGACTGGATCCCAGCAAGATCCATCTGGATAAGATCAGCAAAAGTTTCAATTGCCCTTTAGCACGCAGAGTTCGTAAGTTCCTGCGCCGCAGAGATATTAAGCTTGATTTTCCCTGTGTCTACTCTTCTGAAAGCCCTCTGATCCCCGATCCCGATGTAGAAAGCAACAATGAGCAGATCATCGAGCGCGGAAGACAGCGTCAGATCATCGCCTCAATCAGCTATATGCCGGCAATCATGGGCATGATGGCAGCAAGCTGGGTGATCCGCTCTATCATAGCAGATACGCCAGAACAAGGACTTCAAGCAAGCATATAATGCACAAACTAAGTCAATACCCGCACAAAAGAATCGCTACCACCGATCTGCATCTTTGAGGATCTGATGGATCTGAGTGTGAGTAAATCTGCTGCGCATTGATCGCTCCATTTCTTGTTTTTTTTGAGCAACAAATTCTCCCGCCAAGCTCCTGCTGTAAAGCGGGAAATATTTGATCAGAAAAAACGGCTGTTTCTTACCCACGTGTCACTCTTCTGCTGGTGTAAATTTCGGAGATAGGATAAATTAAAATTCCAAAAGCTTTGCTCATAAAATAAATAAGAAAAAGCCTGAACCTATAATGGCTCAGGCTTTTTTATATATATATAATTTGGATTGTTATACCATTTCAATGACTTTTTTGGGGCATTTTGGCACGCATAGTTCACAGCCTATACACTTTGCTTTGTCTACTTCATGTATTTTTTTGAGCTCTCCTGAAATAGCCTGTACAGGACATACTTTGGCGCAAATTGTGCAGCCGATACATCCTTCGGGATTAATCTCAGCTTGTTTCCGGGTGCCTACCAATAGATCGAGGATTGATTTAGTGGGGCAAGCTGAGGCGCAAAGACCACAATTGATACACTTTTCATAATCTATGCTAGCCAGATTGTTCTGGATAGAGATGGCATCTACTGGGCATTTTTTAGCACAAATTCCACAGCCGATGCAAGGGTGGAGACTTCCACAGACCTGTCTCGCTTCGACGCCCTTATCTTTGGAAGAACATTTTATATAGACATTTCGATTGATGGGCACCAGATCTATCAATGCCCTCGGACAAGCTTTCACACAAGCTCCACAGCCTGTACATTTTTCCAAATCAATCAGACGCATGCCATTGCTATCGATCGAGATAGCATCAAAGATGCAAGCGCGCATGCAATCGTTAAGACCCATGCAGCCCCAAGAACATGAGTTTGGTCCGCCTGCGACATTAGCTGCCGCTTTGCAGGTCTCAACTCCCTCGTATTGATATTTCCAGTTTGTGTTTTCATGTCCTCCACTGGAACAATGGATCACAGCAACTTTACGATCTGAGCTGCTGGCTTCCATACCCATGATTTGAGCAATCTGGGCGACCACGTCTGATCCTCCCGGAGCACATTTGTCGATTGCTTCACCACCATTGACGATCTGCTCAGCATATCCTGCGCAACCGGCTTGACCGCAAGCTCCGCAATTTGCGCCGGGAAGAACTTCGATAATCTCCTCCACACGAGGATCAATTTCCACCGCAAATACTTTGGATGCTACAGCCAAAATAAGCCCAAAGATCAAGCCCAGAGCTCCTATAATCAAGACAGGTAATCCGATGGCGCTCAAGCTGATAGTAGTAGTTTGAAGTAATATAAACATCATCATCACCCTCCTTAGATTTGGAATCCCATGAAACCATAGAAAGCCAAAGCCATGATGCCTGCGATGATTAGTGCTATTGGCATTCCTTTCATGCTTTTAGGCAAATCAGCTTTATCCATTCGCATCCGTAAACCTGCCATAGCCACCAAGACTACGGTAAAACCTACTCCACTGAAAAAACCATTGAGTATGCTATCCAAAAAGTTGTAGGGTGTCACGGAGTCACTTCTGAAGGCGGTTGTATTTAGAATAGCTACGCCCAATACGGCACAATTTGTAGTGATCAAAGGCAAAAAGACACCCAATGATTTGTATAGAGCTGGGGCATTTTTTTGAATGACCATTTCCACAAATTGCACTAAGGAAGCTATGGTGAGGATGAAGGCAATTGTCTGCAGATACATGATATTGTATGGTATCAAGAGGTATTTATTGATCAGGAAGGTGATCGCACTGGCCAGGGTCATAACAAAGATCACCGCCATACCCATTCCGATCGCAGAATCCAGCTTTTTAGATACGCCCAAATAGGGACACAAACCCAAGAATCTAGCAAGGACGAAGTTTTGGATAAAGATGGCTGTCATCGCCATCACGAAGATTTCACCAAGATATCCCATTATTTCTTCTCCTTAATCATGTTAATCAACGCCATCAAGAAGCCAAGAGTAATAAAGGCTCCTGGAGCCAGAATTGCTATCAGCATTGGGTCATAGGACAAAGGCGTTACCCTCATGCCCAGCCATGTGCCAGCACCTAAGATCTCGCGTACTGTAGCAATCACAACTAACGAAAGGGTGAAACCCAAACCCATGCCAATTCCATCAGCTATGCTCATCAGGACGTTGTTTTTGCTGGCAAAGGCTTCTGCTCTTCCCAAAATTATGCAATTCACGACGATCAAGGGAATGAAGAGTCCTAAGCTCTTGTGCAAAGCTGGAAGATATGCCGCCATCACCATGTCCACAATGGTCACAAATGATGCTATCACTACGATGTAAATCGGGATCCGAATTTTGGGTGGGGTGATATTTTTAATCATCGACACTATTGTATTTGAGCACATTAGCACAAAGGTGGCAGCTAAGCCCATGCCCAGGCCATTAATCACAGAAGTCGTGACTGCAAGGGTGGGACAAAGACCCAGGACAAGGACGAAAATCGGGTTGTCCTTGACAAAGCCCTTGGTAAGTTCCTTGGTAAATTTCACTCTCCACCTCCTTGATTGATCTCATCACGCACTTCGATTGCTTTTTTGCGGATAGAGTTTGCTATACAGCGGGAAGTAATCGTCGCTCCAGCAATAGGGACAATCACACCACCGTCTTTATTCACATATAGATCCTCAATTGCCAACCCCTTATATTGGTCAGTGAACGAGGGTGACGTGCAATTTGCTCCCAATCCGGGAGTTTCTGCCTGATCGACAATGCGAATAGCTATCACCTTGAAATCCGGATCCACACCTACCATGGTTTGGACTGTGCTGGAATATCCGAGATCAGAAGCATTGAAGGTGTAGCCCATGATCTCTTGCGTTTCAGGATCTCTAGCTTCATAGAAGATGCTACCATCAGAAGCTTGCACTTCGTGGAACTCAGCGCCGGGAATCAAAGCGGATCTAGTTTCTATCGCTTCTCTGGCTTTGCGCTCGGCAATGATAGGAGCTGTGAGAGTATTAATATATGCCAAAACACCACTGGCGATAGCGCAGAAAATCAGCAAGATAAATCCAAGCTTAAGATAGTATTTCATTTCTTTACCCTCCCAAATGCCTTGGGCATGGTCAACCGATCAATCAAGGGAGTCATCACATTCATAAACAGAATGCTATAGCTCACACCTTCAGGATAACCTCCGACCAAACGAATCACGATGGTCAAAAGACCACATCCAATCCCGAAGACAATCCTACCCTTTTTAGTAAGCGGTGTAGTTGTATAGTCTGTTGCCATGAAAAAAGCACCTAAGAGTAAACCTCCTGAGAAGATATGAAAGAACGGCAAAAGGATTGAGGAGCCGCTACCAGGAAGCCCGCCAAAGAGAAAACTCAGCACAAATACCGTGCCAATATAAAATAGCGGTATGCGCCATCCGATGATGTTTTTGTACAAGAGGTATGCTGCACCCAAAAGCAGGGCAAAGGCGGATACTTCACCGATACAACCACCAATATTCCCCCAAAAGAGGTTCTTGAGAGTCTCCATCTCTGTGAGACTGTTGAAAATTCTGCCGCTTAGGTCGATTCCACCCGCTTGAGCATTTATATCCGCTACAAAGCTGGAATCCCGAAGCGTTTTGGCTACTCCCAGGGGGGTTGCTGAAGTGACCAAATCATAAGCTTTGGGGGATAATTCCTGCAAATTGTTGGCAATCCTGGGGAGGTTGTTAATTCCACTCATTGCAAAGCCTTTTACAGCTACCCAGCCACTAGTCATCCTTGTCGGCCAACTTGCCATAAGAAATGCACGCCCCAAAAGGGCAGGATTGACGGGATTATTTCCCAAACCACCAAAGACCTGTTTCCCTACAATAATGGCAAATGCTGCACCCACGATAGGTAACCATATCGGCGCACCCACATGGATATTAAAAGCTAACAGCAAACCAGTGAGGAAGGCAGAACCATCATGAACCGTGATGGGAACTTTGCGCAACTTCTGAATGATAGCTTCACATACGACTGCAGTCACTGCTCCGGTGAGCGTGAGCAATAGCGCTCTGAAACCCCAATAGTATGTGGCAAAAAGAAGGGCGGGAACCAACGCCAGCACTACATGCCACATTATATTCGGAATCGTAGTCTTGTCATGCATATGTGGTGCTGGGGAAACGATGAGTTTATCTTTGCTATTCATAATCACTTCTTCCTTTGAGCCTCAGCATAGCGGATCTTACCAGTGTCTATCCATTGAACGATGCGGATTTGAGCGGGGCAGACATAGGCGCAGCTTCCGCACTTGATGCAATCATTGAGTCCTGCTTGAACAGCCATGTCCAGATCATCATATTTGACGGAATTCGCGATCATGGAAGGCATGAGGTTCATCGGGCAGATATCCACACACCGAGCGCAGCGCAAGCAGGTATGTTCTGCCATAGAGCGCGCTGCTTCCTCTCCCAAAAGTACCAAACCGCTGCTACCTTTAGTCATTCCTGCTTCAAGGGAAGGGAGCGCAAAGCCCATCATAGGTCCACCGGAGATCGCCTTGCCCAAAGTTCCTGTAATGCCGCCACAGTGTTCAACCAAGTCGCTATAGAGACTTCCGATCGGTGCAAGAAGATTCATAGGAGTCTTCACCATCGGTCCGGTAATGGATATCACGCGGTCTATCAAAGGCTTTTGGTAGCGGACTGCTTCATAGATGGCAAATGCAGTACCAACATTTTGCACCACCACGCCTATTGCCATGGGCAAACCTCCGGCGGGGACTTTACGATTTGTAGCAGCATAGATCAGCTGCTTTTCAGCGCCTTGAGGATATTGCATCTTCAGTGCTACAACCTCAATATCCTTCTCTTTGGCACAGCGTTTTTGCATCAAGGCGATAGCGTCTGGCTTGTTTTCCTCAATCCCAATCATCCCTTTCTTGGCACCAACTACTTTCATAATAATCTTCAGCCCGCTGAGAATCTCATCAGAATTTCTTAGCATCAAGCGATAGTCGCTTGTGAGATAAGGCTCGCATTCAACTCCATTTAGGATCACAGTATCAATGGGTTTATCCTCAGGCGGGGAAAGCTTTACATGAGTCGGGAATCCCGCTCCGCCCATGCCGCAGATGCCGGCATTTTCGATTCGCTCTTTGAGCACATCCACAGGGAGATCCAAATATTTGGGATCGTCATCCAACGCAATCATGTCATTCTGATCGTCTGAGATGATCTCGATTGCCGTAGACATAGCGCCCGTTGGATGCAAAAAATTGCCGATCTTATTGACCATTCCACTGATGGAGGCGTGTTGATTCAAAGAAACAAATCCGGATGCTTTGGCAATCAATTGACCTTTTTGGACTCTCTCTCCCTTTTCTACAACTGGCGTAGATGGAGCTCCAATATGTTGAGATAGATGAATGATTACCCGCTTGGGTGTGGGGAAATTCGAGATAGGTGCTGACGCTGAATAATGTTTTTCGTCAGGAGGGTGAATCCCCCCAGGAAAGGTTTTCAATCGCATTGACTCTCCCACAGGCTTCTTAGGAATCAAAGCCCTAAAATGATTTTTTGCCATTTTTTTGAGAGCTTCATATTAGGCAAGGTTTTTTTGCTATTTAGCTATGTAAAATGGCTTCTTCAGGCTATCATAACTTCTTCTTTGATCTTAGCATCCATGCCTTTAAGGATCTCATGTCATAAGTCCAAGCTCACTCTTTGACATCATGAGCAAATCGGCATACTCAACCTTCGCAGAGAATGGATTTGATAAAAAGCGGAATCAAGATCTCATGCTGTCCGATAAAGTAATATCCCTTACCCCCTGTTTCTACAGGTCTCTGCACGACGTTGACCCTTGCCCGATAATGCTGATTCATATCAAAGACAGCCGTACTAAAGTTTTTGACGTTTCCCGTAATGTTCCGTGCCACAGTCAAAGCTTTCAAAAAGACTTCTGGCAAGATTACAGCTGAACCGAGATTCAGATATACCCCTCCCTCATCCAATTTGCTGACTTCATTGCAGAATATTCTAAAATCCCTTAATGAACAATCTCCGATGGCTTTGCCGTCTGCACAAGGAGCTTGATGGATGATATCAGTGCCGATCGCCACATGTACTGTCAGAGGGATCTTATGTTCATAGGCAGTTCCCAAAAGAGATAACTCGGCATTTGGTGCACTGTGAGAAATCACTTTCCCCAAAGCTTCACCCATCCCCAGTTCCTGCATTGACCCGGCTGTAATCGCTCGATTGATTCCATTCACTGTCTCAAAAGCCATACCAAATGAACCATCTGCCAAAGCCTTGGAAACATCTTCAGATGTCTGTCCATAGTAGGCAATTTCATAGTCATGAATCATCACCGAACCATTGACAGCGATCGCAGATACATAGCCTGCTTCTATTAATTCGATAATCAAAGGCGCTAAACCGCATTTGATCACATGTCCACCCATACCAATGATGATAGGCTTCCCTTTCATTTTGGCTGTTTTGCAGGCTAATACTAATTCTTTAAGATCTTTCGCAGAAAGGATATCCGGCAAAGCATCCAAGAAAACGCTCGTATCCACATTGCCTTTCTTGGCAAATTGGGACATATCCACTTTGCTGGTTCTTTCTTTGATAGAGTAAGTTTTCAAAGTGCTAAGATTGATCTCTTTGTATGCGCTCACGATAGCGTTCCTCTTCACTAAATATACAACCGCAATATTGCTGACGATACATACCGGCTGCCTTGGATAGTTTAATCCCTTCCTTCCAGAGCAGACGCCAATCATCGTAGAAAAATTCCACCTGGTACTTTTGGCTCATCTCTCTCGCAATCTGGATAATAAGCTCATGTTTTTGATATTTGCTATAAAGCAAAGTGGTGGAAAAAGCATCATATCCCCCCTCAAAAGCAGCCTTGGCGACTGCCTCAATTCGGGATAAATAGCAATAGTTACAGCGTGATTCTATATCTTCTATGGTGTGATACAAAAATTCCCGTAGTCCATATCCATCCGCTTCCACCAGTTCAAAACCTTCTGTAGCCGAAAATTCTCGCAAGGTGTCACGGCGTTTCTGATATTCGTGCAAAGGATGAATATTGGGATTGTACCAAAAAGCAGTCACATTGTGCCCTGCCTCATGCAGCTTTTTATATGGCGCTATGAGGCAAGGGGCACAGCAGGTGTGTACCAGGATATTAGACATGATACTCTGCCTGGCAACGAATAATCATCAATAAATACTCTTTTAATACTCTTTAAGCAGGTTAGAAGCGACGATGCCGCGCTGAATCTGGTTAGTTCCTTCATAAATTTGCAAGATCTTGGCATCTCTCATCATCTTCTCTACGGGATATTCTTTCATATATCCATATCCACCAAGAATCTGGACTGCATCCGTGGTCACCTTCATAGCCACATCAGAAGCGAAATACTTGCACATTGCGCTTTCTTTGGAATAGTTTTTGACTCCAGCATCCACCATCTTGGCTGTCTGGAAGACCAATGCCCGAGCTGCTTCGATCTGAGTAGCCATATCAGCAAGCATAAATTGAATCGCTTGGAAACTTGAGATTGGTTTGCCAAATTGTTGGCGTTCTTTGGAATAGCGAATAGCGGCTTCAAAAGCACCGCGAGCAATTCCCACTGCCTGAGCACCAACCATTGGGCGGGATTTGTCAAAAACTTTCATAGCAGTGATAAATCCGGTTCCTTCTCTGCCAAGCAGATTGGCAGCCGGAACTTTGCAATCTTCAAAAATCAATTCACGGGTGGCGCTTGCGCGAATCCCCATCTTATTTTCTTTTTTGCCAAATCTAAAACCGGGAGTGTCTTTCTCGACGATAAAGCAAGAGCATCCGCGAGCACCTTTGGTCTTGTCTGTCATAGCAAAAACAGTATAGATTCCGGCTTCTCCGCCATTTGTAATCCACTGTTTGGTGCCGTTGAGGATGTAATAATCACCTTCCTTTCTGGCTGTTGTTTCAATGCCCCCAGCATCACTTCCGGCATTTGCCTCAGTGAGAGCAAATGCAGCCAACTGTTCGCCAGATGCAATGATGGGTAGATACTTTTGCTTTTGTTCTTCACTACCTGCAATTAGGATGGGATACATTCCCAAGCCAGTTGCACCAAAAGCCAAGGCTATGCCTGCATCCACTGCGCAAAGCTCTTCCGTGACAATAGCAAGGTCCAAGACCTTGCCGCTGATGCCGTCATATTCTTCCGGAATCAGGATAGCAAAGAGGTCACTTTTGCGCATCACTTCTACAATGTCCCAAGGGAATATCCCCTCTTCGTCATATTTCTCAGAAACTGGTTTCATCTTTTCAATCGCGATTCTACGAGCGATTTCTTGCATCTCTAGCTGGTCTTCGGTAAGAAAATAATTCATCTGTATCTCCTAAATATACATGACATTTACATAGCAGGCATCATTCATTATATAGCCAATATATGTCAAGCCTAAAATCCTTAATGATGCCCGATATTGACCAAAATCCCCTCCGGCATACCCAGGAATATCTTGCTCTGAAAAGCTGAGCATCTACTCATATATAGTTCACATTTGGGTCACAAATCATGTTTTTTTGTGTCTCAAGGAAGTCCATGCTACTCATTGGTTCATATATGACCGCTTTCCATCTGCCAAAACCTTGGTTCAGCGTCACTTTGCCGGAGAGGACAGGGAGTCGGGGAATGGTTCTCAACCATCTCAACCTAATCTGTATCAGCTCGTCGAACGACCATGCTTTAAGATGAAGCAGATACATTAATACTTCAGGATCCTCTGCGGCTTTCTATTGACCCCATCCACACGCATTTGCAGCAGATAGACTCCTGCCGGGAGCCTGCGAGCATCATCGTCACCGCCTTCCCATGCCAGATACTGCTCGCCTTTGTGCTGAGTTCCCTGAAAGAGAGTCTTTACCAATTGACCACGAATATTGTAGATCTTGATCTCAAGTTCGCTACTCTTTGCCAGCTCATAGCTGATCACTGCCAGTTCTCGGAAAGGATTCGGAGACACACCGATCTTCAAGGGCAGCGGCGCAGCCATCTCATCCTCATTGGAAACTGTGTCGATGATCACCAGGACAGAATTTGATGCTGCCGATTCCACAGATCCATATAGCGCCACGACATGATAGCTCAAGGTGTCAATCACGCTGACATATTCTTGATAATGCCGGGCTGAAGGATCCAAAATGTCAGTCATTGCCGCATTATTGCGATAGATCCGAAAGCCACTAAGACCTCGATCCATGATCGGCATCTGCCACGCCAAGCTGACCTGATTGTCACTCTTCCTGGCACTGAGATTCTGAGGCGCAAAGATCGGCTGATATTCATAGGCGCCCACATCAATGATCGTGACGCCATCTCCGTCCCCATCCCAATAGCGTTCATTACCGGCTGCATCCAGCTCGCTATCTTGCTCTGCCCCGGGCGCTTGATATCCGGCATCAATCAAGGGCGAATATGCGCTGAGTAGATACGGACGATTGCCCTCTCCCACAAATAGAGGATCATCGCTGCTATTGCCCTGCCCCCAATACACCGGATTTTGGGGAGTCTGGCTGAATACTCCGCCGGAACCACCCAGGATGTTATTGTTGATCAGCGTGGTGGGACTATAAATCCCGGATGACGTGTAATTTGGGATCAGGATCTGAGTAGTCATATCCGGATTGTAGAAGATATTATTGGTGAGCACATTGCTGCCCTGCACGGCAAGCACTGAGCTGCCTCCGCTGTTACCGGCAAATGTGCAATTTGAGATAAACAGCGTATCATTTAAGGATCTTGCCATAGCCATGTGATTGCCGGTGCCTTGATAGTTGCCATAGAAAGCGGAATTTTTGATCTCAATGCGCAGACGGTCACTATATGGCGTATTTGGCGAGATCTGGAACATGGAATTGAAGCCAAACTGCTCGGTGCTTGTGCTTCTATTGTTATAAACTTCCAAGCCATCAATGATCACATCACATTCGTCTCGAGCAGAGATCGTGATGACACTATTTCTGGGCGCAGTGAGATCAGATATTTCAATATTGCTTAGTTTCAGCGAGCCGGTGACTGGAATAGCGGATATACCCCCTGCCCTCGAAGCAGATCGGATATCTCTGATATTGAGATTCGATATCTCATTTGAGCCACTAATATGGCCTACGCCAATAGCCCTTGGATGGTAGCTGTGCTCAATCTTATGAATCAGAATGTCGTCAAGCTTGAAATCAGCAGCTCTGCTAATGCCTATACCACCTTTGCCATTTACAAAAGCTAGCTTTTCTACTTGCCATCCGACACTCCCCGGTGATGCATAAAGCATTAGAAGTTCATTTTCATCACTTAGGATTGTTCTCTCTCGAGATTCTCCGATCAAGCGGGTGTGGCTCTTGATCGGGATGGGAAATAGCTGTCCGTTGAGTGAGGATGAATAGTGTCCATTTGCCACATGCACAGTCTTGGGATTTTCACTGTCCGATGCAATGCGGTAGATCGCCATAAAGATATTCTGCATGGGCTCGGAAGGGCTCATGCCACTATTGGCATCATCGCCCCAGGGCGCTACATAGAGATCGTGATTTACTTCTTCATGCACAGTGTTTAAGATATCAAATGTATAAGGGTTTGTGATAGTGGTATCCGCAGCTATAGCCGTAGCATAGAAATTCCAAGGATTAGCTACGGTGAAAGTATCAACCACCACATGCACTGAGTTTACATTATAGAAGTAAAGGTCACTGCCAAAGGCTGCGTAGTTGCTGTATATGCTGCTGCGATTGTCGGGGTCGAAAATGATGTCATATTGAGTATATGAAGCCACATAGTAGATACCAGCTCCGCTACCTCCAGTGTTGTTGTGGATACTTAGGCCGCTAAGAAATGAGTTACAATGTCCTACATACAATCCTGCCCCATTCGCTGCACGATTGTTTGTTATATGACAATTGATCACATTTGCTTGTTTTTGCCCTGTCAGGTTACTTATAGCAATCCCTCCTCCGGAATATGTGTCAAGGACCTCATTGTAATGCCCTGATCCATTTGTTACCGTAAATCCCTGAATAGTAATATTGGATTCATTGTTAAGAACGAGAATGCCTGCGCCACTATCATCAGCATCTATGATAGTAGAATGAATATAGTCTCGATCGCCTGTGGTCAGCTCTAGGCTTGCCAAGGTGATGTTTTTGCCATTGAACATCACATTTTCATAGTATCTTCCGGGATATACCAGAACGGTATCTCCATCTGCTGAGGCTGTAATCGCATCCTGAATCACGGTGAAGGGCTGAGAACCATCGAGGGCGACTCTCAAAGTCGCGGCAAATGCCGGAATCTGGATCAACAGCATGGATATCAAAAGCAGGAGACATCGAATAGCGCCTCCTCCGCTTTGCACAATGGCAAAGCGGAAGACACTATCTTGCCGAGCATAATACTGATCGGAAACAAGCTTATCTAGCACAATTATTCTCCTCATTTCATCAAGATCATCTTCTTGGAATACATCGATTGGGGAGTAGTCAATCTATAGAAATAGATGCCGGAGGCTAGCTGACGCTGTTGGTCATCCCTGCCATCCCACTCTATCGTATGCCTGCCTTTGCTAAACTCTGCATTAAAAAGAGTCCTCACACGTTGACCGCGAAGATTGTAGACATCCATTCTTGCGCTGCCTTGCTCGGCTAGCACAAAGGATATATTCGTGATGGGATTGAAGGGATTGGGATAGTTTTGCATCAGTGAGGTCTGAAGCGGCACCAAGCTCTCACCAGCCTTCTCCGAGAAGGATATGTAGCCAAATCTGCCCAGATCTCCAAGATGCAGATTCCTCTCCTCAAAGAGCATGCTTGCATGATTGTAAGCTTGCCAGCCTTTGGCTACCTTTTTCCCCTTGCTCGCATAATGAAAGACTATCTCCAGCTCAGAATCTCCCGTGGCAGAACCCGGATATAGGCAGACGTCGATCAAGCTGCTATCCACTACAGCAGCGCCGCGGCATTCTCCATCCACAAAGAGCCCAAGCTCATCCGGCATATCTTCCGGATCGAAGCTGATGAATATTGTGCTGTAATCCAGCTTCTCTTCATACTCAAAAGCCTCTGCTTGAGGTCGCACTACTGGAGGCACCGGCGGAGTGCTAAATCCACTCCAATACATCTCCTCAGGAGCTTCGCGAATCAGAAGCAATTCCACCATATCACCCTCAGAGAAGGTGTAGCTATTAGGATCTATGACCCAAGGGCTGCCAAGCTCTTCAGATACCCGATAGGTGCTCCAGGTTTGGGTCTTGATGGTGTGCACGTAGTCCAGATACCGATAGCGGGTGCTGCCGGGCAGATATGCCGACAAAGCATCACCGGCTCGATATGTGTACGGCAAAAAATAGCCGATCTGATTTGCAAAAGGCTGCATCTGTCCATTTTCCTCAACCGAGACCACCCACTTGATCGGAGTGTTTAACGACGCACGGAATCCATTGACAATCACCGGATCAACCGGGGCTCCGGGAGCGAACTTGATCTTGTAACCCTTTGCTTGTGTGACTCGGTGTTCAGAATTCTGCCAGTCGCTGGTAAAGTAGTCATACTCCATTTCAGAATCTTCTCCATCATAACTCCAATCGATCAGCTCGAGTTGGGAAGGGAACACAGGAGGCCCCTGCATGTTTGCATCAAACATATACCCCAGCTCATTCCAATATACGCCATTTTCATAAGTTCTGTCATCGACAACCGGGAAAGAGAGCCAGTAGATCCCGGAAGGATTTTGTTGAGCATTAATGGGAAAATACTCCATATGATGATGTGGATAATAAACAGCTCCGATATCAGGCGGGGTACCATCGGGATCGGTTTGAATCACTCCATCAATCTCTGGACATCCGGCATTGATTAAAGGGCTACGTTGGTTTTGATCCCAAAGGAGTGAATAGACTCTGCTGTCTACGTCGCTAAACAGCGGACTTACATCAATATTGTCTTGAAGGATTGATTGGTTACTATAATCTCCAATACTTAACCCATCTGCATTAAGTATGCAGTTATTCTTCATATGTATATCGATTTTACTTATCGAGGATGTCGGCCCCCCAGATTTAACCTGGTAATTGTTCATGTCAGGCGTGATCTGGCAAGAGTTGTTGGTTATAACCGAGTTAATTATACTTACTTGTCTACGCAAATATCCAAGAGTTAAAGTCGATAGGTATACGGTATTTCCATTGTATGTTGCATTGCCTACAATATTTGACTTACTAACATTAAACTGCTCACCTACTGCGTAGCTGTTAATAATATTCTTTCTAGCAACGTTCTTATCGATAATAGTTTCTTCAATATTAACATAGAAGTTGTTGTCTTCGCAAAATGAATCCATTCTAATTGTCTCTTCCGGCCACCCCCATTGATCGTAGGTACTACCATCTCCAATGTTGTTTTCATAAACTTCACTGGATCTGATGTCCGTATTGACAGAATGTAAAGCGAGGGCTCCTCCTCTAGCCATAACGCTAAGAGCATGATTATCAAATATTTTACTGTCCACAATTTCTAGGTAGCTCGGTGGGCCATAATGGGGATGACCAAGATTCGTGGTTGACGTGCATAGGGCAAAGATACCAGCACCATGATGTGCTTTATTACCGCTGATGTGGCAATTTATAATCTTTACTTTTTCTGAGTCAACTACTTGGATACCTCCTCCCGGGCTTGTGAACGTAAACTCAACCCCTTGCAGGTGATGAGGAACGCCGGAAGGAGGCGGTGGAGTTGTATTAATGTAAATATGTCTAATTGCATCAATAGATTCACTAAAAGCGTTACCGTTTTGAATCAGTAATCCTTCTAAGATTACCTCTTTAGCTAAGTTAATCTTTACACATGGAGCTGTATTGCCACCATCAATAGTAGCATGATGAGGAATTGTACTTAAAATGCGTAACGTCTCGAACTGTGGTTCAGAGATCACGATAGGATCGTAGACTCCTGGAGCCACGTGAATTGTATATGAGCCATGTTTATCCTCGATCTCAACAACCGCGTCCTGAATCTCTGAAAAGGGATTCAGTAGTGTGCCGTCCGATACAAAAGGATCTGCAGATGAATTGACATAAATATCATATCCAAACAGTGCGCTGCATAGGGACATTAAGAATAGCGCCATTATCAATGTTCTAACCTTAACCTGCAACATCATGAGGGCAATATTACCCCCCCCATTATGATTTGTCTTGTTTCCATAGTTGTCTCCTTGATAATTTATTTACTGTTGAGTCCCAAATGTTGGCGTAAATTCCAACTCATTGTTTCTCTGGTTGTTTGAGGGCATCTGATATCCCTCGTTACTCACAATCTATGTAAGGCCAAGCGAGCACTTGCATTGTTTTCATCTTAGTAATCCAAGTCAAGTTCTTTTTCATAAATAATCTACCTTGCTGCGACGGGCTGGAGCCATTACGATAGTTTGTCCTGGCTTCTGAACGCTGATATGGGTCAGCCCCAAGTACCATGCTTACCTCTTCTTCCACTATCCTTTGTCTGCTGTTTTCCAACACCTTAACAAAGTCTCCCGGTAAAACTGTGCGAAATAACTTGACCAATTCCGCCTTCTCATCTTTCTTTCTCTTCGGTTGAGTCATGATCTTCTCCTTGTTCTTTAGTTATTGGATTAAAACCATAAAAACAAAGAGTGGGATCCGGCTCAACCTTTTTCTTCATCTGGCTGACTCCAATTTACACCAACCTTTGAGACACTACCAATCGAGATCAATCAACACCTTGAGTTCCTATATGTTAACATGAACGCCAAATCTATTTCATCAATACTGGTTAAAACGCAAAGTACATGGCGCGGAGCCTTACGATACCAGACGACTTCTCTTTTTAAGCATAAACGAGCAGCAGCAAGCTGAGGCATCATTGAAAATTCAATTGGGTTCATTAACATATCATTGACCTATTTCATCAGCATCATCTTGATGGTCTTACTCTTACCATCGTGCTCAAGGCGGCTAAAGTACAGTCCGGAACTAACCTTCCTGTTGCTGTGGTCTGTGCCATCCCATTGAACCGTGTGTTTGCCCATGTCCATCGTATCATTGATTAGTTCTTTCACTTTTTGTCCCTTCACGTTATAGACTGTTAGCTTCACCTTGGCGGGTGACGGAATCGAAAAGCTGATATTGGTTGAAGGATTGAAAGGATTGGGATAGTTTGTGCGTAAAGCGAAAACCGGAGCTACTACCTCACCATCTGTATTCACAGCATAGCTTCTGAATCCATGTCGCTCCGGCGCGATTGTCATGTTGGCGCTGCTTGAAGATTGAAAACTTGCCATCCGAGATCCCTTGCTCTCAGAGTAGAGCATTATACTAAGTTCACCACCGCCTTCTTCAGCTGGGATCGAATAAGCCAGAATCTGAATCGGGAATGCCTGGATCACCCTCGCTCCAATGCACTCATCATCCTGGAAAACCCCTATCTCAGAGTAGTCTTCATCTCCATCAATGGACTCAATCATAAGAGTCTCATAGTCAGGTTTGTCAACAAAACTAAAATACATAGGCTTCTCTGGTGTTAGTATTGTCGGTGTAATCAAAGGCATATTCCAGCTAAACATACAATCAGCATTTGCTCTAACCATTATTGAATCACCATACTTAAGGTGTGGCCTAACAAGCCCATCATATACCCAGACATCTCCATCTCTCTTCATGCTCCACTTCTCAGCCATGATGTGGTCGATCCGATCAATAACACCACAAAAGGCTTCCCATGGATAGACCGTCTCATAGCATGGATATGTAATCCAGTTCCATTGTCCCTCATATAACTGATGCACCATCATAGTGTCAATGATAGTGCCAAATTCAAATAATCTAATCGATGCATTATCCTTGATATGTAATTTATAGCCATCGATACTATTAAGTGAATCCAGCCCGTAATAGGTCCACTGATTGTCTCGGAATTCGGCAATGCCATCACGGGAATGGATATCCGTTAGATAAGGCGACAACGATATTGTTGCATAGTCAACCAATCTACCTATATCGTCTCTTTGAAGGCGAGGAAATCCTACCCAGTTCCAGCCACCATGTAAGTCCCTCCCAGAAGATGAATAAGGATAGTCATCTGGAAGCACAAGCTCAACTCTGTACTTTTTTGTTCTTCTAGCAGATAGTGACGGTACATTAAGTTCATAGACTAGATCATACATCCCTGCCGCATCATTCTGGAATTGTTCCAATACATCGCTAAACGCAAACAAGTAATTGCCATATATGCCATCATTGGCTTGTTCATCGTTATGAAATCCATCATCCAATAAACTTAGCTCCAGAAACCAATCATCTCTTTGTAAAAAGACTTTTACTTGGGCATCAGTTACCGATTCAAGATAATCAGAGGCCCTTGCTTTCAATAGCAAAGGCACGTTCATCCTATGTTTCCGTGGGGGTTCAGTAAAATGCACATCCAGATCGGATTGAACCTTTGCAGAAAAACTAAAGCTCAATACATCGGTACTGGATGGTGGTCGTGTAACTATTGCCTCCCACAATCCTTGTTCTGGAAAAGGAAGTTCTACTCTCCCCAATGAGGTGAAGAAATGGTAGTTTTCTGGGTTCAGCGTCACATCAATTCCAGACGGGCTTATAAGGTTGAAATCGATCACTCCAGTATTATCTGTACAAGACTTATCAATGGAGAAATTTGCAGTAAGTGAGTGAGCGTTTTTATCCACAATAAACTGAATACTTTCTGTGTTTTGAGCAGAATTTGGGCCTGTATACGACCTCTTTACATCAATGCTGGATGAGCTTTGTCTTATCACATCCAGAATCGCATTTATGTCTTGGTAAGTCTCATTAACAAATTTTCTGCTCCAAGAGCTTCCATTCCCCCACTCTGCAATTCTATTCATGAGCATATTTGATTGGGCTTCATTATATGGGTAGTCGCCATCATTGTTTGTTGGATATGCCTTGTAGCGCAATGTGTGGCATTGAATGCCGTTAGGTACGTAAGAATACAATATACGACTATGAATCTCGTTAGTAGGATCGTGAAATGTGCCATCAGGGAAAGTTGTGCCATCGGGCAAGCAGTGCCACCCATCTGATAGAGTTAAAATATGTTTAGGTCTAGGCAACTCGTCGAAACTTAAGTATCCCCCTTCAAAAGGTGTTCTCATGTCAGTCCAGTATGTGTGGTAAGGATAAGTGATTGGGAACGTTATTGCGCTCTGCCCACATAAGTAATCTTTGTTATTGAGGATTGGCGTCAATCCCTAAGATGCCGCCGGTATTCTATTTATAAAGACGTCCTGTATATACTGATTACCACCTACCTCTGCGGCAAAACCAAACACACCAACCCGATCACCGTCCTGTAGCTGAGCCACAAACTGCCTGGCTGTCCTCGCTAATTGGTTGCGATCGTACATACTCGGGGAGCAGTCTAATGCCAACACGATATCTATTGAGGGAGATGTTTTCACAGTAAAACCCGGCTCATGTAGCCCATCAAAGCCGTCCATCACATTTGCGGCAGTGTAGGTAAAATGAATCTGATTATCAGGTGCTTCAGGGCTGCCAAAATCAACTATGATGTTATAGCCGCCATCCACATTTCCTGCCTCTGTGGGAATTGTCCAGACTAAGCCGTCCCAATTTCCTCCGGCATCGGTGCGATTACCTGTTATCGGAGTGAAGCCAGTGGCATAATAGGGA
>JASKKR010000031.1 GCA_030154085.1 Candidatus Cloacimonadota bacterium | reverse complement strand
GCCTTTGCCAAAAGGTAAAGCTCGTGGAATGGCGCTCGTCTCTTCCAGCTATTCATACGCTCCTGCCTTGAATTTTGAACCGGATAGTACGCTGGGTTTTGACCCTGGGGTGCTGTATCACCAGAAAGTTTTATCTCTCTATAAAGAGTCACCCAAATTTGCAAATGGGGATCACTTGGACAAACGGGGATAAGGCTTTATGTGGTGGAGAGATAGATTGGGCTGGTTATGGAAATTTGCAAATCGGTTTTGGACGTTTTTGCACGTGCTTGGATCACCGATAATTGCAAATTGAGCTGATTTCGGACTTTTTGTCCTGTTTTACGTGCAACGGTCTTTATATTATCTCCCGGGTCACATTTGGAACTCGCATGGAGAGTATTAAAGATTTATCTTGACGATATAAGCCAATATTAAATCTTGATATGAACGTTAAAAATCAATGTAAATAAAGGAGATCCAAATGAAACGTAGAGTTATCATTATGGGCGCTGCAGGGCGTGACTTCCACAATTTCAACGTCTTTTTCCGCAATAACAAAGACTATGAAGTAGTAGCTTTCACCGCCACCCAAATCCCCGGTATCGATGATAAGAAGTATCCTGCTGAACTAGCAGGAGAGCTGTATCCCAACGGTATCGAGATCAAACCCGAAAGTGAAATCAAAAATTTGATTGAAGAACATAATGTGGACCTTGTTGTCCTTGCTTATAGTGACCTACCTTATGAGACTGTGATGCACAAAGCGGCTTTGGTGAATGCTACCGGAGCAGACTTTATGCTGATGGGTGCAAACAACACTACGATCAAGACCAGCAAGCCGTTGGTAACCATCTGCGCTGCTCGTACCGGTTGTGGAAAGTCTCAGACTACCCGCGCGGTTGTAAACGCTCTGAAAGCTCGTGGCTTGAAAGTCGTTTCAATCCGTCACCCTATGCCTTATGGTGATCTTGTGAAGCAGAAAGTACAACGCTATGCTAAACTTGAAGACCTTGAAAAATACGAGTGCACCATCGAAGAGATGGAAGAATATGAACCGCACATCCAGATGGGAAGCGTGATCTATGCTGGAGTGGACTATGAAGCCATCGTCCGTGAAGCAGAGAAAGAAGCGGATGTCATCGTTTGGGATGGCGGAAACAACGATATTCCTTTCTACTGCTCCGACGAAATGATTCGCATCGTAGTGGTTGATCCTCACCGTCCTGGCGATGAGATCAGCTATTATCCTGGAGAGACAAATCTATACATGGCCGACGTTGTCGTGATCAACAAGATAGACAGTGCAGATATGATGGACATCAATGAAGTGCGTGCAAACGTTCGCTCCGTCAATCCTACTGCCAAGATTATCGAAGCAGCTTCACCGCTATTTGTTGATCATCCTGAGATGATTTTGGACAAGAGAGTGCTCGTTGTGGAGGATGGTCCTACCCTCACTCACGGAGAGATGACTTTTGGAGCTGGAGTAGTAGCAGCCGAGAAATATGGAGCTGCAGAACTCATAGATCCTCGACCTTGGGCAGTTGGTGAGATAAAGGAAACTTATGAAAAGTATCCTGGAATCGGAACTCTACTTCCTGCTATGGGCTACAGTCCTCAGCAGATCAAAGATCTTGAAAAAACTATCAATGATACAGATTGCGACTCTGTGATTATCGCAACTCCGATTGATCTTCGCCGCATTATAGACATTAAGAAGCCTGCTTGCCAGGTTCGATATGAACTGCAAGAGATTGGCATACCCACTATTGAAGAGATTTTGGAAGATTTCCCCAGGAAATAAAAGATTAATGTGCTTCTGAACTTAGTTCTTCGGCACTAGTATCATTAAAAATGACCGGAGGTGAATGCTCTTCACCTCCGGCTTTAGCTTTGAGAGATTTTGAGAGATAGAGGACAATATATGAAAAAAACTGCCGTACTTGCTCTGGGAGGCAATGCAATCATTAAAGCCGGTCAAAAAGGTTTAATAGCGGAGCAATTTGCCAATACGAGAGACTCTTTGGATGGCATAGTAGAACTCATCCGCCGAGGTTATCAGCTCAGCATTACTCATGGAAACGGACCTCAGGTGGGTAATCTTCTTCGTCAGCAAGAAGCCGGGGAGAAGGAAGGTATCGCAGCATTGCCATTAGGCGTGCTAAATGCAGCCACAGAAGGAACCATGGGCTATATGATAGAGCAGAGCTTGCAAAACAAGCTGCTTGAACATTCCATTGAAAAGCAAGTGATTACAATCGTTTCACAAGTAGTAGTAGATAAAAACGATCCCAGCATGAAAAACCCAACAAAATACATTGGTAGCACCTATTATAGTGCTGAAGAAGCGGAAGAATTAAGCCGCAATTTAGGCTGGACCCTCAAAGAGGATTCGGGGAAAGGTTATCGCAGAGTAGTACCATCTCCGATGCCTATTGAGATTATTCCTGCTCGGACCATTAACGAATTAGTACATGCTGGAGAAATTGTGATCGCAGTTGGTGGTGGTGGCATTCCTGTGTATCGCGAAGCAAATGGAAGTTTGGAAGGCATAGATGCAGTGATTGACAAAGACTTTGCCAGTGCCCTTTTAGCTCTGAATATCAACGCCGACCTATTTGTGATTTTGACAGGAGTGGATAAGGTCGCAATCAATTATGGCAAAGAAAATCAGCGTGATCTTGACAGCATGACGATAGCTGAAGCGCAAAAGCACTTTGATGATGGTCAGTTTCCGGCGGGAAGCATGGGTCCAAAGATCCTCGCAGCGATCGATTTTATCAAGCGTGGAGGCACAGAAGTGCTAATCACATCGATTGAAAAGATTGTGGCAGCTTTTGAAGGGAAGACTGGAACGCGAATTACACCCTGAAATGATACAACTATAAAATAAAAAGAGCTGCCGGGAGATTGTGGGCAGCTCTTTTAATATCAATAAGTAAGAAACCAGCATCAGAGACGATGCCGTTGCTAAGCCGAAATGAGTTCGAGATTACATCTCAATCAGTTTTGCATTTACATAATCAATTGCATTGAGTTTTTCGATCATCTGATTGATGACAGCTTTGTCGCCTTCTACTTCAAGGACTACCAAACCGTCGTTTGCGCAAAATTCTTTGGATACTTCATGCAGCCCCAAGCGGACTTTGATGTTGCATCCATATTCAGTGAGGATTTCTTGAACCCTGGTAGCTTCAGTAGAGCGGTGGTCGATCTTGACAAGCACAACCTTATAGATCATAGTCATACTCCTTTGGATGTGTGAGACATCCTCTATTTATTCTGTTTCTTTGCCCAGCTATCTCTGAGAGTGCTGACGCGATTAAATACACTTTTACCATTTTCGGAGAGAGGATCTACACAGAAATATCCCAATCTGAGAAATTGGAATTGTTCACCAGGTTTTACATCTCGCAGACAACTTTCCCCAAGAGCATGGTCATTGATAGTTAAGCTATGGGGATTCAGATAGTCCAGATAGCTTTTACCCTCTGGTATATTAGATAGATCAGGTATAGTAAAGAGATGTTCATAGAGCCTTAGATACAGTGGAACTGCGCTGTTGGCATCAACCCAATGTATAGTGCCTTTTACTTTTCTGCCATCGTCGCTCCATCCACCCCTGCTTTTGGGATCATATGTGCAGATAAGTTCTATAATCTCTCCGGCATCATTCTTAACTACTTCTTCGCATGTGATGTAATAGGCATGTTTCAGGCGAACTTCTTTTCCAGGAGCAAGACGGAACCAGCCTTTGGGGGGATCTTCCAGAAAATCATCACGTTCTACATAAAGGTCTTTAGAAAATTTGAGTTTACGCTTACCGGCGCTTGCGTCTTCAGGGTTATTTTCGGCTTCGAGATATTCGGTCTGGCCATCAGGGTAGTTTTTAATGGTGAGCTTTAATGGTTCTAAGACTGCCATCCGGCGAAGGGCAACCTTATTTAGGTCTTCCCGCACACAGAAATTTAGTAGTTCATAATCTACCATGGAAGAAGCTTTGGCAACTCCAATGCGGTCAGCGAATTCGCGGATTGCTGCAGGAGTAAATCCACGGCGTCTCATGCCTGCTATGGTCGGCATCCGAGGGTCATCCCAGCCCTCTACATGCCCGTTCTTTACTAATTCTAAGAGCATTCTTTTGCTCATCACGGTGTAGCTCAGATTAAGTCTGGCAAATTCTATCTGACGAGGATGGCAGGGGACAGGAAGTTGATCCAAGAACCAGTCATAAAGCGGGCGATGATCTTCAAATTCAAGTGTACATATCGAGTGAGTGATCCCCTCCAAAGCATCTGATATGCAATGAGTATAGTCATACATGGGGTAAATCTGCCAATTATTGCCAGTACGATGATGGGTAGTTTTTTTGATACGATATATCACTGGATCTCGCATATTGAGATTGGGACTCGACATATCAATTTTGGCTCGGAGCGATTTGCTGCCTTCCGGGAATTCACCAGATCTCATGCGCCGGAAAAGATCTAAATTTTCCTCGACTGATCTTTCCCGATACGGGCTGTTTTTGCCAGGAACGGTAAGCGTTCCACGATATTCACGAAGCTCTTCAAAGCTGAGGTCGCAGACAAACGCTTTGCCAGCTTTGATTAGGATCTCGGCAAATTCATAGAGTTTCTCAAAGTAATCAGAGGCAAAATACATATGCTCTTTCCAATCAAAACCGAGCCAGTGGATATCTTCTATGATACTATTAACATATTCCACATCTTCTTTGACGGGATTGGTGTCGTCAAATCTAAGATTGCATCTGCCGCCGTAATCTCTAGCCAGACCAAAGTTTAAGCAGATAGATTTGGCATGACCGATGTGCAAATATCCATTAGGTTCCGGCGGAAAGCGTGTGATGATATAGTTATGCTTTCCGGATTTTAGATCTTCATCTATAATATTACGAATGAAATTCGGGACTACAGTCTTTGATTCATTATCCATTTGGTTTCCTTTCCATTTATAATATTTACCAATAGCTGATAAACGGATATCAAGTCAAGAGAATTTTTGGGTTGATATTCAAGTTAGCTCTATAGGACAATATCCGTCAGTTGCTTCT
This sequence comes from Candidatus Cloacimonadota bacterium, assembly GCA_030154085.1. Classification (GTDB taxonomy): domain Bacteria; phylum Cloacimonadota; class Cloacimonadia; order Cloacimonadales; family Cloacimonadaceae; genus UBA5456. The sequence goes on along the minus strand of JASKKR010000031.1, from coordinate 17,222 downwards.
AATAAAGAGTGGTCAAGAAGTAAATGGGCAGTGTCGTAGGAAAAGCTTCTTGGCATGGAAAATTGGGTCGCTTGGGAGGCAAATTGGAGTCGCGGTCAAAACAGAAAAAGAGAGAGTACAATACACAAAGAAGAAAAATGATACAAAAAAGCCCGGCTCTAGAACCGGGCTTGTTTGACTTTGATATTTTAATTTTATTTCATCAGAAGCATTTTGCGGGTTTCACGGTAGCTTCCGCTTTCTACAGAATAGAAATAGATCCCACTTGAAACAGACATATCGTTGTTATCTCGCCCATCCCAAGTAAAGCTATGAAGCCCTTGCTCCAAATCTCCGCTAAAGAGTGACTTTACAAGTTGCCCCTTACTGTTATAGATTTTGAGCTCTACTGAGCCTTTGCGCGGCATATTCAATGCAATATTGGTATGAGGGTTAAACGGATTTGGGTAGTTTTGTTCCAATTTTGGGTTTGGAACTCCGGGACTATTTGGGAAATCAATTGAGACGGTTTCATTATTTAGTTTTTGAGCAAAGAGTCCCAAGATTTCCGTCTTACCACTGCTGCGTCCATCAGCCCAGATTACGTAGGCGTTATCATTTACCACAGTAGCTAAAGGAGAGTATTGGGATTTGATAGCATCCGAGAGAATAGCACCGCCTAAGCCGTGTACCAGCTCACCATTGTTGTTCAGATAGTCATAATAGATATCACTATCAATTGTCCTATAGTCAGTCCAGGCAACCATCATACCGTTATCTGCAAAGCTGACTATGCAGGGATCAGACTGAGTGGAGTCTTTTTGGACTACTTCAGTTCCGAAATTTCCCCAAAGTCTATCTCCAGAGAAAGCAAACTTTTGAGCGAATATATCATGCATCCCATTGACGTTTTCGCACCAGACGGTGGTGATGCCATTATCTGTCACAGTTGTACTTGCCAGCACTTGTTCGCGAGTGTTATCAGCAAGACTTACACCTTCCTGGTCCCAGAGACGTTCTCCCGTATCTGAAATATGTTGAGCATAATAGTGCAAAACATATGAGCGATAATCATCCCAAGCAATGTAAATTCCTTGAGGAGTGCGATGTGCTATAGGTAAGCGATGGATGATTATTCCGGTGAGACCATCTGTAGTAGTCATACCATAATCATCCCAGCCGGGAGCACTTTGCCCATTTGGTGCCATTCTACGCACTTCGACATACTGATAGTTCGTTAAGGAATCCTCTCTATGCCAGATATAGTAGTCTTCTATAAGCTGAGTAAGCCTACTTTCGTTCACAAGAAGGTCATCTTCTGCCATGGAAGAAATCATAATACCATTGGGTCCCCACATCTTAATTCCGTCTTCAATACGTTGACCGAAAACAAAGTAGCGCAAAGATGAGCCATAATTATTCAGATTTGACCAACCGAAATAGAAACTACCATCGTGGTAACTGACCATCGGATCATCTTGGCCAAGAAATTCATCTTCTGTCAGCTTGATGCCGTTGTCTCCCCAGAGACGGTCTCCAGAAGGGCTTAAAAGCTGAGCATAGACACTTGGATTTCCACTTCTGCTATCGACCCAGACGACTGCAACGTGCCCGTCAGGTGTGCTGATGGCTTGAGGGTTTCTCTGATCACCTCCGCCACTGACTGTCAATGGGCGACCATTTGTTTCCAAAAGAGTCTCCCCATCTTCGGTGAGAATCTGGTAAAAGATGCGAACGCCTTGATATGCAAACCTGGTGTCTTGCCAAACGATTAGCGTGTTATCCAATTGTGGGACGATTCTATATTGACCTTTGGTAGCATCCCCACTCAAGCCCCAAAAGATTAGATTTCCATCATCAGCGAGCAGGGTGTTTCCGACAGCGTCTAAAACTTGGAAATAGAGACCAACACTGCCATTGCGAACGTCCATCCAGCTGATGTATATATTTCCTTCTGAAACTTTAATTAAACCACCGGACTGTGTATTTGGCTGGGTACATATAGGCTTGCCGTTGGCTGTCCAAAGAGCTACACCATCGGTAGTAAGATGTTGAGCATATATATCATCATTGGGAGAATTACCATTGCGAAGGTCATCCCAAACGATGTAAACGCCACCATTATCATCGGCAGCCATACGCTGTCTGATTTGCGCAAAGGGGGCAGTGGATAAAGCAATGCCATCATCACCCCAAAGCTTAGACCCATCAGCAGCGAGCTTTTGAGCAAAAAGATCCACATCCTGAGCATCCAAGCGGTTGTCTTCCCATACGATCACAGCTCCATTATCTGTAGTGGCTTGAATTCTCGGATTATTCTGTGGAGCAGGAGTTTCTTGATCCTGGTCTGCATATACTATGAAAGGATCACTCCAAAGGATGTCACCGGCTATGTTTATTTTTTGACCGTAGATGTCAGGATCGTTGTTACGTTGATCAGCCCAAGTAAAGACAAATTCGCCACCCGAGAGAGCTGCCATACGTATACCACTTTGGTTTCCTCCCGCGACAGCCAAAGGCAGAGCTTCATCCCAGGTCATGTTTCCATTTTCGTCAAAGTGTTTGGCATATATATCGGAATTCCCACTAAAAGTGCTGGTGTAAGCGATCATCATGCCTCCTTGTCCATCAGGAAGCATGGTATTTTGAACTTCATTGCTGATTTCATTTGCGACGGGAATACCATTGACTGTCCATAGAGGAGTGCCTGTAGAAGAAATTCTTTGAGCATAGAGATCTTCGCTGGGGTTTCTCCGGTCGCTCCAAACGATGAAAGCTCCACCATTCAGATCTGGTTCCATATTGAGGCTGATCTGAATTCCGGTGTATGTGCAGACAGGCACACCACCTTCTTGCCACAGTAGATCACCATCATCATTAATTTTCTGAGCATATACATCACCATCAAGATCAAAAGCAAAGTCTATCCAGGCAATGATATAGTTGCCATCGCTGGTTTGACAAATCACGGGGTCTTCTTGACGGTCGAGCTTGCTGTCAATTAGAAGCGGTTCTCCCCAAACGAGATTGCCGTTTGCGTCGACTTTTTGAGCCCAAAGGTCACGTTCTCCGAGAGTTGTGTCGCTCCAGACATAAATTGCTTCACCATCGAGGGTCTCAACACCCGTTCTAAACCATTCGATGTTTGCTCCCTGACGGAGTGGAACGGCATCATCCCAAACTATAGCTGCTGTCAAGATAGCTACTGATGAGATCAGCAACATAATTATTGGTATCTTTTTCACAGGTTTCTCCTTATTTGTGCATATTACTAGAATCTTAGGCCATAACAATATTGGCAAAAAACTACATCTTACATTTATGCAAGAAGGGTTCCAATTTTCCTTAAAGTCTGAAAATTGGGGTTTGAAAAAATGTTTATCATATTCTTTATTTGCTTAGTTGGCAAGAACAGAGCGATCTCTTCCCAAAGTCATTACTCTGCGGATTGTAAAATCATCCTGAAGAAAGAAAGCTTGAGCCAAACTAGCTGTGTTTATTGGAAAACCTTGGGGAGGTTCCAGAAAGATGAGGTCTGCATCTTTACCAGGATCAAGAGAGCCAATACGTTCTTGCAAAGATAGGATCTTCGCATTGCCAAGGCTGACGCGATACAACATTTCCGCAGCAAGGATGGGGTCATTACTTTGACGGTAGTTCATATATTTAGCATGCGAAAGCATGTTTAGAGTAGTTCCAGCTCCGACGTCACTGCCCAAACCAAAGGGGATCCCATGCTCAGAAACCTTACGTAGAGCAAATTCACCGCTTTTTAAGTAGAAATTTGAATCTGGACAATGGGCAATGCAGGTTTTAGTATCACTGAGGATGTCCAGTTCTTGGTCAGAAAGGTGTATGGCATGACCCAGGATAGTGCGAGGACCTAAGAGACCAAAAGAATCATAGACTTTGGTGTAGTTCTCTTTACCAAAGATGTCTTTGACCCAGGCGATCTCATCCAGATTTTCTGAGAGATGGGTTTGTATAAAAGCCTTGTGTTTTGCTGCATATGATCCAGTTTCGCGCATGAGAGATTCAGAGCAGGTCGGGGCAAAACGGGGAGTGAAGATAAATCCAAGGTCGCTACCATTCCACTTTTCATATAGTTCGACGCTGTTTTTTAAGGCATAATCTGTAGTTTGTAGAAGTGCATCTGGGGCATTCATATCCATCATAGTCATGCCGATCAGGCAACGGATACCCATTTCTTGTGCAACCTCAAAAGCAGCATCAGCTGCTTCACGGTAGGGAGCAGTATAGATCACAGAAAAGGTCGTTCCTTTACGTAGCAAATCGCTGAAAAAATCACGGCTGAGTTGCCGGGCAAAATCTGGATTTTGGGAACGGCTTTCCTCTGGGAAGACGTTCTTTTCCAGCCAAGGCAAAAGAGCCGGCTCATACAAGCCTCGGATTCTAAATTGGGAAAGATGCACATGTAAATCTATCAAACCAGGAAGAACGATGTGGTTTCGGTGATCCTCCCAAGCTCCATGATGCTGTGTAAATGGCACGATGCTTTGGATCTTACCTTGGTCAATGGTGATGACATGATCTTCCAAAAAGGCTGTCTCAGAGACTGAGATGGGATTGAAGAAATTGCTACGAATGTGGATCATTATTCTTAATTCCAGAGCTCAAAGCTGATAATCTCGGCATTACCTAAGCCAAAATGCAGTTCAGGTGCATTTTGAGTGCTGCTGCCTTTGGCAGAGCTCAATTCCCGGATAAGGACGGAGCTATTTCCATTCGGATTGACTAACTTTAATTTTACTCTGGTGCCGAAAGCAGGGCTATTTGGATGATCTGGCATTTGTAAAGATACTGGCAAAAGGTCGATGTGTGGACCCTTGTAAATAGGTTTGAGGTACAAGGCTCGATTTTCGGTTTGGGTATTATTCTTTAGCACCTTGGTGCCATTTGCACTACCAATCACCAGATCTAGGAGTCCATCCCGATCAAGATCGCCGGTAGCGCAAGACCAGCCGTTGTAGACTCTTGCTCCGCTGAGGAAGGTAATGTCAGTAAAGGTGCTATTTCCATCGTTGCGATATAGATAGCTGCGCTCATTCTCGTAGACTGTGCTAATAAAAAGGTCTAAATCTCCATCGTTATCAGCATCAAAGAAGAGGGGTTCGGCATGGAGTTCGTCATATGTAATACCAGCATTTTCGGTGATATCAGTAAATTGCCAGTAATAAAGGGTATCTGCTTCCACTATCCGGTGCTGTAAACCATCGTTTCTAAATAGGATAGTGGTATCCGAGATATCAATGAATCTTGGATGGGCAAGATTGGCTATGATCAGGTCTAGGTCTCCATCGTTATCAATATCACCCCAATCTGCTCCGATGGAATGTCCATAATACCCATTTTTATATTGTCCTGCTACACCATAGAGTGCTGCCAGATCTACAAAGATTGAATCGGCTTGTTTAAAGAGGAAATTGCGGTTGAGGCGATAGTTGGTGACCAAGATTTCTTGTTTGCCATCGTTGTCAAAATCGGCAGGAGCAACACCTCTGCCAGGGAGACCTGGATTGTCAGCATAGGCGGGGGAGAGGAAGCCGCGTTTATAACTTTCATCTCTGAAGCTGCCTTCATCATTATACCAGAATCGATCAGGGAAACCGCTGCTAATTTGCCACAGTTCATAATTTGCTATATATATTGAGGGATATCCTTTCCCATCTATATCCACAAAAGCGACCCCTTCGGAAGGTACTTGGTCGTCGATATCGCCAGCTTTGGGATTTACTTTTACGAAACTGTGATCCAGATTTTGCTTCATTAGAGCTTCTCCAGAGCCATCATCGCTATGCGATATGCTGACAAAGTCCAAAAGACCGTCTTTATTAAAATCTGCCCAAATGCCTCCGCTAGAATTTAGGTTCTGAGAGATAAATTCATCCGGATGCGGAGTGAAGACAAAGTCGCCGTCATTGTGATAGATATATTTACCATTAAAGAGGATATCAATCAAGCCATCGTTGTCATAATCTGCCAAAGCTGCGCGCATGTAGTTTTTATTTGCAAAGCTTTGGGTAGTTTCAAAGATGATCCCGTCATAATCGAAGATCTTTCGGATATAGTCCAATGCTTCTTCTTGTGAGCCGCTGTTGCGCAGAATCTGGCTTATATAGTTCAAAGCGTCATTATCATAGCGCTTACGTGGTGCTCCCAAGATCAGGCATTGCCCGAAATCTCGCAATGCAGATTCCTGGAGGGCACTTGTGTCAAAGAGAGCTTTACTGCGAGCTTTCCAGAAATAAAGCTCTGCTTGTTCGCCCTGGTTATTGTTTTCAAACTCAATTTCGTCCAAAGAAGCTAAAAATTCCTTGTGTTTCTGATCTGGTGCGGATAAGAGACCGAAAAGGTCTTCCTCATCTCCAAATAATCCTTTGGGAGCAATCAATGCAAGCTCCAGATAGTAACGAGCTTTAGCGTCGAGGATACGCACCTTGTTTTGCCAGTGATTATCCTCATAATGGTCAAAGAGCACGAACGCGCTTTGAGCTTGCGCGGCAACTTCAAGGTTACGCTGGGCATCTTTTAGTAGGGTGAGATTTGCCTCTCCGGCTGCATAATCTCGGCGCAGGGTGGGACTGAGCTTGAATAATGCTGTGATATAGGCGTGTGCGGCGCTTTTATTTTGATAAAGACTCACCGCTTCCTCAAAGGCTGTATAATCCTTAAGCTGGCTGAGATGGTATAGTTGATAGTAATAGGCTGCTTGATGCCATTTTGAATGAGGATAGGTTTCATACAGAGTCGCAACCGTTTCCAGAGCTTGGTTTGAGTCGGTTTGAATAGCAATCTCATCCACTAGTGCCTTAGCGCTGGCTTCGATCACATCATTGTACTCAGTCAGAGTTTGAATTGTAGACAAGATATCCTGATCCTCTTCTCCAAGACTATAGTATGCAAAGATTAGTGAATCGGCAGTGTTGTAAAAACTGCGTGAAAGCACTCCATGCTGAATCCTCAGTTCATCAGGATCTAATTCTAAGATGCTCTGCAAAATGAGCCACTGCAAGGCATCTTCCAAAGAACCAAAGTCTCGGGCTATTTGGTAATGCAGATTCATTGCCAAGTCCATCTGATTGGTGCGTTGGGCATATTCCAGTAAGATTTGGCGCTCTTCCAAGTTTGGTGATTGACTCAATTGCAGGAAGTCACTCTCATATTTTTGGATGAGCTGAAACTGCTCTTTATCCAATAGAAAGCGGAAGTCCTCCAGCGATGGTGTTGCTGACAACCAGCAGGAAAAAACAAGCATAAGGGACGTGAGGATATGGCGGTATTTCATTTCTTATCTAAGCTCCGGATCAGTTCGCTGATCTCTTCTTTACTAAAAGGATAGCTTTTGTTGCAATAGTGGCAGATTGGTTCAATTCCGTCTTGCATTTGGGATAACTCTTGACTTCCCAATAACAAGAGGGCTTTGGCAAAGCGTTCTTTGCTGCAATTGCAGGCAAATGATAGAGGAGTGGACTTTGTGATTTCCCAATCCACGTCTTTGAGGATAAACTTGTGCAGGATATCGGTGATACTGAGTCCCATATCCATGAGATCTGAGACATTTGGCGTTTTGGCCAGATTTGCTTCGATCTTCTTGCTGATCCTGATATCTGCGTTGGGGAGTTCTTGGATCATGATCCCGCCTGCCGCACGGATACGGGCTTCTGGGTCGATCATAACTCCCAGGTTAACCACGGAATGGATCTGTTCGCTTTGCAGATAATAGTGTGCTAGATCGGTGGCAATTTCACCATCAACAAGGGCAATACTACCTTGATAGGGGGATTTCAATCCGCTTTGCTTGATCACGGTGAGAGTGCCCTTCCCCAGATTCTTGCCGACCTCGAGATTATCTCGGCTGTCTTCAAGCCACAGTTTGGGCTCAAAGGCATAGCCACGTAGATGCCCTTCAATGGTGGCGATTGCTATCCCGCCTCTGAGGGCTCCTTCGGCATCAATGCGGATGGTGATCTCGCTGTGGGGTATTTTAAGCTCGCCACTCATTAGGGCAGCGGCAGTGATGATTCTCCCCATCAAAATGGATGGTAGAGGATAGAGATCGTGCGTATCTCGCACATATTGTACGATCGCGGTAGTATCAGCCGCAAAAAGGCGGAATTGATTGTCACATATAGTGCCTCGTAGTAGGCTTCCTTCATTTGTATTCATCTGGTATCCATTGTGTTGATAATCTTATATTTGGGTAGTAAGTTTGCAGGATCTCGGTATAATTCTTGCCGTTTCTGGACATTCGTAGAGCTCCCACCTGGCACATTCCTACTCCGTGACCCGATCCCCGTCCCTTGAGAGTGATCATTTTTCCAGGGTAGATTATGTTTTTCCCAGCCTGCCCTGCAAAATAGAAGAAGGACGAGGGGAGCATTCCAAAAGCTTGTCGAACCCTATATTCTCCATCGATGCGATGAGTATTATTGATGAGCATAGAGGTTATTCTGCCGGATTTACCACGCTTAACAATGCGGATGCTGCGGATACTGCTGACCCCGAGATTTTTAGCGAGCTCAGAGGAACTGATGTTTTTTTGCCAATTCAGTGACCCTCTTTCCCAAGAGCTCATGCCTGATGTATCCAAGGGACTGTCGATCCAGCGTGCTGCCCCGCTTTCACTTGTGAGATCAAAGTTCTTTGCTTCAGGAATGCAGATGGATCCACTTAAATGGGGGATATCTTTTCCATTCCAGATGGCATGAGAAGAATCCGTCTTACCTCCGCAGCTGGAGTGGTAAGTGGCATCTGCTACTCTGTCTTCCACTGTCATAATCTCGAGGGCAGTTGCACTCACAGCTTGATTGATCTCATCATTGCGCAGATACTTACCTTTATAAACTTGGCAATGGGTGCTGTTGCAGAGATCGTAACCATCATTCTGATGACGATTGTAAAGCAGAAGACTGACGGCATGAGACCGGGCTGCCACCGCTTGTGCCTTGAGAGCTTCCATCGGACAATCATTTCCGATCTCATTTGGAATGACTCCAGCGATATATTCTTCCAAGGGAACTACGTGGTTCAGAACAAGCTTGCCATTGATGACTTTAAGGACAAATTCAGAGTCATAGACGCGATCTCTCAGCCACAATTGATCGCTAATAATCCGGATCGGACTTTCAAAGTAGAATTCCTCACCAGAGGCATCAATCACTTTGATCCGAGGGTTGACAATCGGGATTTCGTGCACGTTTTTCGGGTTAATTCCCAGGACATGGGCAAAGTCGAGAGCGCGGTCTTTGTCGCTAAAGCTCTGCTCTAAAAAGTAGTGCATCTCTTGTTTTAGGACAAGATGATCTTCTTCCCAAGCGAAGCTTTTGCTTAAAACTCCATCCGGTGGGCTTTCTGGTCCAGCTTCCTGAACCCAATCCAAGATGCCAAATCTGCTTTCCACTGCTCCGGGCAGACTTTCAAAGGCTAGATTGCCATGTAATTCTTGTCCAAAGAGACCGCTTTCATCGCTGATGTAGGTAGTGTTGGCGGAGATCTCAATTCTCTGGTCAGTTGCCAGATTAATCTCCAAAAAGAGGGTTCCCTCTCTGAATTCCGCTGCAAAAAGCAGGGAGCTGATAAAGATCAGGATCAGAGAGATATGTTTCATTACTGTACCTGTGATCCAGGTTCTCCTTGCTCAGAACCGACTATGTGTAATCCATTCGAATCATGAGCTGCCAAAATCATGCCATTTGAGACGATGCCCCGAATCTTGCGGGGTTTCAGATTTACCAGCATGGTAACCGTTTTGCCGACTAATTGTTCAGCTTTGTAGCTTTGAGCGATGCCTGCCACCAGCTCTCTGGTCTCAAAACCCAGATCTACTCTAAGCTTGAGCAACTTATCAGTCTTTGGCACTGGTTCTGCGGCGATAATCTTGGCGAGTCTAAGATCCATAGCAGCAAAATCCTCATAGCTTATTTCCGGTTTTACTGGCTCATAATTCTTTACCGATGTCATAGTAGCCATGCTATGCAACTTTTGGATCTGAGACTCGATGGCTTCATCATCGATCTTACTAAAAAGTGGCTGAACCTCGTGCAGGACAAAGTCATGCTTGTTAAAGGCATCTTCCCAAGTGGGTGGATTTGGCAAGCCCATCATGGTCCTGAGAGCTTGCATATGTTTGGGCAAGATTGGGCTGAGTGCCACGGATATTCTTTGCAATAGCGAAGCACATACCCATAGAGTCTCTTGGACAGATTTTTTATCTTCTTTGATCTGTTTCCAAGGTTTTTGTTCATCAAACCAGCGGTTGCCAAGCCGAGCCAGTTCCAGGATACTGCGTGTATTCTTTTTCACTTGATAGTTTTCATAAGCCAGGGCGATCTCTGCCATGGTAGTATCTGCTTTCTTCAAGAAGGCTTCCGCATCCTCAGAAAGCTCTGTCTGCTCGATCTTAGATCCAAAATGTTTGGCTGCAAAACTAAAGATACGATGCCCAAGATTTCCTATGACATTGTTTAGTTCACCATTGATCTTGAGCTGAAAATCTTTAAAACTGAAGTCGGCATCTTGACGCTCAGGGGCATTTGCTGCCAGATAATAGCGCAGATATTCACCATCAAAGTCTTTCACAAATTCGTCCACCCAAATTGCCCAATTTCTACTTGTGGAGATCTTCTCTCCTTCCAGGTTCATAAACTCATTGGCAGGAATATCGTATGGCAGACAATATGGAGTATTTTGTCCCATCAGCATAGCTGGCCAGATTAAAGCATGAAAAATGATATTGTCTTTACCGATAAAATGGATGAGGCGAGTATCTTTGTCCAACCAATAGTCTTTCCAGAGATCCGGCTTGCCAATTTTCTTTGCCCATTCGATGGTGGAGGAAATGTAGCCGATAGGAGCATCAAACCAGACGTATAACACCTTGCCTTCAGCTTCTGGCAGAGGAACTGGCACACCCCAGCTTAGATCCCGGGTGATGGAGCGCTCAATGAGCCCTTGTTCCAAAAGATTCAGCATAAAGTTGCGGACGTTTTCTTTCCAATAGTCCTTGTGTGAGATCCATTCTTTGAGTTCGTTTGTAAAACGATCAAGTTGGATAAACCAATGTTTGGTCTCGCGGATTACGGGTTTATTGCCACAGATCTTACACTTGGGATCTTTGAGGGAGACCGTCTCATAAGTGCCTCCGCATTTGTCACATTGATCGCCGCGCGCTCCTCCATTGCCACACTTTGGGCAGATTCCCTCCACATAGCGGTCGGGTAGATAGCGTTTATCATGTTCGCAATAAAATTGCCGTGTAGTCTTGGGTTTTATGTGCCCATTTTCGTAAAGTTCTATAAAAAACTTTTGTGCCAGCTTATGATGTTCTGCTCTGGCGGTTCCGGAAAAATTATCAAATTCTATCCCTATTCCCGCAAAGGCTTCGACCATGATGTCGTGATAGCGGTTTACAACTTCCTGGGGCGTGATGCCTTCTTGATCGGCTGAGATGGATATGGGTGTGCCATGCTCATCAGTTCCACATATGTAGATCACATCCTCGCCTTTCAGGCGTAGATAACGGACAAAGATATCCGCGGGCAAATATGCTCCTGCCACATGACCTACATGCAGCTTGCCATTGGCATAGGGAAGGGCGCTGGTGACAATATACTTCATTATTTCTCCATTAGCTCTTTGTGAAGTAGGGCTACCGTCTTCTTGACAGAGTCCGAGGCGAGCATCAGTTCCAAGCTCCGTTCGCTGTGTGAGATCCTTTTCACTCCTATCTCGGAAGTTAGGCTGATAATTTTTGCCAAAAAAGCAGGATCCGTAGCGAGACCCAAACCTACTAAGACCACAAAGCCCAGATTCCTTTCTTTGCTATAATTTTCGTAAGCAGAATTATCCAGAAGGTAGTCGATCTCTGGCTCAAATGAAGATTCGACATAGATCTCCAAAACTTCTTTTTCGATCTGGATCTTAAATATCTCATGATGCCAATTATTCAAAAGCAGCAGTGCTTTGGCATCAGGCGCTATCCGATAGCAAAGTATATTTTCTTTGTGTGAAATGGAGTTGATTTTCCGTTCTTCCATATTTTCATCTCTTATTATCTCATCATTTCTGATCATAGTGCCCGGTTCAAAAGTGAATGAGGATTTAACCTCAACCGGGACGTGATATTTGTAGGCAAATTCGACCGCTCTGGGATGCAGAACCTTGGATCCGGAGTATGCCAAAGCCAACATATCCAGGTAGCTGATTTCTGGAATAAAGCGAGCGTTTTCCACGATCCTCGGATCTGCTGTGTAGACGCCCTTGACATCAGTGTAGATCTCACATTTCTCTGCTCCCAAATAGCAAGCCAAAGCTACTGCCGAGGTGTCAGACCCTCCTCTTCCCAGAGTCGTGATCTCTTTGCTTGTACTCACACCCTGAAATCCGGCAACGATCACAACTTTCCCCTTAGTAAGTTCTTCCATGATGCGGAATGCATTGACTCGTAGGATCTTGGCATTTCCATGATGCTCATCTGTGATAATCCCACTTTGGGACCCAGTAAATGAGATAGATGGGATGCCTTCCTCTAAAAGTGACAAGGAGAGCAGTGACATCGAGATTCTTTCCCCGGCGGTGAGCAGCATATCCATCTCTCGGCGCGAGGGATGCCTGGTGATCTCGTAAGCGAGCTCAAACAGACTGTCGGTAGTCTTTGCCATCGCAGAGACCACCAAGACTAATTGATCCCCTTTGCGATAGTCCTTTGCCAAGCGAGCAGCTATATTTCGGATCAGAGACACATTCCCCACCGAGCTCCCGCCAAATTTCTTTACAATTATCGCCATTTATTCCTTCGAGGCGGCTTTTAACAGCTCCAAAAAGAGAGGGTGAGGGCGGTTGGGACGGGATTTGAATTCTGGATGAAACTGTACTCCAATATTGAAGTCACACGATGGATTTTCGATGATTTCCACCAAGAGCTCATTTTCAGATAGTCCCGTAAATTTTAGTCCTGCTTTACTCAGTGTCTCGCGATAGTCGTTGTTAAATTCATAGCGGTGACGGTGGCGTTCACTGATCTGGAGGCTGCCATAAGCTTTATGAGCCAGACTTCCTGGAGACAGTTTGCAATTGTATGCGCCAAGTCGCATAGAACCACCCACCAGCTCTCTATAGCGTTGGTCTTCCATGAGATGGATCACTGGTTGAGGACATAGCTCATCAAACTCAGCGCTATTTGCAGCGCTCAATTTGCAGACATTGCGTGCAAATTCAATCACCATGACCTGCATGCCCAAACAGATACCCAAAATTGGGATATTATGCTCCCTGGCATAACGCGAGATGGCTATCTTGCCATCAATGCCGCGAATTCCAAATCCGCCGGGGATAAGGATTCCATCCATGCCCGCAAGTTCTTTTTCCAGATCTTTAGTTTTGAAGTTTCTCTCCGAATCTACCCAGTGGATATGAAGTTTCTTTTTGATGCCGGCAGCTGCATGATAGAGCGCTTCCACGACGCTTTTGTAAGCATCTTGATGCTTCACATATTTTCCGCAAACGGCGATGGAGACCTTTCCCTGACTTTGGGCTCTGTTATCCAGAAATTTTTTCCAGTCGCTTAGATCAATATCGCATTGAGCCAGATTAAAATGCTTACAGATGATTTCAGGAAGATTAGCTTTCTGATAGATCAGCGGAATCTCATAGACGCAATTGACGTCTATTGCATTGATAACGTTACTCTTCGGGACGTTTGTAAAGAGTGCAATCTTGCTATATATTTCATCGGCAAATGGTTTCTCACTACGGCAGAGGAGGATATCCGGCTGGATCCCTATTTCCCGAAGCTTGTATGCGCTATGCTGGGATGGCTTGGTCTTGAGCTCTCCTGCCGCTTTGATATAGGGGACATAGGTGAGGAGGATGTTTAAGGTGTTTTCCACCCCCAGATCGAGGCGCAATTGACGCACCGCTTCCAAAAAAGGAAGACTCTCGATGTCGCCAACTGTGCCTCCGATCTCGGTGATAATAATGTCATTATCCTTGGATAGGCGCGTGATGCGGCGCTTGATCTCGTCTGTTACATGGGGTATCACCTGAACTGTCTTGCCCAGATACACTCCGCGTCGTTCGTTTGTGAGCACGCTCTCATAGACTTGACCGGCACTGCAGCTACTGTCTTTGGTGAGTGCCTGATCCACAAAGCGTTCATAATGTCCCAGATCCAGATCTGTCTCTGCACCATCATCCGTGACAAATACCTCTCCATGCTGGAAGGGGCTCATAGTTCCGGGATCCACATTCAGGTAAGGATCAAACTTCTGTGTTACCACCTTATAGCCCATTGACTTAAGTAACAGCCCAATGGAGGCTGTAGCTATTCCCTTACCTAAAGAGGATAACACCCCACCCATTACGAAGACGTATTTAGCCAATTTTCCCTCCTAAACCATCTTCTTGATTTCGTCCAACGATTCTTTGATAGCTCCCACGGTGTAGCTTAGGTCTTCATCTGTATGACGGTAACTGATATATCCATGATGGTACGGCTGCAAGAAGACCTTGCGGCGGATCAGTTCCGTGTAAAACTGAGTTCTAAGCTTTTTGTACAAGCCTTTTTCATCTTTGGTGAAGGTCACATATGGCATCCAGGGTGCCCCACTGAATTCTACGGGCATTCCAGATTCGGCAATCACTTTCTCAACTTCTTTGCCAAATTTCTCACCTTTGGCTTTGATCACGTCCAAGACCTTATCACGCTTGAGAATCTCGATGGTCTTCAGCGCTGCCACAATGCTGTCACTATTGGGGAAGAAGGTGGAGGATAGGAATACTTCGTCCGCCAAGACTTTCATATATTTTTCTTTACCTACCAAGGCTGCCAGGGCATATCCATTTGCCATAGCTTTGCCAAAGGTAGAGAGATCCGGGGTTACGCCAAATAGCTCTTGCGCTCCACCTAAGGCGACGCGGAATCCGCTGCGGATTTCGTCAAAGATTAAAAGACAGTTATATTTATCTGCCAGCTCGCGCACAGCTTCCAAATATCCTGGCTTTGGCATCTGAACTGGAGCTCCCAGAGGATGACCCACCGGGGTAATGATGATCCCTGCCATATCGTCTTTATTGGCATTAAGAATCTCTTCCAAACCGTCTAAATCATTATAATGAAATTCCAACACATCTTCATAAAGTTTCTCGGGAATGCCACCTTTTACTTCCACACACCAATCGTGCCAACCGTGATATCCGCATCGGGCGATCTTAGTTTTACCGGTATTGGCGCGGGCTACGCGGATGGCGATCGTGGTGGCATCACTGCCAGTCTTAACCAAAGATGCCATCTCACAGGAAGGGATTGTATCCCGCAATACTTTCACCAATTCATTTTGCTGAGGCTGAGTCAGAGAAAAACAAAAGCCTTTGTTGTTTACTTGCTCTTGCACAGCTCTATCAATCTCTGCTTCGCGATAACCGATGATGATAGGACCATAAGCGCAAAGGTAGTCGATGTATTCATTGCCGTCCACATCCGTGACGTGAGCGCCTTTGCCGGATTCAAAAAATATCGGATATTCTCCTTGTACAAAATTGTAGGGTCTACGAATTCCTGCTACTGCACCGGGAACAAGCTTCAGCCCTTCCTCATATAGTGCCATGCTTTTATCGAGTTTCAATTTTTCTGCCATGATTATTTCCTCTCCCAAAGACTTGCTATGCCCATGCCCCCACCTATACAGAGGGAAGCGAGACCTTTTTTGTTATTGCGGCGCTTCATTTCATGTAGAAGGGTAACGATGATGCGCGCTCCACTGGCTCCGATGGGATGCCCCAAAGCGATAGCACCCCCATTGACGTTCACGATCTCTGGATTGAGTTGTCCCAAACCTTCCTTTTCCAGTCCCTTAAATACGGAAAGAGACTGTGCGGCAAAGGCTTCATTGAGTTCCACCAATTCAATATCGTTTAGTGACCATCCACTTTTTTGGAGCACTTTCTTGATCGCAGGAACGGGACCATAACCCATGATAGCGGGGTCCACGCCTGCCGACGCGCTATTTATAAAGTATGCCAAGGGTGTGAGTCCCAGTTTTTGTGCCTTGGCTTCACTCATGACTAAAAGCAGAGCTGCTCCATCATTGATACCACTGCTGCTGGCGGCTGTGACTGTCCCGTCCTTCTTGAAGGCAGGACGCAGCTTGCTTAAGCTTTCCGTGGTCACTCCGGGGCGGGGCATCTCGTCTTTATCCATCACGATCGGATCCCCTTTCCTTTGTGGAATGGTGATTGGGACGATCTCGTCTGAGAATTTACCAGACTTCTGAGCAGCCTCAGTCTTATTTTGACTCATAGCAGAAAAGGCATCTTGTTCTTCTCGGCTAATTGCATATTTCTCGGCGAGGTTTTCAGCGGTGACGCCCATGTGATAGTCATTGAATATATCAGATAGACCGTCGCGAATCATGAGATCAACCATGTTCTTATCTCCCATGCGGGCGCCCCAACGAGCATCCTTGAGTGCATAAGGGATCTGGCTCATATTTTCTGTGCCGCCTGCGACAATTACCTCAGCTTCTCCAGTTGTTATCATTAGTGCTGCTAAAGTTACGGCTTTCATTCCGCTTCCACAGACCTTGTTGACAGTATAGGCTGGCACATAGTCCGGAATCCCGGAATTAATACTGATCTGACGAGCTACATTTTGTCCCAGCCCAGCTCCGCAGACATTGCCGACTATCACTTCATCGATAGCTCCTGGGTCGAGATTCGTTTCTGCTAAAATCGCCTTGAGGGTGCGCACCCCCAAATCTACGGCGGAAATGTCTTTGAGGGTTCCACCAAAGTTTCCGATGGGGCTGCGCTTAGCACATACTACGACGGCTTTGTTCATCTTTCCTCCAGATTTACCATATATTTTTTCTTTGCATTCCATTCAATCAGAAGCCCATTTTTAGTCAATGGCAAAGTTACCTTCCCCAGATCCCTGGGAAATAAAAGAAAATACTATCCACCGTCGATATTTCTGCGCACATCTTGCTAAAAAACTGCTGCATCATCGAGTCAGGGAGTGAATCTTGATATTTTAAAGGTGGTGGATGGATACAGCTATATCTGCATAAAACCTGAAAACTGACTATTCGCTATCCGATTTTTTATCGGATAAGTGCTTTTTTATTATCTGACTCCCTATCACAGCTGTTTAATAAAGCTTCTTCTTCTTTTATGCTGTCTATAATCAAAGTACTTCCATTGAGCTTGAACCCTGTTGTTGGTTTCAA